>JAHBWA010000045.1 GCA_019637195.1 Labilithrix sp. | reverse complement strand
GCGATCTTGAGCTGTCCGGTGGGATCCCAGCGCAGGAGGATCATCTTGCCGGTGAAGAGGTCGACGGTCTCCCCCGCCGGCACGGTCAGCTCGCCCTTGAAGCCGTTCACCTCGGGCTCCGCCTTCACCTTGCCGCTGCGCGGGAGGATGACGAAGAACGGCGAGTCCACCTTTACGTTGGCGTTGGGGGGAGCGACGAGCTTGAGCGCGTCGAGGGTGAGCGTCCCGTTCATCTCCGTGGCGAGGAACGTGAGGCGCGCGTCCGTCAGACCCGGCGCGACCGTGTCGAGGGGGATGCTGTTGAAGCCACTGAGGACGCTGAACGCGCCGGTGTTCGGGAGCGGCGGTCCGGGGACCTCCGCTGTGAGCCAGTCCGAGACGCGACGATAGAGATCGTCCGGCGCGTCGGCCAGCGCGGGGCCGGCGTGCCTGACTTGCGTGAGGAGGATGCTGTCGCCGACCTCCTTCGTGGCGGGGAGGACGCCGCGGTATCGCTTCACGGTGACGTACGGATCGGGCCCACCGAGCCACGTGGGCGCTTGCTGGAAGCTGCCGCGGACGTGGCAGGTGCCGTTGGGGCCGCCGCACGTCTTGATGAGGTCGTCCTCGAGGGCGCGGAAGAGCGGCTCGGGGTCAGGGGTCACGTCCGTCCCCTGTCCGTCCTCGGTCTCGTCGTCGCCGCAGGCGAACACCCCGAGCGAGATCAACGCGGCAGTGAGGCTTCCGACGACCAAGCGGCCGGGCGATGACACCATGGCGTGATCGTGCCCGTCCGAGCGGGCAGTTGCAAGTCCGCCGAGCGATCCAGCGGAGCGCGCCGGCGCGGCCGGTCACCGCCGCGTCGGGCGAGCGTCAGGGCTTCGAGGCGGTCGAACCGGACCGGTGACCCGACGCGCTGTCGGTCGCGTCGGACTGGAGCGCGAGCGCGCCCGCCGTCGCGACGAGGAAGAACACGACGAGCCCGATCCACGCCGCGCGAAGCAGATCGGCGCGGTCCCACTCGAAGAACGAAAAGAGCGTCCGCATGCGGCGACCCACCAGCGCCGCGCGCGCGAGCGGGTCGTCGTCCCGCGCGATGCGCGGATCTTCGGCGGTGGCGCTCCAAAGCTCGTTCATCTCGTCGCGAGAGGCGCGCAGCCCGTAGCGGACGCGCGTCCACGTGTGGCGCGCCCGCGCCCACGCCAGGCGCAGCCGTGTCGCGAGCGCGGGGTGGAGCTCGACGATCGGCGGCGCATACGCGACCGGCGTCATCAGGCGCTGGCCGCTGTCGTCGCTCACGAGGAGGCCGCTGGACGGCGAGACCTCGTCGAGATCGGCGGCGATGACCGTGTCCGCGAACGCGAAGTCCTGCACGGTGTCGTCGGCGACGACCTCGCTGGGAGCTTCGTGGTAGGCGCGGTGGGCTCGCATGACGGCTCGTGGATCGACGAGCAAGCGACGAGCCATCCGCGCGCGGACGGCGCCGCGGGCGAGCCCTGAGCAGATCCGCGCGGTTCACCGCGAGCGCCCGCCGCGGCGAGCCCTCCGCGTGCCGTGGTGGATAGGGCGTGCCCCAGGTCGACCGCCCACGGGCGCTGGCAAGCTCCGTCCGCGCTGAAATCCCCTGGGATCTGCCTGGTGCGCGAGGGCACGTCGCGCGGCACGACGGCTGCTAACTCGAGGTCGTGCGCTGGCGTGAGACGCGGGAGATCGTCGTGCGGGCCGCTGCCCTGGCGGCGACGCTCGTCCTCTCGGCGGGTTGCGCCGCGTCGTCGAGCGACGCCCAAGCCGGCCGCGTCGTCGGCAAGGGCGACGTGAGCGGCGCCGCGAAGGCTGGCGGCGAGACGAGCGCCGGCCTCGTCGCCGCGGCCGTCGGCGCGACGGCGGCCGCGATCGCGCGAGGTGGCTGCACGCCCGAGATGGCTTCGATCGAAGGACGCTTCTGCATCGACCGCTACGAGGCGAGCCTCGTCGAGGTCACGCCGACCGGCGAGGAGTACGCGTTCTCACCGTTCGCGATCGTTCGCGCGCACCACCACGTCCGCGCGATCAGCGAGCCCGACGTCGTCCCGCAGGGGTACATCAGCGCGACGCAGGCCGAGCGGGCGTGCAACGCGTCGGGCAAGCGCCTCTGCCGGGCGGCGGAGTGGCAAAAGGCCTGCCGCGGACCGGAGAACAAGCGCTACGGCTACGCCGAGGAGCGCGAGGTGGGGCGCTGCAACGACAACGGCAAGAACCCGGTCGTGGCGCTCTTCGGCTTCCGCTACGACGCGTCGACGATGAACCAGCCCGAGCTGAATCAGCTCGCGGGGACCCTCGCGAAGACGGGTGATCGCGCGCGCTGCTCCAACGGCTACGGCGTCTACGACATGGTCGGCAACCTGCACGAGTGGGTGGCCGATCGGAGCGGCACGTTCTACGGCGGCTACTACCAGGACGTCGCCAGCGCCGGGCACGGCGAGGGATGCGGGTACAAGACGACGGCGCACGAGGCTCGCTACCACGACTACTCGACCGGCTTCCGCTGCTGCGCCGACGTCGTCGACGCCGCGGCGGTCGCGCGCGCTCTGCCCGATGGAGACGGCGCGGGGGGCGTGACGGCGTCGGGCGCCCGCGCGCCCGAGGGGACGGCGTCGGGCGCGAAGGCGGCGGGGGCGAAGCGGCTCGAGGGGAAGCGCAAGCCGGGGAAGGCCGGGAAGGGCAGGGTGGTCGCGCCCCGGCCTTCGCGCGGCGGCGGCAAGCGTCGCTGACGGGCGCGGGCGTCCTTACCCCACCGTGAGCGATCGGCGGGAAGTTGGCCGCGGAGCCAGGGTGACACCTACGATCACCCACATGCAGCTCTTCATCCGCAAGAATGAACGCCGGGAGGTTCGGCGCGCCGTCGCGATGACCTGCCAGATCGTGCGCGAGCGCGACTTTCGCCTCGTCGCGGACAAGGCGCTCGACGTCTCGCCGGATGGGATGCTCGTCGCGACCGACACGGAGCTCGAGCCTGGCGAGAACGTCTTCGTCTCGTTCCGCGCGACGGAGCTCGGGATCTGGTTCGACACCGAGGCGCGTGTCGCACGCCTGGTCCGCGGACGACGGCCAGGCGACAAGGGGAGAGGGGTCGCGCTCCGCTTCTCGACGCTGCCGCGCGTGAAGCGCTTCATCCTCCGCGGGCACCTGCGGAACGTTCCACCGCCTGTCCCGCGCCGCGCGCAGCGGATCGACTGGGCTGCCACCGTCCGGAGCATCGTGACATGACCGCACTCGTCTTCCCGTCGTTCGCCTCTCCGCCTCCCGGCGCGCCCGCGCTCGGGTCTTCGTGGTCGGTCCACGACTCGCGCCGAGGCGCGTCTCGCCGCGAGGTCGTGCTGCCTTGTCAGGCCGTGCGCGAGCACGACTTCAAGCTGATCGCCGACCGCACGCTCGACGTCTCGATCGACGGCCTGCTCCTTCCGCTGCGCACGCGCGTGCTCACCGGCGAGTCGCTCATCGTCTCGTTCGCGATCCCCGGCCTGTGGATCGACGCCGAGGCGACCGTCGCGCGCGTCGTCCACGGGCGTCGCCCCGGCGATGACGGCTTGGCTGTGGGCGTCATCTTCGACCACATCGCGCCCTCGGCCCGCGCGGCGCTCGCCGCCTTCCTCCACGGCCGCCGCGCGCCGCTGCCGCGTCGCGGCCCGCTCGCGCGCGTTCGCCGGGGCGAGGAAGCCCCGAGGCTCGCCGACGAGACGGCGATGCAGAACGTCCTGCTCCCCAGGATCGATGACGTGATCGACGTGACCCACGAGGCCGTCGAGGCGCCGGACGACGTCGACGGCCTCGGCGTCCTGCGCGCGGTCGTGGGCGCGTGGCAGAGCCTCATCGTCGATCAGGGCGCCGCGAACGCCGACTCTTAGGGTGGCGTCGCTGAGATCGAGGCCCGGCCGCTCGTCGTCCTCGCGCCGCGGCTCGAACGAGGCGATCGAGGGATGCGCAGAGCAAGTGCGCCAAGCCCGCCGCGCCCGCGGGCAGGGCGGGCTCCCGAACAGCGCGCCAAATGACGCGACGCCGCGTCCTTGGGGAGACGCGGCGCCGGGGATGCGCGCGATGTCACCATCGCGCGCGCTCGATGGTTCGCTCAGCGGAGGATGATCGTGCCGCCGCCCGCGCTGCCGCCGCAGCTGCCGCAGCCGCCGTAGTCGATCGAGTTGTCGGGCGAGCCGCCGCCGCACTGCGGGCCCGTGCAGCCGTCCGGCTCGGGGGGGCAAACATCCGGGTTGTCCGACGGGCCGGTGCAGACCTCGGCGTCGCCGCCGTTGCTCCCGCCGCCTGCGCCGGAGGAGCCGGAGCTGCCCGACGAACCGGAGGAGCCCGAGGAGCCGCCCGCGCCGGAGGAGCCCGACGAGCCCGACGAGCCGGAGCTACCCGACGAGCCGGAGCTACCCGACGAGCCGGACGACGAGGCGCCCGAGCTGCCCGACGAACCGTCACCCGAGCTGCCCGAGGAGCCCGAGGAGCCGCCCGCGCCGGAGGAGCCGGAGCTGCCCGACGAACCGGAGGAGCCCGAGCTGCCCGAGCTGCCCGAGGAGCTGGCGCCGGAGGAGCCGGAGCTGCCCGACGAACCGTCCCCGGAGGAGCCGGAGCTGCCGGCGCCCGAGCTGCCGCTCGATCCGCCGCTCGATGAGCCGTTGCTGCCGCTCGACGAGCCGTCGCTGCCCGATCCGCCGCCCGGGATGGGCGTGCCGTCGGACGTGTAGCCGCCGCCGCCGTCGTCGCAGTTGCCCGGCACGCCGTCGTCTCCGCCGGAGGAGCCCGACGAGCCCGAGCTGCCGTTGCCCGACGAGCCCGAGCTGCCGTTGCCCGACGAGCCCGAGCTGCCGTCGCCGGACGAGCCCGAGCTGCCGCCGCTCGACGAGGTGCCGTTGCCGTCGTCCTCGCAGCCGTCCTTCGGCGGCGGGGTCCCGTAGGTGCGGGTGCTGAGGGCCGTCTTGGCGGACTTGTGGCCGCAGACTGCCTTGGGGGAGAGCCAGCCGACGAGGTCGTCGACGCGGGCGATGTGGAGCTTGCCCGTCGTGTGGCCGCGGCCGGTCACGAGGCCGATGATCTCGTTCTTCTCGTTCACGACCGCCCCGCCCGTGTCGACCGTCTCGCCCGCGGGGATGTCGGTGTTGAACGCGTGTGGGAACGTGTTGAAGCGGTCGAACGTCGCGGGGAGGAGCTGGAAGGCGCTGCCGGTGCCGCGGACCCGCGTGCCCTTCGAGCTCGCGGCGACGCGCTGATCGGAGAGCGTGGGGTACGCCGAGAGCTGAATCGGGCGATCGAGGTAGATGACGCCGACGTCGTGCTTGCGCGGGTGGGACAGGTCGCTCTGGTAGTTCATCCAGTCGTACGTCATGCCGCGCACGCCGTTGACCTTGGTCTTGCCGTCGCCCGAGGTGACCGTCCAACGCGCCATGCCGGCGACGAGGTGACCCGAGGTCAGCACGACGCGCGGCGCGATGAGGATGCCGGAGCCCTCGCCGACGCGCGTTCCGTTCGCGTCATGCAGGACGAGCGAGACGCTCGCGGCCTGGATGGTCTGAGCGGTCGCGCCTTCCGTCTTCTCGTCGGCGGCCCCGCAGCCCGCGAGGGTGCCGAGGGAGCTGATGAGGATGGCGGCGCACGCTGCTCCGAGAACCCGGGATCCGATCATGGTCTGAACCTCCGCTTCGACTGAGTTTCCAGCGCCAGCGCCCCAATCCGCTGTCGCTGATTTACCCGTCGGGCAGAGGTTTCATGTGCATGCAGCCTGCCAAGCACGACTGATCGCGAGATCAGGGGATTTGGCGCGATTGTCGAGGTGGGAGCGACGAGGCTGTGCGTCCTGCAGACATCAGCCTGGATCATTCTTTTCCCCCCGGACGATCCAGTCTCGTACCCTGTGCACCTGCGCTGGATTACAGCCTTTTTGGAGAAGTGTGGCCAGAGCGGTGCGGCTCGCGCACAACGGCGGGGCGATGGCGAGCGCCGCGCGGGAGGACGCTCGCGTCCGCGCGCGGGACCCGTGGCGTCGAACGTGCACACTCGATCGCGCCCATCACCGGCAGCGCGCACGAAGGCGCCCTCGCTCGTCGATGGATGGGATGATGAGACGAGAGGGAGCTTGTTCATGAAGAAGACGCGCGCATTCTTGTCCGTCGGACTGACCGCGGGGCTCGTCGTGCTGGCCGCCGCCGCGTGCGACAGCGACCCGTCGAGCAGCTTCAACGAGGACGAAGAGGACGCCGGCGGCGGGGAGACCGGCCCGGGCTTCGACACGGACGGCGACACCACGGGGCGGGACGCGACCGGGCCTGTCGAGTGCAAGCCGTCGCTCCCCGCGTCGTTCAAGGCCGACTGGAAGCCGCCCACGCGATCGACGGCGTGCTCCACCCAGCAGATCGAGGCCTACTTCCAGGCGTGCATCGCGAGCCTCGGCACCGACGCGGGGAGCGCATGTCAGACGTGGAAGGACGCGAACGACGCGTGCGGCGCCTGCATCGAGGCCCCCGACAACTCGGGCCCGATCCAGTGGCACCGCGATCGCTACTACTACACGCTCAACATCGCCGGCTGCCTCGCCGTCTCGCGCAACGAGCTCGCCGAGGGGCAGTGTCCGGCGACCTACGCCGCGTCGATCCAGTGTCAGCGCGACTCGTGCGACGGCTGCTTCCAGTCGGGCGACGCGACGTTCGACGACTTCCAGCGGTGCCAGCAGAGCGCCAAGGCGAGCGCGTGCGCGGGCTACGAAGGGAAGATCGGCCAGGTCTGCGGCACGACCTTCAACGATCCCGACGGGGGCGCCTTCGGTTGCTTCCGCAACAACGACAGCGCGGGGATCCATATCTTGCGCCTCGCGGGGATCTTCTGCGGGCCGGACCAGTGAGCCCACGCCCGGCCGCGCGCCCTCCGTCGTCGCGCTTGCTGTAGCGGGGGCGTCGCGCGGCCGCGTCGTCGGTCAGCGGGCGCGACGTCGATCGCGGGTCGGCGTCGACGATCGCGTGGTGGCGATCGACGATCGCGAGTCGGCGTCGACGATCGCGTGGTGGCGATCGTCGATCGCGAGTCGGCGTCGACGATCGCGTGGTGGCGATCGTCGAGCGTGCGTGGTGGCGTCGTCGGTCGCGGACGGGCCTTCGTGGGCCTTACCAGTCGGCGATCGCGGCGCCCCAGGTGAAGCCGGAGCCGAACGCGATCATCGCGACCTTCATGCCGCGGCGAAGCTTGCCGCTCTCCTCCGCCTCCGCGAGGAGGATCGGGATCGTCGCGGCCGTCGTGTTCCCGTAGCGCTGGATGTTGTGGACGATCTTCTCGTCCGGGATCCCCAGCTGCTGCTGGATGAACTGGTTGATGCGCATGTTCGCCTGGTGAAAACAGAACAGGTCGATGTCTTGCCCGGTGCAGCCCGCGTCGATGCAGACTTCCATCAGCACCGTGATCATCCGCTCGACGGCGTTCTTGAAGACGAGCTTGCCCTCCATCTTCGCCCACATGAGCGACGGATCGACCTGACCTGTGCCCTCGGCGTCCTGCGGGATGAACGGGCGGCGGCGGATGTCCCAGATCTTCTGGCAGAGCGCGTCGGCGAAGCGTCCGTCGGCGCCGAGCTTCCACGAGCGGACGCCGCGGTCCTCGTCGGTGGCGCTGACGACGACCGCGCCGGCGCCGTCGCCGAAGAGCGAGGCGACGTTGCGGCCGTTCGTCGAGAGGTCCATCGCGGCCGAGTGGACCTCGGCGCCGACGACGAGCACGTGCTTGCAGGCGCCGGACTTCACCATCGAGGTGGCGGTGCCGAGCGAGTAGAGGAAGCCGGAGCACTGGTTGCGAACGTCGAGAGCGGGGACGAACTTCGCGTTCGGCCCGTCGCAGAGGCCGAGCTTCTGCTGGAGGTACACGCCCGATCCAGGGAAGGCATGATCGGGCGAGAGGGTCGCGAAGACGATCATGTCGAGATCGGTCTTCGCGATCCCCGCGCGGGAGATCGCCGCCTCCGCCGCGCGGAGGGCGAGGTCGCTCGTCGCGATGCCCTCCTCCGCGAAGCGGCGCTCCTCGATGCCGGTGCGCTTGTGGATCCACTCGTGGGTCGTGTCGACGCCGTACTGGGTTCGAAGCTCGTCGTTGGTCACGCGGCGCGGCGGCACGTAGAAGCCGGTGCCGGAGATGAATGCGTTGGGCACGTTGGATCCTCGGCAGCCACGATTCCAGACTGACGTCGCCGTTGCAAGGGCGCGGGCGCGTGCGCGTGCCGCTCGTCTGGAGACGATGTGCGCAGCGAGCTGCAGGCGATGTGGCGCCGCCGCGAACGCCGCGACCTCCGGCAGCGAACCGCAGGAGGCATGCGATCGTTTCTTGCTAGGATGGGCTCATGCTTCGACGTGTCGCGCTGCTGCCGATCCTCGCTCTCGCCGTTTCGTCGTGCTCGTCCGAGAGCACCACCCCGGAGGTCGACACGAAGATCGGCGACATCCGCGCCGACGAGGTGTGGAAGGACGGCCTCGAGCTCACCGGTCCGGTCCGCATCTTCGAGGGCGCCACGGTCGAGATCGCGCCGGGCGCGAAGATCACGTGTCGCGAGTCGGTGATCATCCAGGTCGGCGGGACCCTCCGCGTGCAGTCGTCGAACGAGCACGCGAGCATCGTTTGCCGGCGGTGGCGCGGCATCCAGGTCGCGCAGAACGGCCAGCTCGACATCGACGGGCTCGACATCGAGAACGCCGAGGTCGGCGTCGACACGACGAAGGGCGCGGGCCGCGTGCACGTTCAGAACTCGAGCATCCTCGCGACGGCGCGGCCGTTCCTCGTCGGCGCGGACTCGACCCTGAACCTCACGCGCGTGAAGGCGACGACGCCCACGCAGCTCGCGGACTTCGAGACGAGCGTCTCGGAGGTCTACGGCAAGCTCGTCGCGAAGTTCCTCGACTACGAGGCCAACACGCACGAGGGCATCATGGTCCAGAAGGGCGGCGAGGCGGAGATCGAGGACTCCGTGCTGAAGGCGAAGAACGGCCTCGATCTCGTCTCGATCTACGGAGGGAAATCGCTCAAGCTGAGCTACTCGCTCCTCAAGGGCGCGCACTGCGGTCCCCACCTCGGCGTCTCGAAGGACGAGGAGAAGCGACCGCCGGGCAAGCTCGAGATCGATCACGTGACGAGCGAGGAGAACATCTTCGGGATCACGATCTACGCGGCGAGCCTCGAGGGACCGCACGTCATCAAGGACTCGAACTTCACCGGCGCGGCGGCCTGGCTCGATCTCCAGGGAGACCACGGGCCGATCACGTTCCAGAACGTGTTCACGACCGGCCCGGAGACGATCCTCAACACGGATCCGCCGACGATCACGAGGGCGCCGGCGCGGATCGAAGGCGCCGGTCCTCGCGGCACGTTCTGAGTCTCTGACCTCGTGCGGGCTCGCGCCGCGCGCGAAGGTCGCTCCGTGCGCTGGGCGACGGCCGTCGAAGATTTGGACCCTCCGCGGGCGCCTTTTTTGGCCCGCCGGCGAGGTGACGTTAATGTCGGGCATTGGAGGTGGATGTGGTCAACCTCGCGTCCGAGTTTCCGAACGACAACCCCGCGCTTCACCGAGGCGTGATCTGGGTCTGCCTCGAGCCGACCGGCTATGCGCGACCCGAGCGCGTGTTCGCGCCGAGCGAGCCGGCCCCGGCGCTCGAGCCGGTCGTCGCGTCCGAGCCGGCCGTCGCGCCCGAGCCGGTCGTCGCGCTCGAGCCGGCCGTCGCGCCCGAGCCGGTCGTCGCGCTCGAGCCGGTCGCCGCGTCCGAGCCATCGCCGGCCGGGGTCGCGCTCGCCGTCGTCGGCGCGGCGACGACGGAGCCGGTGGCGGCCGACGCCGAGCGTGACCTCTGCGTGCCGCCGCACGATTCTCTCGCGCCGCCCGAGGATGATCAGGAGGACGAAGCCGCCGCCGCGATCCTCGTCGAGGAGCTCGAGCCGGTCGAGATGAGCGTCGAAGGCGCCGAGGGCGCGAGCGACGTGCCCGCGCCGGCGGTGAGCGAGATCGTCCTCGCGGCGCCTCGCGTCGAGGTCGACGTCGCGCGCGATCTCGTGGCGCTCGCGGACGACGTCGGGGTGTCGAACGCCGTCGACGTGACGCCGCGGTTCGACGAGATCGTCGCGACGGAGGCGCCCGCCCTCGACGCGAGCGCGCTCCCGCCCGCCCTCGACTCGAGCGCGCTCCCGCCCGCCCTCGACTCGAGCGCGCTCCCGCCCGCCCTCGACTCGAGCGCGCTCCCGCCCGCCCCGGACGATCCGTTCATCGTGCTGGTCTGTACGCTGGCCGACGTCGCGATCGCCGCCGGCTCACCCCACGTCGCGTCGCTCCTGCCCGGCCTGCTCTACGACGGCCGGCTGCCGGAGCCGCTCGACGCGGAGGCGGCCGACGCCCTCCGCGCCGCGGGCGTGCTCGAGGGCTCGAGCGTCGCGCCTGCGTTCATCGCCGTCACGTCCGCGTGGAGCGCGATCCTGCGCGGTACGAGCGACGACTTCGACGCGTGCGGGGCGTCGATGCTCGACGAGTGGGCGGCCGATCTCCTCGCGCGCATGCTCGCCGCGCCCGCGAGGGCGCAGTCGCTCCGCCAGGAGCTGCGCACGCGCGGCGTGGCAGCCTTCGGGCTCGCTGCCTGAGCGCGGGTCCCTTCGGCCGCGCGCGCGTCTCGACGCGGCTCTTCGCGGGTCGCGACGCGCCCGTCCTGGCGCGTCACCCTAGCGGTCGAGCAGCTTGCGGAGCCGCGGTGTGATGTTCGAGACCGCGCGCTCGCCCTTCACGCCGCCTTCGAAGCGGCGCTCCGAGCCGCGGCCGTCGTCGCCGGGCCTGACGAAGAGCGGGATCAGCTTCGAGGAGTAGCCGGCCGCGTTGATGCGGTCGCGATCCTCGTCGAGATCGAACTCGAGGATCGTGAGCTCGGGGAACTCGGTGTCGAGATCTCCGCGCTGGGCCGCCTGGTGGAAGCGCTGACACGGCTCGCACCACTTTGCGCCGACGTAGACGATGAGGTCGCGGCCGTCGGCGCGCGCCTTCGCGCGCTCCGCGCGGACGAGCGGAGCGACGTCGCCGCCGCCGGCCTTCACGAAGCGGATCCCGCGCGCAAGGACGAGCGGCGCGCTCCGATCGGCACCGCCGGACGCCGGCTCGGCGGAGGCGGCGGGCTCGGGGCTCGCCGTCGAGCTCTCTGCGCGGCTGCAGCCGAGCCCCGCGAGACCGAGGAGGACGAGGAGCGCGAGCGGACGAGGGGGACGCACCGGCGTCATTCTACAACCGCGCGCGCCGGATGTGCCGCGCGTTCGGCGACTCAGCGCGAGGGCGGCTCCGACCAGCGGCTCGCGATCTCCTCCCAGCTCGGGAGGGCCTCGTCGGAGGCCGCGTGGAGCACGCGGACCCGCACGACCATGCGCTCGACGAGCGACGTGTACCCGTACTTCTTTGCCTTCATGAACATCGCCTCCATCCCGGGGAGCGGGAGGGGGTAGCTGAAGCGTACGGTGTCCTTCTCGCGCAGGCGCCCGCCGCCGAGGCGGGCGCCGAGCATCTCGTGGCCGATCTCGCGCCGGCCCGTCTCGCGGTCGAGGATCTCGACGCACTTGAACGTCGTGTCGAGGCCGTAGACGCGTCGCTTCGTCCACACCTCCGCGGCGCGCCAAGGCTTGCGCTCGCCGCCCGGGACCTGCGTCTCGTCGATCACGACGATCTCGACGCCCTTGCCGGCGGGGCGCGCGAGGGACGCGGCGAGCTCGACGCGGACCGGGTCGCGCTCGGGGGCAGGCGGCGGCTCGGCACGGAGGGTGCGGCGGACGACGTGGTCGTCGGTCTTCGCGCGCTCCGGAGCTGCGGACTTCGTGGCGCGCGGCGCGAGGGACGGCGTCTTGCCTCTATCTCCTGGCTTCCTCGGGTCGGCCATCGCCGGATGCTATCAGGTCGCAGGGCGCGATCACGCGGTGAGCGCTCCTTCGGTCGGCTGCCGCGAACGGCGCCTTCGCGCGCCGTCCGCGCGTGGCCGCCGTGAACGAAGCCTTCGCGCGCGGTCCGCGCGTGGCCGCCGCGAGCGGGCCCCTCGCGCGCCGTCCGCGCGTTGGCCGCCGGAGAGCGGAGGTGTTCTCTCCGGCGGCGGTGGCGGGCCGCTCAGTAGCGGCAGAGCACCGAGCACGCGTTCGCGGCGGTCTTCGTCTTGGCGTCGCACGCCTTGCCCACGTTGGGGCCCGCGGCGCACTTGCACACGCCGTCGACGCAGCTCACCGCGACGTTGCCCCCGCCGCTCTCGGGCTTGGCGCCCCCGTCGCTCTCGGGCTTGCCCGGGTCGGGCTTGCCGGCGCCCGCGTCGCCCCAGGGCTTGCCGCTCCCCTGCGGCTTGCCCGCGTCGTCGTCGTCGTCCGCCGTCGGATCGTCGCTCCCGTCGTCGATGCAGGCCTTCACCGCGTCGCGCCACGCGCTCGTGCCCGGCTTCGCGTCGATCTTCTTGAGGCAGTCGCGCGAAAGCGAGCTCTCCGTCGTGCCCGACTCCTCCTCGAGGTCGTACTCGGAGGCGCACCCCGCCCCCGCCACCATGCCGAGGCCAACAAGACCGAAGAAGACCACTGCGCTGAGCTTGTTCATGTGAGGACCTCCAGACGCCCGAGGCGTCGTCGCCGCGTCCGTCGCGGACGAGGAGGTAGACAGCAAGGCGGGTGCCGGCGCGGAGCGGCCCTGTCGCCCCGGGGATCCGGCTCGATTCCTCGGGAATTCTCGTGATTCGCTGCCTTCCCGCGGATCCGCTCGTGGCCGCGCGCGGGGGGCGGTTGTCTCTCGGACGGTGCCGCTCCCATAGGTCCTCGCGGATCCCACCTGCCGGCACGGTCGGTGGTCGGGGCTCAGTCGCGCTGCCGCGCGCGGAGCGCCCGGAAGTAGCGGCGCGCGATCCCGGCGGCGGCGGCGGCGCGGGTCACGTTGCGGCCGTTCTGGACGAACGCGTCCTCGACGTACCGTCGCTCGAACTCCTCCACCACCCGCTCGCGCGCGCGGCCGAGGGGCAGGCGCTCGGCGACGACGCGATCGATGAAGTCGCGGGGGGCCGAGGCGCCCGGGGCCGCTCGGTCGGCGCCCGACGGGACCGGCGCCTCGCCGACGGCGCACGCGCGCGTCACGACGTTCATGAGCTCGCGGACGTTGCCGGGCCAGTCGTAGGCGCGGAGGCGCGCGAGGGTGGCGGCGGGGACGTCGCCCGCGCCGCCCGCCGCCTGCCAGAAATGCGCGGCGAGCAGCTCGACGTCCTCCAGGCGCTTGCGCAGCGGCGGCAGCTCCACGCGTGTCACGGCGATCCGAAAGAAGAGATCCTCGCGGAACCGGCCGTCGGCGACCTCGCGGTCGAGGTCGCGTCGCGTCGCGCTCAGCACGCGGACGTCGACGGGCACGGAGCGCGCTCCTCCCACGCGGCGGATCTCGCGTTTGTCGACCGCGCGGAGGAGCTTCGGCTGGACGGCGAGATCGAGCTCGGCGACCTCGTCGATGAGCAAGGTGCCGCCGCTCGCCTCCTCGAAGAGCCCCGGGCGCAGCTGGCCGCCTTCCTCGCGCCCGAAGAGGACCGCTTCGACCTCGCCGGCCGGCACCCCCGCGCAGTCGAAGACGACGAACGGTCCGCTCGCGCGGGCGCTCGCCTCGTGGAGCGCCTCCGCGAGGAGCTCCTTGCCCACGCCGGTCTCGCCCTCCAGGATCACCGGCACGTCGCGCTCGGCGAGCCTGCGCAGGGTCGGGTAGAGGCGACGCATCGCCGCGCTCCGCCCGAGGTACCGTCCGAACGCGACCTCGTCGCTCACGAGCGCCTCGCCGTCCTCCTCGCCGCGCGCGATCTCGAGCGTCGTCCCGCCGAGATCGATGCGCTCGCCGCCGCGGAGGAAGACCTCGCCGACGGCCACGCCGTTCACGAGCGTCCCGTTCGTGGAGCCGAGATCGCGCACCCGCAGGCGCCCGCCGGCGAGCTCGAAGGCGAGGTGGCGGCGCGAGACCGCGCGATCCGTGAGGACGAGATCGCACGCCGGGCTCGTGCCGACGAGGACGCGCGGCGCCTCCGTCCCGTCGAGGGTCAGCGTGTTCCCGCGGTCGGGCCCGGCCGCGACGGAGACCTGCATCGTCGGCTCGACCGTGATGGTGATGCCGGCGGTGGCGGCGCGGACGGTGGCGGAGATCCGATCCATTTGCGCGAGGCTAGCTGGGGCCGCGGCGATCCACCAAACACGTGCTCCGCGCGGGAACGCAGCGCGGACGCCGCGAACGCGCGCTTGGCCCGAAACATGAAGGCGCGAGGTGTCATGCTCGGACGGCTCGCCGGTCACGCGCTGCTCGCTCCGCTCGGGGACGGCGGGATGGGCAAGGTGTGGCTCGCTCGCGCCGAGCGGCCCGACGCGCCGCTCGTCGCGCTCAAGACGCTGCGCGACGACGTGGTCGCCGATCCGCGCGTCCGCGCGATGTTCTTCAAGGAGATGCGCCTCGCGGCCGCGATCCGGCACCCGAACGTGGCCGCCGTCCTGGCGAGCGGCGAGGACGCGGGCGCTCCGTACCTCGTCATGGAATGGGTCGACGGCTGCTCGCTCCGGAGGCTCAGCCGCGCCGGCCGGCGGATCCCGCTCGGGATCGCCCTCCGGATCACGCGCGACGTCTGCTCCGCGCTCCACGTCGCCCACGAGCTCCGCGACGAGCGCGGCGCCCCGGTCGGCCTCGTCCATCGGGATGTCTCGCCTCACAACATCGTCGTCGCGCGCTCCGGTCAGGCCAAGCTCATCGACTTCGGCGTCGCGAAGGTGCGCGAGCTCGCGCCGGGCGATGCGTCCAGCTCCGGCGGCGTCAAGGGCAAGGTGCGCTACATGGCGCCCGAGCAGGCGCTCGCTCGCGGCGTCGATCGGCGGGCGGACGTCTTCGCGCTCGGCGTCGTGCTCTTCGAGCTGGTCACGGGCCGGCCGCCGTTCGAGGCGCCGAACGACGTGGCGGTGCTCTGCGAGCTGCTCTCGAAGGCGCCGGTGACGATCCCCGAGGACGTCCCCGCGCCGGTCGCGGAGATCCTGCGCGCCGCGCTCGCGAAGCGCGTCAAGGAGCGGTACCCGACGGCGCTCGCGATGCAGGAGGCGCTCGCCGCGGCCATCGCAGGGCTCGGCGTCGCGGTCACGGAGGCCGATGTCGCCGCGTTCGTCCGCGAGACGGAGCCCGACGACGCGCTCCGGCGTGCCGTGGCCGCCGTCGTCGATCCGCCGGACGCGCCCACCGTCGTGACGGCGGCGCGGAGCCGGCCCTCGCGTCCGGCGCGTCGCGAGCGCGTCGCCGGCCTGTGGCTGCTCGGCGGGTTCGCGGTCGCGGCGCTGACCACGGGCAGCGTGCTCCTCGGGCGCGCGGTGGGCGCCCCCGACGAGGTCGCGCCCGCGGCCGTCGTCACCGCGGACCTCGCCGCGGCGGATCTGCACGGCGCGGGCCTCGCGCGCTTCCCCGTGGTCGCGCCCGACTTCGCGGGGGCCCCTCGGTCGCCGGCGCCCGCGAACGAAGCTTCAGGATGGCAGGCACCAGGCGAGGCCGCGGGCGCGAACGGCGCCGCTCTGGAGCCGGCGCCCGCCGCGGAGGTGGCCGACGTGACGCCGGCGCCCGCCGCGGAGGTGGCCGACGTGACGCCGGCGCCCGCCGCGGAGGCGGCCGACGCGACGGAAGTCGCGCCCGCCCCGGCGCGCGCGTCCGCGGCGCGCGTGCCATCCCTCGGCCGAGCCACTGCGCGCGGCGCGCGCGCGCCGCGCGGTGAGGCTCCGGTGGGCTCCGCATCGCGCGCGTCGCGCGACGATCTCGCGTCGTCGCTCCGCGATCGCCGTTGACTGGCGCCGTCCGCGCTACGATGGCGGCGATGCTCCGCCGTGCCGTGCCCGCGGTGACCGCCGCCCTCGTGCTGTCGGTGTCGTCGCTCGCCCGCGCGCATGGGGAGCCCGCCGACGAGGACGCGGCGGAGCGCGCCGACGCGCTCTTCGCGCGGGGCAAGGCGGACATGGCCGCGGGCCGGGTCGCCCGAGCGTGCGCCGCGTTCGACGAGAGCTACGCGCTCGATCCTTCCGAGGGCACGCTCCTCGCGCTCGGGCTCTGCCACGAGAGGTCCGGGGACGTGGGGCGCGCGTTCCGCGAGCTGCGTGACGTGCACGCCTCCGCGCTGGCGAGCGGCCGCGAAGACCGCCAGCGCGTCGCGCGCGCGGCGCTCGCGCGCGTGGGGCCTCGCGTCGGGCGCGTGGTGATCCGCGTCGACGGCGGAGAGCCCGCGCGCTGCGAGGTCGTCACGCTCGACGGCGCGCCGCTCGGCGCGCGCGATCTCGGCGTCG
Source organism: Labilithrix sp. (assembly GCA_019637195.1). Lineage (GTDB taxonomy): Bacteria > Myxococcota_A > Polyangia > Polyangiales > Polyangiaceae > Labilithrix. The sequence continues at coordinate 41,281 of JAHBWA010000045.1, read as the reverse complement.
AGATCCCGGTGGAGCCGGGCTCGCATCGCGTCGCCTGCGCGCGCGGGGGCGTCGCGCCCTGGGCCGAGACGGTCGTCGTGACCGCGGGCGCGCTCGGCGTGGTCGTCGTGCCGGCGGCGCGCGGTGACGTGCCGTCCCCCGAGCCTCGCGGCGCCGCCGGCGGCGCGCGCTCCCCCGAGCCTCCGGGCGGAGCCGGCGACGCCGAGCCCGGCGCCCCGACGCTCGGCTTCGCCCTCGGCGGCGCCGGGCTGGTCGCGCTCGGCGTCGGGGCCTACTTCGGCGTCCGCGCCTTCGACGAGTGGGCGACCGTCGAGGCCAAGTGCGAGCCGGCCGCCTGCACGGACGCGAGCGCGCGCGCCGACGCCGACGCGGCGCGCACGTCCGCGACCGTCGCGAACGTCGCCGTGGTCGTCGGCGCGGTCCTCGTCGCGGCCGGCGCGTACGTCATCCTGACGAGCCCCCGCGCGACCAAGGCGGCGCCGTCGGCTGGTCGTCCGCGCGCGCAGCTCTTGCCGCCGAGGCTCGTGTGGTAGCGCGCCGCGGCGCGGGGCTGCTCGGGGCGCTCGTCGCGACGCTCCTCGTCTCGGCGTGCGCGTCGCTCGTCGGCATCGAGGAGGTGGTCATCGTCGACGACGCCAAGGAGGACGACGACCGCGACGGCGGCGCGTCCGGCAAGATCCCGGCGTCGGACGACGGCGGAGCTTGCCTCGAGCCGCTGTCGATCGCGAAGTGCGCGGCCGGGAGCTCGTCGGCCTTCCCGGCGGGCGCGCAGTGCTTCGACAGCTGCCAGTGTCAGCTCGGCATGTTCTGCATCAAGGTGCCCGGGAAGGCGACCGGGACCTGCGGGGCCGCGCAGCCGTGCGGCAGCACGTGCAAGGTCGACTGGGACTGCCTCTCGCTCGTCTGCGAGGTCCACGCCTGCCAGTGACCGCGCGCCGCCGCCGCGCGCGGGGCGGCCGACCGCCAGGGAGCGATCGGCCGTCCGCTCGCGCGCTCAGAACTGGTGCGCCTCGGTCGACTCCTCGAGCGCGAGGGTCGAGGCCTTGCCGCCCGAGATGACCTCGGCCACCTGATCGAAGTAGCCGGTGCCGACCTCGCGCTGGTGGCGGGTCGCCGAGTAGCCGTCCTTCTCGGCGGCGAACTCGGCCTGCTGGAGCTCCGAGTACGCGGCCATCCCGGCGTCCTTGTACTTCCGCGCGAGCTCGAACATCCCGTAGTTGAGGGCGTGGAAGCCGGCGAGCGTGACGAACTGGAACTTGTAGCCCATCGCGCCGAGCTCGCGCTGGAACTTCGCGATGGTCGCGTCGTCGAGGTGCTTTTTCCAGTTGAACGACGGCGAGCAGTTGTAGGCGAGCAGCTTGTCGGGGAACTGCCGCTTGATCCCCTCGGCGAACTGCTTCGCCTGCGCGAGATCGGGCGTCGACGTCTCGCACCAGACGAGGTCCGCGTACGGCGCGTAGGCGAGGCCGCGGGCGATCGCGGTCTCGACGCCGCTCTTGAGCCGGTAGAAGCCCTCGGCGGTGCGCTCGCCCTCGAGGATGAACGGGTGGTCGCGCTCGTCGATGTCGCTCGTGAGCAGCTTGGCGCTGTCGGCGTCGGTGCGGGCGACGAGGAGCGTCGGGACGTCGCAGACGTCGGCGGCGAGGCGCGCCGCGGTGAGCGTGCGGATGAACGCCGAGGTCGGGATGAGGACCTTGCCGCCCATGTGGCCGCACTTCTTCTCGCTCGCGAGCTGGTCCTCGAAGTGGACGCCCGCGGCGCCCGCCTCGATCATCGACCTCATGAGCTCGTAGGCGTTCAGCGGGCCGCCGAAGCCGGCCTCCGCGTCCGCCATGATCGGCGCGAGCCAGTGGCGGTCGTGCCGGCCTTCGGCGTGCTCGATCTGATCGGCGCGCAAGAGCGCCGCGTTGATCTTCTTCACGACCGCGGGGACGCTGTCGACCGGGTAGAGGCTCTGGTCGGGGTACATCTGGCCGGCGCTGTTGGCGTCGGCGGCGACCTGCCAGCCCGAGAGGTAGATCGCCTTGAGGCCGGCGCGGACCTGCTGCACCGCCATGTTGCCCGTGAGGGCGCCGAGGGCGTGGACGTACGGCTCGGTGTGGAGCAGCTCCCAGAGGCGGCGCGCGCCGAGCGTCGCGATCGTGTGCTCGATCTTGAACGAGCCCCGGAGGCGCTCGACGTCGGCCTTGGAGTAGGCGCGGACGATGCCGCTCCAGCGCTTGGCGTGGAGCTGGTCGCGTGACTCACGCGAGACGACCTCGCGGAGGTCGGTCGGGGAGCGATCGAGGACGTCGGTGCGGGCGGCGCTCATGGGCGGTCTCCTGGGTCGGGCGAGGGACGGGCGTCAGGAACCGAGGCTGTCTCGGGTGACGATGTCGTAGGCGGGGAGGGTGAGGAACTCCTCGAAGCGAGGAGCGAGAGAGAGGCGCACGAACAGCGCGCAGGCCTCGTCGAACTTTCCGGCGGCGAAGCGGTCCTTTCCGACCTCGTCCTCGATGCGCTTCATCTCCTCGGAGACGGTGCGCTCGAAGCGCTCGCGCGAGACGACGCTGCCGTCGTCGAGCGGAGCCCCGTGGTGGACCCACTGCCAGACCTGCGCGCGCGAGATCTCGGCCGTCGCGGCGTCTTCCATCAGGTCGTAGATCGGCACGCAGCCCTGACCGCGCAGCCAGGCCTCGAGGTACTGGACGCCGACGCGGATGTTGTGGCGGAGGCCGGCGTCGGTGCGCTTGCCCTGGTGGGGACGGAGCAGGTCCTCGCGGCCGATCGCCGATCCACCCGACGCGTGCGCGCCGAGCTGGTTCTTCGCGGGCATGTGCTCGTCGAAGATCGCCTTCGCGACGGGGACGAGGCCCGGGTGCGCCACCCAGGTCCCATCGTGGCCCTTCGTGACCTCGCGGAGCTTGTCGGCGCGCACCTTGGCGAGCGCCTGCTCGTTCTTCGCCGGATCGCTCTTGATCGGGATCTGCGCGGCCATCCCGCCCATCGCGTGGACGCCTCGGCGGTGGCACGTCTCGATGAGGAGCGTCACGTAGGCGTCGAGGAACGCCTTGTCCATCGTGACCTCGCCGCGGTCGGGCAGGATCGCGGACGCGTCGTTCGCGCGCTTCTTGATGAAGCTGAAGATGTAGTCCCAGCGCCCGCAGTTGAGGCCCGCCGAGTGATCGCGCAGCTCGTGGAGCAGCTCGTTCATCTCGAACGCGCCGGGCAGCGTCTCGATGAGGCAGGTCGCCTTGATGGTGCCGCGCGGGATGCCGAGCCGCTCCTGCGCGAACACGAAGACGTCGTTCCAGAGCCGCGCCTCGAGGTGGCTCTCCATCTTCGGCAGGTAGAAGAAGGGGCCCGCGCCGCGCGCGATCTGCTCCTTCGCGTTGTGGAAGAAGAAGAGGCCGAAGTCCACGAGCGCGCCGGGGACGGCCTCCCCGTCGACGTGGAGGTGCTTCTCCGGCAGGTGCCAGCCGCGGGGGCGGACGAACAGGACGGCGGTTTGGTCCTTGAGCGCGTACTTCTTCGGCGGCGCATCCGGCGTCGCGCCGGGCTGCTCGAAGGAGATCGTCCGCCGGACGGCGTCGCGGAGGTTCTGCTGGCCCTCGACGAGGTTCTGCCAGGTCGGCGTGGTGGCGTCCTCGAAGTCCGCCATGAAGACGCTCGCGCCCGAGTTGAGCGCGTTGATGATCATCTTGCGATCGACGGGCCCCGTGATCTCGACGCGGCGGTCGGCGATCACCTCGGGGACCGGCGCGCAGCGCCAGTCGCCTGCGCGGACGTCGGCGGTCTCGGGGAGGAAGTCGGGCGCCTTGCCCGCGTCGAAGTCCGCCTGCCGCGCCGCGCGCTTCGCGAGCAGCTCGGCGACGCGCGGCCGGAACTTTCGGACGAGCTCGACGACGAACGCGAGCGCGTCCGGCGTGAGGATCGCGTCCTGTCCCGGGACCGGCTTCGCGTGGAGGGAGTAGGAGGCAGCGGGGGTCGTCATGTCCGCACTCTACCGTCGCGTTGATGCAACGTGTTAGGAGATTGCGGTGAGGGCGCTTTGCAGTCAAGATTGCTCATTGATGACGGAAGAAACAGAGGTTTTGGCTTGTCAATGACACGCTGTGTTGTTGTAAAGTCTGTCAATGACAGGAACGCCACGGAGGTGAGTTGTGCCACTGCGTCAAACTGCCGAAGCCCCTCGATTCGGAGCCAAGGTCCGCGCCCTCCGGCGCCGTGAAGCGCTCAGCCAGGTCCAGCTCGCCGACAAGCTCGGGATCTCGCCGAGCTACCTGAACCTGATCGAGAACAACCGCCGCCCGCTGCCGGCGAACCTGCTCATCAAGCTCGCGCAGCTGTGCAACGTCGACGTGCACTCGTTCGCGACGGACGAAGACGCGAGGCTCGTCGCCGATCTCACCGAGGCCTTCGCCGATCCGCTCTTCGAGGAGCAGGACCTCACCTCGGTCGACGTGCGCGAGATGTCGGTCGCGAGCCCCAGCGCCGCGCGCGCCGTCCTCTCCCTCTATCGGGCCTACCAGGCCGCGCGGTCCTCGGCCGACGATCTCTCGTCGCGCCTCTCGGACGGCGAGGAGCTCGCGTCGCCGGGCGCGCACCTCCCGAGCGAGGAGGTGACGGATCTCATCCAGCGCTGCTCGAACCATTTCCCCGAGCTCGAGGCCGCCGCGGAGGCGATGGCGTCGCGCGCGAAGCTGACGAGCGACGATCTCTACCCGGGCCTGATCCGCTACCTCGAGAAGCATCTCGGCATCCAGGTGCAGATCGCGCGCTGGGGCTCGGAGCGCGGCGTCCTCCGGCGCTTCGATCCGCACCGCAAGCTGCTCGTCCTCTCGGAGCTCTTGCCCACGCGCAGCCGCACGTTCCAGCTGGCCAACCAGATCGCGGTGCTGACGCAGGGCGCGCTGATGGACCGCATCACCGCCGACGCCCGGCTGACGGCCGAGGAGTCGCGCGGCCTCGCGCGCGTCGCGCTCGCGAACTATTTCGCCGGCGCGGTGCTGATGCCGTACGCGCCGTTCCTCGAGGCGGCGAAGGCCGAGCGCTACGACATCGACGTGCTCGGGCGGCGCTTCCGCGTCGGCTTCGAGCAGGTCTGCCACCGCCTGACGACGCTCCGCCGGCCGGGCGCCGAGGGCGTGCCGTTCCACATGATCCGCATCGACGTCGCGGGCAACATCTCGAAGCGCTTCAGCGCGTCGGGGATCCGCTTCGCGCGCTTCTCGGGCGCCTGCCCGCGCTGGAACATCTTCAGCGCCTTCCTCACGCCCGGAATGATCCGCATCCAGGTGTCGCGCATGCCGGACGCCAACGAGTTCTTCTGCATCGCCCGTACGATCCAGAAGGACTCCGGCGGCTACCATGCTCAGCATCCGGTCCAGGCGATCGGGCTCGGTTGCAAGGTCGAGCACGCCCGCGAGCTCGTGTACTCGGACGGGATCGACATGGCGAACCCCGACACGTGCGTCCCCGTCGGGGTGACCTGCCGCCTCTGCGAGCGCACGGACTGCGAGCAGCGGGCGCTGCCCTCTCTCAAGGTGCCGCTCCGGGTCGACGAGAACGTGCGGGGCGTCTCTCTCTACGCGCCGGTCACCCGCTGAGCGCCGGGGCTCGACGGGCGGGCGCTCCGCGCGCTCGGGTGCGGCGCGCCGGGGCCTGGGCAGGCTCGCGGTCGCGCGCCAACGGACCGAGCCACGAAGGACCGAACGGCCGGCCGTCGCGCGCCCGGCTCGCTCGAGCTTCTCGCCGGCGGTCGCGAGCTTCTCGCCGGCGGTGACGAAAGGGGCTTGCACGGACGCGGGGGCCCATCGATGATGTCCTCGACCATGTCTCGGAGCTCGGCGGCCAAAGTCGCGCGTTGGCTAGTCGGCAAGGAAAAGCGCGACGAAGCGGTCGCTCTCCTGTGCTCCTGGGCCGCCAACGGCCCCAACGACAAGGACGGACAGGAGCTCCTGGCGGAGGCCTTCCGCCTCGACCCCGGCTCCCAGCTCGCGCAGCTCGCGTTCGAGCGGATGGAGGGGATCTCCGCGAAGGACCACGGTCCGCTCGACGACGCCATCACGCGGTGGACCGCCGAGGAGATCGCCAAGCTCGAGAAGCAGATCGCCCGCCCGAATTTCATGCGGGCCCAGGTCGGCTTCAACAACAACGTCAAGTTCAACGGCCTGGTCTTCCACATCCAGACCGAGGACTCGGGGCTAGACCGCCCGCACATCATCACGCACCTCTTCGCGGATGGCGGGCGCATCATCAAGAGCCACAAGCGCATCTACGCGAGCGAGGTGAAGCGCGACGACATCGCCAAGTACGTGCGGGCCCTCATGAAGGGCCAGCACATGGAGATGGCGATCATGCTGCGCGAGGGCCGGTTCGACGAAGTCATCGCCGGCCGCGCCATCGGCGGCATGGAGCTGTTCGAGACGCCGCCGCGTCTCGAGGTCCAGAAGCTCGCGACGAAGAAGGAGGAGCGCGTCGAGGCGGCCCCCGCCGCCCGCTCGATCCCGCCGCCGCCCGCCGCCGAGGCCGCGCCCGTCGCGGCGCCGCCGCCCCCGCCGGTCGTCGAGTCCTCGCCGTCGATCTCGAAGCTCGTCGGCAAGCCCGCCCCGAAGTCTCAGAAGGCGCGCTTCCGCTTGAACGTCGTGCGCAGCCTGACCGGCGGCCCGGCGTACTACGAGCCGCTCGGCGACGCCGCGATCATCGGGCGCGACGGCGCGATCGCGCTCGAGAGCGAGCGGTTCTGCCACCCGCGCGAGGCGCAGATCCGCTGGCAGAAGGGCCGGATGTGGCTCGTCGATCTCGAGGCGGGCAACGGCGTCTTCCTCCGCATCCGCCAGCCGGTCGAGCTCGAGATCGGCGACGAGTTCATGGTCGGCGATCAGGTGCTCCTCATCGACCGCAACCCCGAGCCGAACGACGGCCCCGGGCCGGGCCCGACGTACTTCTACTCGTCGCCCAAATGGCCCTCGTCGTTCCGCGTGGTGCAGCTCTTCGAGGGCGGCGCGAAGGGCGCCTGCGTCGTCGCGCGCGGCACCACGATGCAGATCGGCTCGGCGATCGGCGACTTCGTCTTCACGGCCGACCCGCTCGTCGAGGACCAGCACTGCCTCGTCGAGGAGCAGGCGGGATCGATCGTCCTGTCGGACCTCGGCTCGCGCACCGGTGTCTTCGTCCGCATCAAGGGTGAGCAGGAGCTGCTCGCGGGCGACGAGATCATCGTCGGGCGCACGCGCATGACGCTCGAGGCGCTCGCGGTCTGAGCCGTCGCGCGCCGCGCGAGTGATGTCGTCGGCGCGCGGCTCAGCGTTTCGCGATCCGGCGCGTCACGGCGCGGGGCTCAGCGTTTCGCGATCCGGCGCGTCACGGCGCGGGGCTCAGCGTTTCGCGATCCGGCGCGTCACGGCGCGCCCGAGCTCGGGGAGCAGGCCGCCGAGGCGGTTCATGAGGGCCACGTTGACCTGCGGGATGTAGTGCAGGCCGCGGCCGTGGACGGCCTTCCACACGGTCTCGGCCACGGCCTCGGCCGTGAGGTTGACGCCCAAGCGATCGAGCGACTTCGGCGTATGGGTCTGGGTCGCGACCATCGGTGTGTCGACGTAGCCCGGCATCACGTCGCAGACGCGGATCTTCCGCCCCGCGAGCTCGACGTCGAGCGCCTCGGTGAGGGCGCGGACCGCGAACTTGGTCGCCGAGTACACCGCGAGCTCGGGCTGGCCGTAGGTCGCCGACGCGCTCGACATGTTCACGATCACGCTCCCGCCGTGCTCGGAGGCGGTGCGCTCGAGCAGCGGCAGGCTCTTCTGCACGCCGAGCACGACGCCCATCACGTTGACGTCGAGCTGCTTCCTGCACTCCGCGGGCGGCACGTCCTCGAAGCGGCCGGTGCGGAGAATGCCGGCGCAGTTGAAGAGCACGTCCATGCGATGGGCGTGCGCCTCGAAGTCGTCGAGGGCCGAAGTCCAAGACTCCTCGTTCGCCACGTCGATGCGGCCGTGGGCGCTCGCGCCCTGGCCCGCGCCGCCGTCGATCTCCTCGGCGACGCGGCGCGCGCCCTCGACGTCGATGTCGTAGCAGCCGACCTTGAAGCCGCGTCGCGCGAAGAGCAGCGCCGTCGCGCGACCGATCCCCGACGCGGCCCCCGTCACGAAGATCGCTTTCATGGCGTCACTCTATCAGGCGACGTCGCGTGCGCGGGGGCTGCGTCGTGGAGCGCTGCGCAGGGGCTGCGTCGCGGAGCGTCGCGCGGGGGCTGCGTCGCGGAGCGTCGCGCCGATTGAGGCGGGCCCGCGCTTCCGCTACGGTCCCCGCCCATGGCCGGCCGATACGGAATGTCGTTCGCGAAGAAGCACATCGAGCAGGGGGACTACGAGGAGGCGATCGCCGCGGCGACCGAGGAGATCGACGGCGGCAACGACGGCCCCGAGCCGCTCTTCGATCGCGGCACCGCGTACGAGCTCGCCGAGCGCTACGCCGAGGCCGTCGCCGACATCGAGCAGGCGATCGTGAAGAACAAGGCCGACAAGGAGCTCGATCCGTTCGTGCTCGACGACGCCTACTTCAGCGCCACGCTCGCGGCCGCGCGCGCCGAGGCGAAGAGCGACCTCGCGAAGGCGCTCGGCCGGCTCGACCACTACCGCGAGCTCTTGCCGGACGGCGCGCACGTCGTCGAGAGCAACGACTGGCAAAAGCGCCTCCGCGGCGAGCTCCCGAGCCTGCTCGACAAGACGAAGAGCGTCGACGCCGTCTGAGCGCGGGCGCGGCAGGGGGCTCCGGCGTCGTCACGCTCTCCGGCGTCAAGACGAAGCACATCGATGCCGTCTGAGCGAGAGCGCGGCGGGTCTCCGGCGTCGTCGCGCTCTCCGGCGTCGTCGCGCTCTCCGGTCGCGGCGGACTTCGTCCGCGCTCGAACGTCAGCCGCGGCGGCGTGACTTGTAGAGATCGACGAGGCCGTTGGTCGAGGCGTCGTGCGTCGTCACCGGGCCCTCCGCGGTCAGCTCGGGGAGGATCGCGCTCGCGAGCTGCTTGCCGAGCTCGACGCCCCACTGGTCGAAGCTGTTGATGTTCCAGACGATGCCCTGGACGAAGATCTTGTGCTCGTAGGTCGCGACGAGCGCGCCGAGCGCGCGGGGCGTGAGCTTCTGCACCAGGATCGACGTCGTCGGGCGGTTGCCCGGGAAGACCTTGTGCGGCGTGAGGAGGGCGACGCGCTCCGCAGACACGCCGGCCGCTTCGAGCTCGGCGCGCGCCTCGGCCTCCGTCTTGCCGCGCATGAGCGCCTCGGTCTGCGCGAAGAAGTTGGCGAGCAGGATGTCGTGGTGGTCGCCCATCGGGTTCTGCGTCTCGATCGGCGCGATGAAGTCGCACGGGACGAGGCGCGTGCCCTGGTGGATCAGCTGGTAGAACGCGTGCTGTCCGTTCGTGCCCGGCTCTCCCCACACGACAGGGCCCGTCGTGTAGTCGACGATCGCGTCGCCGCGCCGGTCGACGCGCTTGCCGTTCGACTCCATGTCGCCCTGCTGGAAGTAAGCCGGGAAGCGGTGGAGATACTGGTCGTAGGGGAGGATCGCGTGCGACTCGGCGCCGAAGAAGTTCGTGTACCAGACGCCGAGCAGGCCGAGGATGACCGGGATGTTCCGCTCGAGCGACGACGTGCGGAAGTGCTCGTCGACGTCGAAGGCGCCGTCGAGCAGCTCCTCGAAGGCGTCCATGCCGATCATCAGCGCGATCGACAGGCCGATCGCGCTCCAGAGCGAGTAGCGGCCGCCGACCCAGTCCCAGAAAGGGAACATGTTCTCGGGATCGATGCCGAAGGCGCGCACCTCCTTCTCGTTGGTCGAGAGCGCGACGAAGTGCTTGGCGACGGCGCCGTCGTCGAAGCCGGGCTGCGAGACGAGCCAGGCGCGCGCCGAGCGGGCGTTCGTCAGCGTCTCCTGCGTCGTGAACGTCTTCGACGCGACGATGAAGAGGGTGCGCTCCGGATCGACGACGCGCAGGACCTCGGCGATCGCCGTGCCGTCGATGTTCGAGACGAAGTGCGGGTGGAGCTCGCGCTTCCAGTAAGGGCGGAGCGCCTCCGTCACCATGACGGGCCCGAGGTCCGAGCCGCCGATGCCGATGTTGACGACGTGCGTGATGGATTTCCCGGTGTGCCCCTTCCACTCGCCGGAGCGGACGCGCTCGCTGAAGAGGCGCATCTTCGCGAGCACCGCGCGGACGTCGGGCATGACGTCCTTGCCGTCGACGAGGATCGGGCGCGCGCCTCGGTTGCGGAGCGCGACGTGGAGCACCGGGCGGTCCTCGGTGAAGTTGATGCGCTCCCCCGCGAACATGCGGTCGCGCCAGCGCTCGATCTCCGCCTGCTTCGCGAGCGAGAAGAGGAGCGACATCGTCTCGTCGGTCACGCGGTGCTTCGAGTAGTCCACGAAGAGGCCGCACGCCTCGACCGAGAGCCGCGCGAAGCGTCCCGGATCGCTCGCGAAGAGGTCGCGCATGTGCAGGCGCGAAGCGGCTTCGTGGTGCTTCGACAGGGCCTTCCACGCGGGTGAAGAGGTGAGGGGGCTCGCCATGGTGGCGCGATGATAGCCAGCGCGGTCGCGAGGTCGACCTCGAAACCGGCGTCGCGCCGGAGGTCTGTCGTGAGGCGCGCGCGCGACCTCCAACCGTGGCGCTGCGGCATGCTAGTCTGCTCGGCCGCATGCACGGCGCCGCGCCGGAGCCTCGCCTCGAGGAGCGCTCCGCCACCACTGAGCTCTCGATCCACTGCAAGGGGCTGCAGAAGACCTACGACGACGAGGTCGTCGCGGTCGACGGGCTCGACCTCGAGGTCCGCGTCGGCGAGTGCTTCGGCCTGCTCGGGCCGAACGGCGCCGGCAAGACGACCACGGTCGAGATCCTCGAAGGGTTGCTCCACCCGACCGGCGGCACCGTCGAGATCCTCGGCCGCCGCTGGGAGACCGACGAGCGCTGGCTCCGCGAGCGCCTCGGTGTGTCGCTCCAGCAGACGAACCTCCCCGACAAGCTGACGGTGCGCGAGACGATCAAGCTGTTTCGCTCGTTCTTCACCGAGGGGCGCGACGTCGAGCAGGTGATCGATCTCGTCGCGCTCCGCGAGAAGGAGCACGCGAAGTACGACACGCTCTCGGGCGGACAGCGTCAGCGGCTCGCGGTCGCGTGCGCCCTCGTGGGCGATCCTCGGCTCCTCTTCCTCGACGAGCCGACGACGGGGCTCGATCCCCAGTCGCGGCGGATGCTCTGGGACGTCGTCCTCGCGTTCAAGGAGCAGGGCGGGAGCGTCCTCTTGACGACGCACTACATGGATGAGGCGGAGCGCCTCTGCGATCGCGTCGGCGTGATCGATCACGGCAAGATGATCGCGCTCGGGACGCCGAAGGAGCTCATCGACTCGCTCGGCGGGAGTCAGATCGTCGAGATCACGCTCGCGGCGCCGCCGGCCGAGGAGGCGGCGCGCGATGCCCTCGCGGCCTCGCTCGCGGAGCTGGCCGGGGTCAAGGCGTCGCGCTTCTTGACGGGGCGCATCGTGCTCACGGTCGAGCACCTCCACCTCGCGCTGCCGGCGGTGCTCGGGGCGCTCCGCGCCGAGGCGCTCGAGCTCTCCAACCTGTCGACCCACCACGCGACGCTCGAGGACGTCTTCGTCACGCTGACGGGGAGAGCGCTCCGTGAGTGAGCCGGCGAAGGGCGGCCCCGCCGAGCGCGTCGCGGGCGGGCGTGCGAAGGCCGCGCTCGCGCGGAGCGGGCCGGTGAGCGTCCGGCGGGCGCGCCTGAACGCGATCACAGAGCTCGCGCTCGCGCGGTTTCGCCTCTTCTACCGCGAGCCCGGCTCGATGTTCTGGACGTTCGGCTTCCCTCTCGTCCTGTCGGTCGTGCTCGGGATCGCGTTCCGCAATCGAGACCCCGAGCCGGTCGTCGTCGCGGTCGAGTCGTCGTCGGCGGCGACGCTCGCGCGCGCCGAGCGGGCGCGAGAGATCCTCGCGAAGGCCGACGACGTGAAGGTGAAGGTCCTGCCTCCGACCGAGGCGGACGCCGAGCTCCGCACCGGGAAGGTGAGCCTCGTCGTCGTGCCCGCCGAGGGCGAGATCGGCTACGCCTACCGCTTCGATCCGACGCGTCCGGAGAGCCGACTGGCGCGCTCGGTCACCGACGACGTCCTGCAGCGCGGCGAGGGGCGGAGCGACGCCTTCGCGCCGGTCACGAAGACGGTCACCGAGCCGGGATCGCGCTACATCGACTTCCTGATCCCCGGCCTCGTCGGGCTCGGGCTGATGTCGACCGGGCTGTGGGGCATCGGCTTCTCGCTCGCGGAGATGCGGACGAAGAAGCTCATCAAACGGCTCACCGCGACGCCGATGCGGCGGAGCGACTTCTTGCTCTCGTTCCTGCTCGTCCGCGCGGTGCTCCTCCCGATCGAGCTCGCGCCGCTGCTCCTCTTCTCGTGGCTCGTCTTCGACGTCGGCGTGCAGGGCAGCATCTTGACGCTCGCGCTGACCGCGCTCGTCGGCGGGCTCACGTTCGCCGTGATGGGGCTCTTCCTCGCGTGCCGCGCGGAGAACCCGCAGATCGTCAGCGGCCTCATCAACGTCGTCTCGTTCCCGATGTACCTCTGCTCGGGCGTCTTCTTCTCGTCGTCGCGCTTCCCCGACGCGGTGCAGCCGGTGATCCGCTACATGCCGCTCACCGCCCTCAACGACGCGCTCCGCGCCGTCATGATCGACGGAGCCTCGCTCGCGGACGTCTCGGGGAGGATCGGCCTCTGCGGGGTGTGGGGCGCGGTCTCGTTCGTGCTCGCGGTGCGGCTCTTCAAGTGGCGGTGACGCGCGCGCCGGGGACCACGACGTCCGCGGCGTAGGCCGCTACTCGGGATCGTCGGCCGGCGGCGGGGGTGGCGGCACGGGGACGGGCGGCGGCTCCGCGGTGGGGGCCTCGGTCGGCGCCGCCGCGGACGGCGTGCTGGGAGGCTTGGCGCGGGGGCGCGGGCGCGGCTTCTTCGCAGGCGCGCTCGACGCCGCGGTCGCGCTCGCTGCGGGCGCGTCGGGGGCTGGCTCGGCGGTCGCCGGCGCTTCGGTCGCGGGCGGCGCCACCGGGGGCGGGGGAGACGCGCTCCCCGGAGCCGGCACCCTGGGCTCCGCGGACGCGGCCACCGCGTGGCTCGCGTTCGCGGCGCGCTGGCGGACCACGACGGCGTACGTGACGACGCCCGCCAGGACGCCGACGGCGATCGGCACGAGGACGCGGAGGACGCCGCCGGAGCGCTTCGGGACGATCGTGGCGAGCAGCGGGCCCGGGGCGTCCGGCGTCTCCGAGGGGCGCCGGCGCGTCTCGGCGAGCGCCGCTGGGGAGATGCCGGAGCGTCCGCCGCCGTCCACCAGAGACGCGCGGCCGAAGCCCGCGGCCGGCCCCGACGCTGCCCCGCGATCGCTCCCCGGCGCCGGCGCGCCGAGCGCGCCCGAGGTGGCCGAGTCGGTGGGGAACGTTCCGGGCGGCGCCGCGCCGATGCCTGGCGCGGTGCGCGTCGACGGAAACGTCGCGCCGAAGCCCGGGGGCGTCGACGCGCTCATGCCGCGTGGCGGTGCGCCGGTCGCGCCGGGGCCGCCCGGCGGCGCGGAGCCGAAGCCCGGCGTCGCGGAGCCGAAGCCCGGCGTCGCGGAGCCGAAGCCCGGCGTCGCGGAGCCGAAGCCCGGCGTCGCTCCGAAGCCTGGCGGCGTGGCCGGCGTGGCGAGCGTCGGCGGCGCCGCGCCCTCGTGGCGCGCGGCTGCCGGCGAGCCTGCCGCGGGCATTGGCGGTCCGCTCGCCGCGGCCGCGCGCGCGTCGAACCTCGGCAACGTCCCGAGCTCGGGACCGTCGTCGTCGAACGCGAGCGCGGTGCTGGCGAGCGCGGCCTTGATCAGCGCGGCGGCGTCCGCGGCGGACTCGGCCGAGTGCAGGGCGGCGATCGGCCGCTCGGCCGTCGAGACGTCCGTGCGATGAGGGATGCGCTCGGTGATCGGCGCCGAGTCGGCCCGCGCGCCGGCGCGCGCGGGCGCTCCGCCGCGGCGGAGCGAGAACACCGGATCGTTCCGCAGCGAGAACGTCGGATCCTCGCTCGCGGCCATCGAGGGTGGCAGGTCGCGCTGGGTCACGGGCGGCGCGCTCGTGATCACGCCGTCGCTCATCGGCTGGCGCCTTCGCGCCGCGAGCGCCTTGCGCTTCTCGGTCCGCTCCTCGAACGCGGAGTCGGCGAACGCCTGCGCCGGACCCGCGAGGGTCGGCTCGTCCTCCGTCGCGCGCCGGGTCGGGACCGGCGGCACGAACGCTTCGCCGTCGAAGCGCTCGAGCTGCGACGCGACGGCGTCGTCGAGAGACATGCGCGCCCAGCGGAGCGCCTCGCGCATCGCGTCGGCGTCGGCCCAGCGCTCCAGTTTGTCGAACGCGAGCGCGCGATCGACGACCTGCGCGACCGCGCGCGGCGTCTCCGGGGCGACGTCGCGGATCGGTCGCGCGGGCGTCCGCGCGGTCGCGATGAGCTTCGTCTTCGCGTCGCCGCCGGCGTGGACCGCCTGGCCGGTGATGACGGTGAAGAGCGTCGCGCCGACGCCCCAGATGTCGCTCCGCGCGTCGACGGCCTCGCGCCGCCCGAGCGCCTGCTCCGGCGGCATGAACGCGGGGGTGCCGAGCACCATGCCCACCGCGGTCATGTCGCTCGAGCTCCGCCCGTCGTTGAAGCGGGCGACGCCGAAGTCGAGGAGCTTGACCTCGTTCTTCCGCGTGATGAAGACGTTCTCGGGCTTGAGGTCGCGGTGGAGGACCTCGTGCGCGTGTGCCGCGGCGAGCACGTCGAGCATGGCGTCGGCGATCTGCAGCGCCTCGGGGAGCGGCAGGCGCCCGCCGAGGCGCTGGCGGCGCTCGTCCAGGTTCTCCCCTTCGAGCAGCTCCATGACGATGAAGGCGCAGCCGTCCTCGGCGACGTCGTCGTCGATCGCGCGGACGACGCCGGGGTGGCCGATGGCGTTGGCGAAGTACCCTTCGCGACGGAAGCGCTCCGCCATCGCGGGATCGCGCGCGAGCTCGCGGTGGAGGATCTTGAGCGCGACGCGGCTCCCGTTCCGGTGGGTCGCCGCGTACACGTTCGCCATCGAGCCGGTGGCGATGAACGCGTCGATCCGGTACTTGTCCCGGACCATCGTCCCGATCCGGCGGTGCGCGCGCTGTCCCGGCCCCTCCGCCAACGTATCCTCCTCGCTCCCGATCCGGCATCGTACCATGCCTTGCCCGCGCCCATGAGAGTCCACCTCGTCGACGGAACCTTCGAGCTATTCCGCGCTCACTTCGCGCCGCGACCGGGGAAGGTCGTCGGCGGGGTCGACGTGAAGGCCACGGCCGGGGTGGTCGGTTCCATGCTCGCGCTCCTCGACGATCCGGCCGAGGCCGTGACGCACCTCGCCATCGCGTTCGACAACCCGATCGTCAGCTTCCGGAACGAGCTCTTCGACGGCTACAAGACCGACGCCGGGATGCCGCCGTCGCTGCGCGCCCAGTTCGATCTCGTCGAGGAGGCGGCGCGCGCGCTCGGCATCGTGGTGTGGTCGATGGATCGCTGGGAGGCGGACGACGCCCTCGCGACGGCGGCGACGCGGTTCGCCGAGGAGGGCGCGCACGTCCGCATCCTCACCCCGGACAAGGACCTCGGGCAGGTCCTCTCGGGCGATCGGATCGTCCAGGTCGACCGCATCCGGCGCAAGGTCATCGACGAGGCCGCGATGCGCGCGCGGCGCGGCGTCGGCCCGGAGAGCATCCCGGACCTGCTCGCCTTGATGGGCGACACGTCCGACGGCATCCCGGGGATCCCGGGGTTCGGAGAGAAGTCGTCGG
Source organism: Labilithrix sp. (assembly GCA_019637195.1). Taxonomy (GTDB): domain Bacteria; phylum Myxococcota_A; class Polyangia; order Polyangiales; family Polyangiaceae; genus Labilithrix. The sequence continues at coordinate 25,432 of JAHBWA010000045.1, read as the reverse complement.
CGACGCTGCTCGCGCGCTACGCGACCATCGAGGCGATCCCGGACGACGCGGGCGCTTGGGACGTCAAGGTCGCCGGCGCGCCGCGCCTCGCGGCGACGCTCGCTTCGCGGCGGGAGGACGCGCTCCTCTACAAGCGCCTCGCGACGCTGGTGCGCGACGTGCCGCTCGCCGAGTCGCTGGCGGACCTCGCGTACGCGGGGGCGCCGCGCGGCCCGTTCGAGGAGCTCTGCGCGCGCCTCGAGATCACGCCGCGCGCGTCCCGGCTCCGCGATTGAGCGGAGCGCCTGTCTGCGAGGCCGTCGTGGGCGTCAGAACGTGACGCCGAAGACGTCGCGGAAGCGGATGTACGGCTCGCGGTTCGGGTCGACGTCGGCGAGGCCGACGCGGAGCGAGACGGTCTCGCCGTCGCCCCACGGCCACCAGAGGCCGTACACGAGCAGCCCGTTGATGGGGCCGGTCGACAGCGCGAGTTGACCCTGGCGGATCCCGCCGGCGCGCTCGACGACGTCGCGGAGGGGCTGCGGAGCGCGCACGATCGTCGCGGCGGTCCACTCGTTCTGATGCGCGATCTGCGTCGCGTTGCGGGCCGCCGGCTCCTGCTCCGTCGTGAACGACGACGTGACGCAGAGCAGGCGCGGATCCCAGCTCCAGCCCCGCGTGGGCCAGGCGGCCTTCATCCGGGCCAGGCTGTCGAAGAGCGGCTGCCAGGCGTCGTTCCAACCACGAATGGTCATGCGGGGCAGTGTAGATCAGTCTCGAGAATCACAACGGATGATTCGCTCGGAATTCGCGCCCCGCGGCAGGCGATGACCGGGCCGCGCTCAGTAGGCGATGACCGGGCCCTTCGCGAGGCCGCCGTTCGGGGCGCGCGCGTAGAGCCGCAGGTGGCTGCCGGGGTGGAGGTTCCCGGTGTTCGGCACGTACAGCTTGAGCTGGTGCGGGCCCGGCGGGAGGTTGCCGAGGGCGCCGCCCTCCGTGTTGATGAACTTTCCGTCCTCGACGACGGCGATCCAGACGGTGAGGCGGCCGACGTCGACGACGCTGCCGAGCTCGCTCGGGAGCTCCTCGTGCCCGGCGATCGTGTCCGCCCGGAAGCCGTAGTGCGGCTCCCCCTTGTCGGACGTCGTCACGATGTAGAGCGCGTCGGCCGGCCCCTCGACCGTCGCGCGAAAGACGAGGTCCCGGTTGCCGTCGGGGCGGATGCCTCCGTCGCGCATCGAGATTTTGTCGACGTTGAGGTTCTCGACGTCGACCGAGAACGCCGTCACCTTCGTCGAGTCGGGCGGGACCGGCGGCGTCTCTCCGCGCGCGCGCCGCGACGGGCCGGTCCCCGCGGTCGAGTCCGGCTCCTGAGCTGGTCCACACGCGCCGAGGATGACCAGAGCTGCGAGGAGTGGGAGCGCCGCACGCATGCAGCTCTTCTACTCCTTCCGAGAGGGCCTCGACAACCGCGGTACACTCCCGAGGCACCGATGAGGACCCTGTCGCCCGCGCCGCCCGCGTTCATCGATCCGGCGACCCGCGCCCCCGCCCTCGGCTCGTACGCGGGGCCGCTCCCGCCGATCGACCTCGGCGGTGCGCTGGCCGTTCGCGCGCTCCGGCGGAAGAAGTGGGTCTACGTCGCCCTCTCCTCCGAGGAGGTCTGGGTGGCGCTCGCGGTGGTTCGCATGGGCTACGCGACCAACGCGTTCGCGTTCGTCTTCGACCGCGCGTCGCGGCGCATGCTCGTCGACCGGACGGTCCTCGGGCCGCCGCGCGCCGCGGAGGTCGCCGACGATCCTCACGCCCCGGGGGTCGTCGCGCGCTTCGGCGCCGGCCGGACGAGCATCGCGCTCGAGCGGCGGCCCGCGGCCGGAGGCGGCGCGGGCCGCGCGAGCGAAGCCGGCGCGACGGCGGCGCGGGGGGGGCCGGGAGTCCTCGAGCTCCGCGCGCGCTTCGCCGATCTCGACATCGACGTCTCGATCGACGAGGCGGCCGCCCCGCCGGCGATCTCCGCGATCGCCGAGCTGGGACCGTCGCTCGCCTCGGCGACCGAGAAGCGCGCGCTCGCCCCGGTCCGCGGGAGCCTCGTCGCCCACGGCAGGCGCGTGTCGCTCGACGGCGCGCTCGGTGGCTACGACTACACGCACGGTTTGATGCCGCGTCACACGCGCTGGCGCTGGGCCTTCGCGATGGGACGCGCGGCGGGCGGCGCGCCCGTGGCCTTCAACGTGGTCCAGGGCTTCGTCGGCGAGGCCGAGTGCGCGGCCTTCACGTCCGGCGGCGTGTTCCCGCTCGCCGAGCCGCGCTTCGATTTCGACGCCGGGCGGCCCGAGGCGCCGTGGCGGGTGGCCGGTGAGGGGATCGACCTCACGTTCGACGTCGGCGCCGTCCACGCGCAGCGCACGAACCTCGTGCTCGTGCGCTCGCGCTTCCTCCAGCCGGCGGGCACCTTCCGCGGGACGATCCGGATCGACGGTCGCGACGTCGTGCTCGAGGGCGTGCCCGGCGTCGTCGAGGACCAGGACGTCCTCTGGTGACCGAGCGGGCGGGGGAGGGTGGCGGCGGCGCCGAGGACCTCCTCCCGCGCGTCCTCACGCTCCGCGACGCGACGATGCTCGTCGTGTCGTCGGTCATCGGCGTCGGCATCTTCCTCACGCCGGGGGACGTCGCCGCGCATTTCCCGAGCGTCGGCGGGTTCTTCTTCGCGTGGCTCCTCGGCGGCGCGCTGGCGCTGGCGGGCGCGCTCGCGAACGCCGAGCTCGGCGCGATGTTCCCGAAGGCGGGCGGCAACTACGTCTACCTCACGGCGGCTTACCACCCGATGGCCGGCTTCCTCGTCGGCTGGCTCTCGTTCTTCGGCATCTTCGCCGGGACCGTGGCGACGCTCGCCATCGGCTTCACGATCTCGCTGTCGAGCCTCGTCCCGCTCACGCCCGCCGCGAAGATGGCCGTGGCGATCGCCGTCATCTGGATCGCCTCGGCGGTGAACGCGTCCGCCACGAAGACCGGCGCCGCGCTCAACACGTCGACGGCGTACCTCAAGATCGGCGCGATGGTGCTCCTCGTCGTGGTCGGGCCGCTCCTCGGCCGCGACCGCGCGGCCCCCGAGGCGTTCGTGAGCGAGGGCGGCGCGTCGTTCGCGTCGTTCGGCGTCGGACTCGCGCCGGTCCTCTTCTCGTACCTCGGCTGGAACGCCAGCGTGTTCGTGGCGGGCGAGATCGAGTCGCCCGGGAAGAACCTCCCGCGGTCGCTCTTCGCGGGGCTGGGGATCTGCACGCTGATCTACGTCCTCGTGACCACGACGTACGTCTACGCGCTCGGGATGCGAGCGCTCCCCGGGATGCCCGTCGTCGGCATCCAGGCTGGGCACGCGCTCTTCGGGGCGAGCGGCGGCCCGATCCTGGCCGTCGTCATGATGGCGTCGATCTTCGGGACCGTGAACGCCAACGTCCTCGTCGGTCCGCGCATCGCCTACGCGATGGCGACCGACGGCCTCTTCTTCCGTGCGGCGGCCAGGCTCAACGCGGCGAAGACGCCGCACGTCGCGGTGCTCGGACAGGCGGTCGTCGCCACGGTCCTCGTCGTCGCGTTCGAGGCGAACATCGAGAGCCTCGGCGGGGTGCTCAACTACACGACCTTCGCCATCGTCCTCGCGACGATCGCCGACACCACGGCGCTCTACGTGCTGCGCCGCCGGCAGCCGGACCGCGATCGCCCGTACCGCGCCCGCGGCTATCCGGTCGTCCCGCTCCTCTACGTCCTCGCCAACGTCGCCATCGCGACCTCGATGATCTACGGCAAGCCGGTCGAGTGCCTCACCAGCGTCGGCGTCCTGCTCTCCGGCGCGCCGATCTACCTGCTCTTCGCCCGGCGGCGCGCGTAGACTCGGGGCACGCCCATGCTGACCGTCGCCGACATCATGACCAAGAGCGTCGTGACGCTCTCGCCGTTCGAGTCCCTCGCCCAGGCCGCCGACACGCTCGCGATGATGGGCGTCAGCGGCGCTCCCGTATGCGACGCCGGCGCGCGCGCGATCGGCGTCTTCTCGAAGTCGGACGTCCTCGGCGGGCTCGTAGACGGGCGACTACGTCCGGACGCGGTCGTGAAGGACCATATGACGAAGGTGACCATCTCGCTCCGCGCGGGAGACCCCGTCACCGCGGCCGTGAGCGTCATGGCCGAGCGGTCGATTCATCGCCTGCTCGTCCTGGACGACGCCGAGCACGTCGTCGGGATCGTGTCTCCGCTCGACATCCTGAAGGCCATTCACGACGGCCGCCTGCGTCTCGAAGGTGGGGCCGGGGCGTGAACGGCCGGCGCTCTCGGGCGCGACGCCGTGGCAATTCGCAACGAAACGCGCGAAAGCGCGCGACTTCGATGGTCGCGGTCCCGGCCGTGATCCAAGATTGAGGCGTGCGCTACCCTCGGCTCGTCCTGGCTTCGTCGGCGGTCCTCCTCGGCGCGTGCGCGCATACACAAGACGACGCGCAGATGCCGATCGCGGAGGCGCCCGCGGCGACGTTCGAGCGAGACGCGGTCGTGCTCGAGCCCACGCCGCCGGACGAGGCCCCGGCCGCCCGACCGCGGCTCTCGCAGACGATCACGCTGGGGCAGGGGACGGAGGAGCAATACACGCCGTCCGTGCCGCGGGCGCAGCCGCAAGCGAGCGGACCGACGCAGAACGTGATCGTGAACAACAACGTCGTCGTCCAGGGCGCGCCCGGCTTCGGTGGTTTCGGCGGCTACGCCGGCTACGGCGGGTACGGAGGCTTCGGCCGCACGACGACGTCGTTCGGCGGTGACGGCCGAGCGGGCGCGAGCCGCGGCGCGCCGCAGTGGGGCGCGAGCGGCTGGGAGGGGGCGCGGCGGACCGCGGCGCCCGGGCAGACGCCCGGGATCGGCGGCAACTGGGCGCCTCCGCCGAGCTACGGCCCCGCCCCGATGAGGTGAGCGCTCGGTTCCGCCTCGCGGTAGCCACGGCGCGTGTGGCGCCCTAACGTGACGTGCGTCGTGGCGACGGCAGGTGTCGACTTCTTTCGCGTCGATCGATCGGGGGCGACGCGTCGCCTGCTGATCGTCGCCGGCGCGCTCGTCTCGATCGGCGCCACGTCGATCGGCGCGCACCTCGTCAGCCGGGTCTCCGCGGACGTCGCGCACGTCGTCAGCCTCGTCGGAGGCCTCGTCGTGCTGGTCGAGCTCATCCTCGGCTTCGGCGCGATGGCCATGCTGCTCTTCGAGAACGTCTACCTGCTCATCGAGCAGGAGGGGGTCCGGTGCCACGAGAACGGCAAGGAGACCGTCCTCGCGTGGGCGGACCTCGCGGGCGTGTCGGCCGACGCGCCCGCCGGCGTCGTCGTGTTCGCGCGCAACGAGGCGCCGCCCGTCCGATGGTTCGCCGGGAAGAACGCGAAGGAGCTCGCCGCGCGCCTCGACGAAGCCAGGCGCAAGGCGCTCCACGGCCTGCTCCGGTCCGACCCACCGCGCCCCTGACCGCTGCGCCCGCTCCGCCGGGCCGCGCCGCCGCGATCGCGCCGCGGGCCGCTCCGTCGCGATCGCGCCGCGGGCTGCTCCGTCGCGATCGCGCCGCGCGATCATAATCGATCGTCCCGAGCCCCACTCATGGGCATGAGACGCTCTTCGAGGCCGGGCGCGGCCGCGATCCTCGCCGTCGCGCTCGGTGCTCCCTTCTATTCGCTGCCCGCGCGCGCGGGCGCCGAGGTCCAGGTGGCCTCGGGGCCCGTCGTGCAGGGCTCGTCGTGGCGCGGAGACGCCGCGCTCGCGCAGTCGTTGAAGCTCGGGGTCCGCTTCAAGGAGATCGTCGCGATCGACGCGCTCACGCGACTCGGATACGCGACCGTCGACCAGCGGGTGCTCACGTACCTGTCGCTCGGGGCGAGCCTCTACGGCAAGCTCGCGGGCGGCCGGCTTCGTCCGTTCGGCCGCCTCGCGCTGGTGCATCAGCACGAGGAGCCGATGTCGGCGTACCGGCACGATCCGTTCGGCGCGCTCTTCGGGGTCGGGGACGGCATCCGGCACCGCGGCGGCTTCGCCGGGAGCCTCGGGACCGATCTCGTGATCGCGCGGGGAGCGTCGTCGGCGTTTCTGCTCGGCGTCGACGTCAACAGCACGTGGTTCCCGGATCCGCGCGGACCGGCGGTGTACTTCGGAGGTGGCCTTTGGGCCGGGCTCGACTACTCGCTCTAGGTCTCGCGGCGCTCACGCTCGGCGCCAGCGCGTGCAAGGAGACGACGCTCGAGGATCGCCCGTGCCCGCCCGAGGGGACCACGCTCACGTACGAGAGCTTCGGCGAGGGCTTCATGGACGCGCATTGCCAGAGCTGCCACGGCGCGCCGACGAAGGATCGCAAGGGCGCGCCGAGCGGCTACGACTTCGCGACGGTCGAGGACGTGCGGCGCTGGCGGAGCCGCATCTTCTCGCGCGCGGCCGCCGACAACACGACGATGCCGCCGGGGCCCGACGATCCACCGGAGGGCGAGCGGGAGAAGCTTGCCGAGTGGCTCGCGTGCGGAGCGCCGTGAGCCGATCGGCGGAACGCGGCGCCGCGATCAGGCCCGGCGATGCTCGAGCTGGTAGCGGGCCGGATCGGCGCCGAGCACCCGCACCGTCGTCCGCTCGGCCTCGAGCGTCGCCACCGCGCAAGCCGCGGCGGGCCGGCCGGGCGCGTCGTCGTCGAGGTTCTCGATGAGGCTCTGCACGGTGACGTAGGGGATGCCGGCGATGACGTCGAGGTGGTTTCGGTGGACGTGCCCGTTGAAGACGACGCGGACCTTGCCGCTCTCCTCGAGGATCGCCCGGAGGGCGGCGCGCTCCTGCACGAGCGCGAGGTGCGCGAGGCCCGCGAACCAGAGCGAGTCCGACAGATCCTGCTCGCTCGCCGAGTGATGCATCATCACCACGACCGGGAGGTCCGTCTGCGCGAGATCGTGGCGGAGCCACGCCAGCTCTGCCTCGGGGATCCGGACGGCGACGTCCTTTTGCTCGATCGTGTGGAGCACGACGAGGTGGAAGCCGCCGCGATCGAACGAATAGAACAGGCGCCCGCGGTGCGGCGCGTCCGTGGCTCCGTCGGGCGTCCAGATGCGCGTGAGATCGTCGCGGGTCAGGTGGATCGTGTCGTGGTTGCCGGCGACGTTCACGAGCTCGGCGTTCGCCGTCCGGAGGATCCGCTGGCACTCGGCGTAGCGCGCGAGATCGGCGTCGCGGTCCTCGTCCTCGATGTCGTCGCCGAGGTTGACGAGGAGATCGGGCCGGACCTCCTCGTTCATCCGGCGGACGACGTCGCGCGTCAGCTCGGCCGCGTGGTGGGTCAGCTTCCGGAGCTTGCCGTCGTGGTACGCCTCCGGCCCGAAGTGGAGGTCGGTGACGAAGCCGATCTTCAGGGCCATGGCGCCCCATGGTAGCGTGCCTTCACCATGCGTCCCGTCCTCATTGGCGCCGGCAGAGGTAGCCGCCTCGAACACAGGACCGACGAGATCCCGAAGACGCTCGTGTCCGTGATGGGACGCCCGATGCTCGACTGGATCCTCGACGCGCTCGCCGAGGCCGGGTTCACGCGGCGCGACGTCGTCTTCGTCTGCGGCTATCGCGGCGACGTCCTCCGGTCGCGCTACCCGGAGTTTACCTACGTCGAGAACCGCGACTGGGAGAACAACAACATCCTCGAGTCGCTCGTCTACGCGCGCGACTACCTCGGCGGCGGCTTCCTCTCGTCGTACACGGACATCGTCTACCGCGGCAGCGCGGTGAAGGACGTCGTCGCCGCGAAGCACGACAAGGTCCTCGTCTGCGACACGGACTGGCGAAGGCGCTACGTCCGCCGCGCGCACCACCCCGAGACGGACGCCGAGAAGATGCGCGCCGACGGCGACCGCGTCGTCGAGCTGTCGCGCACGATCGCGAGCGAGGCCGCCTCCGGCGAGTTCATCGGCGTCGCCAAGCTCACGGCCGACGGCGCCAAGGAGATGCTCGCCGCCTACGACGAGGCGAAGGCCACGTGCCCGACGCTCGGCGACCGACCGTTCCAGAAGGCGTACCTGATCCACCTGTGGCAGTGGATGATCGAGCGCGGCGCCGTCTTCCACCGCGTCGACACGCCCGGCGGCTACATGGAGCTCGACACGCTCGAGGATCTGTCGCTCGCCGAGACCTGGTGGCAAGGCGGATCGTGACGACCGCGGGGGCGGCGCGCGACGGAGAAGCGGCGGCGGGTGACGCTGCGGAGCGCGACCGTGAGGCAGCGGCGGCGGGTGACGCTGCGGAGCGCGACGGAGAGGCGGCGGGCGCTGCGGAGCGCGACCGTGAGGCGGCGCGCAGCGGGGACGCGCCCGCGGTCGACGCGCGCTCGCGGGCGCTCGAGGTCGAGCTCGACGGCGTGACCAAGCGCTTCGAGCGAGGGGAGGGCGCCGCGCTCCGCGGGATCTCGCTCGGCGTCGCGAAGGGGGAGCTCGTCGTCGTCGTTGGTCCGTCGGGCTGCGGGAAGTCGACGACGCTCCGGATCGTCGCCGGTCTCGAGGAGGCCGACGCGGGCGCCGTCCGGATCGGCGGCAAGTCGATGGCCGGCGTCGCGCCGCAGGACCGCGACGTGGCGATGGTCTTCCAGGGCTACGCGCTCTACCCGACGATGACGGTGCGCGAGAACATGGAGTTCCCGCTGAAGATGCGCAAGGTCGATCCCGTCGAGCGGAGGAAGCGCTCGAACGAGGCGGCCGAGCTCCTTTCGCTCGGCCGCCTGATGGATCGCCTCCCGTCCGAGCTCTCCGGCGGCGAGCGCCAGCGCGTCGCGATGGGCCGGGCGATCGTCCGGCGCCCGCGCGTGTTCCTCTTCGACGAGCCGCTCTCGAACCTGGACGCTGCCCTCCGCCAGGAGCTGCGCGTCGAGATCGGGGTGCTCGTCCGCGAGCTCGGCGTCACGGCGATCTACGTCACGCACGATCAGGTCGAGGCGATGACGCTCGCCGACCGCATCTGCATCATGAACAAGGGCGAGATCCAGCAGGTCGCGCCGCCTCGGACGATCTACGAGGCGCCGGCGACGAGCTTCGTCGCGACGTTCATCGGCGCCCCGAAGATGAACCTGCTCGCGGGCACGGTGGCGGACGGGGCGATCGCGTGCGGGCCCTTCACGCTCGCCGCGCCGGCGGGCAGGCGGCTGCCCGAGCGCGTCGTGGTCGGCGTGCGGCCGGAGGACGTTCGGCTCGTCGGCGCGGGCGACCAGGGCGCGACGAAGCTCGAGGTCGCTCTCGCGGAGCCGCTCGGCGCGGAGACCAACTTCGTCCTGCGCGCCGGCGACGTCGAGCTCCGCGCGCGCGCGTCCGGCTTCGACCCGCGCGACAAGGGCGCGGCGGTCCACGTGTCGCTCGCCGGCGCGAAGCTCCACTTCTTCGACGCCGCCGGGGCGGGCGCGCGCCTCCCATGACGCGCGCGCGCATCGGGCGCCGGGCGCTCCTCGCGGGCGGAGCGGCCCTCGCGGCGGGCTGCCGCCGTCCGCAGCGCGACGAGCGTGGCCGGGTGAAGCTCCGCTTCTGGTACTCGCTCGGCGGGCGCAACCGCGAGGTGCTCCTCGAGATCATCCGCCGTTTCCACGCGACCCAGGACGACGTCCGCGTCGAGGCGACCTACCAGGGCGACTACTTCGAGTCGCTCGCGAAGCTGAGGACGGCCATCGCCGCCAAGGCCGCCCCCGCGCTGAGCCACGTCATCGCCGAGGTCGTGCCGTACCTGGCGCGCGCGAACACCCTCGAGCCGCTCGACGCCTACGCGGGGATGAAGGAGATCCCGTTCGTCCCGGCGCTCGGGCAAGCGGGCGCGTTCCACGGAGGGAGCCGCGTCCCGCTCTACGGCGTTCCGCTCAACCGCTCGACGCCGCTCATGTACTGCAACGGCGAGCTCTTCGCGAAGGAGGGGCTCCGCCCGCCCGAGACCTGGGACGATCTCCGCCGCATGGCGCGGGCGCTCACGCGGCCGGGCGAGCGCTGGGGACACGAGGTGCCGATCTCGTGGTGGTTCTGGGTCGCGCTGGTCGGGCAGGCCGGCGGCTCCGTCTTCGACGCCGAGGGCCGACCGACGCTCGGCGGCGAGGCCGGCGTCCGCGCGCTCCGGCTCTGGCAGGACCTGATCCACCGCGAGCGCGTGATGCGCCCGCCGCCGGGCCGCGACTACGACGCCTGGAACGTCACGAACCAGGACTTCCTCGGCGGGCGCGCGGCGTTCATCTGGACCTCGACGGCGTACATCCGCTACCTGGAGGATAGCGCGAAATTCCCGGTGGTCGCCGCGCCGCTCCCGCGCGACGTCCGCGCTTCGGTGCCGACGGGCGGCACGTTCTTCGTCGTCGTTCGCCAGGCGCCCGACGACGAGAAGGCCGCCGCGGCGCGCTTCCTTCGGTTCTTCTGCGAGACCGAGCAGGCGGCGTACGTCTCGACGCGCACCGGGTACCTCCCGACGACGGTGCCCGCGGTCGACAAGATGCGCGCCGACGGGTTCTTCGCGGCGCACCCGAACGACGACGTCGCGCAGCGCCAGCTCGCGAGCGTCGATCCGTGGCCGTGGGAGCCGATGCTCTTCCGGATCGAGCGTGACATCGTCGATCCGCGCCTCGAGGAGGCGGTCCTGCTCGATCGCGACGCGCGCGCGGTGCTCGATCACGCGCGCGCGCTCGCGGCGCGTCCCGGCTGACCGCGTCGCAGCCCCACGACGCGGGGAGCGACTCCCGGTCGATCGCGCCGCACGCGGCGCTCGCGCCCGACGACGCGGGGAGCCCGCCGGCGCGGCGCTCGCCGTCGCGACGAGATCAGCGCGGAGGGGGCGCGGTCGTGGTGTCCTCCGTCGCCTCGCCCGTCGGCAGCTCGCCGCGGCGCCGGAGCGAGAGGAACGGGAAGACGCCGAGCAAGCCCGGCACGATCTGTCCCAGGAGGTAGACGTTGAACACCGTGGCGCCGCCCGCGAGCCCGATCGCCTCGAAGAGCCGCTTGAACGCGACGTGGCCGACGCCGAGCCCCGACGGCGAGATCGGCAGCGCCAGCGTGAGGAGGCCGAGAGGGAACACCGTCGCGACCGACGAGTACGGGACGTCGCGGTCGAGGAGCGCCTTGGTCAGGACCGTGAAGAACGCCATCCCGAGCGCGTGGAACGCCATCGAGAGCGCAAGAGCGACGAGGAGGCGCTGCGGCCCCGCCGAGAGCAGGCGCATCGACGCGACGAGCTGGTTCAGGAGCTTGCTGAGCTTCGAGGGCCCGCTCGTGTAGGCGTCGAGCCGCGCGCCGGCCTTGCGGACGATGACCAGCGCGAGCGCGCCGCCGAACAGCGTCGCGCCGCCGAGCGCCGCGACGACCGAGGCGAGCGGCCGGAGGAGCGGATCGGACCAGATGGCGGGTCGCGCGAGCGTGACGAGCGTCCCCATGAGGACGAGCGCGACGAGCCCGAGCAGACGCTCGACGAAGGCGATGAGCAGGATCGTCGTCCGCTTCTCCTTGGGCGCGTCCCGGGCGACGTAGAGCGCCTTCACGAGATCGCCGCCGACGCTGCCGGGGATGACCGTGTTGAAGAAGAACGCGGTCATCTGCAGCCGGAGCACCGTGAAGAACGGCACCGCCACGTCCGCGAGGCCCAAGAGGACGCGGAAGCGGAGCGTGGCGACCGTCGCCCCGAGGGCGAAGAGGCCGAGATCCATCGCGAGCAGGGACGGACGATCGACGAGCACGCGGAGCGCGCGGAGATCGAGGTTGCCGCTCCGCACGAGCCAGCCGATGAGGAGCGCGGCGGCGCCCGCCTTGACCGCGAAGAGGACGGCGTTGCGCCGGGACGATGGCGCGCGCGTCAACGGGACCACCGTTCGCGTCGGCAGCCTGGGGCGGCTCCGCGAGGGCGGCGCGCTCGCGCGAGACGCCGCTCCGACGAGGCCGCTGACCGTGATCCGCGGAGAGAGCTCAACGCGCCGAGCAATACACAGTCTCGTCGGACGCTTCAACGTCGGCCGTGTCGAGCAAGAGGCCGACGTCGGCGCGGCTATCACGCGTCGGTCGCGTGCTGGAGGCTGGTCGTCGGCCCGCGCCGCCCTCGAGCCCCTGTACGGCCCGCGCGAGAGCGGTCGGTCGGTCGTGCGTTCGTCTCTGCGCCGCGTTTCCATACCTGGCGCCGGACGCGCTTGGGCGAGTATCGTACGCGCGTCCGCATGACCACGAGGACCCGTCCGCTCGAGCCTGCAAGCCGGGATTCCGCCATCGGCCGCGCCGACGGAGCGGAGGCGGAGCGCTGACGTGACCGCCTACACGCTCGTGCTTCCTTTCCATACGGACCTCACCTCGATCGGTGAGACGGTCCGCCGCGCGCGCGACGAGGGCGGCCCGACGCACGCCGTTCGCGAGGTGCTGCTCGCTCACAACGGTGTCCCGCTCTCGCCCGACGCGCGCGAGCGGGTGGATATGCTCTGCGCGCCGCGTGAGGGTAGCAAGCCGGAGGTGCGCTTCGTCGACACGACGAACAAGGGCATCGGTGCCGGCTACAAGCTCGGCATCCGTGAAGCGCGCGAGCCCTTCGTGATCCTCTCCGCGGACGATCTCCCCTTCGGCTGGTCCGATGTGATCGCGTTCGAGAAGGCGGGCCGCCCCGATTTCGCGATCGGCTCGAAGGCCCATCCCGACTCGCGGCTCGTCGGGCTCCCGCTCAAGCGGAGGATCGCGTCGCTCACGTTCTTGACGCTTCGCCGAATCCTCCTCGGGTGGGGCACCCCGGGCGACTCTCAAGGCAGCTTGATCCTGCGGACCTCGCTTGCCCAGCGGCTGGCGGCCGAGCTCGTCTACGATCACTACCTCTGCTCGCTCGAGCTCGCGACCCTGCACCTCGCGCGAGGAGGGAGCGTCGTCGAGCTCCCGATCGTCGTCGACCACAACCCACACGAGAGCTCGGTCTCGGTCGTGAGCGACGGGTGGAGGATGAGCCGCGAGCTCCTCGATCTGCGACGGCGGACCCGGCGCCGTCGCTGACGCGCCGCCGGATTCCCCCTCCCTGAGCTCGACGACGCTCCCGCGACGCACGCGCGCTTGCGCCCCCCCTGGGACTCATCTAGATCCGAGCCGATGAGCGGCGACGAGCGGCCCAGCGCCGGTGAGGAGGCATCGCCTGCTCGCGACGCGCGAGCAGCACGCGTCCACGAGGAGGGTGAGCCGGAGGTGCCCGCCGCGCTGCGCGAGGGACGGAAGGTGCTCCCGTACGTCCGTATGTTCGACTTCGCGGCGAGGCCGGGGTCGAAGGCGGCCTGGGGCGTGCGCTGCGTGGCGATCGGCATCGCGCTCTTCGTGCTGTGGCGCCGCGTCGAGGCGGCGACGTTCCCGCTCCTCTCGGCGAAGCCGCTCCCGGCGATCCCCACCGAGGAAATCGACGATTATCGCTTCCGCCTCCCGGAGCGCACGCGGCGCCAGATCTTCGCCGAGCTCGCGACCGCGGAGCTCGCCGAGCGCGCCCGCGCGATCCAGGCCAACACGTGGAAGGGCCACCTCTGGTCTCGCGAGGACGATCGCGGTCACTACGAGCGCGTCGCCGTCCGGGCCGCGGCCGCCAAGCACAAGATCTCGCTGACGCAGACCTATCTCGTGCTCGACGAGGGGATCCGCGAGCGGTGGCCCGGACCGGATGGCAAGCCCCTGCCGGCCACGACCCCTGCGCTCGACATCCGGTCGAACTGGTGACGCGATGATCGGCAAGGCGACGCTGCGCTGGCCCGACCGCGTCATGTCGTTCATGGCGCTGCGCCTCATCCTCTGGGTGACGGTGGCCGCCTTCAGCCACGAGGGCATCCTGAGCGATCCCTTCAAGGTCGCTGACTGGATGGACGACCATCAGTTCTACTCCTGGGAGCAGTCGGATCGGTTGACCCTGCTCCGGTACCACCAGCTCCCCGCGTGGAACCCGTACTGGTGCGGAGGCACCGTCGGCATCGCGGCGCCGGAGGACCCGTTCCTGGGCCCCGACTTCCTCCTGCGACTCGTGTTCGGCGTGTCTCACGGGCGCCGGCTCGCGATCATGCTGCTCGTCGTCCTCGGGTTCGAGGGCATGTACCGCCTGTGCCGCCGGCTCAACGCCTCGGCGGTGGGCGCCACGTTTGCCGCCGTCGTCTACGGCACGTGCGAGCGCTTCGTGAGCTTCATCCACGATGGGTGGGTCAACTTCCTCGGCTTCGAGCTCATTCCGCTCATCCTCTACTTCCTCCTCGAGGGCACGCTTGGTCCCGCTGACGAGTCCGTCGTCGGGGTGGCGCGCACGGAGCGCGTCCGGCGCGCGCGCCTGCTCGGTGGGTTCTTCGTCGCGTGGATCGTCCTTTCGGCGGGGACCTACCCCACGCCCTACGCGATGCTCTCGGTCGGCTACGTCACGATCGCGATGAGCCTCCACGGGTTCTTCCGGCGAAGCAGCGTACGGAGCGTGGAGCTCGCGGAGGACGGCCCCCGTGCCCGACGCTGGCTGCAGGTCCTCCGTGCCCCCTGGCTCGCACCGTGGGTCGCGGCCTCGACGATCGGCGTCGTCGCTCTCGGTCTGTGCGCGGGCAAGATGATCCCGACGCTCTCCTTCCTCGTGCAGTTCCCGCGCGTGTTCACGCCGGTCGAGATCCACACGGCGGCGGAGATGTTCACCGGCTTCTGGGCGCGCTACTCGGTCGTCCTGGTGCTGGCGCTCGTCGGCGTCGTCACGGCGGACCTGGCCGCGGGGGTGTTCTTCGGCGGGGCGCTGCTCTTCTTCGCGCTGGCGATGGGCGACTTCAGCGACTCGTCGCCGTTCCACATCTTGAAGTCGCTGCCGATCTTCGGGCAGCTCCGCTTCCCCGATCGCTTCATGGTCGGCGTCCTCCTCTTCGCGAGCGTCGCGGCCTCGCGCGGGGTCACGCGCCTCGAGGACGCGATCCCCGCCGCGGCCAGGCGCGCGTGGGAGCGGCTCTTCGACTGGCGGCTGCGCACCTTCGGACGCGCGCCGGTCCCGTACCCGGCCGAGATCGGTTGGATCATGGTGGGGCTCGCGGCCTTCCTCATGTACTCGCGCGTCGCGCTGCCGTTCGCCGAGGAGATCTTGACCGGTGTGCGTATTCGCCCCGGCACGATGTACGTGCAGGAGGGGCCGCGGGATCATGACGCTCCCTTCAAGCAGAGCCGCGGGAATCGGCGCGACGTGCACCTGTTCACCACGGCGAACATGGGCTCGCTCTACTGCGTCGCCGGCAACCCGCTGCCCGAGTCGGCGCTGCTGCGGGGCGATCTCGCACAGGAGGAGTACCCGCAAGATCCGAGCAAGGCGACCGTGAAGCGCCTCGCGTGGACGCCGAACGAGATCACGCTCGAGGTCGACGCGAAGGAGCCGACCACCGTGCTCGTCAACCAGAACTGGGCGCCTCAGTGGCGGACCAGCGTAGGTGCCGTCAAGAGCGTGGAGAAGCTGCTCGCCGTGGACGTGCCGGCCGGCAAGAACGTGGTCGTCCTCGCGTACAAGGACCGGTTCCTCGGCTTCTGTCTCCTCGTCTCGCTCACGTCGCTGCTCGGCGTCGCCTTCGTCCTCGGACGCGACGGCGTCCGCTGGGTGAAGCGCGAGCGCGCGCGCTGGGACACGCTCCCGCTCTGGCCGGCCGACGCGCCCGTGCCCGGCGACGAGCCTGCGGAGGCGCAGCGGGGGGAGGCAGCCGCCGCAGCGCCGCAGCCCGGGCAGGGCGAGGCGCCGGAGCCCGCCGCGGCGCGGCCCGAGCACGGGGACGCGTCCGCGGGCGATCGTGCCGCATCCGCCGGCGCCGACGCGCCGAAGGACGAGCCGACCGCCGACGCGCCGAAGGACGAGCCGACCGCCGACGCGCCGAAGGACGAGCCGACCGCCGACGCGTCCGAGCCCGAGCGCGATCCCTGACGCCGCACTGCTGGGCGCGAGCGCGATCCCCGACGCCGCGAGGCGTCGGCGGAACCCGCGGAGCCTGTCGGCCCGCTCAGACGATGTCGGCGAGGACGCCTAGGACGAGCAGCGCGACCACGATCAGCCCCGCCGTCCTCGCGTGCCTTGCCATCCCTGTGTTCGTGTTCACCGGCAACATTCGCTCGCTCCTTTCCCGCGGCACCCTCGGCCGCGATCGCACGTAGGGTCGGTCCGACGCACGGACCATGCCCGCACGCCACGATTCGTCGCGCGGGCGACCTCCGCGGGCGAGGTTCGACCCACGACCGCGACCCGGCGCGAACGCGCGAGCTCGAGCGCTGACGCGAGGCCGCCCTACCGGTAAGCCGACTCGAGGCTGCCCGACCGGTAAAAAAGGAGCGGTCGTCCGCGAGCCGGGCGAGCTCGAGCGAGGACGCTGCCGTACGCGCGAGGGGCGTAGTAACGTGGCGAGCGCGTCATGAGGCCGCGCGCGCGCTCCCATCCGTGGCTCATGCTGGGGCCGTCGCTCGCCGCGTGGACCCTCTTCGTGTTCTTGCCGCTCGGGCTCGCGGCGTACCAGAGCCTCTTCGCGTGGGACATGCTGACCGAGCCCGAGTGGGTGGGCACGGGGAACTACGCGGCGCTGGCGGAGGGTGGCGAGCTCTGGCGGATCCTCGGCCGCACGCTCGGCTTCAGCGTGCTCGTCGTGGCAGGCTCGATGACGCTCGGCCTCGCCCTCGCGCTCCTGCTCGACCGGCCGGGGCGCCTCTACGCGTTCGTGCGCGGTTCCATCTTCAGCGCTTACGTCGTGTCGTGGGTCGCCGTCGCGCTCCTCTGGGTGCTCCTGCTCGATCCCGATCGAGGCGTCGCCGCCGCCGTCCTCCGCGCGCTCCACCTGCCGCGCGTGGGCTTCCTCAGCGATCCCGGAGCGGCGATCCCGACGCTCGCCGCGGTCACGGTCTGGAAGATCACCGGTTACGCGATGATCGTCTTCCTCGCTGGGCTCCGCGCTGTGCCGCGGTCGCTCCACGAGGCCGCCGCGCTCGACGGCGCCGGCGCGCTCGCGCGTTTCCGCTGGGTGACCTGGCCGCTGCTCCGGCCGACGGCGGCCTTCGTCGCCACGACGAGCCTCATCGTCAGCTTCCAGGCGTTCGACGTCGTCCGGATCATGACCGGCGGCGGGCCCGCGCGCGCGACGACGCTCTTCGTCTACGCGGTCTACGAGCAGGTCTTCATGAACCTGAGCGTGGGCAAGGCGAGCGCCCTCGCCGTCGTCTATTTCCTCGTCCTGTGCGTCCTCGCCGCGCTCCAGCTCCGCGCGTGGCGCTCGCAGCCTCCGGGCACGCGGGGGACGGCGGCGTGACGAGCGGATCGTCGCGGCGAGCGCCGTCGTGGGCGACCGTCCTCGCGCTCGTCGCGGCGGCGGTCTGGGTGCTCCCGTACGCGTGGATGGTCGTCACGTCGCTCAAGCCGCTCGACGAGATCGCCCGCGATCCGACGGCGCCGCTGCCCGAGAGTCCCCAGCTCGACGCGTACCGCGAGGTCTTCGCGCAGGTGCCCGTCGCGCGCTACACGCTCGTCACCGTCGGCGTTGCGGCGGCGATCGGCCTGCTCCAGATCGCGCTCGCGCTCCCCGCCGGCTATGCGCTCGCCAAGCTCCGGTTCGTCGGGAAGAAGACGGCGTTCGGCCTGGTCGTCGCGTGCTTGCTCGTCCCGCCTCAGGTGACGTTCGTCTCGGTGTTCTTGATGTTCGCGAAGGTGTCGCTGACGAACACGTTCGGCGCGCTCGTCCTGCCGTTCGCGGCCAGCGCCCTCGGCACGTTCCTCGTGCGCCAGGCGCTGCTCGCGGTCCCCGACGAGATCATCGAGGCCGCCCGGCTCGACGGCGCGTCGGAGCTCACGATCATCTACCGCATCCTCGCGCCGCTGCTTCGCCCCACGCTGGTGTCGGTCTTCCTCGTGAGCTTCGTCTACCACTACTCGGACTACTTCTGGCCGCTGGTCATGACGACCGACGACACGGTGCGGACGCTCCCGCTCGGGATCGCGCTCCTCAAGGAGCCGGGCAGCGGCGTCCGCTGGCACGTCGTCATGGCGGGCAACGTCATCCTCTCGCTCCCGGTGCTCGCGCTCTTCGCGATCGCGCAGAAGCACCTCATCCGAGGCGTCGCGGGTCGGGCGTGAGCGTGTCGTGCCCCGCTCACGCCCGCGCGGGGCGCGCGCGCGACGCGTAGGGCCCGCCCGGGCGGGGTCGGGGAGAGCGCGGCTCGGATTCAGGTTGGGTGTCTCGCTCGCGGTCGCCTGTCCATGCCGTGCTCGTCACCGACCCCGCCGGGGGGCTGCACCTCACGCGGGGGCTCGGTTCCCGCGTGGGTGCCGTCGATCCGGAAGTCCTGCTCGGTGTCGACTCCAGACCGAATTTTGCGTGGCGCGTGCTCGTGGGTTGGGGTTGAGGGGTTGGGGAAGGGGAGCGGAATCGATGGCCGGGAGTGGCCGCGGATGCTCGGTCATCGGCCGACCGCGGTCACTCGGGTCGTGCAGCCGGCGCGGTCACTCGGGTCGTGCAGCCGGCGCGGTCACTCGGGTCGTGCAGCCGGCGCGGTCACTCGGGTCGTGCAGCCGGCGCGGTCACTCGGTCGTACAGCTGGCGCTCGCCGAGGGCGTCACCCAGGTGAAGACCGGCAGACCGAGGGGCGTCCGGTCGGGGATGTTCGGGTAGTAGCCGATGAAGTTGAAGCACATCTCTTCCTCGGTGCCCTCGCCGAACGGGACGGTGATGTCGCTGGGGTTCTTCCAGCTGCAGCGGGTGCGCATGACGTCGCCCTGCTCGACGGACTTCGAGATCGGGAAGTTCGCCTGGGCCTCGAAGCTGAACGCCTTCTGCTCGAAGATCGTCTCCGGCGTGCCGTTGCCGCCGGGGATGCGCTCGGTCTTCATCGCCTCGCCGCGCGTGTGCATGTGCGGTGAGGCGTTGAACAGCTTCACGTTCTTGAAGTCTCTGCCCAGCCTGTAGTCGCACCGGATCGTGTGGGTCGAGCGCGGCGGGATGCTGAACTTCGTCGAGCCGAACGCGAGGACCCCGGCGTCGTGCTGCCTCAGGTTCTCGGTCGTGCAGAGCTCGTAGCCGCTCTGGTCGGTGCCGGTCTTCGCGGTCGCGTTGTTGTAGTGGATCTGCAAGACCCAGTGCGTCGTGCCCTGCTCCTGCGGGAAGCCGGCTTCGGGCGGGAGCTCGAGGTTGTCGCCGCCCGGCGCCCAGCCGGCGACGAGCTTCCACGCCGCGGAGCCGAACGCCTCGCACGGGAACGGCTCGGTGCTCTCGGCCTTCTTCGTCTGGAAGAGGAGGATGTGATGGACGATCTGCTTGTTGTCGACGATCGGCGCGAGCCCCGTGACGTGGCGTTTCTTCGCGACGTTCACGTCGACGCCGAAGCACACGTACTGGTCGAGCGCGCTGCCCGGCTGCATCGTGAAGGG
Organism: Labilithrix sp.; assembly: GCA_019637195.1. Classification (GTDB taxonomy): domain Bacteria; phylum Myxococcota_A; class Polyangia; order Polyangiales; family Polyangiaceae; genus Labilithrix. The sequence continues at coordinate 6,076 of JAHBWA010000045.1, read as the reverse complement.
CTTCGACGCCTTGAGCACCGTGTCGGGTTTGCAGGAGAGCGGCTTGACGCCGTCGACGGGCGCCTCGTTCGTGCAGCGCGCCGGTGACGACTTGGCGCCGGCTTCGACCCACGAGTCGATCACGGCGGTCTCCGCGTCGGCGAGGCGCGGCTGCGGGCTCGGCGGCATCGGCAGCGTGGCGTCGTGGATGCGCTCCTGCACGAGCTCGTAGACCTTCTTGTTCGCCGTGCCGCCGGGACCAGGCTTTTGCAGGTCGTCGTACGTGACGAGGCTCGTCGAGGCGCCGTACTTCGGCTCGCTCGCGTGGCAGGTCTGGCAGCGTGTCTTGAGGACGGCGTCGACGTCGCAAGGGAGGCCGGTGGCGGTCTCGACTCGGTTCCCGCCGTTCGAGTCCTTGCCGTCGAGGATCTCGCTCGGATCGGTCTGCGTGTCCTCGTCGCCGCTGCGCGCGCCGAGCGGCTCGCCCACCGTGCACGCCACGGCCATGAAGGTCGCGATGCCGCCTGCGATGACCGTCATGCCGAGCGCTCGTGCGTTCATTCCGATCTCCTTGTCGCGGGAGTAGTGAGGACCGGCCGCGCGCTGCGCGCGACGGCTCGTCGGGAGCGCGAGCGTTCGCGGTCACCGGCGCCCTCATCGCGCCGGCCGGCCCCGCGTCGTCGCTCGCTTCGGCAGGGACCTGGTGCACGGCACGGGCCATCGCGCCGGCCAACGCCCGTCAGGCGCCCGATTGCGCAAAATCTTGCGCGAAACGCTCGTGTTTTTATGTGCGAGCCGTCCAACCTCGACGGCGCTGCGTGGATCGTGGTCTCGCCAGCGCGGCCGGTGCGCGACGCGCTCTCGGCGACGTGCCGTGCGCCCGAACGCGTTGAGATCCGCGCGGATCGTGCGCGTGTTCAGGGTGGATCACGGTGGATTTCCGGGAGCCACCAGAGGCCCGGCGCGTCCGAGCGTGTGCGTATCCTCGGCCGCGCGGCTCGGTTGTCCGCCGCCGTCGCCGTCGACGCGCGCGGGGCTGGTCGCGGCGCGCCGTCGTCTGCGGTCATCGCGCCGAGGGCTGGAGCGCGCCGCGGCGCTCCGGTGAAGCGGTCCGACGCCCTCAGCGCGGCGGCGTCGTCGGTGCCGGCGCGCGCGTCCCTGCTGTCGTGAGCACGCACGAGTGCGGCCGCGCTGGAATTTACCATTTGCACGGTCGCGTCGTCGCCGGGCGGACGCGATTCGGTCCTCGACAAATGAAATCTCTCGCGTCATGGATGGGCGGCGCGTCTTTTCCTGGTCTGCCCGGGCCGGACGTCGCGAGGATCCAAGGTGACTCCTTCTCCCGAGCGGACACTCAAAGCCGGCGACCCCGAGTCGATGCTCGATCTCGACGCGATCGACGTGGACATCGAGCTCGAGCTCGACGACGAGCTCGAGCTGACGGACGACGATTTCGTCCTCGAGACGACGCCCGCGCCTCCGATCTCCCGGCCCGCCGTCCTCGCGGCCGCCGGCCACGATCTGCCGCGCACGGCCGCGCCGTCGGCCCGTCCGATCTCCGAGGCGCGACTGCAGACGCTCCGCGCCAAGGCGCTGGACGCGACGCCGGCGCGCGAGTCGCTGGCGCACGAGTCGCCGGCGCGCGAGTCGCTGGCGCACGAGTCGCCGGCGCGCGAGTCGCCGGCGCGCGAGTCGCTGGCGCACGAGTCGCCGGCGCACGAGTCGCTGGCGGGCTCTCGCCGAGAGGTCGCGCGCGAGTCGCGTCGCGCGTCGTCGCCGCGGAAGTCCTTCGATTCGCACGCGGAGTCGAGCGTCGCAGACGAGTGCCTCGCGTCCATCGCGGCCGCGGCGTCGGACGTCCGCGCGTCGGACCCACGCATGGCCGGCGCGGAGCCGAGCGCCGCCGGGGCGAGCGCGCGATCGCCGGTCGACGATCTCCTCGACGAGGCCGAGGCGATCGGCCGACTCCCGCCGCTCGCGGCGGCGCCCGGCGCGCTCTCTTCGTCCGCGATGATCCCGCCGACGTCGTCGCGCGCGCGGCTGCCGCGTGTCTGCCCCCCGCCGTTCCACTCGTCGCCGTCGCTGCTGCCCTCGCGTCCGTCGGTGCCGGGCGTGGCCGAGGTCGCGGAGCTCGTCGACGCCGACGCCGCCGAGACGTTGCCGGTCCCGGCGCGGGTGCCGGCCAGCGTGCGCCGCCTCGCCGAGGCGCGGGCGCGCGCGACGACGCCGTTCGCGCGGACGAGCCCCGAAGGTCGCGCGCCCGCGCAGAGCGCGCCGTCGGTGGCGCCCGTCGCGGTCGCGAGCGCCGAGCCGACCGTCATCGTCGTGCGTGATCGCCCGCGCACGGCGTGGGTCGTCGCGGCGGCGGCGATCGGCGCGCTGGCCGCCGTCACCGTGATGCGCTTCGGCGCGCCGTCCGGCGCGACCCTGACCCCCGGCGGCCGGGCGACCGAGGTCGTCGCCGCGCCGCCCGGCGCCGCCCTGATCTCCGGCGGCCGGGCGACCGAGGTCGTTGCCGCGGCCCCCGTCGTGGCCCCGCCGTCCGCGGCTGGATCGCTGCCCGCGCCCGCGTCGTCGCACTCCCTCGCCGCCGCAGCAGGCAAGGGTGAGCCCGCGGCGGCGATCGTCGACTTCGGGGGCCAAGACGGCGTGTCGATCGCGCTGTCCGCGCCTGCGGAGCCGTCGGCGTCTGCGCCGTCTTCGGCTCCGGCCCCGGTCGGCGCGACGTCCCGCGCGGAGGCGGCGCGACCTTCGCCGAAGCCGGCCGCCAGACCGGCCCGTCCGTCGCGTCCGAAAGCGCCGTCACCGGCGACGCTCCCCGACGGCTCGCTCGATCTCGCGAGCAGCGGCGGCTCGCCGGCGCCGACCGCCGCGCCCTCGCCGGCGGCCGCGCCCTCGCCCTCGCCGGCCGCTCCGACGCGCAAGCGCGCCCTCACGCCCGAGCAGCAGCTCGCCGAGGCGCAGCTCCGCGCCGCGACGCGCTGAGCCTTGCGCGCGGTGCTCGACGCCGTTCGGCGGGGCGACGAAGTAGCCGTTGGCCATCCTGCGGCGCGCGGGGCCACGATCTCCGCGCCGGGGTCGAAGCGGTCACCGGCTCGGGCTCACTCCTTCACGGGGGTCCTCATCATCAGCATGACGTACGCGACGCCCGCGCCGCCCGCGCCGACGAACCACGCGTAGTCGTAGAGCGGCGCGAGCGGCGTGACGACGAGGCCGATCCACGCGAGCGCGCAGCCGACCGCGGTCGCCACCATCGCCGCCACGTTCACGCCGGAGCCCCCGCCGCTCTTGCGCCCGTATGCGTAGACGCCGTCGCGCCGGTAGAGATCGGCGAGGCGGAGGCGCTGCTTGCGGACGAACCAGTAGTCCGCGACGAGGACGCCGGCGATCGATCCGAGCCCGCCCGAGTAGCCGAGCAGCCACTTGAAGATGTACCCGTTCGGATCGGCGATGAGCTTCCACGGCAGCATCATCATCCCCACGACGCCCGTGATCAGCCCGCCGGTCTTGAAGCTGATGGCGCCCGGCTTGATGTTGGCGAAGTCGTTGGCCGGCGAGACGACGTTCGCCGCGATGTTCACGCCGAGCGTCGCGATGACGACGGTGAACATCGCGACCGCGACGATGAGCCGGTTCTCGAAGCGGCCGACGAGATCGACCGGGTCCCAGATCGCCTCGCCGTAGATCACGGCCGACGCGCTGGTGATCACGATGCCCATCATCGCGAAGACGGTCATCGTCGTCGGCAGGGCCACGACCTGACCGACGGCCTGCTCGCGCTGGGAGCGGCCGAAGCGCGTGAAGTCGGGCATGTTGAGCGACAGCGTCGACCAGAAGCCGATCATCGCCGTGACGCTCGGGACGAAGACCGGCCAGAACTCGCTGAACGTGCGGAATTTGCCCTTCGCGCTCATGATCTCGCCGAGTCCGGAGCAGTCCGGTTTGCCCACGCACGTCGCCTTCGCCTTCATGACGGCCCACACCACGAGCAGCGCGGTCATCACGAGCACGTACGGCGCGGCGATGTTCTCGACCTTCCGCACGAGCTCCATCCCCTTGAAGACGATGAGGATGTTGAGCCCCCAGAACAGCAGGAAGCTGACCCACTCCGTCGGGTAGTGGCCGCCGAAGACCCAGCTCGCGTCGCTGCTCATCGGGCCGAGCGCCGTCTGCCACCCCGGCCAGAGCGAGCGGAAGAAGGTCTGCAGCGCCTGGCCGCCGATCCACGCGTTGATGCCGAACCAGCCGCACGCGACCAGCGCGCGCATGATCGCCGGCACGTTGGCGCCGAAGACGCCGTAGCTCGCGCGCGCGAACACGGGGAAGGGGATGCCGTACTTCGTGCCGGGGTGCGAGTTCGCGAGGATCGGCACGAGGACGATGACGTTCCCGATCAGGATCGTGACGAGCGCCTGTCTCCAGCTCATGCCGGCGGAGATGAGCCCGGCGGCGAGCATGTAGGTCGGGATGCAGTGGGCCATCGAGATCCACAGCGCCGCGTACGTGTACGTCGACCATGTGCGCTTCTCGAGCCGCGTCGGCGCGAGGTCCTCGTTGTAGAGCGCGGGATCGTCGAGGACGACGTCCTCGCGGAGCTCCACGCGTCCGTCGGCACGCTCGATTTGCTCGTCCCCGCTCACCCCGCCGCTCGACGCTTCGGCCATGCGTGCGACATACACCTGTCACGGGCCTTCGCAAAGCCTGCGGCGATCCCGGACACTCACACTCTGCGCTGCAAGAAGGGTTGGCCGACCGGCCGTCTTCCCACGTACGCTCGTGCATGCCGAGAGCCGTCGAGGATGACGCCGGGCACGGAGGACGCCATGACGCGGACCATGGGCACGAAGTGGATCGTCGGAGTCGTGGCGGCGTCCGCGCTTCTCGGCGTCGGGCAGCTCACGGGCTGCGGGTCGGACGCGGGAGGTGACGGCGGCAGCAGCGGCAGCAGCGGCAGCAGCGGCAGCAGCGGCTTCGGCGACAGCGACGGAGGCACCGCCGAACAGTTCGCCAAGATCGTCATCGCGCCGGAGAACGCGCTCGTCACCGTCGATCTGAACGCGAAGACCCCGGTGACCGAGTTCAGCGCGAAGGGGATCCGCGCCGACGGCTCGGAGGTGGCGCTCACCGCCGGCACGTGGAACTTCTCGCGGATCGACGCGGCGGCGTTCGACGCGAGCAAGCTCGTCCCGACCGGCTTCGTCGGCGGTAAGGGCGACGTGACCTTCACCCTGAACGGTCAGAGCGCGACGACGACCGCGACCTTCAAGCTGCGCATCGTCGCGGGCTCGCCGCCCGACGCCGCGATCGTCGCCGCCTTCGCCGGCGCGACCGAGGACGACGGCGCGATGTCGCTCGTCTACCCGTACGACAAGACCGTCTTCCCGCGGGGGCTCCCGTCGCCGGTCGTGCAGTGGAACGGCGGCGCGGCCGGGAACCTCTATCGACTCGAGGCGAAGAGCGAGACGTTCGAGTTCGTCGGCTGGGGGGCGGTCGACCCTCCGTCGCGGTATCCGTTCCCCAACATGCCCGCGGACGTCTGGGCGAAGCTCACGGACTCGACCGTCGGCGACGTCGCCTTCGGCGTCCAGCGCTGGGACGGCACGAAGGCCTACAAGGCGAAGAGGCAGACGTGGGGGATCGCCGCCGGCAACCTGAAGGGCACGATCTACTACACGCGCCTCATCGGCGACGAGTCGAACGGCGGATCGTTCATCCGTCGCATCGAGCCGGGCAAGGTCGCCGAGTCGTTCCTCGAGCAGCGGAGCGACGGCGTCACGACGGCCTGCATCGCCTGCCACAGCGTCTCGCGCGACGGCAACCGCATCGTCGCGGGGCTCAACGGCGGCGAGAGCCCGTGGGCGACGTTCGACGCGGCCACCGGCAAGGAGCTCTACCGAAGCTCGCAGGCGTCGGGCTTCCAGGCGATCAGCCCGAACGGCTCGCACGTCCTCTGGCGTCACTGGAGCTCGGGCGGCTTCGGGAGCGACGGCAAGCTCCTCCTCTCCACGTACGACAACGACGCCGTGCTCGCCGAGTTCACGCCGCCCGGCGGATCCGCCAGCGCGGCGCCGAGCCACCCGGTCTGGTCGCCCGACGG
>JAHBWA010000044.1 GCA_019637195.1 Labilithrix sp. | reverse complement strand
CGAGGACGAGCCGCACGCCGCCGGCGCGCCACGCGCGGGCCGCGCGCCGTCGCGCGTCCGCTCGGCGCGCGCTCTTCTTCGGGAGAGCGACGGTCACCGTGTCGTGGTCGACGGGGCGCACGACGCCGACCTTCGAGAGGAGCTCGCGCATCGGCGTGTTGTCGGCGAGGACATGGGCGACGAGCGTTTCGACGCCGGAGCGGCGCGCGTGCGTGACCAGGATCGAGAGCAGGCGCGCGCCGAGTCCCTTGCGCTGGAGCGCGTCGGCGACGGTGATCGCGACCTCCGCGGTGTCGGGGCGAAGCCGGATGAGGCGCGCGACGCCGACGATCTCGGGCGGAGCCTGCCAGCGTTCGAAGAGCGCGCCGGGGAGGGCCCGGAGCGCCGGACGGCGCGGACGCTCGAGGAGGGCGACGACGGCGAAGTGCTCGTCACCGTCGACCTCCGTGAGGTAGCGGAGCATCGCCGGGCTCAGGTCGGAGAGGTGACCCTGGAAGCGACGGTAGCGCGACAGCGGGCTCAGTTTGTGAAACGCCGCCCGGAGGGCGTCGCGGTCGTCGGGGCGGATCGCGCGGACCGTGACGACGAGATCGCCCTGGGTGACACGACGCGCACGGAATCGCGATGGTGGACGCATGCGCGAGGTGTAGCGCGCCTCTGTTTCGACTCCGTTTCACTTGCGGGAAACCGCGGATCCTCTCCCGCGGCTCCGCCGGTGCGGAGCGTTCGAGCGCCGCTCCACGCGCGGGAAGCCGCGGAGGCGCGTCGCGTCCGCGGCGGCGAGGACGCGCCGTCGCCTGTCACGGGCGCGGGCGAGACATCCCCGCGCCGCGCGTGGTATCCCAGCGCGCGCATGGGCACCCCCCTCCTCGAAGCGTTCGAGCTGATCGCTCATTCGAAGAAGCTCGCGCGGCGGCTCGACGCCGCGGCGGCGGAGCTGGCGAAACGTCCGGGCCTCGCGGACGAGAAGGCCTGGCTCGAGACCGCGCGCGTCCGCCTCGCTCGCGCGTGCGAGGGGATCGGCGACCTCCCGATCCGCGTCCTGCAGCTCGAAGAGCTCGAGTCGATGCGCGGCGATCGCGCGCGCGAGCTCCAGGGTGAGGTCGTCGACGCGCTCGAGCGCCTCCACGCCGGCATCGGCTTCGCGGCCAGCCCGCGCTCTCCGCTGATCGAGGCGCTCTTCGCGAACGCGAAGCTGCCCGTCTTGCGCCGCGTCGAGCGCGAGGAGCTCGAGCGCTTCTGCGCCGACTTCGAGAAGCGCCTCGCCTCGGGCTACGCCAAGCGGATGCTCGCGGACGAGACCTACGCGGTCGTGGTCCCCGCGATCCAGCTCGTCCGCGCCGCCTTCGAGGCGTGGCGCGCCGCCTTCCACTATCCGCCGATCGACGACGAGGCCGCCCGCGCGCTGAGCGAGGAGCTCGTGATCGTCGCCCACCGCCTCGATCTGCCGAGCCGCCAGGCTCGCCTCCTCGCCCAGGCCGCGCTGCTCTCCGCTCGCGAGCTGCTCGACGAGTACGATCTGACGCCGAAGCCGCGCCGTCGCGGCGCGCCGGATCCGGACACACACGCGATCCTCGAGCAGGATCCTCCCGATCCCGACGCGCCGACCGCCGAGGAGCTCGCCGAGCTCGAGGGGTTGGGCGACGACGCGGACGCCGGCTCGTCCGAGGACGCGCAGGCCGGAGGCGCCGACGAGCCGGCGGAGAGCCCGGCCCGCGCGAAGCCGAAGCGCTCGAAGGACAAGCCCGGGAGGGCGTGAGCGCGCGGACCGGCGAGGGCGCGAGCGCGCGGACCCGCGAGGGCGCGAGCGCGCGGACAGCGGGGGCGCGAGCGCCCGAATCAGCGAGGCGTGTGACGAGCCGAAGGCGTGAGCGCCTGGCTCGCGAACGCGTCTTCGCCGCGCGCGTCGGTCCCCGCGAAGGCCTACGGATCGCGGAAGCGCATGCAGCGCCCGCCCGCCTGGCCGATCTTGAACTCCGGCTGCCGCGCGCGGTTCGCGTCCTTGCCGCGGCGACCGATGCTGTCGTAGTGGACGCCGCCGAACGCGTAGGTGTTCGCCGTGCGGTCGTCGAGCGACAGCTCCTGCAGGTTGCCGCGCAGATCCATCCACGGCTCGTCGCCGGCGTTGATGCGCACGACGTCGCGGGTCATCCGGCCCGGCGCGGCGATGCGCGCCGCCCAGTCGTCGACGTCGGGGCGGTAGTAGTACGGGACCTGCGGCCCCCAGTGGATCCACCCGGCGTCGTCGCTGTAGTTGGCGAACGCGCAGGCGTCGTTGCCCGGGCAGGTGAGCGGGTTGTTGAAGTGCCGCCAGCTCGGGACGCCGCCCTCCGTCAGCGGCCCGAAGCGTCCGGACGCCTCCGGTACGCCGTAGAAGAAGCTCCCGCCGCACGAAGGGCTGCTCGTGCCGCCGCGCGCGGCCGAGCAGGAGGCGAGGTTCCGGTTGCCGTAGGGGACGTTGGTGACCGCCTGGAGGACGCTGACCGTCGCGAGCTGCCCGCCGTCCCAGGCGCAGAACGCGGCGAGGAGCGCGTTGGGCACGCAGTTGAGGGAGCGGACGTCGAGCTGCTCGCGCGTCATGCGCGGCTGGAGCGAGCTCGACGGGTTCGCGTCGCTGTGGTTCGCCAGCCAGTCCGCCGGAGGGTGCCAGTACGTGGGGTAGCCGTACTCGCCGTCGCAGTTGTGCCCGTGCGTGTAGAAGTACCAGCCGTTGGGGCCGAGGATCCAATCGGTGCCGACGTTGCCTTGCGGATCGGCGACGTCGGGAGTGTCCGTGCTCGGCTTGTACGTGTTGAATCGCGGGAGCGTGACGGTCGTGGATTTGCCGGTCGGGAGCCAGCGTGTCCAGTTCGTCGCGTCGCCCGCGCTGTCGTTCCAGAACGGCGGCATGTTCGCCTGGATCCACGCGCGGATGTTGGCCTGGCCGCCGTAGAGCTCCTCCATGCGCGTGATGAACTCGCGCATGCGGCCCGCGGTGATCTCGTACTTGTCGAGGTAGACGCGCTTGCCGGGGTGAAGTCGGTCCTGGAAGGTCGCGGGCACCGGGAGCGTCTTGCAGCAGCTCTCGTGCGCGGCGCCGGCCGCGCCGACCTCGCGCGCGCCGCAGGTCTGCCCGCCGTAGTGCGTGGCGCAGCTCCGTGTGTCGACGCAGGTCCCGACCGTGGGACCGTCGCGCATGCACGCGTCGGACGCGCAGTCCGCCGGCGCCGTGCACTTCGAGCCGACGGCGCACGCGGGCGCGTTCGTCGGCGCGCCGCCGCCGCAGTCGACGTCCGACTCCGTACCGTTCTTGAAGCCGTCGGAGCTGGTCCACGTGCAGATGCCTTCGACGCAGTCGGCCTCGAAGCAGTCCGACTTCGCGAGGCACGCCTTGCCGACCGCGCACGGCTCGGCCTTCGTATCGATGCCCGTCGGGCCGCTGCCGCAGTCGATGTCGGTCTCGTTGCCGTTCTTCGCGCCGTCGGAGCTCGTCGGCGTCGCGCAGACGCCCTTCGTGCATGCGCCGCTCTTGCAGTCCTCGGCCACGCCGCACGGCTTGCCGTTCTCGCACGGCGCGTTCGTCGCGCTGCCGCAGTCGGGGTCACCGCTGCCCCCTTCGGGGGCGTCGCCGCCGCTCGCAGCTCGACAGACGCCGTCTTCGCAGCGCTTGCTCGCGCAGTCGTCCGGCGCGTCGCAGGCCTCGCCGTCGCCGCACGGGATCGACGTGCAGGCGCGCGGCGGATCGTCCTCCCCGCCGTCGGGAGCCTCGTCCGCGGCGGTAGAGCTGCAGCTCGCCGCTACGAGCAGGGCGGAGATCCAGACGACGAAACCCCCGGGACCGCGAAGTGAAGGGCTTTGACGCACCGCTTCAACGCTAGCGGTAGGGCTCACCGACGGCAATGCCGCCCGCTTCCGCTTCTGCGGAGGTCACGGACGGGGCGCAGGACGCGCGCGCCGCGGACGCCGCCGAGCGCGCTGCCGCGAACGCCCGGCCTCGGACGCTCGCGCGCGCCGCGGACGCCGCCCGCGCGCGAGGCGGATGGCGGTCCGGGCCACCGAGCGCGCGCCGCGGAGGTCGTCCGGGGCACCGAAGGCGCGAAGGCTGCCGGGAACGGCGTGACCTCGGCCGTCGTAAGTGAGCTCAACGCGGGCGTTTTCCCGAGGAATCCGCGCGATTCGACGCTCAATCGTGGCATACGGGGAGCCCCGCAGGGCGTTCCAGGACGCTCGGAGCACGCTCGAATATGCCGGAAACTTTGCCGAATCTTTCAGAGTCTGCGACCTCAGGGACGCGATGATCTACGAGCTTCTCTATCCCTTGCGCCACAGCGCGAGCTGGTTGGGGTGGCTCAACGTCCTCCGGTACGTCCCCTTCCGCGTGATCATGGCGACGATGACCGCCATGTTCATCTGCTTCGCCTTCTCGCCGTGGTTCATCCGCGAGCTGCAGAAGAAGCAGATCGGCCAGGTCATCCGCGACGAGGGCCTCATCCCCGAGGCGCACATCAAGAAGCGCGGGACGCCGACGATGGGCGGGGCGCTCTTGCTCCTCGCGGTGCTCGGCTCGACCATCCTCTGGTGCGATCTCCGGAACACGTTCGTCCTCGCGGCGACCGCGGTGACGGCCGGCTACGGCGTCATCGGGTACCTCGACGACTACCTGAAGATCCGGATGAAGAACTCGAAGGGGCTGCCGGCGCGCTACAAGCTGCTCGGCCAGTTCCTCGTCGCCGCCGCGGTCATGGTCTACGTGTTCAACGCCCAGGAGCACGTGCCGGCGGACTGGTGGGAGATCCGCACGCGCCTCGCGATCCCGTTCGTCTCGTTCGCGAAGCACCCGGTCGAGCTGCCGCTCGGCCTCTACATCGCGTTCGCGGTGCTCTGCGTCGTGGCGACGTCGAACGCGGTCAACTTCACCGACGGCCTCGACGGCCTCGCGATCGGCCCGGTCATCTTCAACTCGGGCACGTACCTGATCTGGGCGTACCTGTCGGGCGCGACGTTCGGCATCGCGAACGTCGCGCAGCGCTTCGTCGTCGCGCGCTACCTCGACATCCCGCAGATCGCGAGCGCGGGCGAGCTGTCGATCTTCTGCGGGGCCATGGTCGGCGCCGGCATCGGCTTCCTCTGGTACAACACGTACCCCGCGCAGGTCTTCATGGGCGACGTCGGCGCGCTCGCGCTCGGCGGCGGGCTCGGCACCGTGGCCGTGTTCCTCAAGAACGAGCTGCTCTCGGTCATCCTGGGCGGCGTCTTCTTCCTCGAGGGCCTCAGCGTCGTCACGCAGATCGTGAGCTTCAAGCTCACCGGCAAGCGCGTCTTCTTGATGGCGCCGATCCATCACCACTACGAGAAAAAGGGCTGGCCAGAGCCGAAGATCATCGTCCGGTTCTGGATCGTCTCCATCCTCCTCGCGCTCGTGAGCCTCGCGAGCCTGAAGCTCCGGTGACCGCGTGCTCGACGTGAAGGGCAAGCGCGTCGTCGTCGTCGGGCTCGGGAAGAGCGGCGTCGCGGCGTGCCGTCTGCTCGCCGCGCGCGGCGCGCGCGTCGTCGGCACCGACGCGAAGGCGCGAGACGCGGTCTCCGCGGAGGTGCGCGCGCTCGAGGGGCAGGGGATCTCGCTGGCGCTCGGGGGCCACGCCGGGGCGGGCCTCGCCGAAGCCGATCTCGTCGTCGTCTCGCCCGGCGTCCCCGCGTTCCCGGAGCTGACCGGCGCCGAGCGCCGCGGCGTCCGCGTCTTGGGGGAGGTCGAGCTCGCGGTGCAGGCGCTCCTGCACCCGGCGCCGGTCGTCGCGATCGGCGGCACCAACGGCAAGAGCACGACGACGTCGCTCGTCGGTGAGCTCCTCGCGCGCGCGGGCAAGCGCGTGTTCGTCGGCGGCAACCTCGGCGAGCCGCTGGCGGCGCACGCGGACGAGGCGTTCGACGTGGTCGTCCTCGAGGTGTCGAGCTTCCAGATGGAGCGCGTGGAGGCGTTCCGGCCGCAGGTCGCCGTCCTGCTCAACGTGTCGCCGGACCACCTCGACCGGTACGCGAGCGAGGCGGCCTACGCGGACGCCAAGGGCAACGCCTTCCTCCGGCAGACCGCGGACGACGTCGCGGTCGTGCCGGCGAACGACGCCGTCTGTCTTCGTCAGGCGAAGCGCGGCGGGGCCCGCGTCGTCACGTTCGGCGAGGGCGGCGACGTCTCGGTCGAGGCCGACGCGATCGTCGACGGCGCGGCGTCGCACCCGCGCGCCACGCTCTCGCTGCAGGGCGGGCACAACGCGCTCAACGTCGCCGCGGCGCTGGCGGCGGTGCGCCCGTTCGCGATCGCGCCCGAGGTCGTCCGCGACGTCCTCATGACGTTCCAGGGCCTGCCGCACCGCATGGCGTTCGTCCGCGAGCGCGGCGGCGTCCGGTTTTACGACGACTCGAAGGGCACGAACGTCGGCGCGACGGTCACGGCGGTGCGCGGGATCCGCGAAGAGAAGGTCGTCTTGATCGCCGGCGGTCGCGACAAAGGGGGGAGCTACGGTCCGCTCGTCGCCGCGCTCCGCGAGCGCGGTCGCGCGGCGGTCTTGATCGGCGAGGCGCGGGACCTCATCCAGGGCGCCATCGGCGACGCGCTCCCCGTCCGCGCCGCCGCGACGATGGACGAGGCCGTGGCGCTCGCCGCCGAGCTCGCGAGCCCCGGCGACGCCGTCCTCCTCTCGCCCGCGTGCTCGAGCTTCGACATGTTCCGGGACTACAAGGCGCGAGGCGACGCGTTCGTCCGCGCCGTGACGGAGCTCTCGCCATGATGACGATCCGCAATCGCCGCCTCGCGCCGGTGGTCCAGCAGCTCGCCCTGCCGCTCGACGCGAAGCCGAACCGCGCCGCGTCGGACCGGCCGGTGGACGTCGTGCTCGCGGCGCTCGTCATCGCGCTCATCGGGTTCGGCGTCGTGATGGTCTACAGCGCGTCTGCGGTGCAGGCGACGCTGCACATGCACGATCCGCAGTTCTTCCTCAAGCGGCAGGCCGCGTACGCCGCCGTCGCGCTGTGCGTCTTCTTCCTCGTCGGCGCGATCGACTACCACCGCCTCTACAAGCTCACCTATCCGGTGCTCGGCGGCGTCGGGATCCTCTTGCTCATGTGCGTCGTCGGTCTCGGCCACAGCGGCGGTGGCGCGACGCGCTGGCTCGCCGTCGGCCCGGTACACGTGCAGCCGGCGGAGATGTCGAAGCTGGCGCTCGTCTGCTGGCTCTCGTACTCGCTCGCCAAGAAGGCCGACAAGGTGAAGACCTTCACCGTCGGCTTCCTCCCGCACCTGCTCGTCGCAGGCGTCTTCATGTTCCTCTGCATGAAGCAGCCGGACTTCGGCTCGAGCGTCGTGCTCCTCCTCCTCACGTTCACGATGCTCTTCGTCGCGGGCGCGAAGGTCGGGTACATCCTCGGCGCGTCGATGCTCGGCGGCGTGTTCGGCGCGGTCTCCATCATGTCGAAGCAGTACCGCCTCGACCGGTGGCTCGCGTGGCAGAACATGGACCAGCACCGCGCCGACCTCGCCTACCAGCCGTTCCAGTCCGTCATGGCGTTCGGGTCCGGCGGGCCGTGGGGCACGGGCGTCGGCAAGGGCCTCCAGACCTTGTACCTGCCCGAGGCGCACAACGACTTCATCGCCGCGATCATCGGCGAGGAGCTCGGCTTCGTCGGCATCCTCTCGCTCTGCATCGTGTTCCTCGCGCTCGTCGCGCGCGGCGTGCGCGCGGCGTACCGCGCGCCGGACGACTACGGCTCGTACCTCGCCTTCGGCATCTCGACGATGTTCGGCGCGCAGGCCCTCGTGAACCTCTGCGTCGCGCTCGCGATCTTCCCGACGAAGGGGCTCACGCTGCCGTTCCTGAGCTTCGGCGGCTCGTCGCTCCTCGTGAACGCGGCGGCCGCCGGGATCCTCCTCAACGTGTCGCGCCAGGGAATGGCCGCGCCGGCGCCGGAGCTCGAGACGCCGGCGCCGCCTGCCGTGAGCGAGGACGAGTCGCTCTTCGGCGCGGAGCTCGGCGCGAGCGACGACGACAGCGTGGCCAGCGCGCTCGGCGAGCCCTCGCTGATCGGCGACGCGGCGTCGGTGAAGGAGACGGCCTGACCGATGCGCTGGATCCTCGTCGCCGGCGGCGGAACGGGCGGTCACGTGTTCCCCGGGCTCGCGGTGGCGCGCGCGCTCGGTCGCCTCGCCGACGTCGACGTGGTGTTCGCCGGCTCGCCGCGCGGGCTCGAGGCGCGCGTCGTGCCCGAGCACGGCTACGCCCTCGAGCTGCTGGATGTCTCGCCGATGAAGGGTGGCGGCCCGGGCCGCGCCATCCGCGGCGCGCTGATCGCCGCCAAGGCGACGCAGAAGGCCCGCGCGATCGTGCGGCGGCTCTCGCCCGCGGCGGTGCTCAGCGTCGGCGGCTACGCGGCGGGGCCCGCGGCGCTGGCGTGCGTGTCCCAGCGGGTGCCGCTGGCGATCCTCGAGCCGAACAGCACCCTCGGCCTCGCCAACAAGCTGCTCGCTCCTTTCGCCAAGCGCGCCTACATCGCGTGGCCGAAGACGGGGGCGCATTTCGGCCGAGACAAGGCGCGCCTCTACGGCGTCCCGCTCCGCTCCGGCTTCGAGCCGCGTGCCTACGCGCCGTCCGCGGGGCCGCGGCGCTTGCTGGTGCTCGGCGGGAGCCAGGGCGCGCAGGCGCTCAACGAGGTGCTCCCGCGCGCCGTCGCGCGCGCGTCCGCGGGAGCGGCGCCGTTCACCGTCGTCCACCAGGCGGGGCGCGATCGCGACGCGAGCGTCCGCGCGGCCTACGCGGAGCACGGCGTCCGCGACGTCGAGGTCGTGCCCTTCCTCGACGACGTCGCCGCGCGCATGACGGCCGCGGACCTGATCGTCGCCCGGTCGGGCGCGGTGACGGTCGCGGAGATCTCGGCGATCGGGCGCGCGGCGATCTTCGTCCCGTTCCCGCACGCCGCCGACGACCACCAGGCGAAGAACGCGCTGTCGCTCGCCGAGGCCGGCGGCGCGGTCTGCGTCCGTCAGGAGGCGGCCGACGAGGCGCGCCTCGCGGACGAGATCGCGAAGCTGCTCGGGGACGACGCGCGGCGGGCGCGCATGGCCGACGCCGCGCGCGAGCATGGCCGGCCCCACGCCGCCGAGGACATCGCGAAGGACCTCCTCGGCCTCGCGCGGATCGCCGTGAAGAAGCCGGAGCGGACGAACGGCGCGACCAACGGCAGCTCGTCGCGCTTCCGCGCCGCCCCGACGGCGAAGAAGGAGGTCTCCTGATGTTTCGTGGTCGGATGCGCCACGCTCACTTCGTCGGCGTCGGCGGGATCGGGATGAGCGGCCTCGCCGAGATCCTGCGCACGATGGAGTTCGACGTCTCCGGCTCCGACATGAAGCCGAACGACATCACGCGCCGCCTCGAGTCGATGGGCGTCCGCGTCGACGTCGGGCACCGCGCCGAGAACGTCGAGGGCGCCGACGTCGTCGTCTTCTCGAGCGCGATCAAGCCCGACAATCCGGAGATCCTCCGCGCGCGCGCGCTCGAGATCCCGATCATCCCGCGCGCCGAGATGCTCGCCGAGCTGATGCGCGTGAAGTACTGCGTGCTCCTCGCGGGGTCGCACGGCAAGACGACGACGACCTCGCTCGTCGCGACCGTCCTCCGCCACGCCGGGCTCGATCCGACCGTGGTGGTCGGCGGCAAGGTCAACGCGCTCGGGTCGAACGCCCGCCTCGGAGCGGGCGACCTCTTCGTGGCCGAGGCCGACGAGAGCGACGGCTCGTTCCTCAAGCTCACGCCCACCATCGGCGTCATCACGAACATCGACGCCGAGCACCTCGACCACTACGGGAGCCACGAGAACGTCAAGGACGCCTTCGTCGCGTTCGCCAACAAGATCCCCTTCTATGGGCTGGCGGTGCTGTGCATCGACCACCCGCACGTCCAGGCGATCCTCCCGAAGGTCGGTCGCCGGCACGTCACCTACGGCGTCTCACGGCAGGCGGACTACCGCGCGAAGAACCCGGTCTTCGCCGGCCTCGAGACGCACTTCGAGGTCCACCGGCGCGGTGAGTCGCTCGGCTCGTTCACGGTGCGGATGCCGGGCGCGCACAACATCTTGAACGCGCTCGCGGTGATCGCGGTGGCCGACGAGCTCGAGGTCCCGTTCGACATCGTCCGCGAGGCGATCGCCGGCTTCCACGGCGTGCAGCGCCGCTTCACGGTCGTCGGACAGCCCTTGCTGGCGAAGGACGGCGAGGAGGGTGACGTGATGATCGTCGACGACTACGGCCATCACCCGGCCGAGATCGAGGCTACGCTCGACGCCGCGCAGGCGGGCTTCGACCGCCGCGTCGTCGTCGCCTTCCAGCCCCACCGCTACACGCGCACGCGCGACCTCTTCGACGAGTTCACCCGCTCGTTCAACAAGGCCGACCTCGTCATCGTGACCGAGGTGTACCCCGCGGGCGAGAAGCCGATCGAGGGCGCGACCGGCAAGGAGCTCGCCGAGGCGATCCGCGCGCACGGCCACCACGCCGTGCGCTACGTCCCCGACAAGAACGACGTCGAGGCCGCGCTCTTCGAGGAGGTGCTGCCCGGCGATCTCGTGATCGCGCTCGGCGCGGGGGACATCAACGCCAGCGCCAAGAAGCTCGCGGCCCGGCTCGACGCCGCGGCGGGGGTGCGAGCGTGAGCCCTCCGTCGATCTCTCCGCGCTCGAACGGCCTCGCGCCGGCGAAGAACGTGCGCCGGCGCGATCGGAGCTCGGGCAGCCTGCCTCCGCCGGTGTCGGGCGACGTCGCGCCGTGTCCGGCGCCGCGCGCGAAGCCCGCCGGCGAGTCGCGCCTCTTCCGCGTGCTCCGCGCGGTCGTCGGCCTCGCGATGGTCGTCGGCATCGGCTCGGGGGTCGTCTGGGGGGCGCGGCGCTACGTGCGGACGAGCCCGCGCTTCGCGGTGAGCGAGATCGTCACGTCGGGCGGCAAGCGCCGCGGGCCCGAGGACCTCGCGGGCATCGCCGGGATCGCCAAGGGCGAGAACGTCTTCTCGCTCGATCTCGATCGCGCGCGCGCTCGCCTCGCGTCGGATCCGTGGATCGAGAGCGCCGAGGTCGGTCGCCAGCTGCCCGGGACGATCTCGATCCGCGTCACCGAGCGCGAAGCCGCCGGCGTCGTCGCCGTCGCCGAGGGCGCCGCGACCGAGTCGGCGCCGGCGACCCCCGCGGGCACGTACCTCGTCACGCGCGACGGCGTCATCATCAAGCGCATCGAGGCTGGAGATCCCCTCGACTTCCACGTCGTCACCGGCATCGTCTTGAAGACGCTCCTCGAGGATCGCGAGGGCGCGACGCGGACGATCCGCCAGGCCCTCGATCTGGCTTACGACTACGACCGCTCGCCGCTCGCGCAGCGCTCTCCGATGCAGGAGGTGCACGTCGAGCCGAACGGCGACCTGACGCTCACGGTCGGCAAGAGCGGCATCGTCCTGCGAATGGGCGCGGGGCCGTACCGGCGCAAGCTCGATCAGGCCGTGCGCGTCGTGGGAGAGCTCGATCGCCGCGGCGCGAAGCCGGAGGTGATCATGCTCGACGACGAGGCGCCCGGATCGCGTCGTCGTCCGATGCGCTGAGCGCCATCGCCCCCGGCGCGCGGCCGGTGCTTCGCGCGAGGAGCCGCGATAGGCTGGGCGCCGTGAGGATGGCTTGGCCGGCGCTCGCGATCGGCGCGATCGTGAGCACGACTCGGCTGGCGGTGGCGGACGCTTAGCTCTTGCCGCTCGAGCTCGAGTGGCAGGCGCCGGATGGCTGTCCGGACGCCGAGGCCGTTCGTGGCCGCGTCGAGGCGATCCTGCGCGGGCCGCTCACCGACGCGAGCCGCGCCGTCGCGCGCGGGGCGATCGCGCGGACGGAGGACGGTCGCTTTCGTCTCGAGCTCACCGTGCGCACCGGTGACGTGGCGGACGCGCGCTCGATCGACTCGGCCGCCTGCGCCACGCTCGCCGATGCGTTCGCCGTCGTCGTCGCGCTCGCGATCGATCCGACGCGGAGCGCCGACGCCGAGGGGGCTCCGCCTGCGCGGGCGATCGCCGATGGGCCGCGCCCGCCGGACGAGTCGCCGTCTGCTCGCGTTTCGCCTCTTCCGCGAGAGGCGCCGGCGCCGCGCGCGTCACCGGCGCCGGAGGCGGGCACCCGGGTCGCGCTCGGCCTCGGCGGCTCGGTCGTCTGGGGCCCGCTCCCCGAGCCGAGCCCCGGCCTCGTCGCGAGCGTCGGCGTGCGCCGCGATCGCGTCCGCGTCGGAGCGCTCGGGACGCTGGCCCTCCGTCAGACTCCGCACTTCGACCGGAGCGCCGGCGCCTCGATCGACATGCTGGAGGGCGGCGCGTTCGCGGGCTACCTGCTGCCGCTGGGGATCTTCGCGCTCGGGCCTGCGGTGAACGTCGAGGCGACTTACGTGCGAGCGCGCGGCTTCGGCATCCGGCGGCCGTCGACGTCGTCCGCCGTGTGGGCGACCGCCGTGGTGGGGGCGAGGCTCGAGGCGCGCGCGGCTCGGTGGCTCGGGGCCTTCGCGCGCGCCGACCTGCTCGTCCCGTTCGACGCGCCGCGCTTCGCGCTGGGAACGCAGGCGGACAGCGTCCGCCTGCACACCCCCGCCGCGCTCGCCCCGCGGCTGACGCTCGGCGCGGAAATTCTCCTGCCCTGAGCTCTTTTCGTGATGGGTCGAGGGGGGTGCCGGGAATGCACCCCCGATGTCCTCGTTCTGGGCCGGCTACCTCCGCGCCGAGCGGTCCTCCTCCGGACCGACGGAGATCGCGTCGCGCCCGCCGGCGTCGGGGATCCAGCGCGTCGCGCTCGGCGAGGGCGAGGCACCGACCGATCTCGGCGAGCTCTACCGTAGCCACGTCAAGTACGTCTGGAAGTCGGCGCGCCGCCTCGGGCTCACGGCCTCCGAGGCCGACGACGCGGTCCAGGAGACCTTCATCGCGGCTCACCGGCGCGCCGGATCGTACCAGGCGCAGGGGTTCGACCGCTCGTGGCTCTTCGCGATCCTCGTCCACGTGGTCCAGCATCACCGCCGCTCCTATCGACGGCGGACCGCGCGCACGGAGGACGGCGTCGATCTCGACGTCCTGCCGGGCTCGACCGCGGCGGCGCCGGACAAGAGCGCCGAGGTGAGCGAGGCCGCGCGGATCCTCGAGGAGATCCTCGACGGCCTCGAGCCCGAGCGGCGAGCCGTGCTGGTCCTCGCCGAGCTCGAGGAGAAGCCCGTGCCCGCGATCGCCGAGATCCTCGGGATCAACCCGAGCACCGCGACGAGTCGCCTGCGTCTCGCCCGGGCGCAGGTCGAGGTGGAGATCGCGCGACGCCGCGCGCGAGATGGCTGGAGGTACAAGTGAGCATCGATCCCGGTGACGAGCCGTCGCTCCTCGCGCCGCTCGCGGACGAGTACGAGCTGCCAGACGAACACGCCGAGCGCATCATCGCCCGGATCCAGGCGTCCCTCGCGCAGGACGTCGCGTCGCCGTCGCCGGCGGCCGGCGTCGCCACGACGAGCGGCAGCAAGGCGCTCCTCTTCGTAGGCGCGTCGTGCCTGGCTCTGGCGGGCGCGGTCTACGCCGGCGCGATCGCGGAGTCCCCCGCCTCGCCGGAGGTGTCCGTCGCGGCAGCGCCTTCCGTCGCGGCTTCGGAGAGCACGCCGGTGGTGCCGTCGGTCGCGGTCGAGTCGCTCCCGAGCGCGGCGCCTCCGCCCGCGGGCACGGACGTGAAGCCGCCGTCGTCGCTGGCGGTCGCTCCTCCGCAAGCAGCGGTCGCTCCTGCGCCAACGGTCGCTCCTGCGCCAACGGTCGCTCCAGCGCCGGCGCCCGACGCGCTCGCCCACGAGACGCGTCTCCTCGCGCAGGCGCGCGCGGCCCTCAAGGCCGGCGACGGGGAGGCGGCCCTCGCGCTCCTCGGCGAGCACGCGCGCCTCTTCCCGAGCGGCTGGCTCGCGGACGATCGCGCCGCCGAGCGCGTCGTCGTCCTCTGCAGCCTCGGGCGTCGCGACGAGGCCGTGCGCGAGGCGCGGCCGTTCCTCGACGGGCGCGCGGAGAGCCCGCTCACCCGCCGCGTCGAGGCGAGCTGCGCGGGGCGCGCCGCGACGGGAGCTGGCCGATGAAGCTGACCCTCGCGCGCGTGGCCTCGGCCGCCTTCCTCGCGGTGCTCGTCGCGACGGCGGCGTGCGGAAGCGATCGCGATCTGCTCATCGGCGTCGACTGCGAGCAGGGCTTCTGCGACGAGCAGCCGACGTTCACGCCGGCGCCGGACGGCGGCCCGGTGGAGGCGTCGTTGTCCGAGTCGACGGCGATGTGTCCGGTGACGACCTGCTCGCTCCCTTGGGCGACGTGCGCCTCGTCGAAGTTCCCGTGCGACGTCGACCTGCTGCGCGACGATCAGAACTGCGGTGGCTGCGGGATCCGCTGCGGCGATCCCGAGCACCCGAGCGACTGGAGCTGCGTCGACGGAGCGTGCACGTTCTCCTGCGGGCAGCAAGGGACGCGCGACTGCGACGGCGATCCGTCGACCGGCTGCGAGATCGACACGACCTTCGATCCGAACAACTGCGGCGATTGCGGCAACGAGTGCCCCGACGGGGTCGCCTGCCACTGGGGCGAGTGCGACCTCGGCTGCGCCCAAGACAACACCGCGCCGGACTCTTGCGACGGCGAGTGCACGAACCTGAACAACGACGACCGCAACTGCGGGGCGTGCGGGAACGTCTGCGATCCCGCCGGCGGCCCGGGCGCGCCGGCGCTCCCTTCGGACATGCGCTACGGCTGCGCGAACGGGGAGTGCGGCGTGAAGAAGTGCCGGGTTCGCACCCGGGCCGACTGCAACGGCGACCCGAGCGACGGCTGCGAGACGACGCTCCAGACGGCGGAGAACTGCAACGCGTGCAACGACGCGTGTCCGGCGGGCAAGATCTGCGGTCGCGTCTCGGGCAGCCTCTTCGCCTGCCTCTGCACCGACGATCGCGAGGTCTACTGCGGGACCACCTGCGTCCGCGTCGACGACGATCCCCACAACTGCGGAGGCTGCGGTCAGAGCTGCCCCGGACTCCTGCGCCCCCACTTCGACAGCACGTGCACGTTCGGCGTCTGCGGCGGCGCGTGCTCGGAGGGCTACGCCGACTGCGACGGCGAGCCCGACAACGGCTGCGAGGTCGACACGCGCGTCGACAACCGCAACTGCGGTGCTTGCGGGAACGCTTGCCTGCCCGATCAGGTCTGCTCGCGCGGCGAATGCCTGATGGCCCCGTGCGACGGGCCGGGAGATCCGACGAAATGAGCGCTCGGTTCGATCGACGCGGCCGAGCCCGACGCGCGGCCTTCGGCGTGGCGTGCCTCGGCCTCGCCTCGACGTCCCTGCTCGCGATCGCGGCGTGCGCCGCGTCGGACGAGTCGGAGGCGACGGAGCCCGACAGCAGCGCCGTCGTCCCTCGGCCCGACGCCGGCGGAGACGCGCCGGACGACGCGGCCGCGGACGTCGACGACGGCGCGGCTCCGTGCGCTCCCGGGAGCCTCTGCCGCGTGCCGACGCCGCTCACGACGGGCTTCGTCACGGCGATCCGCGGGCGCTCGAAGAGCGACGTCTGGGCGAGCGGCACCGGCGGCCTCCTGATGCGCTACGACGGGCAGGCGTGGACCGCGCTCGAGTCGGGGATCAGCGACACGCTCGCGAGCCTCTTCCTCGCGGAGGACGAGACGTGGGGGATCTCGGGGACGCTCGTCCTGCGGAGGCGCCTCGACCGGGAGAGCGTCCGGACGCTGCGGTCGCCGAGCCGGCCCCTGTCGTCGATCACCGTCCTGCCCGGCGGCGGCGTCTACGTGAGCGTCATCGGCCCGCACAACGCGCCGCCGGTCCCGCGACCGGTCGCCACCTTCGACTTCGACACGAGGGTGCTCACGTATCCTGCGGGCCCGTTCCTCCCCTGGAGCGACGTCGGCCAGGAGCTGGCGCTCCGCGCGAGCTTCCTCGTCCCCGGCGGACCGCTCTGGCTCGTCGGCGATCGCGGCACCGTCGTGCGCTATCCGGTCGAGCTCCCGGCCGCGCCTGCCGACGCGGGCGACGCGGGCGACGCAGGTGACGCGCGCGCGGTGCTCGGGACCGGTAACGTGATCCCGGCTCCGGCGCTCCAGGACCTGCTCGCGGCGTGGGGCGACGGCGAGCAGCTCTGGGCGGTCGGCCGAGGCGGGACGATCCTCCACTACGACGGCGCCGGGTGGCACACGCCGCCGTCGGTGACGACCGCGACGTTGAACGCCGTCTTCGGTCTGTCGCCGAGCGACGTCTGGGCGGCCGGTGACGACGGGACCGCCTTGCACTTCGACGGCGAGACCTGGTCGGTCGTCGACCGAGGCGCGTACCGCGGCAGCCTCCGCGCGATCTGGGCAGCGGCGAAGGACGACGTGTGGATCGGAGGCGAGGACGGGATGTTTCACTGGGGAGTGCTTCCATGAGGCCCGCGACGCGTGGGTTGTGCGCCGGCCTCCTGGCCGCGGTCGCGGCGTGCTCGGCGAGCGGCGCGAGCGACGAGACGAGGCCGCCGGGGCCGGACGATCTCGACGACGGCGGCGCCCCCGTCGTCGACGGAGCGCCCGACGGCGACGCCGGGCCGGAGATCGATCCGGACGCCGATCGTCCGCTCGTCTGCGGCGACGCGGGGTTCTGCGAGACGAAGCTGCCGGCGTCGGACGTCGGCAAGCCGCTCGCGCTGCAGGGCGTCTGGTCCGTGGCGCCGAACGACGTCTGGAGCGTGACCGCCGAGGGCTTCGTCCTCCACTATGACGGGACGAGCTGGAAGACGGACTACCGCGCCACCTACCCGCTGACCGCCGTCTGGGCGACCGCCGCCGGCGTCTGGGTCGGCGGTGAAGGCGGACCGATCCTGCACAAGCCCGCGGGAGGCGCCTGGACGTTCCTCGACATCGACCACGGGACGCGCGTCCGCGCCATCTCTGGCACGAGCGACGACGACGTCTGGTTCGCGAGCGACGACGGCCTCGTCGACCACTACGACGGCACGACGCTCTCGGCGTATCCCTTCGACGTCCCCGATCTGCGCATCATGACGATCGCCGCCCGCGCGGGGAGGGGCGTCTTCGCGGCGGGCTACGTGAGCGCGGATCCCGAGTACGTCTACGAGCCCCAGCCGTTCCTCTTCGAGCTCACCCCGGCGGGCGCCGTCACGTTCAACCCGACGCTGGAGGAGTACTACGGCTTCCTGCCGGTCTCCCTCGAGGTCACGGACGCGCCCGACGACGAGCAGCGGATCTTCCTCTTCGGCTACATGGACTACGGCGAGTTCCGCGAGGTGCGCTACGCGCGGCTCGGCCCCGAGAGCGCGGTGGCGCTCGAGGACCTGAAGCAGCCGGTGAAGGACGAGCCCGTCTACGGCTCCCCGTTCGATCCGGAGGCGCCCTACGCGATCTGGGTGAGGTCGCCCGTCGACGTCGTGATGCCCTACGCCGAGGACTTCAGGTTCGCGTACCTCTATCGCTTGAACGCCTCCGGCCACACGGTCGGATCGCTGGGGATGGGCAGCGGCTTCGTCCCGCGAAGGGTCGCCGGCGTGCACGGCAACGCGGTCGACACCTGGCTCGTCGGCGACGGCTTCGCCTTGAAGGGAGCCACGCCGTGAGGCGCCGCGGCGTGCGCGCGCTCGGGACGATGAGGCCGCCGTCCCGGAGCGGGACCCGCGGCGGGTGGCGAGCGTCGGGGCTCGTGTGGGCGTCGATCGGAGGCCTGTTCGGCGTGACGGGCGCGTGCTCGTCGGCGGAGGACGCGCCGGCGCCCGCCGTCGACGCGGGCTCGGACGCGTCCGCGTCCGACGGGGCTGCGCCGAGCGATCCCGACGGAGGCGCGGCGGACGCCGACGCGGACGTGGTCGCGCCGCCACCGCCGCCCTACGACTTCACCGTGCAGTGCGCGGGCGCGCCGTGCGCGACGCGGATCGCCGCGCGCGGCGGGACCCACGCGTGCGTCGTCCTCCACGGCGGCTCGGTGCGGTGCTGGGGCGCGAACGCCTCGGGCCAGCTCGGGACCGGGCTCCCCGATGGCGGCGTCCTCCCGCCGGTCGTCCTCACGCCCCGGCCCGTCTCGGGGATCGCGGACGCCGTCGACGTCGCGGCGACCGGCGGCGGCCGCGAGGGGACCACCTGCGTCGTGTCCGGCTCGGGCGACGTGGACTGCTTCGGCTCCGACGCGTGGATGCAGCTCGGTCAGCCCCCCGGCGGCTCGACCGCGCCGTCGCCGTCGCCCGCGCGCGTCGACGGGCTCCAGGCGAAGTCGGTCTCGCTCGCCGGCACCTTCGCGATGGCCGTCGGGACGGACGATCGCCTCTGGTCGTGGGGCACCAACACGACGCTCCAGCTCGCGCGCGACACGTCCGCGCCCGTCGTCCCGCCCGACAGCGCGGCGGCGCGCGCCGATCGCCTCGCGCTCGACGTGCGCGCCTGCGCAGGCACCGGCAAGACGGGCTTCGCCGTGACCCCCTCCGGGGAGCTCTTCTCGTGGGGCGGGGCCACGCTCGAGCAGCTCGGGCGATCGACGTCGCTTCGCGACGGCGATCCGATCCCCGCGCGGATCGCGCTGACGGAGGTGACCTCGGTGACCACGGGCGCCGCGCACGCGTGCGCCCTCCGTAGCGGCGAGCTCCACTGCTGGGGCCAAAACGGTCGCGGGCAGCTCGGGAGCGGGCGGAGAGCCGACGAGCCGTTCCCCGCGCGCGTGGTCCTCCCGCCCGACGTCCACCCGGTCGCCGTCGCCGCCGGAGCCAGCAACACATGCATGATCGCGGCGGACGGCGACGTCTACTGCTGGGGCGCGAACGCCGCCGGGCAGAGCGGGACCACCACGCGCCAGGATCAGCTGCTCCCCCGGCGCATCGACGGGCTCACCGGGGAGGCCATCGCGCTCGCTGTGATGGACGACTCCGCCTGCGCCGTCGTTCGAGACGGCTCGGTGGCGTGCTGGGGGAGCAACCTCGTGGGGCAGCTCGGCCGCGGGACGCGCGACGTGGAGATCCACGCGCAGGCCCGCCTCGTGGTGCTCGAGTAACGCGTCTCGGTCGAGGAAGGTCGTCAGTCATGCGCACGCCGTTCGTCCATCTTCTCCTCGCGCTCGTGGTCGGAGCCGCGGGCTGCTCGTCCGATCGGACGTCGTTCGAGACGAAGCCCGTCGAGCTCGGCAGCCCCGACGCCGCCGTCGAGGAGGTCGACGCGGGGTGCGTCGGCCTCGTCTGCAGCCGCGACCTGCGATCGGTTCACGACTGCCACGGCAAGGTCGTCAAGGAGTGCGCGGCGGACAAGGCTTGCGGCAAGGGCGTGTGCATCGATCCATGCGAGGCGGCCGCCTTGAACGAGGGCTCGGTCGGCTGCTCGTTCGCCATCCCGGGCGCGATCAAGCCGGAGCACACCGGCAGCTGCACGGCGTTCTTCGTGGCGAACGACTGGACCTCGCCCGCGACGATCCGCGTCACGCACGCCGGCGTCGAGCAGCCGCTCGACGGCGCGGTCTGGGTCCCGTACGTCGAGGACGGTGAGGTCAAGCACGCGAAGCACGAGGGCCCGATCCCCCCGGGCGGCGCCGCGGTCGTGTTCCTGTCGAACGAGGAGACCGGCAGCATCCGCAACTGGGTCCGCTGCCCGCTCGGCGTCAAGCCGGTCTTCGCCAAGGACCTCTCGGTGCAGGGGACGAAGCTCGGGACCGCGGTCTTCGCCTCTGCGGACGTCCCCGTGTCGATGTACTCGATCTACCCGTATGGAGGCGCCCGGAGCTTCATCCCGAGCGGCACGCTGCTCCTGCCGACGACGTCGTTCCGGAAGAACTACGTCGCCGTCTCGTCCTGGGGCGGCAACGGCGATCGGTTCGGCGAAGGTGTGATCGTGCCTTCCAACCGGCAGCCGCAGTCCGGCGCGCCGACGCTGCAGATCGTCGCCATCGAGGACGACACCTCGGTCGAGCTCTTGCCGCGCGTCGAGATCGCCGGCGGCGGCGGGATCGCGCCGAGCGCGGCGAGCCGGGTCGCGAGCTTCCGCCTGCAGCGGGGCGAGGACTTGCAGCTCGTCCAGCAGAAAGAGCTCGTCGGATCGATCGTCGAGAGCGACAAGCCCGTCGGCATGTTCGGCGGGCACACGTGCATGCGGGTCCCGCTGGGCGACGTCAGCTACTGCGACAGCGACAACAAGCAGATCCCGCCGCTCTCGGCGTGGGGCCACGAGTACGCGGTGATGCCGGCCCCCGATCGCGTCCGCCTCGTCAACGGGCGCGGGCAGCGATCGAACGAGCTCAGCGTGATCCGCCTCGTCGGCGCGGCGAACGGCACGAGGCTCGTCTATGAGCCGGCGCGGCCAGCCAACGCGCCGGACACGCTCGAGTCCGGGCAGCTCGCGCGTTTCTTCGCGTCGGAGCCCTTCGTCGTCCGCAGCCAGGACGCGGGCCACCCGTTCTACGCCGCCTCGGTGATGACGGGGCAGATGGGCTCGAAGTCGGCGCTGGGCGATCCGGAGACGGCGGTCGGCGTCCCGACGGATCAGTGGCTCGACACATACGGGTTCGTCTCGGATCACACGTTCCGGCACAGCGCGGTCTACGTGACGCGCCGGCGATCCCACGGGGCGCTCCACGACGTCACGCTCGACTGCGCGGGCGTGCTCACGGGGTGGGAGCCGATCACCGCCGACTACGAGTGGACGTACGTCGAGCTGACGCGCGCCAAGCGCCCGCAGACCTACCCCGGCGGCACGTGCACCGACGGCGCGCACCGCATCTCGAGCGAGGGGCCGTTCACGATCTCCGTCTGGGGGATCAGCGACGCCGCGAGCTACTCGTACCAGGGCGGCACCGGGCTGCGTCGCGCCACCGAGCTCCACCTCCCGGTGCGCTGAGAGCCCAGCGCGCGCGTCGAGCGCGCTCACGAGGGCTCCTTCGAGCGCGCGCGACGCGTCGAGCGGTGGAGCGCGCTCACGAGGGCTCCTTCGAGCGCGCGGCGTGACGCGTCGAGGACGTCAGCCGAGCGAGGCGCGGTAGACGTCGACGCACTCGTCGCAGATCTTCTTCGCGCCGACGCCGACGATGACGGCGACCTGCTCCTCCGTCTTCGTGCAGAACGCGCACGTGTGCCCGCCGCCGGGGATGCGCGTCGGCGCGTCGGCGATCGCGTCCTCGCACTCGCGGACGCAGCGGTCGCAGATCACGAGCTCTGCCGTATTGGGCGCGCGCCCGGCGAGCAGCCGCATCACCTGAGCGGTCGAGCGCCCGCACGCAGAGCAACGCTCGGCCCCCGTCCCCGTTCCGCCCGTGGTGCTCATCGCTCGCTCATGTTCACCGAAGACGCGGCTCCGGTCCATGGCTGTCGGGCTCGGGGCGCGGCGGGACGGAGAGGATCGACTCCGCCGCGCCGCGAGCTGCGCGAGGCGCGCCTCCGCCGGGCGCCGCGGCCGCGGGGAATCGTCGTGCCACTAATTTGGCCCCGTTCACGGAACCATGAGAACCGTCGAGTGTGAGCACGGTCGCTTCGCAAGGGGAAATCGTCGTCGGTCTCGATATCGGGACCACCAAGGTCTGCGCCGTCGTCGGTGAGATCGCAGAAGACGGGATCACGATCCTCGGCGTCGGGTCGGTGCCCTGCCGCGGTCTCCGCAAGGGGATCGTGAGCAACATCGACTGGACGGTGCGGTCGATCAAGGACGCGATCGAGGCGGCCCAGACGATGGCCGGCGTCGAGATCCGGACCGTGTACGCCGGCGTCGCGGGCAGCCACATCCGGTCGCAGGCGTCGGACGGCGTCGCGGCGATCGCCGGCGGCGAGGTGGCCCGGGCGGACGTCGAGCGCGTGCTCGAGGGCGCCCGCGCGATCCCGGTCGACGCCGACCGGCAGATCCTCCACGTCTTGCCGCGCGAGTACATCGTCGACACCCAGGACGGCATCCGCGATCCGATCGGGATGAGCGGCGTCCGCCTCGGCGCCAAGGTGAACCTCGTCACCGCGGCCACGAGCTGCGTGCAGAACGTCATCCGCTGCGCCGAGCGCTGCGGTCTCGTGGTGGCGGACGTCGTCCTCGAGCCGCTCGCCAGCGCCGAGGCCGTGCTGTCCGACGACGAGCGCGAGATCGGCGCCGCGGTCGTCGACATCGGCGGCGGGACGACCGACATCCTGCTCTACATCGACGGCGGCATCGCCCACGCGAGCGTCGTGCCCGTCGGCGGCAACAACATCACGAACGACATCGCCGCAGGCCTCCGCACGCCGATGGCCGAGGCCGATCGCCTGAAGCGCCTCTTCGGCTGCTCGCTCGGGCGTATGGTCGCCGACGACGAGGAGATCGAGGTCCCGGGCGTCGGCGGGCAGAAGCCGCGCCGGACGCCGCGCCGCGTGCTCAGCGACATCATCGAGCCGCGCGTCGAGGAGATCTTCGCCGTGGTCCGCAAGCGCATCGAGGACACCGGGTTGCTCGAGCAGCTCTCGGCGGGGGTCGTGCTCACGGGCGGCGCGGTCCTGCTCGAGGGCACGACCGAGCTCGCGGAGGAGATCCTCGGCATGCCGGTGCGGATCGGCTTCCCCACGGGCGTCCGCGGGATCACGCAGCTCGTGCACGGCCCCCAGTACGCCACGGGCGTGGGCCTCGTCCGCTACGGCGCGCAGGCCGTCGCCGACGCGCACGCCCGCGCCGCCACCCCGGCGCACTCGATGATGCGCCTCACGAGCGCCGCGGCCGCCGCCGCGAAGCGCGAGGACGCGCCCGGCCTCGCGAAGGGCGACGAGCCGCCGAAGTCGTCGAAGCTCTGGGAGTGGCTCAAGGCCGCGTTCTGACGTTTCCCGCGTCGCGCAGCCGACGGGGTGCGTTTCTCGCGAGACGTGCGAGGATGGTCGGGTGAGGGCCGTACGGACGACCGTCTCCGCCTGCCTCGTCGTGGCGGCGTGTGGCAACGGCGCGCGCTCGGGGTACGGCGGCGAGGACGCGGCCGCGCCGCCGCCGCCGACGTTCGGCGACGCGGCGAGCGCGTGTCAGCCGGATCCGGCGAACTTCGACGTCCCCGGCAACGGGTGCGACGACGACGGCGACGGCGTGGTGGACAACACGCCTACGTGCGACGCCGATCTCCCGGTGTTCTCGGACGCTGCCGGCTTCGCGCGGGCGCTCGGCCTCTGCAAGGGGGTGCGCTCGGCCACCTTCACGCGCGGTCACGCCGCCACCACCCCTCCCGCCGACGGGCAGCACGGCATCCTCCCGTCGTTCGGTAAGGTGATCCGGCCCCGAGAAGGCGAGCGGCTCGGCGTGCTCAGCACCGGCTGGGCGCGCCCCTACAACGACGTCCAGTCGACCAGCTGCGACCCCGCGACGCTGACGCACTGTTTCAAGCAGGGCGTCCAGATGCAGGGTGGTACCCCGACGCCGGGAGGCGCACCTCCGGGCTACCCGAAGGCGGTCGGGAGCTGCGCGGTGAGCGATCAGGTCTTCGACGCGATCAGCGTGAAGCTGTCGATCGAGGTCCCCAAGAACGCCAAGGGCTTCTCGCTCGACTTCGACTTCTACTCGGGGGAGTGGCCCGACTACGTCTGCACACGGTTCAACGACGCGTTCGTGATGTGGCTCTCGTCGTCCGCGTTCAACGGCGGCGTCCCCGAGAACATCGCCTTCGACGCGGCGCAGCGCCCGCTCAGCGTGAACAGCGCCTTCTTCGATCGCTGCACCGTCGGGACGCAGACCGGCTGCAAGGGCGATCCGCCGATCTTCCAGACGTCGACCTGCGGCGGAGACCTGAGCGAGCTCGAGGAGACCGGGTTCTACGCGCCGGGCCTGTACTGCAACGCGCAGCTCAGCACCGGCGGCGGGGCGACTGGGTGGCTGACGACCCAGGTCCCCGTCACGCCGGGCGAGGTGATGAGCCTGGAGTTGCTCATTTGGGACACGGGCGATCCCAAGTTCGACTCCACGGTGCTCATCGACCGCTTCGTGTGGCTGGCAGACGATACGGAGACGTCGACGACGCGCCTCCGATAGAGCACACTCGAAGGCATGAGGCGGAGAGACTCCATCGCGCTCGCGATGGCGGGTGTCTGTTTGTTTGCAGCGTGCGCGACGGCGACGGGCGATGGCAGTCGCCCCGAGTTCGACGACGACGCGGGCAGCGGAACGAGCAGCAGCGGCGGGCCGGACACGCCGACCGACCGCGACGACGCGGGCGTGTCCCCCGGCCCCGCGGCGGACGCGTCGAGCGACGCACCGATCGACGTCGCGCCGGGCGGAAACCCGGTCGGGTTTCCGTGCGCGAAGGCCGACGACTGCACGTCGGGCGAGTGCCGGCCCGTGCTCGCCGGCGGCACGTCGTCGGTCTGCGTGGCTCCGTGCACCGCGCAGACGGACTGCGCCGACAACTTCTTCTGCGATCCGGTCACGCCCGGAGCGACCTCGGGCTTCTGCGTCCCGCGCAGCCCCGCGCACTGCAAGACGTGCAGCGACGACGGCGACTGCGGCGCGCTCTCCGAGACGTGCGGCGTCGCCGCCGGCGACGCGGTCAAGGCCTGCCACGTCGACTGCACGATCGCCGGCCAGGCCGCGTGCCCGCCCGACTACGCGTGCGTGGACACCACGCTCGACGGCGCGGCCGCGAAGGTCTGTCGCCCCACCGGCGGCCTGAGCTGCCTCGACGCGCTCGGCGGCTTCTGCGATCGCGTCGCGACCCCGCAGACGTGCGCGCGCGCGAACGCGGCCGGCAACTGCGTCGGCCAGCGGCCGTGCCTCACCGCTTCGACACGCTACGACGCGTGCGGGGCGCAGGCGCCCGTCTGCAAGGCGACCTGCTCGTCGACGGATCCGGCGGGCTGCACCACGTCCTACTGCGCCGAGGCGACCGCGGGACCGGCGAACTGCGGCAGCTGCGGGACCGTGTGCCCGGGGCACCTGCAGCCGAACGCCAACGTCGGCTGCAGCCAGCCGACGTGCACGTTCTCGTGCCAGGGCGAGAAGTACAACGTCGACAACGACAAGGACAACGGCTGCGAGGTCTCCGATCCTTACGTCGGCAACCACGATACGAACAGCGCGACCAACCTCGGCGACCACGGCTGCAGCGACGGCGACATCCTGACGATGCCGTCGACCGCGGGCGTGGCGGCGCGGCTCCCGAGCGACTCGGAGGTCCATACGAACCCGGCGATCGTCGGGTTCAACAGCGTGACCGGTTCGGCCGCCGATTACTACAAGGTCCGCGGCACCGGCAGCATCCTCTGCGTCAACAACATCGACTACACGCTGACGGTCACGGGCAGCAGCTACCCGAGCTGCTACCACCTGCACATCGCGACGGACAAGGACACCTACGACTGCGATACGAACGCGGGCGGGACGTGCCGGATCAACCCGAGCGGTTCGAGCAAGTACACCGACAACTCGACCATCACCTTCATCGTGTCGAAGCGCGACGTCGCCGGCTGCAGGGCCGCGCAGCGCGACAACCCGGCTTACCGCGTCTCCGGCCACTTCTGATCGCCTGGCGTGTCCGGCGCATCGTCGCGGGCTCGAGGGGCTCGCGACGGGCGCGGGCGTCGACGCGTCACGGTCACGGAGGGCCACGTGGTCCACACGACGTCTGGGCGCGCGAGGGAGCACACGCCCACTGCGAACGGCCACCTCTCGGTCCTGGGACGAGGGCGCGGACGGTGGGCTGCCGTCCAAATGTTGGCCACATTGACCTACATTGGCGAGTCTAGCGTGACACCTTACGGCGGGCCGTGAAAAGGCGGCGCTCGCTCCCGTGCCGGGGGCGAGGGCGCGCGTCACGGTCCAGTCGGCTTCGCTTCTTCACGCTTACCCCCTTCGTCAGCTCGACTCGCGACGCGGCCCCGCGCGCGGCGAAAGAAATTT
The DNA here is from genome assembly GCA_019637195.1 of Labilithrix sp. Taxonomy (GTDB): domain Bacteria; phylum Myxococcota_A; class Polyangia; order Polyangiales; family Polyangiaceae; genus Labilithrix. The sequence goes on along the minus strand of JAHBWA010000044.1, from coordinate 33,009 downwards.
CGTTCGCGCGCGCGTCACTTATTTGGCCCTCGCCCTCGAAGCATGCGAACCGTCGAAGCGTGAGCACGATGGCTTCGGTCGCCGAAGCCCGGTTCACGCGCTTCACGTACGCGTGGGGCTGAAGCGAGAGTGCTCAGCGCGATCCCGAGGAAGAGGCCCCGGAGGATCGCTCGACGAAACCAAGGCGGTACCCCGACGACACGGGAGTCCGGCCCCGGGAGGCATGCGTCATGACGTTTTCCATCGAGTTCGCGGACGAGCAGCAGGAGTACCAGGCGCGCATCAAGGTGATCGGCTGCGGCGGCTCCGGCGGCAACGCGGTCAACACGATGATCAACTTCGGCCTCGAGGGCGTGGAGTTCATCGTCGTGAACACCGACGCGCAGGCGCTGAACAACAACGCCGCCCCCACGCGCCTGAACATCGGCAACGCGGTCACGCGCGGCCTCGGCGCCGGCGCGGATCCCGAGCGCGGCCGCAAGGCGGCGATGGAGGACCACGCGCGCATCAAGGAGCTCATCAGCGGCGCCGACATGGTCTTCATCACCGCCGGCATGGGCGGCGGCACCGGCACCGGCGCGGCGCCCGTCATCGCGCAGCTCGCGCGTGAAGAAGGCGCGCTGACGGTCGGCGTGGTCACCAAGCCCTTCCTCTTCGAGGGCCGCCAGCGCTCGCGCCGCGCGGAGCTCGGCCTCCAGCAGCTCGCCGAGACGGTCGACACGCTGATCACGATCCCGAACCAGAAGCTCCTGATGCTCGGCGAGGACGACCTGTCGTTCGTCGACGCGTTCCGCAAGGCGGACGAGGTGCTCTACCAGGCCGTCAAGGGCATCAGCGACCTCATCACGCAGAACGGCATCGTCAACGTCGACTTCGCCGACGTGAAGACCGTCATGAACAGCATGGGCCGCGCGCTCATGGGCACCGGCATCGCGAAGGGCCAGAACCGCGCGCGCCTCGCCGCCGAGATGGCCGTCTCCTCGCCGCTGCTCGACGACATCTCCGTCGACGGCGCGACCGGCGTGCTCATCAACATCGTCGGCGGCTCCGACCTAAAGATGCGCGAGATCCAGGAGGCCGCGAGCCTCGTCCAGGAGCAGGCGCACGAGGACGCGAACATCATCTTCGGCGCGAGCATCGACGAGCAGCTCGGCGAGAACGTCAAGGTCACGGTCATCGCGACGGGCTTCGACATCGCGGAGCGCATGGCGGGCCTCGACCAGGCGGCGCGCCTCCAGATCCCGACGGCCGGCCCGGCGACGGTGCCCTCGATGCAGGCGCCGCAGCAGATGTTCCGGGCGCCCTCGGAGAGCGTCTCGCGCCAGCACGTCCAGCCCGTCTTCGCGAGCCAGCCGTCGATGCGCCACGACGCGCCGGCGTTCTCGAACCGCCGCGTCCAGCAGGCCGCGCCGGTCAGCCGCGAGGTCGGTCACGAGCAGCGCGTCGCCGCCGCGAGCGGCCGCATCCCGGTCCGCGAGCGCGGCTCGAGCTTCCCCGCGTTCGACACCGACTGGGACGTCCCCGCGTTCCAGCGCAAGAACCAGTAGCCCGCGCCGTCGGCCCCGGCCGAGCCCGTCCACGCCCGCGCCTCCGCTCGACGGACGCGCGGGCGTTGCGTTTCGAGCGCTACGGCGCTTGCGTCAGTGCGGTGCGGTGCACATGAGGCAGACGTCGCCCGAGCTGACCCACTCGTGTCGGGCGGATGCCGTTTCGCAAAGAGCCATCTTGATGACGGACTCGATCGTCTTCGTTCCGCCGTCGTTGCAGGCGATGGAGAGGGTCGCGGTGACGAGCATGTCGATGCTGCCCGTCCGATAAAGCGGCTTCGGCCAGGTCGCGCGGAATCGGTATCCGCCCTCGACCTTGGTCATCTCGCTCGCTGTCAGCGCGTACAGCTCTTGGGTCGTCGCTTCGGTGACGGCGATCGTTGGCATGCCGACGATCGCTCCTTCGAGTGCGGTGGGCACTGCGACGAAGCCCAACGCCTCGGACGTTGCTCGCGAGAAGTTCGCCAAGGTCACTCGCGTCGCCAGGTTGCTCGAGACCGTCGCTGCGGGCGCGGCGCAGAGCTCGCTCGGCTCTGCAGGGGCGCCGGGAGGTGGGGACTCGACGATTTCCGAGCTCCAGGGCTTGCAGTCCGATGACTCGTAGGAAGGTGCGGCGGCGTCCGGACCTTCGATCGCCGGGTCGAAAGACGCGTTGGGAGAAGAATCCGCTCCGGCATCCCGGATCGCCAGCTCCGAGCCGCCTCCGCAGCCGTCGAGCACACAGAGCGCGAGCGTCGTGAGGAGGACCGATGCCAGGCAACGTGCACGCGCGGGACGAGCGTTCGGGGTTCGCATCACGAGCTTCTTTTCCGCATACCGACAGGCAACGCAGCCGTGCCGGGCGTGGAAGTGTACTCGGATCCGTACCGAGGGCGAAGGCGACCGGGAGAACTTGCCCCTTTCTCGGAGCGTCGCGTACCGAAACGAGATGCTCCGCGCGCTCCCGACGGTCGCCGCGTTCTGGCTGGTCCTCACGATCGCGCTCCGCGCGGGCGCGGAGGTGCCGTCGGTCGACGAGCGGCTCCAGGCGAGCGCCGCCCGGTGGCTGCGCACGGCCGCGCCGCACGAAGGCGCTATCGTGATGAGCGACGTGAAGACCGGGCGCGTCCTCGCCTGGGCGAGCCTCGGCGGCGGCGACCGCGTCGGCGCCGCGTTCGCGCCGGTGGCGAGCGTGTTCAAGCTCGCCACCGTCTCGGCGCTGCTCGACTCGGGGCACGCCAGCGGCGGCTCGATCGTCTGCTACGCCGGCGGCGAGCATTCGATCGACGCGAGCGATCTCCGCGAGGAGCCGCGGCCGGGCGACGCGTGCGTCCCGCTCCGGACGGCGGTGGGGCACAGCATCAACGTCGCCGTGGCGAAGCTCGCGGTCCGTCACGCGCGTCCGGACGAGGTCCAGACCAAGGCCGCCCTCCTCGGCTTCGACGGAGTCGTCCCGATCGATCGCGACGTCGGGCGCTCCAAGATCACGATCCCCGACGAGCGCCTCGGCTTCGCGCGCGCGGCCGCCGGGTTCTGGAACGGACGGACGTCGGCGCTCGGGGCGCTCTTCGCCGTGCAGACGATCGCCAACGGCGGCGCGCGCGTCCGCCTCCACACCGGCACGAAGAGCCCGGCGCGGGTGGAGGCGGGGCGCGCGATGCGCGCGGAGACGGCCGCGGAGCTCGCGCGGATGATGACGATCACGACGCGATCCGGGACGGCGGCGAAGGTGTTCCGCAAGGGAAAGCGGCCGAGCCTCGACGGCGTCGCCGTCGCAGCGAAGACCGGCACGCTGATCGGCGACAAGCCGGCGCGGATGTACTCCTGGTTCGCCGGCTTCGCGCCGGCGAACGCCCCCGAGGTCGCCGTCTCGGTGGTCCTCGCCAACGACGTCACGTGGCGGATGAAGGGCAACGAGGTCGGCCGCGAGGTGCTGGCGGACTACTTCCGCGCACGCGCGGAACCGGCGCGCCGCGTGTCGTCGATCCGCGGGGGCGCGCAAGGCCGGGCGCCGCCTCCGAGGTAGACCGCGCGCCCGGGAAGGTCGTGCCGGCCAGGGCCGAGCGCCTACGGCACGGCGAGCGGTGGTCGCCGTCGCCTGGAGGCCTTCGGCTCCGTGCCCTTTGCCGCGGCGACGAAGCAGAGCGTCGACGACGACGCCTTCTCCGCCCGGTAGGCGACGGAGATGGGCAACGGCGGCAGCTCCGGATCGAGGGCGCGGAAGACCAGCCGTTCACCCGCCAGCCGGCCCGCCGTCTCGGAGAGCAGCGCGAGGCCATGTCCCGCCTCGACGCCCGCGATGAGGCTCACCGCCGTCTCGTACTCGGCGACCACGTTCGGCGATCGGGTATAGGGCGCGAGGATCTTCGCGAGCCCCCGGTGCACTTCGGGGTAGTCCTCGCGGGAGAACGTCACCAGCGCCTCCCCCGCGAGGTCGCGCAGTCGCACGCTCTGCATGCGGGTGAAGCGATGCTTCGGGTGCATCGCGACGCGGATGGGGTACGTCGCGATCTCCTCCACCGTGAAGCCCGCGAACTCCTGCGGCGCCAGCGAGACGAACATCGCCACGTCCAGGGTGCGCTCGCGCAGGCCGCGCAGCATCGCCTGCGTCGACATGTCGTGGAGCTGAACGAAGGCCTGCGGCTTCATCCGGTGGAAGCGCTGCAACGCGCGCGGAAGGATCTCGATGGTCGGGGAGGCCGCGTACCCGACGCGAACGCGACGGTGCTCCGTCCGTGTCAGCGCTCGCATGGACTCTACGGCCTCGTCCGTGCGCCGTAGGATGGCGGTCGCCTCCAGCTGGAACAGCTTCCCCGCCTCGGTGAGCCGGACGCTCCGAGTACTGCGAACGAGGAGGTCGATACCGAGCTCGCGCTCCAGGTCCCGGACCTGCCGGCTCAGCGGCGGGAGCGACACATGAAGGCGCGCAGCGGCCCTCGTGAAGTTGAGCTCCTCGGCGACGGCGACGAAGTAGCGGAGGTGTCGAAGGTCCATGACATTGTTACCTTGGGGGTAACAACGCTTGCCATCAAGGTACTTCTCTCGGGGTCACGCGAGACACATGCTTCAGCATGGTCATGGCAGACATCGCTCCGAGCCGGAAGGCGCGTCGTATCGCTCATCGCACGTCGGGGCACCGCGAAGGTCCCATCACGCGCCTGATGAGCCCCGGAGACATCGGCGAGCTCGTGAAGCCGTTCGTGTTCCTCGACTATTTCGATTTTCCGGGGCCGGTGAAGGCGGGGCTCCCCGTGCATCCGCACTCGGGGATCGCCACGCACACGACGCTCCTGCAGGGCTCGCTCGACTACGCGGACTCCACGGGAAAGGCCGGTACTCTCGAGCCGCGCAGTATCGAGTGGATGCAGGCGGGCGGCGGCGTGTGGCACGGTGGAGGCCCGGCGGGCGGCGAGGCGGTGCGCGGATTCCAGCTCTGGATCGCGCTCCCGCCGCCCCTCGAGCTCGCGCCCGCGTTCAGCGACTACGTCGACGATCCCTCGGTCCCGCGCGACGGTGCCACGCGTCTCTTGCTCGGGACCTACCTCGGCAAGGAGAGCCCGATCGCGTACCGGGAGCCCGTCACGTACCTGAGCGTCCAGCTGCGGGACGGCGAGCGCTGGACGTACCGACCTGCTGCGGAGCACGACGTGGCGTGGCTCGCAGTCGCCACGGGCGCGCTGGTGGTCGACGGACAGTCGTTACGTCGCGAGATGGTCGTGTTCGAGGATGGCTCAGCCCCGATCGAGGTCGTCGCCAACGGCGACGTCGAGTTCGCGATCGCGTCGGCGGTCAAGCACCCGCATCCGCTCGTGACGGGTTTCTACTCCGTGCACACCGACGAGGCGTCCCTCGTTCGCGGCGAACGCGGCTACGCGGAGATCGCCCGGACGATGCAGCTGAAGCCGGGCAAGCCGATCGACGCGTGAAGGCCCTCGGATCTCGGCGGACTCGGGCAAACGATCGCGTGGGTGTGCGAGTCGATCAGTGAAGAGACCCGGTGGGGAGCCGTCGCGTGCAAGCGGTAGCTACGACACGGCCCTCCCGCCGATCCGCGCGGCGCGTCGATTCTCGTCCGTGCCGCGCGGGGAGCTGCCCGTAGTCCGCGACGCGCGCCTACAGCGGGTGTCCGACCACCATGTTGCGTCCGCGCTGCTTGGCCGAATAGAGCCGCCGGTCGACCTCTTCGACGAAGCGCATCACGTCGTCGTCGGCCGCGGGGACGGTGGTGCCGACGCCGATGCTGACGGTGACGTGTGGGGCGACCATCGACGTCTCGTGCGCGATCGCCTCGGTCGCGATCGCCTCGCGGCAGCGCGCGGCGACGCGCGCCGCGCCCCCGGCGTCGGTGTCGGGGAGCACGAGGACGAACTCCTCGCCGCCGTAGCGGGCGAGAAAGTCGCGCGGGCGCGTCGCGTTCTTTCGGAGCGTCTGGGCCACGCGCTGGAGACACTCGTCGCCGCGGACGTGGCCGTAGCGGTCGTTGTACTGCTTGAAGAAGTCGATATCGATCATCACGAGGGAGAGCGGACGCTGCGCGTCCCGGGCCAGGGCCCACTCGGACTCGAGCACCGCGTCGAACCGTCGCCGGTTGCCGACCCCGGTGAGCCCGTCCTTGAACGAGAGGTCCTCGAGCTCGCGCTGGAGGCCCATCAAGCGCTCCTCGGTCCGCTTCCGCTCGCTGATGTCGAACATGAAGCCGATCAGCGACTCGACGCTCCCGTCCGGATTCCGCACGACGTGGACGACGTCGCGGAGCCAGACGTAGCTGCCGTCCTTCGTCATCGCGCGGTAGTCGGCCTCGTGATCGACCCCGGCCTTCGACTGCGCGACGCAGAAGTCGACGACCCACTGCCGATCGTCCGGGTGCATTCGATCCGCCCAGTCTTGCACCGTCGCCCAGCTCTCGGGCGTCCAGCCGAGGAGCTCCTCGATCTGCGGTCCGATGTACGCGAACCGCATCGTGCTCCAGTCGATCTTCCACGGGATCGCCTTGGTCGACTCGAGCAGTGTCTTGTACACCGCCGGTTCGATCTCGGCGCGCCCGCTGCTGCTGGGTGCGTCATCGCTCGGCATCGGCTCCGCCCGCTCGTACGTACAGCTTCATCAGCTCCGGGGGATCATCGTACACGATGCGCTCGCCCGCCCGAAGGTCGCGGCGCATCAGGCGGATCATCTGAAGGAGGACTTCCTGGACAAACGTCTCAACCGGGCGACCCGTGACGTCCGCCAGCCGGCCGGCGAGGACGGTCGTGTCGCTGACCAGGGGACAGACCCGGTAGCCGTACCTCCCGCCGATCGCCTCGGGGACGAGGTCCATGAACCGCCCCGGCCGCTGGCGGAAGAAATCGAGCGTGAGGCGGTAGGCGTTCGCGCCGAGGATCGGCAGGTCCTCCGGGACGGGGGCCTCGTCGTCGAGGACCTGGAGCGAGGTCGCGAGGGGTAGCAGCTGGTCGAGGCGGTAAGAGCTCATGTGTGGGTTGCCGACACGGACGAGGTTCGCGATCAGCTCCCCGAGCGAGGCGTGACCGATGATCGCGGCGCGCTTCGGGAGTCCGCCCCAGACGCCGTCGGCGCCGTTCAGGAGCGATTCGATGAGCGACGCGTTCTCGAAGCCGCCCCCGGCGTGCATGTGGACCAGGATCTTGAGCGGCGGCGGCAAGAGGCTCCGCGCCGCGGCGACGTAGGCGCCGACCTGGAACGGCATGTACGTGCCGCGATCGTCCTCGATGCTCACGCCTTCGATCGGCTGGCTCGCGAGCAGGCTGAGGATCTCGAACGTCTGCTCCGCGTTCTCGGCGAAGGCGTCGCAGCCGTCGACGATGTTGATCAGGATGCGAGGCCGGCCGCCGCGGTCGCCTCGGATGTTCTCGTTGAGCCAGGCGATCGACTTCGGGAGGCTCCGGCGGAGCGCGTCGAAGTCGTAGAGCCCCTTCATCCCCTCCGGGCTCAGGTAGATCTCGTGGAGCGTGTTGGGCACGCCGTACGCCTTCAATTTCTGCTGGGAGGGGGAGGGCGCGAAGGCGCCGTCGGGGCTCGCGATGCCGATGTCGGTGAACGCGAAGCCGCCGGTCATGTCGATGCCGTGGTCGCGGAGGTACATCATGAAGTCGTCATCGACCTCGAGCTCGTCGGGCATCGCGTAGTCGAGCGTCCCGAGGAGGACGTTCTCGAAGCCGAACTCCCGGATGCGAGGCAAGATGCTCAGCTTGTCCGCGAGCGTCTGTCCGACGCGCGCGCCGACCGGGTTCTCCCGGAGCGAGAGGTCGATCAGATACGGTTCGACCGTCGCCAGTCGAGCGACCTTGTCGTGCGCGGAGGCGAGTGAGGCGCGGGCGAGATCGAGAGCCGGGCGAGAGGGGGGCATCCGCCGGAGGGTAGGGGGCTCCGGCCCGCCGATCTACGCCCGAAGGTCCCTCGCGTGAGGGGGGCGCCCGTCACCGCTTCGGAGGACGGCGCCCCGTCGTGAGCACCCATTCACAGTCGCAGCTGCTGGTGATCGGGAAGCCTGCGGCTCCCGAGACGAGCATGTCCATGCACTGGGAGCACCTCCGCTCGTAAAAGCCGTACTTGTTGCAGCCGCGCACCGTCCACAGGACGTCGTCGTCGCTCGTGATGTGCAGCTTCTCGGCGGGACATCCGAAGTCGATCGAGGCGCGCCGGCCGAGGGGCACCTTCGGTGGCTCCGGCTCGCGGACGGCGCAGGCCATGACGAGCGCGCCGATGAGCCCGTATGCCGCCGCCGCCGCGATGGGCGCTCGCGAGGGCGCGGCTCCTCGGGGAGGTCGTCGTGCACGCTCGCGCGGGAGGTCCCAGCGGCTCATCGCGATTCGCGCGTGGTGATGGACGAGCGGCTCGAGCGCGTCGAGACCACGGGACCAGAGCGCATGGAACCTCGAGCGTAGCTCGGATTCGTAGAGCTTGGGGAGGCGGCGTCAGGCGGGCGCGGGCGTGAGCGTCGTCGGGCCGGCCGGGCCCGGCTGGAGCAGATCGGCGAACAGCGCGCGGTAGTGCACGAACGCTTGCCGCAGCTCCTCGGTGTTCATCCGGGCGCCGGCCCCGGCTTGCGCGAGCTCGCGCGCGGCGCGGTAGTGCTGGACGACGTCGGGGTGATCGACGGAGAGGTCCGCGGCGCGCTGCTCGAAGCCGCTGTCGGCGGAGTAGCCGCGGGCGCGCATGACCTCCTTGATCAGCTCGTTGGCGTGCCCGACGGCGCCGCGTGGATCGTCGACGAATTGTCCCTGGAGGCTCGTCCAGGCGGAGGTGAAGCGCTCGCGATCGGCCTCGCTGAGCTCGTGCAGCTCGATCTCCTCGACGTGCCTAGCGCGCGCGGCGAGGACGCGTTGCCCCCGCCGCGGGCCGTAGCGCTCGACGGTACGATCGTACTCGGGGCCGAACCGCTCGCGCAGGGCGATGGCGCGCTGTCGTGTCATTCGGGCGAGCAGCATCGGCACCACGATGGCGAGCGCCACCAACACCAGCGCGCCGACGACGATCCAGGCGATGTTCGTTTCGGTCATGACCGTGTTCCCTCGGCGACACGTGGAGCAACGCGCGTGCCGCTGTGGGCGGGCCTGGCGTCGTGCGTGGCGGCTCAGCTGCGTGCTCTCACCCGTCGCGAGCGTCGAGCTCGTCGTATCGGGTCCGGCCGGGCCGTGCAGCCTCGTGCGACCGCTCGTCCCGGATGAGCGCAGCATGACCCGCTTGCGAGCGATGCAGCGACAAGAGCGGAGGCAGGCGCTGCGGAGGCGTGGGTGTTGGCGTTGAGAAGAAGCAGAGGTCCGACCGTCCGGCGTTCGGCGCGAAGAGCGCGAGCGTTCGTCGCCGCGGCAGCGTTCGCTGCAGCGACGTTCGCCGGCGGCCGCGGTTCGGAGGGCACGGGCAGCGCTCGGCGGGGAGACGATCCGTCGAGCTGCGCCGAGCACGCGCGACCGGCGACGGTCTCGCGGTAGGCGAAGCTCGAGCTGCGCGTACCTGCGGCCGTCTCGAGCTCGGGCGGCGCTTCGAGACGGCGAGACTCGTGCGACGCCCCGTTTGGCGCGAGTGGGCGTAGGCTGCGCGCTGGATGTTCGCTTTCGACAACACGTACGCCCGGCTCCCAGCGCGCTTCTTCGAGCGCGCGACGCCCGCCTCGGCCCCCGCGCCGCGTCTGATCAAGGTCAACCGCCCGCTCGCCGAGCTGCTCGGCGTCGATGCGGAGGCGCTCGCCTCGCCGGGCGGCGTGGAGGTCCTCGCGGGCAACGTCGTGCCGCCGGGGGCGGACGCGATCGCGCTCGCCTACGCCGGGCACCAGTTCGGGCAGTTCGTCCCGCGGCTCGGCGACGGCCGCGCGATTCTCCTCGGCGAGGTCGTCGGCAAAGACGGCCTCCGGCGCGACGTCCAGCTGAAGGGCGCCGGGCGTACGCCGTTCTCGCGCGGCGGTGACGGCCGCGCGGCGCTCGGCCCCGTGCTCCGCGAGTACCTCGTCAGCGAGGCGATGGCCGCGCTCGGCGTCCCGACGACGCGCGCGCTCGCCGCCGTGACGACGGGCAGCCCCGTCGCGCGAGAGGAGCTCTTGCCGGGCGCGGTCCTCACGCGCGTCGCGGCGAGCCACATCCGCGTGGGGACGTTCGAGTACTTCGCCGCGAAGGACGACCGCGAGGCGCTCTCCACGCTGGCGTCGTACGCGCTCGCGCGCCACTACCCGGGCGCGCGAGCCTCGGGGGAGGGGAGCGACGCGCTCGCGCTCCTCGCGTGCGTGGTCGACGCGCAGGCGAGCCTCGTGGCGAGGTGGCTCGGCGTCGGGTTCGTGCACGGCGTGATGAACACCGACAACACGTCGATCTCGGGCGAAACCATCGACTACGGCCCCTGCGCGTTCCTCGACACGTACGATCCGCGGAAGCGCTTCAGCTCGATCGATCGCGGCGGTCGCTACGCGTTCGGCAACCAGCCGCGCATCGCGCAGTGGAACCTCGCGCGCCTCGGCGAGGCCGTCCTCCCGCTGATCCACGACGACGAGGACGAGGCCGTCCGGCTCGCGACGGCGGAGCTCGAGCGCTTCCCGTCGGTCTTCGAAGCCGCGTACGGCCGCGTGCTGCGGGCGAAGCTCGGGCTCGCGCGCGAGGAGGGCGGCGACGCCGCGCTCGCCGCCGATCTGCTCGAGCGCCTCGCGTCCGGCCATGTCGACTTCACGCTCTTCTTCCGCCGGCTCGCGGCGTCGGCCGCCGACGCGTCGGCCGACGCCGCCGTCGCGTCGCTCTTCGCGGAGCCCGGCGCGTTCCACGCGTGGGCCGAGACCTGGCGCGCGCGCCTCGCGCGCGAGGAGACGACGCCGGAGGCCCGCCGCGCGTCGATGGAGCGCGTGAGCCCGGCGTTCGTCCCGCGGAACCAGCGCGTCGAGGAGGCCCTCGCCGCCGCCGTCCTGAACGGTGACTACGGCCCGTTCGAGACGCTGCTGGACGTCCTCTCGCGCCCGTACGACGACCAGCCCGCGCACGCGCACCTCGCCGAGCCGCCCGGCCCCGCGATGGACGACTACCGCACGTTCTGCGGTACCTGACGCGCGCGGTTCACGAGGGCGGGCGCGTCGGTCGACGTGACTCGGGCGTCCCCCGCTCGCTCGTGTGGTCGATCGGGCTACATAAATGCCGAATTGAACGACGATGTCGTTTCGGGCGCGATGCCCCTCGTTTAGCCTGGAGCGTTCGATGGACCTTCGAACGCTCGCTGGCCTCGCCGCGCTCACCCTCGGTGTCGCTCTGTCCCGCGAGGCGCGAGCCGAGTGCACCACCGACATCGAGTGCAAGGGCGAGCGAATCTGCGTCGAAGGGGTGTGCGTCGACCCGCCGGCTACGGAGGTCGCGCCGGCGCCGCCGACGACGATCGTCGACCCGCCGGCTACGGAGGTCGCGCCGGCGCCGCCGCCGACGATGATCGCGGAGCCCCCAGCGCCGCCGAGCGACGAGACGCCGGCGGAGGCGCGGAGGGCTGCGCCTCGAATGGAGCGGCGCTCCACGGGGCTCTTCGTGGCGGGCATCGTCTCGCTGGCGCTCGTCCCCGTCGCAGGGACCGTCGCGTTCTGGGGCGCGGCCTCGAAGAGCATGTGCACGTTCGATGAGTCGAGCGACGCCCAGCAGGCCGCGTTCCTCGGTCAGCCTCGCCCGCGCCCTGCCAATTGCGGCAGGCACGACGCGACGATCTACGGCGGCCTCGCCGCCTCGGCCGTCCTCCTCGGTGGTGGGCTCACCATGCTCCTCGTGGGCGTGAAGAAGGTGCCGGTCGAGCGCGCGAGCGAGGTGAGCGTGCGGCCGCTGCTCTCACCGACCGTGGCCGGCGTCGGTCTCTCGACGTCCTTCTGACGGGCCGCTTCCTGACGGGCAGCTCGACCGAGCACTCACGTAGGTTCGGCCAGCCCGGCCGTGCGACTCGGACGAGGAGGCGGCTGCGCAGCTCTGCGCCGCCGACTCCTTAGGCAGCGCGATCCGCGCGCCGCCGACACGATACGCCCCCATCGCGACCCCCCACCCAGCGAGAAGGGGTCGTCGTGTCCGCGATGATAGACGTGCCGCCCGATGCTCCAAACCGATTCCGAATCCGTGGCGCTCGTGAAATCGAAAGGGCGCGGCGACCGCGGGAGGAGCGGTCGGCTCCTCCGCGCGCCGGGCTCATGGTGCCGGCGGCCCCCGCTCGGGCGCGCGACGGCGGTCACCTACGGGCGCCCGAGCGTCGCGTGGATCGACGCTCGCGGCGCCCCCAGCGCCGGGCGCCGATCCGCCGTCGACGAGGGGATATTGCGCGCTCCTCCGTCGTCGAACCCCGCGCCCGTCGTCAGCGTCTCCGTGATCCTGCGCGAGAACGCACGGAACCACGTCAGGAGCGTCTGGCCACGCATGTCGTGAGCGAACGCGATGAGGCGACGGTCGTCGATCATCACGTTCACCATCTTCTGTTCGACGTTGGCGATGCGGACCAGGGGCTTCCAAGCTTCGGGGTTCGACATGAGCATGAAATGGCAGCAGAGTTCTCCGTCGAGAGCGCCGAGCTCGCGCTCCGCATTGATGATGTGGCAGCCGCTCGAGACGGGCGTGACGTCGTGGTAGGCCCGGCAGTCGGCGAACCAGCGCGTCACGGAGTACTTGCCGACGCGCTCGAGCGAGGCGTCGAGCACGCCGAGCACGGGATCGACGGCTCGCGCCTCGTCGTCGTGCGGCTCGATCTTGAGGAAGACGGAGTAGCCGAGCATCGCGCCGTCCTGGTCGCGAACGACGCGGGCGCACGTCGGATCGCGCGCCAACCAGTAGCGCAGCGCGGCCGCGCTGGCAGCGCCCTCGAAGCGATCGACGTATCGCTCGATCGCGTCGAGATCGGCGATGCTCGGCGCTCCGGAGAGCTTGGGGAGCGGCATCAGCGGAGCGATCGCGGGGTGGAGATCGAGGAGGCGCCAGATCGAGGCGACGAGGCGACGACGCCGCTCGGGCGAGGCGGTGCTCTCGAGCTCGGCGAACAGCTTCATGTGGGCGCGCTCGACGAGGAGCCCGAGGCGCGGGGCATTTCGCCAGGCGAGGTTCGCGGTGAGCGTCGACTTGGCGAGATCGTGAAGCGCCAATCCCGCCGGGTGCCTCTCGACCATCCCGAGCGTCGACAGCCAGTCGAAGTACCCGCTCGCGGAGGTGTCGTCTCCCAACATGGCGGCGAGGAGCGGTTCGTCGAGCGCGTCGACGACGGCGAGGCAGTCGAGCGCGTCGCGGTGTTGCTTCGAAGGAGCCTCCCTCACGAACGAGTCGAGCAGCGCCGTCGCGAGCCCGTCCGTCGCGTCCGGCAGGGAGCCGTCGAAGCGCCCCGTGCGGCGTAGGGAGTCCGTCGCGAGCACGAGCGTCAGCGGATGGCCGCCCGCCAAGCGCAGGATCGAGTCGCGCTCCGTCGGCGCGACGCCGCGGCGTTCGAGCAGCGCGCTGGCCTCGTCGAGGCTCAGGTCTCCGAGCGGGACCTCGGCGGCCTTTGTCCAGATCGGATCGACCCGCCATCGCATGCCGGGCGGGTTTCGGCCGGAGAGCACGAGGCGCCATCCGGGGGGCAATCGTTGCACGAACCGCTCGCGCAGCCAGTCGTCGATCCCCCCGAGCGCCTCGTAGCCGTCGAGCGCCAGGAGCCCGGCCGGGAGCGCGGCGAGCGCGTCGGGGATCGCGCTCGCCGTCGCGACCCCGCAGCTCGCAGCGATCGCCTCCATCAGCGCTTCGGGGCTCGGCCGGACGTGGGCGCAGGAGATCGTGACGACGGACACGTCGTGCTCGAGCGCCGACGACTCGAGCCGATGGAGGAGCGAGGTCTTGCCGATGCCGCCGACCCCGTGGACCCAGAAGAGCCGGGTGGCGTCGGACGACGGATCCGTGACCCAGGCGGCGAGCCGCCGGAGCTCTGCGTCACGCCCGACGAAGAGGCGCTCGCGGGCGTCGCTCAACGCCGAGGGGACGACGGCTCCGTGTCGCTCGACCGGCGTCACGAACGCGTAGCCGATGCCGTGCACGGTGCGGATGAACCGCTGGTCGTCGTCGTCGAGGGTCCGGCGCAGCGATTTCACCACCGTGTTGACCGCGCTCGGGCTCACTACCTGCCCCTGCCACACGGCCTCGAGGAGCTCGCCGCGGGTCACCACGCTCGGCGCACGGCGGACGAGGGTGCGGAGGAAGGCGAGCACCTTCGGGGCCGCCTCGACTCGCGAGGACGTGTTCGCCGTGTCTCGGGTCCTCCGGCGCAGCTCCCGCCCGTCCTCGTCGAGCTCGAAGTCGTCGAAGCAGTACCGCATGCGACCAACGTCTCACGTTTGTCGGGGGCTCACCAGCCCGCGCGCGGCTCTCGCGATCGCGCCGCTCGCTGAACAAGCGCACGATCCGCCGCGGTCGTTCCGTGGGGGGAGGACGCGTACCGCGGGCCTGATGGAACGTCTCGAGGTCGTCGAGGAGGGGGGACGACGCGCGAGGCCGAAGGGCGTGGTCGCGTCATCCCAGGCTCGCCCCGCGCCAGCTCAAAAGCGATCGCCGCGAGGCGCCGCGCCTCGCGGCGGGCCGCGGCTGCGTGCGCGCCGGCGTTCGCATCGCGTCGCCTCGCCGCCTCACTGCATCTCGTGCACGGTGTCGGCCGGACAGCTCGCGTTCGCGTTCACCGTCGTGACGCGGACGATGAGCCGATCGGTCGTGTTGCAGGGCGCGCACTGGATGTCGGTCGACTTCAGCATGCACACCTTCAGCCGTCGCGCGGTCGCGCTCGCCATCAGCTCGCGCTGGACGAGGCGCTCGGCGACCTCGAAGGCCACGTGACGCTCGCCCGACTCGAAGTGCGTCCGGCACCGGTAGTCCCGGTCCATCCGGGTGTTCGCCGCGAGCGCGCCCGATTGGGCGCGGAGGCTGCAGTCGCGCGCGACGGCGTCGACGCGCGTGTACGGCGTCGCGTCGACGATGCCCTTGAACCACGAGTGGAGCGGCACCGATCGGCTCGCCGAGTGCCCCCAGCCCCAGTTGACCTCCAGCACGGTCCGCGCCGTGCTGTCCGGCTCGGTCCAGCGCTTCGTCGACGCCACCCAGCGACGCGGCGAGAACGCGTGCATCCCGAACGCGACGGGGTAGTGCGCGAGGTGACCCGTGCCGATGGCCGTGACGTGGCCTGCCCGAAGCGACGCCACGACGTTCGCGGCGCCCGCGGCGGTGCCGATCCCCCCCGCGTCGAACTCGGCGATCACGCGGGCGGGGACGCGGCCCCAGAAGTACTGGTTCGCCTGCGCCATCAGGACGGGCGACGTGAAGCGGGAGCCGGTCACCGTGCACCCCGAGAGCCCCCAGTCGCCCATCGCGTCGCGCAGCTCGACGGTGATGTTGTCGATCCCGCGGTCCTGAAACTCGGGCGCGACGGCCTCGCGCGCGGAGCGTCCGCGCCCACCGTCCGCCGTGTAGAACCGGGTGAGCCCGCCGAAGCGGGGGTGACCGTTGGCGGCCGCGAAGTCGGCGTGGCCGATCAACATGGCCCACGCCGTCGCGCCGCACCCCGACACGCACGCCGAGCGGTTCGGGCCCTTCGAGCCGTCGACCTGGTTGTACTTCCGCTGTTTCGACCAGGCCTCGACCTCGTCGCGCGCCCAGGGGAACGTCGACGTCGGGGCGGGAGGATCGCAGAGCACCGTGAACTGCTCGTCCTTCCCGATCGTCGTGGCCTTCGTGGTCACCCGGCTCGCGTCGCGGACCTCCTGTGAGACGTACTTCCCGCTGGCGGCGCGGAGCGCGAACGTCCCGCGATCGGACGGGATCGCGCTGAACCTCTCGCGCGCCCCCACCGCCGTCGAGCTCACGGTCATCGGCGCGGCGTCCGTGGCGCCGGCCGCCACGTAGTAGCCGGTGGGGCCGCTGTGGAGCGCGATCGTTCCGTCCGACTGACGCTCGACGTCGAACGTCTCCCAGGGGCCCGCGGTCCAGGAGTCGGTCAGGAGCCCGGCGCCGCCGCCGTCGATCGCGCCCACGAAGCGCATGACCCACGTCTGGAGCGCGACGCGGCGGCAGGTCGGGAACGCGAGCGCGACGGGGCGGACCGGGGTTCGGGCGGTCGGCGTGGTCAGCGGAGGCGCGAGGCTCGGTCCGCCGAGGACCCGCGGCGCGATCGCGAAGCCGAGGACCTCGCGCTCGCCGCTCCCGTAGGCGATGTCGAGGGTGAGCTCTGCGGTCTCGCGCTCGGGCTCCGAGGCGGCGTGGAGATCGACCCACGCGTAGCCGTCCGCGTCGTCGCCGCGCTCGGCGACGACGCGCGCCGCCCCCGGACCGCGCAGCGTGAAGGTCGCTCCTCCGCGCGTGAGCAACGGGACGCGGCGCACCTCCAGGCGGTCGAGGCCCTCGTACTCGCCCGCCAGGCGCGCCTCCTCCTCCCACGCCGGCGCGGAGGTCCGGCGCATCACCTCGACGTCGAGCGCGTCGGCGCCGTCGCGCGCCGCGCGGTACTCGGCCCACGACGACCACGAGCCGTAGCGCAGGCCGCCGAGCGCCGTCGGGAGCTCGACGCGCGGCGGCTCGCCCGGCGCGCTCACGGCGCGGCCCCAGCGCTCGCGGGGCGCGCGGTCGAGCGCCGCGCGGTCGAGGCCGTCGACCTTCGGCGGGAGCGCGCCGATCTGCGCGACGACGTCGCCGCGCGCGTTCTCGGCGACGAACGCGAAGAGCGAGGGCATCCAGACGCGCGCGACGACCTCGCCCTCCGCGTGGGCCATGGCGACGAGGGCCGCGGACGCGGGCTCGCCGCCCTTGGTCGCTCCGGCGACGGGGAAGTCGTGCTCGCCGTTCGAGACGAGCAGGTAGCCGCGCGGCTCGCCTTCCGGTCCGGCGACGGGGACCTCGAAGTAGGCCGCGCCCGTGACGCCGGGGCGGAGGATCGGCGTCGCGCGATCGACGAGGTGGGCGGTGTGCCACGGTGAGTCCGAGGTCCGGCGCATCGACTCGAAGTAGCGCGCCGCCCGCCGGTGGAGCGCGAGCGGGAGCGCGCCGAGCCCGATCGGCGCGAGCGACGCTTCGCGCGGGCCGCGCCCTTCGCTTCGATCGACGGAGCCGCGCGCGTCGAGCGACGCTCGTCCGGGCACGGCGCCGCCGACGACGACGATACCAAGGAGCCAGGGCAGCACACTGCGCAAGCGCATCTCGTTCCTTTCGTCATGGGCCGAGCGCGCGGCGCGCGCCGACCAGACGAGCAGGCTAGCCGCTCGCCAGTCCGAAAAGCGGCGGCCCACGAGAACCCCACGCGAAACTCAGGAGCGCTGGTCCGGAGCGCGCCGGCGCGCTCGAGGGCGCCATGCCCCGCGCGCGAGCCGCGAGAGAGAAAGTAGAGAATAGGAGCGCTCGCTCGACACCCGTTCCGTGCTCCTCGCAGCCACGGAAGACACACGGAAACCCCACCACGACCTCGACGATCTCGCGCTTCCATCGAGAGGATGCGTCTCGATGCTTTCGCGATCCTCCTCGCCGCTACGACTCTCGTGACCCTCGCCAGCTGCGGGAGTGACGGCTCGCCGACGGACGCAGCTCCCGACGACGGCGGCGGCGCCGCCGAGGTCAGCACGCCGACGGTGCCGCCGTTCGACGCGGGAACGTCGGACGCCGACGCAGGGCCCGTCGGGTACGTGGATCCGACGGGGCGGAGCGGGTCACGCCTGCGGCGCGTGTATGTCGAGGCCGGGGCGGACGCCTACCAGACCGTCGGCCTCTGGGACAAGGAGCTCTCGGTCGTGTGCACCTTCCGCGAGGCGCCCGACGGCCTCCTGCGGTGCCTCCCGTCTCGGCCGGTGCCGGTCTACTTTGCGGACAGCGGGTGCAGCGCCGAGCCGTTCATCGTCTACGAGAGCTCCTGCGGACAGGTCTACGGGATGGCGCCTGGCCGCGACACGATCTTCCGCAAGACGACGACCCCCCAGGTGCGCGCGACGACCACCGCCTATTCCCCGATCTCCGGCTGCGTTGCCTACGAAGTGCCGAGCGCCGGCTTCATCGCCGAGGCGGTGCCCTCGACCTCGTTCGTGCAGGGGACGATCCGCGAGGAGCCGCGCGCCGGCGGCCTGGCCCTGCGCTACATCGACGGCGACGACGGCAGCCGCGTCCCCGTCTCCCTCCGCGACACCGGTCGCCAGGCCGACTGCGCCGTTTCGCCGGCAGAGCCCGATCGCTGCGTTCCGCTGCAGCGCGCCGGCACGAGCGTCTTCAGCGACGCCGCCTGCACGTCGCCGCTCGCGGCTCGACCCGCGAGCTCGCCGTCGCCCGTCGTCATCACCGAGTCCCGTCGGGTGAACGGCTGCGTCGCGAGCACCGACTACTTCGAGGTCGGCGCCCCGCTCGCGTTGGGGCTGCCGATCTACCGACTCGACGGCGCGGGCGCCTGTGTGACGACGACGCGCACGGCCACCTCCTCCTATTACGCGCGGGGCTCCGTGATCCCGCTCTCCGCGTTCCCGGCGGTGGAGACGCGCCTCGAGGGCACGGGGAAGGTCCGGGTCCGGCGCTACGTCGACGCAGCGGGCGCCCCGCTCGGCCACGGACACGCGCTGTGGGACACCGAGCGCGATTGGTCCTGCACAGCGAGCGCCGTCGAGGACAGGACCCACTGCGTTCCGAGCGACGCCGTCTTCTACAGAGACCGCCTCCGCTTCGGCGACGTCGGGTGCGCGAGCACGGTCGGATGGACCTTCTGCCGCGCGACCCCGGCTCCGTTCATGTTCTCGACGAACGACGAGGAGACCTGCCTCGGGCTCACCGTCCTCGAGGGCGCGCGCGCGCTCGGCCCCGAGGTGACCGGACAGGTCTATGCGGGCGCCGGCGCAGCGTGCGCGCCGTTCGCGCGGGGCGATGACGAACACTACTTCGGCGTGGGGGCGCCCGCCGCCTGGTCCTCGTTCCCGCTGGTCGTGGTCAGGACGGAGTGAGGGCGTGCGAGCGGCTCCACACGAAAGCTCTATCGATCGCCCACGATCGGCTCGCGCCTCCCGGGGTACCCCTTAATGATGAGTGCTGGACAGCGCGCCACCCTTCGAAAGCTCGCCCATCGTCGACGGATGGCGAGCGCCTTCGGTCGCTCGCTCGTCATCGTCGGCGTCTTCGCTGCCTGCTCCGCCGACCCTGCCCCCGTCGCGCCGCCCGCGCCCGAGACGCCGGACGCCGGGCCGGTCGGCGTGGAGGACGCCTCGCCTCCCGTGCCCCCGCCTCCCGACGCGGCACCTCCAGGCTTCGACGATCCGAGCGCCCGGAGCGGAACGCGCCTTCGCGTCCGCTACCTCGAAGGCGGTCCCGACGCCTACCGCACGACGGATCTGTGGGACAAGGAGCTCGCGGCGTCCTGTCGGTTCCAGAGAGCGGCGGACGGCGAGCTCCGCTGCCTGCCGCTGCAGGTCGTCGCGGTCTACTACGCCGACGCGACCTGCACGGCCGAGCCCTTCATGCTCCCGGTGCAGGAGAACGTGTGCGGAGACGCCTTCGGGAAGACGCCCAACCGCGAGACGATCTTCAGGCGCACCACCTCGCCGAAGGAACTCGTTGGAGAGATCGTCTACTATCCGGACGGGGCTGGGGGCTGCACCGCCACGTTCGGCGCGACCGCCGGCGCGACCGTTGCCGAGGCGCTCCCCTCGATGACGTTCGTTCGCGGCGCGGCCGCCGACGAGCCACGCGCCGACGGCATGGTCGCTCGCTACGTGGAAGGGGAGGACGGCAGTCGATATCTGCAGGCGACGCGCGACGTGACGCGGGGGACCGACTGCGATCTCGCCTTCGAGCCCGGTCGGTGTGTGCCGTCCGATCGCGCTCCGGTCGGGCTCTTCAGCAACGCCGGCTGCACCATGCCCGTCGGCAGACACCGCTCGCCGTCGCCTCCCGCGATCATCATCGAGCACCGGAACATGGCGAACGGCTGTCTGGCAGGCGTCGACTACTACGAGGTCGGGGCGAAGCTCGCCGCCGACGCCACGCTCTACGGCCGCGACGCGACAGGGACGTGCGCGCCGCGCACCCGCGACGCGGCGTACTCGTACTACGCGCGCGGCGCTCCCATCTCGCTCTCGTCGTTCCCCGAGGTGAGGCCGGCGGGTGGCTCGCGCTGCTCGCTCCACGAGCCTCGGCCGGGGATCCGCTACTACTCCGTGGGCGCCGAGGTGCCGCCTTCGACGTTCGCGGGGATCGTGCTGAAGACCGAGTAGCGCGAGCCCGCGCTCAGCGCAGCCGGGGCGTGCGATGGACGATCGGCGGCCCCGAGTAGCCGACGACGCGACGCGGGGCGTAGCCGCACTCCTCGAGCACGTCGCTCAGAACGACGGTCGCGACCTCGTGCAACGCGAAGGACTCGACTCGCCAGGACCCGTCGTCACCGCGAACGACGTAGAGCTGCACGAGCCAGTCCACGTCGTCCATGTCGAGGCGCGCACGTACGCACGCTCGGTCGGCGGGCAGGCTGCCTCCAACGGTGCGCGACGCGTCGATGCTGTGTCCTCGGTTGCGCCGGAGCGCGCGATGCTCCGCGAGGGATCGAAACGCCGCGAGGGGCATCGACGCCCTCCTGCGCGGTGACAGGCCCTGATAGGCCTCGTCGATCTCTCCCGCGCGCGCCGCGTTCAAGAACCCATCGACGCTCGCTTGGTAGCGCTGCGACTGTCGAAAGCTCAAGAAGCCCGCCGCGCTGATGCCTCCGAAGAACAGGACGAGGAAGCCGATCGGCACGAGCATTCCCGGCCCGCGCCGTCGCGCCTTGCGCCCTTGCGCCGCTGCGCCGGCGTCCATCTTCGAGCCCTTCATCGTTCCGCCCGCGTCGGCCCGCGGCCGTTCCCGATCGCCGTGCGACGCCGCCCGCCGGTGCGCTCCTTCATCGAGCCATCGTCACCCGAGCTCCGGGGGACGGGCTGGCGTCGCGCGTGGGGTCTTCGTGTGTTTTTGCGAGCGGAGGCGAGGGCAGGAGGCATGGACGACGTCGCGGAGGCGTGAGCCGAGCTCACGCGCGACCTCACCCGCCCGCGTACGCGAGCACGATCGCGAGGATCGCTCCGCCGACGGCCGCGGCGAGGACGGCGCGCCGGAGCCAGAGGCCTCGCACCAGCGAGGCGCCCACGCTGCACGTGCACGGGGTCGCCACGACGACCAGCGACTCGGGGCCACGCGCCAAGAGGTTCGTCCCGTGACCGAGCCGGCCGGCGATCGCGACCGCGGCGCCAGGCCCGACGGTCCACCGCTCCCCCCGCTGCTCCGGCGCGCAGGCGACGGTGTCGATGCCCCACGCGATCCCGGCCGTCCTCACGGTGAGCGTCTCACCGTCGCTCGCGATCGTCAGCGCGCCGTCGATCTCGGAGGACCAGTGGCGGGTCGCCGAGCGCCCGTGGCCGTTGACGTGCACGCTGATCGTGAGCTCTCCCTCTTCGAGGACGCCCTCGCGCACCGTCCACCCGTCGCCATGAGCGCGGAAGAGCGCGGCGAGTCGCGCCTCGCCGCGCTCGCGCAGGCAAAGGCCGAGGATCCCACAGGTGCTGCAGACCCACAGGAACGCGGCGGGGAGCCACGCGCTCTCGAGCAGCGGCCGCCCGTTCCTGCCGCTCGCCGTCGGATCGCCCGTGTCGAGCAGCTTCTCGAGCATGAGCGCGCCCCCCGCTCCGAGCGCCAGCGACGCGACCACGCCGAAGACGACGAGGCCCGCCACGAGCTGCGAGCCGAGCGGCCGACGGTTGGCGCCGACGAAGCGCGGGAGGAGGCGCGCGGTGCTGCCTGGTCGCTGGAGCACGACCGAGAGCCAGAAGGCGAGGTGCATCGCGCAGGCGGCGCCCGCGGAGGCGCGGAGCGACGCGACCTTCGCGATCGCGAGCTCCGGTGGCCAGAGCACCACCCATCGAACGAAGAGGAGGAGCGCCGTGACGGCGAGCACCGCGCCGCCCGCGCGCGCGACCACGCCGCCCGCGCGCGCGGCCACGCCCCGGCGGCCCATCGTCGACGCGGCCTCCGCGCGCTCGGGCGTGATCGCGGAAGCGACGAGCCGCTTCGGAGACGGCGCGCGCCGCGCGGCGACGCGGTAGCGGGCTTGCGTCTCCTGTTCAATCGCGTACTCGGCTACCGCCCCCCGGACGACGACCGCGGCGCCGGGCCGGAGCACACGCCGAAGCAACGCGACGCGAACGTGTGGACCTGGCGCGTGACTCTCGACCCCGCGCGCGTCGGGATGCTTGGCGAGGCGCTTCCAGGTCTCCGCCGTGCGCATCGGCTCGAGCTCGCTCGCGACGCGTGTCTGCCAGCACGTCTCGATCGCGACGCGCGCGCCGCCGTCCAGGAGGAGGTCGAACGCCCCGTCCACGGAGCGCTCGTAGACCGTCTCGCCGTCCACCTCGAGCGCGACGTGGATGGTCACCGCCTCCTCGGAGGCGACGCACCCCGAGAGCGTCACGTCGTCTGGCGCGCCCGGCGGGGTCGTCGACGTGTGAGCCGTCCGTGTCCTCGGGCGCCCGTCCCTCATGGCCCGAACACCGCCGTACGCGCGCCGCCGGGGAGGTGCTGCGTGCTCATGGCGAGCGCAGCCGCGGCGAGCGCACCGAGCACCGCGATCGTCAGCAGCGCGACCAGGGTCAGCGCATGCAGCACGAGCGCCCGCCACGCCGCCGCGCGGGCACGGCGCGTACGGCTCCCGAAGACCGCGAGCGGGCTCGCTCCGGCGCCCTCGAGCCGCCACGCGCCGGCTTCTCCCGACGGGCGGCCGACGACGCGCACGCGATCGCCGGGTCCGATGGTCTCCACGAGGCTCATGGGCGTCGGCATCCTCGTGTCCTCGGCGGCGAGCGCCCCCCAGTGCGTGTGAACGTCGAGCGCGCCGCCGTCGTCGAGCGCCACCACCAGCGTGTCGGTCCGCACGGTGTCTCGATAGGTGTACGAAACGCGCGTGCGTGACCGCCCGTCGGAGTCCTCGTAGCTGTCGCGATGGATCGTGTGCTCTCGCGTGCGCGAGCAGGTCCCTCTGGTCACACGGCCATCCATGGCGCCGAGCTCACCCGCGACGTGTACCGGCGGCGCGCACGCGACGTCCCATAGTCGTCGCCACGCGCGGCGCTCCTCGACGAGCAGCGCGAGCGCGAGCCCGAGCGTCGACACGCTCGCCAGGCCCCACGCCGCGGCGATGCTCGCCGACGCGCCGAGCACCACGACGAGCGCCGTCGTGAGCCCGATCGGGA
Source organism: Labilithrix sp. (assembly GCA_019637195.1). GTDB lineage: Bacteria > Myxococcota_A > Polyangia > Polyangiales > Polyangiaceae > Labilithrix. Next base: position 9,807 of record JAHBWA010000044.1, on the reverse strand, counting down.
GCGCCCGAGCCAACCCGAGGCCCGTGCGCATCCCGGCACCGGACTCGTCCTCACCAGGGCGCCGGAGGTCCGGCAGGAAGCGCCGGCGCTTGGCGATGTAGATCCCCGCCGCGGAGAGCTGAAGCCCGAGGGCGAAGAGCGTGTCGGCGGACGCCGCGCGCGCGGCTCCGAGGTAGAGCGCCCCGCCGGCGAGCGCGGCGCACGCGCCGAGGGCGCCCATCGCGGCGGGGAGCAGGAGGGGGATCCGCGAGCCCTCGGTCGCCGTCGACCGGAGGCTGACCGAGGGCACGGCGCGCGCCGCCGACACCTTCGCGGTCAGCGCCGCGCGGGCTCCCACGCCCGCGGCGACGAGGCGAACGGCGACCGAGCGCGTGACGGCGTCGCCCGCGTCGCGGTATGCGCGCCCCGGTTCGAAGCCACGATCGATCCGTCCCAGCACGGCGACCTGGGCCCCGCGCTCGATACGAAGCCCGTGGATCCGCGCGGGGACGTCGTGGGTCGGCGCGTACGCGATGAACGGGGCGGCGAGCCCCGACCGAAGGAGCGCGGAGAAGGGGCCCTCCTCGTCGACGTCGTCGACCACCTCCGCGTCGGTCATGTCGAGGAGGACCGTCGCTCCGTCGGCGCGCCGCACCAGCAGCGTGTCGGCGGACCTCAGCCGATGCACCCTCCCCGCGATCGCGATCGCGAGCGCGTGATAGTCGGTCTGCGCCCGTCCCTCGAGGATCTCCATGACGTGTCGGCTCGAGCTCACTGTCGTGCGGTGGCGCAGGAACGTGACCGCTCCTTCGTCTCGTGCCCGGCGCGCACCCAGCTCCGGTCTAGAACGTGACGTCGAGCCGGCACCGGCGCCTCGTCTTCACGTAGGAGAGCGGCTGATACAGCGGCGCGCCCGCGCCGGAGATCTCGAGCACGTAGTCGCGCTCGTCGGCGTCGAACGCTGCGCTCGCTCGGATCCGGCGCTCTTGTCCCGCGGTGAGCTCCAGGCCGGAGGCCCCGCTGGTCCGAGCGTCGCGAAAGCGGAGGCGGACGTCGCGCGCGGTCGTCGCCGCGCTGTTCCGGATCGTCGCCGCGACCTCGAGCTGGCGCGGCTCGTAGCGTCCACGCTCGTCGGACTCCCCGCACCGAAGGCCGCCGGCGCTGCTCATCGAGTGGTAGTAGAGCTTCCCTTGGCGCAGCGCGAGCTTGCGGTCGGGCGGCGACGAGGCCGATGGCTCGATCACCTCTCCGGAGAACTGGCAGGAGGGGGTCACCGTGAATCGGCCGGACGCACCGTCTACGCCCTCGAGCTCGACGGAGCGAAGCGTCTTCTTGCAACCATGATCCAGACCCGAGGCGTCGGCGATCGCGATCCACGCGCGCCCGCCGGCCGGCACGCGCACTGGGGAGCGGCCCGAGCCGTCCAAGCCGAGAACGAGGGCGCCCTCGAGCGCGGGGTTGCCGGTCGGGTTGACGACCTCGACGTCGTACCGGATCGCTCCGCTGGAGTACTCCCCGGAGGATCCCGCCGAGAGGCGAACTCCTGCGATCCTCGGAGGAAGCGTCAACTTCAGCGGAGGTTTGCCCGGGGCTCGAATCGTCGGGAGCGGCTTGGGCAGCGGGGTCTTGATGTCGGGCGGCGTGCGTTGAGCTTCCGCTGGCGTGACGACGATGCTGGCCGCGACGATGAGCAGCGCGCGCGGCGAGGCGCGCCTCGCCGTCGCGCGCATTCCCTGGAGGCTGCCGCTGTCGTGCGCGTCGCCGTCACCCGTCGCGTTCGCCTGGTCGTCGGTTCGCGCGCTCATACTCTCTCCTCCCGAGGTGGTTCGATGCGTGTCCATAGAGGCTCTCGCCGGCTCACTCGACGGACGTCAGCATGCGCCGTTTCATGCACGTTTTGATCGACGCCCCCAAGAACCCCACGAAACGGTCACGACTTTGGCCAGCTCGGGGGCTCCCCGGGCGCTCTCCAGCCTGGGCCAGGCCTCGACGCCGGCGGTCGAGGCGCGAGAGAGCTCGCGTGCAGCGGCGGCAGGCCGAGCCGGTCACCGCCGTCCACACGCGAGGGGCGCCCGTCGCGACGGGCCAGCTCACTCGCGGACGAGCGTCACCTCGGCGAGGCGCGTCGAGGCGGGCACCGCCGGCAGCACGTCGTAGGCGCCTTCGTCGGCGGTGAGCGGTGTCGGTCCTTCGCAGGTGGTCGTCATCTCGTAGTACGCGGCGATCGCGAGCTTCGGTCCGAGCGGGCGCACGGTCGACGCGTACTCACGGTCGCACGCGTCGCCGTTCTCGGCTTTGGTGGCGATCTGCTTCGGCGTCACGCCGCACGTGCGCGCGACGTAGACCGGCTGCGTGCACGCCGCGTCCTTGTACCGGGAGAGCTCCGAGTAGTAGAGCGTGTCGTCGGCGAAGCAGTAGCGCTTGCCGTCGGCGAACTCGATCGCGGAGCACGATGACTTCGAGGGGGCGTGGAAGAGGACGCCGTGGGCGAGCCGGACGCCGCCCTGGCCGAGCGCCTGGACGCGCACGCTGCCCGCCCCATGGACGCCGAGCTCCAGGGGTGGAAAGGTCGATGCCGGCAGCGGCGCGCCGAGCGCGAAGAACGAATCGTGTTCGTGCGCGGCGACCGCGCACGAACCGGTCGTGGTCGAGTACGCGGTCGGGAGGGGCGCGCCCACGGCGTGGAGCGACGTCGCGCGCCCCGAGGAGGCGCAGGCGCCCGCGGCGCCGGCGTCCACGCGCTCCGCGCGGATCACGAGCTCGGGCGGGGGACAGCTCGCCTTCCTCGCGTAGGCTGCCGCGCGGACGGTGCACGACGGATCCTCGTAAGGGCCGGTCTGAGGTTCGCTGAAGGCCCAGCGCGCCGGGACGCAGGCACGTGTGGGCGCCGACGGACCGCCGAACGTCACGCTCCTGCAGTGCGCGTCGCGGGTGCGATCGACGAAGGACTCGAGGACGACCTGGCTGCCGTCATCGCCCGTGAGGCGGACGACGGCGAGCGTCTCCGTCATGGCGACGGGCTCGGCGGTGGCGTGGACGAACGCCGCCAGCGCCACCTCCGCGCCGAGGGCGGTCATCGTCGCCGCGCGCGGGAGGCACGTGCCATCGGCGAGCCTCTCATGGACCTCGGACACGCCCAGCGGGTCGCCAAGCTCGAAGATCCGCTCGAACGGTGACGACTCACCGCCGCACTCGCTGGCGAGCAGCCCGCGCACGGAGGCGTACTTGATACCGGCGGGGCAGGTGATGACGCCGGCGCCCGCCATCGTCCCGCACCCCGTGTCCGAATAGAGGACCGACGTGGTCGAGGGGAGGCAACGGTACCCGCCGTCCTTCATCGGCTCGAACACGCACGTCTCCTTGCGCGCGGTGTCGTAGAAGCGCTTGAAGATCGTCTCACCCTCGACCCGCTCGACCTCCGCGCGCAGGCGCGCGCCGCTCTTGTAGAGGGTGGCGCCGGCCCCTCCGTCCGTCGGGCGGACGGCGCCGTCGGTCGGCCCGCCGGCGCCAGCCTCCGGGATCGCGTCCGGCGGAGCTCGACTGCCCGCGGGATCCTCGGAGGAGCACGCGTGGAGGCTGACCAGCGTCGCGACGGCGAGGGACGCAAGGACGAAGCGGCGGACGCTCATCGGCACGATGATGTTCGGCGCGAGCTTGCATCGCCAGGCCATAGTCGACGACCACACAAACCCCACTCGACCGCCACGTCTCCGGGGGCCCGTGCCCCGGAGGTCGACTCGGAGGCGCGTCCGGTCGTCTCCCTCCGAGCGGTCGCTGTTCGCGGCGACGCAGCCCGAGGTGTTGCCGGTGATGTCCATCGTGACGTCGAGCGCGCGGATGACGTGCGGACCCTGACGCCGAACGACTCCTCCAAGAGCGGACCGCGACTCACTCGCCGTCACTCCTCGAGGCAGATCAGGCCGATCTGTCCCGTGTCGCAATTGAACGCGTACGCCGCGCTCAACGTACCCGCTGCGGTGCTCTGGACGGCGAGCGCCTGGACCGAGGCGCCGCTCGACTCCCAGTCCGCGCACGTCGTCGTTCCGACCACGTCGATCCGCGGCGCGCCCAGCCACCGCCAAGCGAAGCCGGACGGCGTCTGGTCGGCGTGGAGGACGGGCGGCGTGAGGAGCGGTGCGTTCGCAGCAGCCTGCGCCGCCGTCTCCCAGAGCACGACCCCGTCGGGCCGCACCCAGGTCGCGCCGGCCGTCGAGAAGCGGGAGATCGCGCTCGCCGTCGTCGTCGCGAGCAGCGCCTTGAAGGTCCCCGTGAGGACGCCCGCGGCCTCGCCCTGGCAGATGGCGTCGGCCTGAGCGAGCCCGTTCGGTGCGTAGTGGGCGCTGGACGCGAACGCGCGCCGCCCCGTGACCGGCCTGGGCGGGAGCGGCGCGGCGTGATCCTTCCCCAGGCAGTAGATGGGGGTCCTCGCCTGACAGCTCCCCGCGGCCAGCGTGGTCCAGCGGCGGTTGCCTGCGAAGGGATCGCCGGTCTCGACGGCGCCTCCGGAGTCGGGCGACCAGTTCGCGCAGTGCTTGTCCGCGGAGACTGTGCCGTCTTGGAGCGTGCCGGTCCGAGCATACCTCACGCTGGAGGGCACGGTCGCGCCGAGCTCGTCGACCGCGAGCGGGTAGCGGATCTTCGCTTCGAAGAGCTCGTCGGCGCTCGCGGCGAACGGCCGCCGGTCCGTTCGCAGCCATCCGCTCGCCGTACCGAGGCGGTCGCGGGCGTTGGAGGTCGACGACGAGAGCCACGCGACGTACTCACCCGGTAGCCCCGCCGCCTTCGCGCGCTCGTTGCACTTGGCGTCGGCGCCCTGGACCCCTCCGAGCTCGGTCACGGCGTAGTCCGTGGACGTCACGAACGCGTAGTTGTACGCGCCGTCGCAGATCGCCCCGACAGGGCAACCGGCGTCGGACGCGTCCGACGTGGAGGCGTCCGATGGGGACGCGTCCGACGCATCCGACGCATCCGGCGCGGCGGCATCCGATGGTGACGCGTCCGACGTGGACGCGTCGAGACTCTCTCCGGGGGACGCAGGCGGGGCCTCGCCGTCGCTGCAGCTGAAGGTCCATCCGACGGCAAGGAGCGCGAGCGCGAGCGCGAGCGCGACGCAACGGTTCGACGACATCCTTGCGACGCTAAAGCGTCGGCTCGGATCCGCTCGTGGGGTTTTCGTGAGTTCTCGCGAGGCGGCGGCATGCGAACACCTCGGCACGGCGCTCGGCCTCGCTTGCCCGCGCGTCCGCGGCTCTCGAGCTCGACGTCTCGTGCGCTCAGGTCGTCCGCGGTGGAACCAGCGCCGCGACGAGCGCGTCCAGATCGTCTTCGTGCGCCTCCAGCACCGCGAGGAAGACCGCGGCTCGACTCGACAGCGGCTCGATCTCCGGCGTCCAGCCATGACCTCGAAGCAGCTCGAGGGCGTCGCGGATGGTGTCGAGATCCCGCTCTCGGAGGCGACCGTCGGCCGCGATGCGCTGGTGCGCGGTGCGAACGCGCTGCTCGAGCTGCGCCACCTCGTTCGCGAGCGCGAGCCGACCGCCGGCCGGCGTCACCGAGACCACGTCGGGCTCGTCGAGCCACGGCGCGAGCGCTGCACCGCGCTCGACCCGGTACTGCGACGGGTAGAGCGGCGCGAACGGGTGAACGCGCCGCTCGTCTACCCTGCACACGCGTCCAATCGCGAGGCTGAAGTCACGGTCGATCCGCAGCACGTCCTCCGTCTGGAATGCGAGCGCGCCCAGCACGCCCACCAGCTGTCGCATCGCGCGGGGCGTGCGCACCGAGCTCGCGTCTGCGGCTACGAGGGTCGGGCGCGTCCAGGCTCCTGCCATCGCGACGCGAGCCTCTCCCGCCCGCACCACGACGGCGTGATAGAGAACGCTGGCTCGGTCGGGCTCCTCGATCTCGCCGCCCCGCGCAGCGAGGCGCCGCAGCCGGACCAGCCTCGAGAACGACTCCCGGAGCGTCTGAGTCAGCCCCGGTCCGTGCTCCTCGCGCCCACGGTTCGGGCGGTCTTGCTCGAGGACCTCGCACACGGAGGACGCCGCGCCGCCGACTCCCGGTGTCTCCAGGTTGGTGAGCGCCCAGGCCTCGCACTCTTCCCAGCTGTCGCGCGCCACCGCCTCTTCCAGAGGTGTCCATCGATCTTCGATCACCATGGACCGCACTCTACGGTGAGACCGTATCTGCTCGCGAGCGGTCTGGTCGTTCCGCTCGAGCCGGTCGCGCGCGGAGCTCCTCGGCGGCGGCCTCGACGCCTCAGACGTCGCCGTCGAGCGCGCGGAGGGCCTCGTCCCTCCAGGGCGCGTCGCCGGACGCCCCGGCGAGATCGAGCGGCTCCGCGCGCGTCGTCGGCGGCGTCGTCAAGGCGACGACCCCCTCCCGCTCGCCGTCGCGGACCCAGTAGTAGCCCGCGCCCGACTTCGAGCGGAAATGACGGTAGCCGACGGAGTCGAACCACACGAGGCGATCGAGCACCTGCGCCGGCGAGAGCGGCACCTCGACGTGCGCGCGCGCGAGCGACTCGAGCGCCGCGTCCGCGCGCTCACGTTCGCGCGAGAACCAGTCGAGCATCGGAACGATCGCATCGACGGAGGCGGTCTGGGCGTCCGCCGAGTCCGGCCGCGCGATCGTCCCGAGCGCGAACCAGAGCGCGGCGTCGGGCATGAGCGGGACGGCGTCCGGGACGAGCAGCGCCAGCACCTTGCTGAGCGCGCCCGCGCCGTGCGGTCGTTCGGCGAGCGCGTTCGCCGCCTCGAGGACGATCGCGCGATCGTCGACGCCGAGCGAGCGCCAGCCGCCCTCGCTCTCGAACGCGTCGATCAGCTCCGACCAGATGTCGCTCGCGGGCGACTCCAGCCAGCGCCGAAACACCGGCGACGGAACGGCGTTGTTCACCAGCCAGCTCGACGCGAAGGCGAGCGAGAGGAGATCGCGGGAGGCGAGCCCCCGAGCTCGCGCCGTCCGGAGCGCGGCGGCGGCGCGATCGAACGCGAACGCCCCCGGCAGTCGGGCGCGGGCGGCCAGCTTGCCCTTGCCGCTCGCGCAACGCCATCGTGTGCCACTCCTGAGAAGCTCGATTCCGTGCGGCATGAGATCACTTCAATTCCGGTATCGATCCATCGTTTTCGCGAATCAGGGATAACGAGACGCACCCGTGCGGCATTCTGGCTTTAAATCGGATCGGCCGAGCTCAATGCCCTTGCCGCTCGGGCACCGTCAATCAAATGTAGAGCACCAGCTCTAAAGACGGAAAGGTCCTTCTCATGTCTCTCTTGCCCTGCCCCTCGTGCGCCCGCCACGTTCGATCCTCGGAGTCCGCGTGTCCGTTCTGCGCGGCCTCGCTGACGTCCCATGCGAAACGTGTCGTCCCGGCGGCGGGACGACGGCTCGAGCGCCTGGCCGCGTTCACCTTCGCCGCGACCGTCACGGTGACCGGATGCGTCGCGGGCAGCGAGGAAGAGACGGGGCAGAGCGAAGACGAGCTCGGCGCCGTCCAGCCGATGTACGGGATGCCGCCGGAGCAGCCGATCGACGCGGGCACCCGCCCCGACTCCGGCAACGTGAAGCCGGACGCCGCGACCGACGGCGGAGCGGCGGAGGACGCCGGGCCCGCTCCGTGCGACGACGGTGGCGCGATGATGCCGATGTACGGCATGCCCGCGTCCCCCGAGGCGAAGGCCGACGCCAAGGGCAAGGGAGAGCCCGCGTTCGAGCCCTGCCCGATCGAGGAGGACGGCGGGACGATGATGCCGATGTACGGCATGCCGGCCTCCGAGGAGTGACGTCTCGCGCGTAGCATCGACGCTCGACGGCCGGCGTTCGCGAGGACGCCGGCGCGAGGTTTCCCATGTCCGAGATCGGCCCGCGCCCGCGTTTCCTTCCCATCGCGCCCACGGCGAATCCTGCCCGGCGCAACCTCCCGCTCCTCGACGACGCGCGCGCGGCCGATCGGCGATGGCAGCCGGTCTACGCCGTTTGGGAGATCACGCTCGCGTGCGATCTCGCGTGCCGGCACTGCGGCTCACGCGCCGGCCGCGAGCGCCCGGACGAGCTCACGACCGAACAGGCGCTCGATCTCGTCCATCAGATGGCGGACCTCGGCGTCCGCGAGGTGACGCTCATCGGCGGCGAGGCGTACCTGCGCGACGACTGGACGGAGATCGCCCGCACGATCGTCGCGCGCGGCATGTCCTGCGGGATCACGACCGGGGGGCGCGGCTTCACCGCCCAGCGCGCGCGTGACGCCTACGCCGCGGGCGTCCGCGCCGTCTCCGTCTCGATCGACGGGCTCCAGCCCACGCACGACAAGCTCCGCGGCGTCCAGGGCAGCTTCGACGCCGCGATGAACGCGATGACGAACCTGCAGGACGCAGGCGTCGCGGTCAGCGCCAACACCCAGTTCAACCGCGCGAGCCTCCCGGAGATCGAGGAGCTCTTCGACAAGCTCGTCGAGAAGAAGATCCGCGCGTGGCAGGTCCAGCTGACCGTCGCGATGGGCCGCGCGGTCGACGAGCAGGCGCTGCTCCTCGAGCCGTATCAGGTGCTCGAGGTGATGCCGCTCCTCGCGCGCCTGAAGCCGCGCGCGGACGCGGCGAAGATCATGATCTGGCCCGGCAACAACATCGGCTACTTCGGGCCGTATGAGACCCTCCTCAAGGGGAACATGCCGCGCGGCCACATGGCCTCGTGCGGCGCCGGGCGCTCGACGCTCGGCATCGAGGCCAACGGCGACATCAAGGGCTGCCCGTCCCTGCCGACGACGGACTACGTCGGCGGCAACATCCGCGATCACTCGCTCAAGGACATCTGGGAGCGCTCGAAGCCGCTCCGCTTCACGCGGGACCGCACCGTCGAGGACCTCTTCGGCTTCTGCCGTGACTGCTACTACAACGACGCCTGCCGCGCGGGTTGCTCCTGGACGACGCACGTCCTCTTCGGCAAGCCCGGCAACAACCCGTTCTGCCATCACCGCGCGCTCGAGCTGCTCCGCGAAGGAAAGCGCGAACGCATCGTGAAGGTCGCGGAGGCCGCCGGGCAGCCGTTCGATCATGGCAGGTTCGAGATCGTCGTCGAGGACTGGCCGGCGGACGAGATCGACGCCGCGCGCGCGCTCGGCTCGTGAACGTGGCGCGCGGCGCGCGATCACGGCCACGGAACGTGACCGCCGTGGCGGGGCGACGTCAGGCGAGGATCGTCACCGGGACGCCGAGGTGCTCGGCCTCGCGCACGACGGTCGACAGGCCCTCGGCGCGGGACGCGTGCACGAGCTCGTCGGCGGCGCCGATCCAGCCGAGCGTCTCGCGGCGCGACACGGTGCCGAGGAAGCGCACGTCCATGCGCCAGGCCCTGGCGAGGCGCTCGAGCTGCGCGCGCTCCGGACCGTCGCCGAGGACGACCAGCGTCCGCTCGTCGCGACGCGTGCCGTGGTTCGGGCTCGTCGCGACGTAGTCGATGACCTTGTCGACGCGCTTGCTCGCGACGAGGCGCCCGGCGCACACGTAGAGGCGGCGCGCCGGCACCGCGCTGCGCTTCGCGCGGGCGTCGGCGCCGACGTCGGGCAGGGCGATCGAGCCGGGGACGATCGCGGCAGAGGCGCGGAGCGCGCGCGCGTCGTCCTTCGGGAGCGTCGCCTCGAGCGCCGCGAGCAGCGCCTCGGAGACGAAGCGCCAGCGTGACGCTCGGCGGGTGGCCGCCCGCACGACCGCCACGCGCGCGGGGGCCGGGAGGCCGACGATGAGGCGCACGTCGCCGCCGTGCGAGACGATCTCGAGCTCCGCGCGAGCGCTCGCCCCGCGCGCGACGTCCGCGCCGAGCGCGATCGGGAAC
>JAHBWA010000043.1 GCA_019637195.1 Labilithrix sp. | reverse complement strand
CCCGGTGTGACCATCGAGCCCTATTATGATCGGACCGACTTGGTCAGAAAAACCATCAAGACCGTCAGTACCAATTTGACCGAGGGCGCGCTGCTGGTGGTCGCCGTGCTGTTTCTCATTCTGGGAAACCTCCGGGCCGGCCTTATTGTCGCCGCCGCCATCCCGCTCTCCATGCTGGTGGCATTCACGGGGATGCTGACCGCCGGCATCTCCGGCAACCTGATGAGCCTCGGCGCGATCGACTTCGGCCTGATTGTGGATGCTTCCGTCGTCATGATTGAGAATACCATCCGACATCTTGCCGAACGACGACGAGCTACCGACAGTACCCCGCGCCTGTCTGAGGTCAACACGCGCCTGATGATCCTCGAAGCTGGCCGAGAAGTGCTCCGCCCGATCGTGTTTGCGGTTGGCATCATTATCATCGTCTACTTGCCGATCCTGACCCTGCAGGGGATTGAAGGAAAGATGTTTCGTCCGATGGCCGTGACCGTCATCTTTGCGCTCGTCGGGTCCCTCGTGCTGACCTTAACCGTGACGCCGGTTCTGGCAAGTCTGTTCCTTCGCCACAGTGTGAAGGAGGAGGAGACTTGGATCATTCGGCTAGCCAAGCGAGGGTATCGCCCGCTTTTGTCAAAGACGATGCAGCACCCGGCCATTGCTGGGAGCATCGCTGCCACGTTGTTTGCAACCAGCCTCGGTGTGGCGGCCTTTCTTGGGGCGGAGTTCATCCCGACGCTTGAGGAAGGCGCGATCGCCCTGCAAGCCTGGCGGCTGCCGAGTGTCTCTCTAGAGGAGTCAGTTCGGACCACCACCCGCATCGAGCAGGTCCTCAAGGAGTTTCCCGAAGTGGTCACGGTCGTGTCGAGAACCGGACGAGCAGAAATCGCGACTGATCCGATGGGTGTTGAGGTCAGCGACATCTATCTCATTTTGAAGCCTGACTCGGAGTGGACGACCGCCAGGACGAAGGACGATTTGATTGATGCGATCAACCGGGCGTTGACCAAGACCGTTCCCGGCAACACGTTCAGTTATTCCCAGCCTATTGAGCTCCGTGTCCAGGAATTGATCGCGGGAGTGCGCTCCGACATTGCGATTACCATTTTTGGTGAAGATATGGAGACTCTCCGCCGCCTCGGCGATCAGGTCGTCCGGGTGGTCTCACAGGTTCCCGGCGCGGCAGACACCAAGGCTGAGCAGGTGGCCGGCATGCCGTACCACGTGGTGGCCATCGACCGCAAAAAGATCGCTCGCTACGGCATCAATGCGGAACAGATTTTGGATACCGTCACAGCGTTGGGAGGACGAACTGTCGGTCAAGTCGTGCAGGGGAATCGCCGGTTCTTCATGCAAGTGCGATTTAGTCCTGAAGACCGCAAGAATTTCGAGCGCATGCTGGATATTCGCATCGCCGATTCTGAAGGTCGCCTCATTCCCCTCAGGCAATTGGCGGATATTCGTATCGAAACCGGGCTGGCGCAAATCAGCCGAGAAAATATCCAACGGCGGCTGGCCGTCGAGACCAATGTGCGCGGGCGAGATCTCGCCGGGTTTGTCGGCGCAGCGCAGAAAGCGGTGGCGAGTCACGTGACGCTGCCGCCAGGGTACTGGATTGAATGGGGGGGTGAGTTTGAAAATCTGCAGCGCGCGTCTGCTCGGCTGGCCATCGTCGTACCGATCGCGCTGTTTCTTATCTTTGTCCTCTTGTACACGGCGTTCAATAGCGTCAAGCCGGCGCTGCTCATCTACCTCAACGTGCCCTTCGCGGCCGTGGGCGGCGTGTTCCTGCTGGCCCTGCGGGGCATGCCGTTCTCCATCAGCGCGGCGATCGGGTTCATCGCGCTGTTCGGCATCGCGGTGCTCAACGGCGTCGTGCTCCTGACGACCATCAAGAAGCTGCGGGAGCAAGGAAGGTCGCCGCTCGAAGCAGCGCGAGAGGGCGCCGAGTCTCGGCTGCGCGCCGTCGTGATGACGGCGACCGTCGCAGCCCTCGGCTTCATCCCCATGGCGCTCTCGTCCAGCGCGGGCGCAGAGATGCAGCGGCCGCTCGCGACCGTGGTAATCGGCGGCCTGGTCAGCGCGACCTTCTTGACCCTGTTCGTCTTGCCAACCGTCTACGCCTTCATCTACCGCAAGGAGGAGCCCGCGCCGCCGAAAGGGGGTGTAGACGAGCCAGCGCCTGAAGCCAGCGGCGACGCCGCGCAAGCCCAAGGGGCAACGTGAAGAAGCACAAGCTCGACTTGGAACTAGCGCTCCCGAGCGACGCGGTGGCGTGTAACGCGTGCGTCGAGCGGATGGTCGCGGCTCTCGGCGCAACTCGTGGCATCACGCGCGTGCACGTCGACCGAGAGGATCCCGCGCGCCCGAAGCTTTGCCTTCACTACGACCCCTCGTCAGTCCGGCTCGAAGAGGTGGAGGCGCTCGTCGAGAGCACCGGTGCCGCGCTGAACGCGCAGTACGAGCACCTGTCTGCGCCCGCGGTCGGCTTGCGCCACGAACGACAAGCCCGACTTGTCGAGGGCGTGTTCGCCCGTCAGCCTGGGGTGCTCCATGCCTCGGTCGCCTTCGGCTCTCGTCGCCTCTACGTGGAGTTCGACCCGGCGAAGACGAGTCGAGGGGCGCTCCTCGCGATCGCGTCCAAGGCCGGCATCGTCTCGTATGACGAGTCTGCGTCGCCAGCTGCAGCGGCGGCTGAGCACGAAGAGCACGAGCATGAGCATGGCGGGCCGTTCGGCGAGCGCTCCGAGCTCGTCTTCAGCCTGGCGTGCGGCGCGCTGACGGGCGTCGGCTGGGGCCTCGAGAAGGCGGGCGCCGCCTCGGTCCTCACGAGCAGCCTCTTCGTGGTCGCGTATGTCCTCGGGTCCTGGTTCACGGTGAAGGAGGTCGCGGTCGCGCTTCGAGCGCGCAAGTTCGAGATCGACTTCCTCATGCTGCTCGCCGCGATCGGGGCGGCGCTCCTCGGCGAGTGGTTCGAGGGGGCTCTGCTGTTGTTTCTCTTCACCCTCGGTCACGGGCTCGAAGGCTACGCTATGCGCCGCGCGCGCAACGCCATCGGCGCGCTGGCGAAGCTCGTCCCAGAGAACGCGCTGCGCATCAACGATGACGGGCGCGAGGAGGATGTGGCGGTAACCGAACTCGTGGTGGGCGACCGCATCCTGGTGAAGCCCAACACGCGCATCCCGGCAGACGGGTTCGTCAGCGCCGGGTCGAGCAGCGTGAATCAGGCGCCGATCACGGGCGAGAGCGTCCCAGTCGACAAGCGACCCGTCCGTGACCTCGATAGCGCCCTGGCCGCTCCCGAGGGTCTGGGAGCGGAGCATCGCGTGTTCGCCGGCACCATCAACGGAGCTGCAGCGATCACCGCCGTGGTCACGAAGACCGCGAGCGAGAGCACGCTCGCTCGCGTCGTGAAGCTGGTGGCCGAGGCCGAGACCCAGAAGTCACCGACACAGCAGTTCACGGACCGCTTCGAGCGCGCGTTCGTGCCCGTCATTCTCCTGGTCGTCGTCGGACTGCTCTTCGCCTGGGTCGTGATCGATGAGCCCTTCGCTCGGAGCTTCTATCGCGCCATGGCCGTACTCGTCGCCGCCAGTCCGTGCGCCCTCGCCATCGCGACGCCGAGCGCCGTCCTGTCTGGGGTCGCGCGTGCGGCGCGGGCCGGTGTCCTCGTGAAAGGCGGCGCGCACCTCGAGTCGCTCGGCTTGGTTCGAGCGATCGCGTTCGACAAGACCGGTACCCTCACCGAAGGCAAGCCGCGCCTCACCGAGGTCATCACGCTCGACGGCGCCGACGAGGACGAGCTGCTCGCAGTTGCCGTTGCCGTCGAGAAGCAGTCCGATCATCCGTTGGCAAGCGCGATCGTGGAAGGCGCCAGCGTGCGGCGCCCTGGTCTCGCGATTCTCGAAGCCTCGGCGGTGGAGGCCGTGATCGGCTATGGGGTTCGCGCGACGGTGGGTGGCGCCGAGGTGGCGATCGGCAAGCCGGGCCTGTTCACGCGCGATGGGGCGCTACCGCAGAGCGTATCCGACGCCGTGGGCAACCTGCAGAGCGAGGGGCGCACTGTCATGGTCGTCCGCTCGGGCTCCCGCTTCCTCGGCGTTCTCGGCGTGATGGATACGCCGCGTGAGAGCGCCGGGGCGGTCGTCGCAGAGCTGCACGCGCTCGGCGTCGAGCAGACCATCATGCTCACGGGAGACAATCAGCGTGTCGCCGATGCCGTCGCAAGGCACGTGGGCATTCGCGTCGCCCGCGGAGATCTCCTGCCAGAGCAGAAGGTCGCTGCCATCGCGGAGCTGGCGAACTCGAAGAGCCGCGTAGCGATGGTCGGTGACGGCGTGAACGACGCGCCAGCGATGGCCAACGCCACGGTCGGGATCGCGATGGGCGCAGGAGGGTCCGACGTCGCTCTCGAAACCGCAGACGTCGCGCTCATGGCCGACGACCTCCGCGCGTTGCCGTTCGCCGTCGGCCTGAGCCGCGCCGCCCGTAGCATCATCCGGCAGAACCTCTGGGCGAGCCTAGGCATGGTGGCGTTCCTCATCCCAGCGACCATCTTCGGCTTCGCCAAGATCGGCGTCGCGGTCGCGCTGCACGAGGGCTCCACCTTGCTCGTCGTCGCGAATGCGCTGAGGCTCCTGGCGTACGAACATCGACGGGGAACGAGATGACCGACGGCGACCGCAGCTACTGGGACAAGCACGCGAAGAACTACGACCGCTCGATGTCGCTCCTCGGACGGCCGATCCCCAGAATGGCTGAGCTGGCCGGGGAAGCGACGCGCGGCCTCGGGCGCGTGCTCGAGGTGGCAGCCGGCACCGGGCTCGTCACACCTGCGCTCGCCTCGGGCGCAGCAGAGGTCATCGCAACCGACTACTCAGCGGCGATGGTGGCCGCGCTCGAGCGGCGCGTGCGAGATGCCGGCGTGACGAACGTGCGATGCGAGCAGGCCGATCTCTACGCCCTCCGGTTCGACGAAGGGATGTTCGACGCGGTCGTCGCAGCGAACGTCCTTCACCTTGTGCCGGACCTGCCGGGGGCTCTGGCGGCGCTTCGGCGCGTGTTGAAGCCGGGCGGCCGCGTCATCGTTCCGACCTTCTGCCACGACGAGACCGCGCTCTCGTGGGTCGTCTCGCGGGCGCTGGCTGTGACTGGCTTCCCGGGGCACCGGCGCTTCACCGCGAAGTCGCTGCAGCAGGTCGTCGAAGACTCGGGCGTCCGCGTGACCCGGACGGAGACGCTACCGGGGCTCATCCCGATCGGCTACGTCGAGGGGACCTTCGGGCCGGGGTGATAGCGCGCTGTTGCGCCCGTGTGGCGCGCCCCGCCGCGGAGGCACCGCTGGGCCGCGCGCCCCCCGACGCCGCGCCAGTGGTCAACGTGGGCGCACCCGTCGCGCTTGGCCCCCGCATTTGTCGCGGGACACCGCGAATCCGAGAGAGCGTCCCGGCTCGCGCCCCCCAACCACCTGGATTCGCAGGCGTTCGCATTTCCGGGACAGTGCGAGCGGAGAGAATCTGTCCCGCCGAGAGCGTTGCGAATGGGTTGGTGAACGGCTACAAATGCGGAGCTGAAATCCACGGTAGTGGGAGAACGACGCGAGGCCTCAAAACCTCGCGTTTTTCTTTTGGTTTTCGCCGCCGATTTTCACCCGGTCGCGAGCTGCGGAGCGAGTTCCTTTCTCCCACCAGGCTCTTTCGGGGTGATCACGATGCGCTCGCGGTGCACCTCCACGTACTCGATGAGGTGAAGCGCGTAGGTCCGTGCGACCTCGTGGTCTTTGAGGATGAAGTTGCGCCACGCGATGATGACTTCGGTGGTCGGCGGCCACTTGTGACGACGAGCGAGACGTTCCACGCGCTCGGGCGTGCACGCCATGTCGGCGATGGCTGCGAGCACGGCGCCGTCGAGATCTTCGACGCGTACGCGGAAGCCAGGGCACGCCTTCTTCCCCGCGCGCAGGGTCTTGCGGCAGTTGTAGTAGCAGTACGAGTACGTCGAGCCGTCGCGCGACTTGCCCGAGGTCTCGAGCTGGTAGCTCGCCCCGCAGAGCCCGCAGCGCGCGAGCCCGGTGAGCACGCGCGGCTTCGACGACGCGCGGCCAGGCAGCTCGGTCGGACGGCGTTGCTCGCAGAGCTCCTTCACCAGCGCGTAGGTCTTCGCGTCGATGATCGGCTCGACGGGCAGCGTGTTCCACTCGCTCGGCGGTCGCACCTTGCCGCGATGGTGCACACCCCAGCGCACGACACCGCCCGCCGCTGATTGCTGGAGCGTCTGGAGCACCGCGCCCTTGTCCCAGAGGTTGCCCTTGCGCGTGCGAAAGCCGAGCGTGTTGAGCGCCTCGCCGACCTTCACCGCACCGCTGCCCGTCACGTAGAGCCGGTACATCGTTCGGAGGATCTCCGCCTCGCGCGGCTCGATGGCGAGCTTGTACCGGGGCTTCTTCCCGACGCGCACTTCGACCGGGACCTTGCAGTAGCCGTACGGCGTAAGCCCGCCCGGGTAGAAGCCCTGCTTCACCGCCTCGCGCATCGCCGCCGACGTGCGCAGGCCGTTCAACTCCGACTCGTACTGGTCGATGCACTCGAAAAAGCCTTCCATCAACGTTCCCATCGGGTCCTCCGTGAGTTCCTGCGTGACCGAGAGCACGCGCACGCCCGCGCGGCGAAGCTGCTTCTTCACAACACGCGCGTGCGTGGCGTCGCGGGTGAAGCGTGAGGTGTGATGCACGACGATGACCGCGATGGTGCTGCCCGGCGCGAGCGCGGCGCCGAGCAACTCGTTGAACACCGCGCGATGCGTGTCGGTGCCGGAGGCGCCGGCCTCGACGTAGTGGTGGTCGATGACGGCGTCGTGGCGCGCGGCGAACTCGTCGGCCGATCGCCGCTGCGCCGTGAGCGACAGCTCTTTCTCGGCTTGCTCCACGGTGCTGACGCGGAGGCAACTGACCCAGCGGGTACGTTCAGCGCGCGTCTTCGCCATCGCGCACCTCCTTCTTCGAGTCGACGGCGGACGACGGCGGAACGTCGAAGGCGCGTGCAAGCACCGGCTCGATGAGCGCGCGCTCCCACTCCTCCATCACGGGCGGGAGTGGCGCGAGCCCGGTGACTTCGAGGTGGACGGGCTTCTTGCTGCGGGTTCTGGGCATGGTCGTGGTCCTTTCGGGTCTTTGGGCCGGAAACGCGGTTCTCCGCGCCGAAACGGGACACGAAATCGACCGGCGATGACGGTTGCGAGCTTGTTCGAGTCCTCATGCGAGGGGCAAAGCCTCGCGGGCACGACATCAGGGGACACGTGTTCGAGCGAGGTAGATTCGGTTGTAAAACCCGCAGGTTCGCCGGAACATGAAGGCTCCGCATGGCCACGAAGACGTCGTCGCAGAAGCGCTCCGCGAAGCCCGCCGCCAAGAAGGCGACAGCGCTCGCTGCGCCGCGTTCGCGACAGGTGACCGGCAGCGGTGACGCGCGCTTCGCCGAGGTCATCGCGCTCATCGAGAAGGCCCGCGCCCGTGGGTACCAGGCGGTCAACACGGTGCTCGTCGAGCACTACTGGGAGCTCGGCGCGTACATCAGCGGGAAGATCGCGACCGCCGAGTGGGGCGACGGCGTCGTCGAGGACCTCGCCACCGATCTCGCGCGGCGCTACCCCGGCGCGCGCGGCTACACGCGCCCGAACTTGTTCCGCATGCGCCAGTTCTTCGAGGCGTACAGGGCGAACCGAAAAGTCTCACCGCTGGTGAGACAATTGCCCTGGACCCACCATCTCATCATCCTGAGCCAGGCCAAGCCGGTCGAGACGCGCGAGTTCTACATCCTGGCCGCCATCAAGGAGCGCTGGTCGAAGCGGGAGCTGGAGCGACAGATCCGATCGGGCGCCGTGCTCCGTGAAGCGAAGGCCGCGAAGAAAGTCTCACCAACGGTGACACAATTGCACCCAACGGCGATCGACGAGTTCAAGAACGCCTACAACATCGAGTTTCTCGGGCTCGCGGCCGATCACTCCGAGGCCAACCTTCATGGATCACTGCTGCGGAACCTTGGTCGCTTCCTCACCGAGCTGGGTCGCGACTTCTGTTTCGTCGGCTCGCAGTACCCCGTGCAGGTCGGCAACCAGGACTTCGCGATCGACCTCGTCTTCTTCCACCGGAGCCTCCAGTGCCTCGTCGCCTTCGAGCTGAAGACCGAGAAGTTCAAGCCCGCCGATCTCGGGCAGCTCTCGTTCTACGTGGAGGCGCTCGACCGCGACGTGAAGAAGCCGCACGAGCGCCCGTCCATAGGCGTGCTGCTCTGCGCGACGAAGGACGACGAAGTCGTCGAGTACGCGCTCGCGCGCACGACGTCGCCCACGCTCGTCGCCGAGTACCAGACGTTCCTGCCGCCGAAAGAGGTGCTGCGCGCGAAGCTCCACGAGCTGTACGCGCAGCTCGTGATGCGCGATGACACGCTCACCAACACGCGGCAGACCAGCGGGGCCAAGAGCGCGAAGGTGAGGGTCTAAGGTGGCGGGTTCCGACGCTCAGGCTGGGTTCTACTACCAGAACATCATCGCAGCGAACCATGCTCTCGACATGCTCGAGTTCGGCAGTCAGATCCGAACGCTCACGTTCGAGAACCCGGAAAGAGCGAAGCACATCGACGACGTCATCATCGACCATTCAGATGGTGCGACGTTCGTTCAAGTGAAGTGGTCGGACGACATGACGTCTGCACTCACGCTCCACAACCTTACTGCGGCCGAGGAGGACTCGACCTCACTTCTCGCGAAGCTCGCGCGCGGCTACCGCGATATTGCCCAGGAGCCAGGGCGAAAAGAGATCGTCCTCTTCTCCACTCGCCAACCCGGAAGCAACCGACAACCGGCGCACGGGTTCACCAAGAGCCTCACAGAGTTCATTAATGAGTTTCATCAACCGTGGATCGGATCAACCGGCCCACCCTTCACGGGGATGGTGCCGAGCGCCTTCATCGTGTTGCGGACCTGGGACGGCAGCGCCGATGGCTTGATGCTGAACGTCGCTGGGCCGAGCCCCATCGCGTGGACGCGCGCGCAGATCGAGATCCCCGGCTCGAAGGCACTCGCCTTCAGATAAGCCTCGGCGGCTCCGTCGACGGCGAACGCGGTGTTGGGCAGCACGTCGGAGACGAAGGCCTGAAGGAGCGCGGGCTGAAAGTTGAGGAACTGGCTGTACCGCTTGCCCTCAGCCACCTCGGCCACGGCGAGAAAGTGGCAGGCTCCCAGCGTCTCCGTGAAATTCTCGGGGCGGTGCTTCTGCGCGATCGTGATCGCGCGTTTCACCAGGCCCGCGCGCGATGGCGCGTCGAGCGGGCGTTTCCCCAGCAGCTGCCCCGCAAGGTTCAGCCATGCCTCGCCGCGCATGTAGGCGTACGGGTTCTTAGCGATCAGGATCAGATCGAGGCACAGCGCGGTGACCGACTTCCGAGGTGGGAACCGCGCGAGGTACGCGAAGAAGGCGTCGGCGTGCTCCGGGTGATGTGGGACGAGGCGGCAGACGAGCTTGAGCACCTCTGGGTCAGGCTCGGCGCGGTAGAGCACGTAGCGAAGGCGGGCCTTGTCCTGAACGCGGTATAGCGGGCGAAAGTAGCGCTTGTACTGATAGTTGCCGCCCGTGGTGATGCGCCGCCACGCGAGTTCCAGATTCGAGGGCGTGGCGAGCTGCTTCAGCTTCATGGGTTCGACTGCGGACGCGGCCAGATTCGCTTGGCGATTTCAAGCTGCTTCTCGCCGCGCTTCGCCGAGGTCACCCGCTCCGCGATGGGCAACCACCTTGGCATCGCGAGCCTCGACGCGCGCAAGTTGAAGCACGCCGAGGAGCACTTTCGCGCGGCCGTCGATGGCGGGGAGCAGCGCATCGAGCGTGATGGGGCCCAGGTGCCGTGGGCGATCCTCGAGAACCGCCCATACCTCAGGGCTCTCGGCAATCTCGCGCTCGCCCTCGCGGAGCAGCGCAAGTGGCCCGAGGCACTCGCCATCCACCAGCGCATTCTGAAGCTGAACCCGGACGACAATCAGGGCGTGCGCTACCTCATCGGCGTCGAGCACCTGCATGTTGGCGACAACCAAGGGGCGATCAAGGCGTTCGAGAAGTGCCTCGGCGAGGAGGTCGGCTGCGCGTTCGGCCTGGCGCTCGCGCGTTTCGGCGCGTCCGGTCCGTCCGCCGACATCGGCGAGCCGCTCTTGAGAGGCTTCGCCGAGAACCGCTACGTTGCCCCATGCTCCTCGGCGAGCGCTGGGAGCGGCTCGACGCCTTCCACGGCTCGAACATGGCCGAGCCGGAGTGGGCGGACGACGTGGTCAAGGCGCAGGCCGACCTCTGGCACGCCGTCCCGCGCGGCGCCGAGCTCCTCCGCTTCTGGTGGGCCTCGCCCGCCGTCGCCGTGTGGCGGAGGAAGCTCGACGACAACATGGTGAAGCTGAAGTCGCTGCCACACTCCGACGAGCGCAACGCCACGATCTCCGAGGGCCTTGAGCTCCGCTCCGAGATGGTCATCGAGGACCTCCGGGTGCTCGTCGCCATCGTAGCTGGTGATGAAGGCCGACGTTCGACCACGTGGCGACGTCGCGCAGCCTGGCGGTAGACTCGCCGGCCATGGGACTCCTCACCTTCAGCCTCAACCTCACCCTGGACGGTTGCGTCGACCACCAGGAGGGAATCGCCGACGACGAGACACACGCCTTCTTCACCCATCTCATGGACGAGGGCGGGGCGATGCTGTGGGGCCGCGTCACCTACGAGATGATGGAGAGCTACTGGCCGGCCGTCGCCCGCGGCGACGTGGAGGCGCCGCCGGCGATGCGCGAGTGGGCGGTCGAGCTGGAGGCCAAGCCCAAGTACGTGGTGTCGTCGACGCGCGAGGACTTCCCGTGGACCAACAGCCACCGCATCTCCGGCGATCTGCGCGAGGGCGTGCAGAAGCTCAAGGACGCGACCGCTGCCGGGGTGCTCCTCGGCAGCGGCAAGCTCGCGACCGAGCTCGACCGGCTGGACCTGATCGACGAGTACAAGTTCCTCGTCCACCCCCGGATCGCCGGCCACGGCCCGACGCTGTACCAGAGTGGGCTGCCCGGCACGCGCCAGCTCGAGCTGCTCTCGGCGAAGCCGCTCCGCAACGGCGCGATGGCCATGCACTACCGCCGCGCGCGCTGAATCACCGGAGTCCATCGTCGCCAGCTCACCGGGCCAGCGCGGCGTCCGCCTCGCGCTCGCCGCACAGCACGACGGCGACGCTCGGCGGGACACGCCGGGCGCTCTACTCATCAGCGCCCCGTCGTTTCGCGGCGCCCCTTCGACCCGCGCGGCCGCGCGTCGATGTCGGCGGCGGCGCGGACTCGCCGCCAACACTCGGCTCGGCCATCGCGATGCGGCGCGCCGTCTCGGCGGCGGCGCGCACGAGGGGCGCGAGGACGTCGGCCGGACTCGCGTGCCCCTCCCAAGCGTCGGCGCACCGAGCTGGCGCAGCACGGCGCCGTGGGTGACGGGCTCGTCGAAGCTGAAGCGCAACGCTGGCAGCGGCGCACGCGGCGTGTCGTACTCACCCGCCTTCAGCTTGCCGAGCTTCACCGTCGGGACCTCGACGGCCACGTCCTCCGCCGCCACCTTCGATTTGCCCGCCTTCTTCGCGGGCGCTTCGCGAGCGCCGCCACGTGCGGCGCGGAGCGCGTCGAGCACTTGGGCCTTGGTTCGTCTGATCGCGATCCCACGACGGCGGAGCGGACGTCCGAGCGCGAGCTCGTCGTCAGGCGTACCGTCGACGCCCGGCGCGCCTCGTGTTCGACGCGGTCTACCCCACGCCGGAAGCCCGCGAGGGGCGGTTCGGGTGGTCATGAGCCGCCGACGATGGCGCAGGGGCCGGCGCGACGGCGGCCAAGAACCTCCGCTGCGCCGCATAGGTCATCGCCGTCAGCACGAGCAGCACACCGGCGGGAAGCGCTCGGACGCTCGGCTCACCGACCGCGAGGTGCGCGATGACCGCGCCGCCGAGATCGAAGACCAGACCCGCGAATGCCCACTCCTTCAAGCGTGGCCAGCGCGAACCGAACACCAGGGTCACGGCCGCGAGCAGCTTGCAGACGCCCAGAAGCGTCGCCAGGTAAGCGGGGTACCCAAGGTCCGCGAGCGACTCCATCACGTTGGGCTGGCGGGTGACGTTGAAGGTGCCTGACATCACGAACAGCGCCGCCAAGAGCCCGGTGGGAATCCAGTACAGCAGCCTCGTCTTCCGTCGTTCATCGCTCATGGCGACATAGGTATGCGGGGTGGTATGGCTGGTCGATGCCTGTTCGTCCGCGGAAGTTAGCTGGAACCCCGCCGCAGATGGACCTCCAAGATCCGCGCGGCGACGTCATCGCGGACGTGCTCGGCGCCTCTCTTATCCGCCACGTGCTCTACCGCCCCCTCGAAGCGCGCGCGCCGTGGGGCATGCGCGTTCCTCGTCGAGAGCGCGCGAGCTTCTACCTACTGACCCGGGGTAACGCGCGGCTCGAGGTCGAAGGTCAGCGCGCGCACGTCCTGTCACCGGGTGAGGTCGCGTTCGTCCCCCACGGGACGGCCCACGTGCTTCGCGACGCAGCGAACACCGAGCCCGTGCCCGTGTGCGACGGCCCGCCCAAGGCGAGCCTCGCGCCACGCCGCATCGGTGGCTCCGGCGCGGCGACCATCATCGTCGCGGGCTTCTTCGACATTGGCAACGGGCGTGAGCCGCCGCTCTTGCAGAGCATGCCGGCGCTGATCGTGCTGTCGGCGAGCGACCCGACCTCCGGCCCGTGGCTCTCCGCGATGGTGCAGCTCATCATCGCCGAGAGCTCGACGCCGAGGCCTGCGAGCAGCATCGTGCTGCAGCGGCTCGCCGACGTGCTGTTCGTGCTCGCGATCCGCTCGACGTCCTCGCAGCGAAAGTGCACGGGGCTCGCGGCGCTCTCCGATCCGAGCATTTACGGGGCACTCGGGCTCATGCACTCACGCGTCGCCGAGGTGTGGACGGTGGAGAAGCTCGCGCGCCGCGTGAGCATGTCTCGCTCGAGCTTCGCCTCCCGGTTCACGGAGCTGGTCGGCGATCCACCGCTCCAGTACCTCGCGCGCTGGCGCACGACGCGCGCCGCCGAGCTGCTCCGCGAGTCCGACGAGAAGGTCGAGACCATCGCGAACCTCGTCGGCTACGAGAGCCTCCCGGCGTTCAGTCGCGCCTTCAAACGCTGGCAGGGGCAGAGCCCCGCGAACTTCCGACGCAGTCTCGCGCCGAAGCGGTAGCCGCCGGTTCGCGACGAGGTCGAGGATCGCGGCCTCGTCCGGATCTGAAACGAGAACGCCTCGCCGTTGCCTCCTCGGGCTCTGCATCGGCAGCAGGTTCGACGTGGCGTTTCAGATGATGGATGACGTCGAGCGCGTCTTGGATGCGATCTTCGACCCCCTCCCCCCGGTCACGCCCCGAGCAGCCACTGGCCGGCCGCGGCGCTGGCGGCGACGACCAGCCACGGTGGCACCTTCCAGTGCTCGAGGAGCCCGAAGGCCAGGAGCGCCGCCACGGCGTCGCGCGGACCGCGCACGCTCCCGGTGACGACCGGATCATACAGCGCGGCGAGGAGCACGCCGACGACCGCCGCGTTCGCGCCGGCGAGCGCGGCGCGTGCCCCGCGCGCCGCGCGCAGCCGGTGCCAGAACGGCAGCGCCCCGCCGATGAGCAACCACGCAGGCAGGAAGATGGCGAGCAGGCACCAGAGCCCGCGGAGCCAGCTCGCGGAGCCAGGGCTCATCGCGGCCCCGAGGTACGCCGCGAACGCGAACATCGGCCCTGGCAGCGCCTGGGCCGCGCCGTAGCCTGCGAGGAACTGGTCGTCGGTGAGCCACGCGCGAGGCACGACCTCGGCGCGCAGGAGCGGGAGCACGACGTGACCGCCGCCGAACACGAGCGATCCCGAGCGATAGAAGCTGTCGAAGACGGCGAGGTCGCGCGATCCGGTCGCGGCGGCGAGCGCCGGGAGCCCAACGAGCAACGCGAGGAACGCGGCGAGCGCCAGCGCGGCGGCGACGTGCCCGCGGGCCCCGCGCGTCGCCGCAGGCGCGGGGCCGGCGCCGATCGTGTCGCGATACCGCCAGAAGCCCACGAGCCCTCCGGCCGCGATCACGCCGAGCTGAGCGACGGCGTCCGGCGCTGCGAGCAGCACCGCGGCGGAGCCGATGCACAGCGTGACGCGCGCGCGATCGGTGCAGAGCTTCTTGCCCATGCCCCACACCGCCTGCGCGACGACCGCGACGGCCGCGAGCTTGAGGCCGTGCAACCAACCCGCGCCGCTCAGGTCCGCCGCGCGGCCGACACCGTAGGCGAACGCGATCATCAAGACGGCAGACGGCAGCGTGAAGCACACCGAGGCGACGAGCGCGCCGACGAGCCCCGCGCGCTGCATGCCGAGCGCGAACACGACCTGACTGCTGGCAGGGCCCGGGAGAAACTGGCAGAGCGCGACCAGATCGCCGTAGTGCGCGTCGTCGAGCCACCTTCGCTTCTCGACGAGCTCGGCGCGCAGGTAGCCGAGGTGGGCGATGGGGCCTCCGAACGACAGGCAGCCGAGGCGCAAGAACGCGCCTGCCACCTCGAGGATCCCGCCCGGGGTGGGTCGATGCGGCTCTTCCGGGGGCGACGACCGGCTTGGCTCCACCATCGAGAGCTTACGTCGGCCGCATCCCGAAGGGACCAGTGCATCGAGCTCTCCCCGCTCGCCAACGACTCCGATCCGGACGGAGACGCGGCGGCGGCGAGCTGGCCCGCGCGGCCTCCGCGCACGCGGACTTCAGGGAGCCTGGCGGGGCTTCTGACCGAAGGCGCCCGGGACGCACGAGTACCCTTCGTCCGTGCGGCAGTCGCTCGGGCCGGCGCATGTCGTGAGGCACATCTGCATCGTGATGCTCCCTCCCCCTCGAGGCTGCGAGGACTGCACGCAGACGGCAGAAGGTCCACGGTTGGTCGACAGCTCCCGGTCCTCGGGGTTCGTGCTGTCCGGATCCGGCTGACCGCAGCGGCGCGTGCACATCCCGCCGGGCGGAGCACGATCGATTCGATCGTGCCCTCCGGGAACCCGCGAGCGACCGCGTCCCCCCGACCGCGCACGGTCCCGCTCGCCGCGAGAGAAACCTGACACCCATCCGTCGCGCCGCGACCAGCCGGAGCGCACCAGCATCGAACGTCGCGCGCCGAACCTGTTAGGTAGAGCGCCGGAGAACGAATCGTGCGCTGGGTCATCGCCGTCACTGGGGTCGTCGTCGTCATCGTCCTGCTCGTCGCCGTGAAGGGCGCGCAGATCGGCAAGCTCATCGGTTTCGGCAAGCAAGCCGAGAAGGACGGCCCGCCGCCGGAGGCCGTCTCCACGGCGGTCGCGGAAGAGCAGGAGTGGGAGGGGACGCTCACGTCCGTCGGGAGCGTCGCCTCGTCGAAGGGCGTCGCGCTCGCGGCCGACGCGCCGGGCGTCGTGACCCGGATCCACTTCGAGTCCGGCGCGACCGTGAAGTAGGGCCAGGTGCTCGTCGAGCTCGACGCGAACGTCGAGCGCGCGCAGCTCGCGTCTGCGGTCGCTCGGCGAGAGCTCGCGACGACGACGATCGGCCGCACCAGGGCGCTCGCAGCGAAGGGCGCGATCTCCCCCGCACAGCTCGACGCCGACGAGAGCGCGCTCCGGACGGCGACCACCGACGTCGAGGGGATCCAGGCGCAGATCGCGCGAAAGACGATCCGGGCGCCCTTCGCCGGGAAGCTCGGGATCCGGTCGGTCAACCTCGGGCAATACCTCCAGCCCGGCACCGCCGTGACCGTCCTCGAGACAGCCGAGGCGGTGAAGATCGACTTCTCCCTCCCGCAGCAGCGCCTCCCGGAGGTCTCCGTCGGACAGCCGGTGAGGATCACCCTCCAGAACGACGAGCCTGACGGCGGCGCGCCGGAGGTCACCGAGGGCGTCATCGCCGCCGTCGATCCGACGGTCGAGGCGTCGACGCGCACGATCAAGCTCCGCGCCGACGTGAAGGACGGCGAGGGGCTCCGCCCCGGGATGTTCGTCCAGGTCGCGGTCGTCCTGCCGGGAAAGTCGAAGTCGGTCACGATCCCGGCGACGGCGGTGGTGCACGCGCCTTACGGCGACTCCGTCTTCGTCGTCGCCGAGCGCAAGCCCGACACCCCTGGCGCGGCGACGACGCCGGACGGCAAGCCGGTGAAGCTCGCGCGCCAGCAGTTCGTCCGGATCGGCAGCGCGCGCGGCGACTTCGTGGCCGTGACCGAGGGCGTCAAGGCCAGCGAGGAGGTCGTCACCGCAGGCGCCTTCAAGCTCCGGAACAACGCGCCGATCACGGTCGACAACTCGAAGGGCAAGCAGCTCGGCCCCGAGCTCCATCCGCGACCCGAGAACAGGTAGCCGATGAAGCTCACCGACCTGTTCATTCGGCGGCCGGTCCTCGCGATCGTCGTCAACCTCGTCATCATCGTCGCCGGGCTCCAGGCGATCCGGACGCTGAACGTCCGCCAGTACCCGAAGATCGAGAGCGCGACGGTCACCGTCCGCACCGCGTACGTCGGCGCCGACGCCGACCTCGTCCGCGGCTTCATCACGACGCCGCTCGAGCGGTCGATCGCCGCGGCGGACGGGATCGACTACATCGAGTCGCAGAGCGTCCAGGGCCTCTCCACGATCAACGTGCGCCTGAAGCTCAACTTCAGCGCGGCGAACGCGCTCGCCGACATCACGGCGCGCGTGAACCAGGTCCGCGCCGACTTGCCTCCAGAGGCGGAGGTGCCGTCGATCAACATCGAGCCGTCCGACGCGCAGGTCGCGGCGATGTACATCTCGTTCGGCTCGACGATCCTCGAGGACAACCAGGTCACCGACTATCTCATCCGGATCGTCCAGCCGCGCCTCGCCGCGATCGAGGGGGTCCAGCGCGCGGACATCCTCGGAGGGAGCGCGTTCGCGATCCGCGCCTGGCTGAAGCCGGAGCGGATGGCGGCGCTCAACGTCACCCCTTCGCAGATCCGGACCGCGCTCGCCGCCAACAACTACCTCGCGGCGGTCGGCGAGACGAAGGGCGCCCTCGTCCAGGTGAACCTGACCGCGAAGACCGACCTCCAGTCGGTCGAGCAGTTCAAGCGCCTCGTCGTCCGCAGCCAGGGCGACACGCTGGTGCGCCTCGCCGACGTCGCCGACGTCGTCCTCGGCTCGGAGACCTACGAGCAGGACGTCCGCCTCAGCGGCGAGCGCGCCGTCTTCATGGGCGTCTGGGTCTTGCCGAACGCCAACTCGCTCGACGTCATCGGCCGGGTCCGGACGGAGCTCGCGAACATCGAGGCGGAGATGCCGACCGGGATGACGGTCGCCACCGCCTACGACTCGACGGAGTACATCGAGAACGCGATCGACGAGGTCGTCGAGACGCTGACCGAGACGATCCTGATCGTCGTCGTCGTCATCTTCCTCTTCCTCGGCTCGCTCCGCACCGTCGTCGTCCCGATCGTCGCGATCCCGGTCTCGCTGATCGGCGCCGTCTTCTTGATGCAGGTGCTCGGCTTCACCGTCAACCTGCTCACCCTCCTCGCCGTCGTCCTCGCGGTCGGGCTCGTCGTCGACGACGCGATCGTCGTCGTCGAGAACGTCGAGCGCAACATCCGCGAGGGCAAGTCCCCGCGCGACGCGGCGCTGATCGGCGCCCGCGAGCTTGTCGGGCCGATCGTCGCGATGACGATCACCCTCGCCGCCGTCTACGCTCCGATCGGGCTCCAGGGCGGCCTCACCGGCGCGCTCTTCCGCGAGTTCGCCTTCACCCTCGCCGGCGCGGTCTTCATCTCGGGCGTCGTCGCGCTGACGCTCTCCCCCGTGATGGCGTCGCGCCTCCTCAAGCCGGAGCACGAGCAGCGCTGGCTCTCGCGCAAGATCGACCACACCTTCGAGCGAATCAAGACGCGCTACGAGGCGCTCCTCGCCGCGACGCTGCGGGCGAGGCCGGCGGTGTACTTCGTCTGGGGCGCGCTCACGCTCCTCGTCGTCCCGCTCTACATGTTCTCGCCAGGCGAGCTCGCGCCGAACGAAGACCAGGGCGACGTCTTCGGCGCGCTCGAGGTCCCGGCGAACGCGAGCCTCGAGCAGGTCGTCCATTACTCGAACCAGGTCAGCGAGGACTGGAAGTCGGTGCCCGAGTTCGAGAGCTCGTTCCAGATCACCTTCGCCAACACCGGCTTCGGCGGGATGATGACGAAGCCGTGGAAGCAGCGGAAGCGGAGCATCTTCGAGATCCAGGAGGAGCTCAGCGAGAAGGCGACGGGCATCACCGGGATCCGCGCGCCGGTCTTCCTCCCGCCGGCGCTCCCGAGCCCCGGGTTCTTCCCGGTCGAAGTGGTGATCGCGTCGACGGCGAGCCACGAGGAGATCCTCCGCTTCACAGACGTCCTCAGCGAGGAGGCGATGAAGAGCGGGCAGTTCGCCTTCCCGCCGATCATCGACGTCCGGATCGACCAGGCAAAGACCGAGATCGTCCTCGATCGCGACAAGATCGCGGCGATGGGGCTCACGATGCGCGAGGTCGGGATGGATCTCTCGGCGGCGCTCGGCGGCAACTTCGTCAATCGGTTCAACATCGAGGGACGGAGCTACAAGGTCATCCCGCAGCTCGAGCGCTCGGCGCGGCTCACCGCCGACCAGCTCTCGCTCCTCCACATTGGCGGAGCGAACGGGCAGATGATGCCCCTCAGCGCCGTCGCGACCCTCGAGAACAAGGTCGCGCCGCGCACGCTGAACCGCTTCCAGCAGCTCAACGCGGTCAAGATGTCCGGGGTCGCGACCCAGGGGCTCGAGGGCGCGCTCGCGGTGATCGAGGACGCGGCGGCGAGGAAGCTGCCGCCCGGCTACCGCGTCGACTACACCGGCGAGTCGCGTCAGCTCCGCCAGGAGGGCGGCAGGTTCCTCCCGGCGATGGGCCTCGCGGTCCTCCTCATATTCCTCGTGCTCGCGGCGCAGTTCAACTCGTTCCGCGACCCGCTCGTCATCCTCGCCGGCTCCGTCCCGCTCGCGATGTTCGGGGCGCTCATCTTCACCTTCTTGAAGTTCACCGGTCCTCCTGGGATGAGCTTCGCGCTCACCGACGGCTGGACGACGACGCTCAACATCTACTCCCAGGTGGGCCTCGTCACCCTCGTCGGCCTCGTGTCGAAGAACGGCATCCTGATCGTCGAGTTCGCGAACGCACAGCAGGAAAAGGGGCTGTCGAAGCTCGCGGCGGTCAAGGCGGCGGCCAGCACCCGGCTCCGGCCGATCCTGATGACGACGACGGCGACGGTGGCCGGTCACTTCCCGCTGACGCTCGTGTCGGGCCCCGGCGCGGTCGCGCGGAACTCGATCGGCATCGTCCTCGTCGGCGGCATGGCGATCGGGACGCTCTTCACGCTCTTCGTCGTCCCGTGCGTCTACGTCCTGCTCGCTCGCGACCACCGCGGCGAGCGCCTCCGCGCGCCGGGGCCGGGCGACGCCGCGGCGGTCCCCAGCGGCGGGGGGGCCGCCGCCGCCGAGTAACGTGCACGCTCGGCGGCGACGTCCAATCAGCGAGGACTCCGCCGGGCCCGAGCGTCTGGCTCAGCGATCGACGAGCGCCGCCCGGATCGCGCGCTCGACCGGCGAGGCGCCCTCTCGCCACGGATCGAGCGGCTCGCTCGGCAGCAAGGCTGGCTGCCCGAGGAATCGCGGCGTCGTCCCGCGGAGAAGCGGCTGAGCCGCGTGTACGAGGAACGGGTGGCAGAGGTACACCGTACCCGCCGGTCCCGTCGCGGTCGCCTCGGGGCGGTGCGCCGACTCTGCGAACGCGGTGGCGGCGAGCTCCGCGAGCGTCAGGCCGCGTTCCCCGTGAGGCTCGAGCCTCCGCGCGACGTCCGCGTGCGAGCCCACGCGTACGCGGGTCGGTGCGTCGTGCTCGCCGACGTCGGAGAACAGGAAGAGCATGAGGAGCGCGCGCCCCTTCGAGGTCACGTTCGCGCGCCAAGCGAGGAAGTCGGCCTCTCCCTCCGCCGCGAAGCTCATGTCGACGTGCCAGCCGCAGTCGCCGGGATCGTCCGGCGAGGGGAAGCGGATCGGGAACGTACCGAGGCTCCCGCGAGGCAGCCAGCGGCCACGGCCCACGAGCGCGTCGTAGGCAGCGTGCAGCCTCGGGGTGTTCGCGGCTTCACGGAAGAGCGGGTGCGGGATCTCTCCGATTCGGACGACGGGGCGCGTCCACGTCGCCGGCGCGTCCTCGGCGCACCCGGTGGCGAGCCACAAGATGCGGCGGCAAGCGTCTGCCGTCTCACGGGGGAAAGCGTCATCGATGCGGACGAAGCCGTCGACGACGAACTGTTCGATCTGCGCTGCGGTCGGCGCGACATCACGATGAGGCATCCGAGTCTCCTACGGTTCGAGCGAAAGCCACGCGATCGCGCGCGACGCGCATCGCGGACGTGCACAGCGCCGGCGTGCGGCGCGCTCAGCCGAGGAGAAACACGGAGAACATCGTCATCGAGGCGAGAGTCTACCCGAAACGCCCCCGACCCGCCCGCGCGATCGCCCTCGGGCGACGGGCGTACCGGCCACGCCACCGCGCCGCGCGCCGCGCGGGCCCACGCCGCGCGCCCCGATCACGATCGGGCCGGTCGACCACGCAGCTTCCGAGCGCCCCCGACCGCGCGCGGGGCCGTGGTCGTCGCGCTCGCCCGCGCCGTCTCCCGCAGGAGGGCGACGACGCCGAGGACCGCCGCGCCCTGCTCGCCGCGCCGCGTCGCGACCTTCCACGCGAGCGCGACGCCGCCCGCGATGCGGAGCGCGGCGAGCTCACCGCGCTGGATCGCGAGGCGCGCCGTCCAGCGCGGAGCCACGGTCACGCCGAAGCGAGATGAAGCAGATCGTACTTGCGGAGCACGGCGGGCCTGAGACGCTCACGAGCGAGGAGCGGCCGCCGCCAGAGCCCGGGCCCGGCGAGGTGCGCGTCCGCACGCGGTTCGCCGGCGTGAACTACGCGGACGTCAACCTGCGCAGCGGGCGCGTGCCGTTCGCGGTCGGGCTCCCTCTCGTCCCCGGAGTCGAGGGCGCAGGCGAGATCGAGAGCGTGGGCGCAGGCGTCGACGGGAGGCGCGTGGGCGAGAGGGTGGCGTTCTTGTCGTTGCGCGCCGGCGGCTACGCCCAGGCGTGTGTGGTCCCCGCGGATCACGCGGTGCGCGTCCCCGACGGAGTCTCGCTCGAGGCCGCCGCCGCCGTGATGTTGCAGGGCATCACGGCCGACGCGCTGCTGCACGACGTCTGCCGCGTCGGAGCGGGCACCGTGGTGCTGGTGCACGCCGCGGCCGGTGGGACGGGCGCGCTGCTGACGCGATGGGCCAAGCGCCTCGGCGGCACGGTCCTGGGCACGACGTCGACCGCGGCCAAGGCGGACGTGACGCGTGACGCCGGCGCGGACCTCGTCGTGCGGTACGACGCGTTCGTCGCGGCCGGCCTCTCGTTGACCCAAGGGCGCGGCGTCGGCTACGTGATCGACGGCGTGGGCGCGGCCACGCTCGCCGGCGACCTCGGGGTCTTGCGAGAGCGAGGGCACCTGGTCTTCTACGGCTGGTCTGGCGGCGTCCCGGCGCCGGTCGCGCCGATGGCGCTCGTGCCGAGGTCGTTCACGATCTCGGGCTTCCAGATCCCGAGCTTCCTCGGCAGCGGCGACGCGAGCGTCGCGACGCGGGGCGCCCGCGTGCTCGCGGGAGTCGCGGAGGGCTGGCTCGCGCCGCGCATCGACCATGTCTTCGCCTTGGGCGACGTCGGCTCGGCCCACCGCGCGCTCGAGTCGCGCGAGACCAGCGGCAAGCTCGTGCTCGACACCTCGTGACGGCGAGCCCCGCGCGGACCCGAGCTCGTTCGACGGAACGTCCCGAGCGAGCCGGAGCGCCGTCGTCGATCCCGCGGCACGGCAGGTTGACAACACATAAGCCATGGCTTATTGATTCTGCCATGCAGAGCGCGGGCGCGGCCGAGAACAAGATCTTCCAGGCGCTGGCAGACCCCAGCCGCCGGGCGATCTTCGAGTCGCTCACCCGCGGAGAAGCCGCCGTGAAGGACCTCACCGCGCGGTTCGACATCTCGCAGCCGGCGGTCTCGCAACACCTCGCGGCGCTCAAGGACGCGGGGCTCGTGAACGGCCGGCGCGAGGGGCGCTGCGTCTACTACCGGGTGGAGCCGCGCGGGATGAAGCCGCTCATCGACTGGATCGCGCACTACCGCGCCTTCTGGACAGAGCGCGCCGACCGCCTCGAACGACTGCTGGAGAAGATGGACCGATGACGCTTTTCGACAAGACCGAACCTTCGCAGACCGAAACCCTTTCGTTCGAGCTCGAGCTCCAGTACGCGCCGGAGAAGGTGTGGCGCGCGCTCACCGAGCCGGCGCTGCTCGCGGAGTGGCTGCTCCCCGTCGTCGATCTCGAGCTCGCGGAGGGCGCGGCGTTCCGGTTCCAGGCCAAGCCGTTGCCTGCCTGGGACGGCGTCGTGAACTGCCGAGTCCTCGAGATCGAGGCGCACCGGAAGCTCAGCTACGCATGGGTCGTCGGCGACATGGACACCGTCGTGACGTTCACGCTCGCGCCCACGGCGACGGGCACGCGCCTCTCCCTCGTGCACTCGGGCTTCAAGCCGGACCAGAAGCAGAACTTCGGAGGCGCGCGCTACGGCTGGAATATGATGGGCGGCAAGCTCCTCGATTTGCTCGCGAGGACCGCGTGAGCCCGGCGCCCGAGGCGACGCCGTCGCGCCGGAACCGATGGATCCGGCAAGCCCACCGCTGGGTCTCGGTCGCCTTCACGGTCGCGGTCGTCGTCAACATCGCCGCCATGGGCCTGGACGCGCAGGCCGTCTGGCTGGGCCTCCTGGCGTTGCCCCCGCTCGCCTTGCTCCTCGTCACCGGGATCTATTTGTTCGCGCTGCCGTACGCCAGTCGATGGCGCCGCGTAGAATCGGCTCGCGCCGGCGGCTGACCGGGGCGCGCCGTCACCGTCTCACGCTCGCCGCTACTCGATCCCAGGAAACATGACCTCCTCCCGCCAGCACACCGCCCGACAGCACGCCGCCGACAGCCACGACCTCATCCGCGTCGAGGGCGCGCGGCAGAACAACCTGAAGGACGTCAGCGTCGCGATCCCCAAGCGACGGCTGACCGTGTTCACCGGCGTCTCGGGCTCGGGCAAGTCGTCCTTGGTGTTCGGCACCATCGCGGCGGAGTCGCAGCGGCTCATCAACGAGACCTACAGCGCGTTCGTGCAAGGCTTCATGCCGACGCTCGGGCGCCCCGAGGTCGACGTCCTCTCCGGGCTGACGACCGCCATCCTCGTCGACCAGGAGCGCATGGGCGGCAACCCTCGCTCGACGGTCGGCACCGCGACCGACGCCAACGCGATGCTCCGCGTGCTGTGGAGCCGGCTCGGCAAGCCGCACGTCGGCTCGTCCAGCGCCTTCGCCTTCAACGTCCCGTCGGTCCGCGCCGTCGGCGAGATCGCGGTCGAGAGAGGCAGCGCCAAGAACGAGAAGCGCGTCGTCTTCACCCGCGCGGGCGGCATGTGCCCGCGGTGCGAGGGCATGGGGCAGATCACCGACTTCGACCTGACGCAGCTCTACGACGACAAGAAGTCGCTGAACGGGGGCGCGCTCACGATCCCGGGGTTCAGCGTCGACGGCTGGTACGGCCGCATCTTCAACGGCTGCGGCTTCTTCGACGCGGACAAGCCGATCCGGAAGTTCACGAAGAAGGAGCTGAACGATCTCCTCCACAAAGAGCCGACCAAGATCAAGGTCGACAACGTCAACCTCACCTACGAAGGGCTCATCCCGCGCATCCAGAAGTCGTTCCTCTCGAAGGACGTCGACGCGATGCAGCCGCACATCCGGGCGTTCGTGGAGCGCGCGATCACCTTCACCGATTGCCCGGACTGCGACGGCACCCGGCTGAACGAGGTCGCCCGGTCCTCCAAGATCAAGGGGATCAACATCGCCGACGCCTGCGCGATGCAGATCAGCGATCTCGCCGAGTGGGTGCGCGGCCTCGACCAGCCGTCGGTCGCGCCGCTCGTGGCGTCGCTGCGGCACACGCTCGACTCGCTGGTGGAGATCGGGCTCGGCTACCTCAGCCTCGCGCGCTCGGCCGGTACGCTCTCTGGGGGAGAGGCGCAGCGCGTGAAGATGATCCGACACCTCGGCTCGTCGCTCACCGACGTGACCTACGTCTTCGACGAGCCCACCGTCGGCCTGCACCCACACGACATCCAGCGGATGAACGATCTGCTGCTGCGGCTACGCGACAAGGGCAACACCGTCCTCGTCGTCGAACACAAGCCCGAGACGATCGTGATCGCCGACCACGTCGTCGACCTCGGCCCCCGCGCCGGCAGCGCGGGCGGCGAGCTCGTCTTCGAGGGCACCGTCGACGGCCTCCTGGCGAGCGGCACGCTGACCGGCCGCCACCTGAACGATCGGGCCACGCTGAAGACGTCGGTGCGCAAGCCGTCGGGCGTGCTCGAGGTGCGCGGCGCCCGCACGCACAACCTGAAGGACGTCGACGTCGACATCCCGCTCGGCGTGCTGGTGGTGGTGACCGGCGTGGCCGGGTCGGGCAAGAGCTCGCTCGTGCGCGGCTCCGTGTGCGGCCGAGACGGCGTGGTGTCGGTCGACCAGAGCCCCATCCGCGGCTCGCGGCGGAGCAACCCGGCGACGTACACCGATCTCCTGGAGCCGATCCGTAAGGCGTTCGCGAAGGAGAACGGGGTGAAGCCCGCGCTGTTCAGCGCCAACTCCGAGGGCGCCTGCCCGACCTGCAACGGCGCCGGGGTGATCTACACCGACCTCGCGATGATGGCCGGCGTCACCACGGTCTGCGAGGACTGCGAGGGCCGGCGGTTCCAGGCGGCGGTGCTGAACTACCGGCTCGGCGGGCTCGACATCGCCGAGGTGCTCGACATGGCGATCGAGGACGCCGCCACCTTCTTCGGAGCCGGCGAGGCGCGCACGCCGGCCGCGCACGCGATCCTCCAGCGCTTGACCGACGTGGGGCTCGGCTACCTGCGGCTCGGCCAGCCGCTCACCACGCTGTCGGGCGGCGAGCGCCAGCGGCTCAAGCTCGCGACGCACATGGGGACCGAGGGCGGCGTCTACGTGCTCGACGAGCCGACCACGGGCCTGCACCTGGCCGACCTCGAGCAGCTGCTCGGGCTGCTGGATCGCCTGGTCGACTCCGGCAAATCAGTCATCGTGATCGAGCATCACCTGTCCGTGATGGCTCACGCGGACTGGATCATCGACCTCGGGCCGGGCGCGGGGCACGATGGCGGCCGGATCGTCTTCGAAGGCACACCCGCAGATCTGGCGGCGGCGAAGGCGACGCTGACCGGCGAGCACCTCGCGAAGTTCGTCGGGGCTGGCCGGAAGGCTGCTCGAGCTCGCTGAGCCCGCAGCGCGAGAGACCGCCACCATGGCCGACGCGGAACCGCCCACCTCGTGCTCCCCCGACGACCGCTTCGGTCCGGAGGGACCAGGGCACGTCGCGGGCGACTGCGTGGAGCTGATCCGCGATCTGCCCGACGAGTCGGTGCACCTCGTCCTCAGCGACATCCCCTACGGGATCGGCGCCGACGCGTGGGACGTCCTGCACGACAACACCAACTCGGCGCTCCTCGGCCAGAGCCCCGCGCAAGGGCGCGCCGGGGCGGTCTTCAAGCGACGCGGCAAGCCGATCAACGGCTGGTCCGAGGCGGACGGCAACATCCCTCGCGAGTATTACGCGTGGTGCGCGACGTGGGCGCGCGAGTGGCTGCGCGTGCTGAAGCCGGGGGGCTCCGCCGTCGTCTTCGCCGGCCGGCGCTACGCGCCCCGGTGCGTGACCGCCCTCGAGGACGCCGGCTTCAACTTCCGCGACATGCTCGCGTGGCTCCGGCCTCAAGCGGTGCATCGCGCGCAGCGGCTCAGCATCGTCTTCGAGCGGCGCGGCGACGCCGCGCGCGCCCGGCGATGGGCCGGCTGGCGACTCGGGAACCTCCGGCCGACCTTCGAGCCGATCATCTGGTGCTTCAAGCCCTACCGCGTCACGATCGCCGACAACGTGATCGAGCACGCCGTCGGCGCGTACAACCAGGAGGCGTTCGCGCGCTACTTCGATCACGTCGACAACGTGATCCAGTGCGGTCTCGAGCCGCGCGAGGGAGGCCTGCACCCGAACCAGAAGCCAGTTCGTCTCATGAAGGCGCTCATCGAGCTGACGACCGCCCCCGGGCACAACGTGCTCGATCCGTTCGCGGGGAGCGGAACGACGCTCGTGGCCGCCAGGGAGCTCCGACGGCGCTACCTCGGCTTCGAGCGCGACGCGGCGCACGTCGAGGCGATCCGCGAGCGTCTCGCGCATCCGCAGTGCTCGGCGCGCTGATCGCGGACGCCTCGACGCTCGGCCGGCGCCCCGGTTTGACGCGATCGCGCGTCTGTGCGAGCGCATCGAACCGATGGCGAACGAGAACCGCGACTGCCTCTTGCGGCAGCTCGAGACGGCGTGGGCCCTGACGAGCTTCCACCTCGACGGGCTCACGACCGAGCATTGCATGTGGCGACCGGCCGCCAAGGGCCTGCATGTTCGAGAAGACGCGGACGGGAAGTGGCTGCCCGACTGGCCCGATCACGAGGGCTACGACCTCGGCCCGCCGAGCATCGCATGGCTGACCTGGCACATCGGCTTCTGGTGGTCGACGGTGATCGATCACTCGTTCGGCGCCGCGACCCTCACGCGCGAGGACGTGTCCTGGCCGGGCGACGCGGAGCGCGCGCGGGCGTGGATCGAGCGACTGCACGGCGAGTGGCGCGCCGCGATCGAGGAGCTCACGGACGAGGATCTGCGGTCGCACGAGCGCGCTCGCTGGCCCGTCAGCGAGCGCCCCTTCGGAGACATCGTGGCGTGGGTCAACCTCGAGCTGATGAAGAACGCGTCCGAGATCGGCTACGCGCGGTTCCTGCACGGCGCCTCGCTCCCGTCCGGGTAGCGCCGCGGTCGAAGCGCGCGGCGGCCTTCAGCGCGCGAGGCGCTGCGAGCGATCGAGCGCGACGACGCCGCGCGCGTAGAGCTCGCCGAGCGGCCCGAGCAGGTCGGGGAGCGCCAGGCCCGAGGTCTCGAGCAGCACGCCGATCGTCGCACGGCCGTCGAGGAGCTCGAGGACCCGCGCCTCGCACGGATCGGCGACGGACTCGACGTACGCCACGACCTTGGGGACGTCGCAGTGCCAGAAGTCGACGAGCGGCGCGCCGGCCACGTCGCCGCGCGCGCTCGACGCGGGCTGCGCGGCCGCGATCGCTCCGCCGTCGCCGTCGGACCAGCTCGGCGGGCCGGTGTGGATCCAGGCATACTCGGAGAGGTCCTCGGGGAGCGTGGGCAGTCGATCGCGCGGCGGCGGCGCGTCGTAGCTCTCCGCGGTTCGAACGAGGTCGTGGCGAGCGTCCATCATGGCCTCACCGGGCGTAAACGAGTCGGCCGTCGAGGACCAACTTCGCGGCGCGGATCGATGTGTGGATGTGGGACGCGTCGCCACCCGAGGCGCGCCGCCGCGAGCGCGAGCTCGAGCATGCAGCCGTCGTCCTCGGGTGTAAGATCGTGGCTGTCCCAACGTCTCTCTCGATCGAAGGAGACAGAGCGATGACCGATCCCTCGAAGAAGGCGTGTGGCTGCAAGTCGTGTCCGAGCGGAAGCTGCACCTGCGCCGGCAGGCTGCCCCCGAAGGCGGGCGAGTGTTGCTGCGGTCCGACGTGCACCTGCGGACCTGCCTGCGCGTGCCCGCCGAGCTGCAACTGCCCGGCGACGCGGACCGCCTGACCTCTGCCGGCGGCCGCAGACCGCCTGACGTCCGCCCGGCGGACGCGGACCGGCTGCTGACGTCCGCCCGGCGGACGCGGACCGCCTGACCTCTGCCCGGCGGACGCAGACCGGCTGGCGTCCGCCCGGCGACGCGGACCGGCTGACGTCCGCCCGGCGACGCGGAGCACGTCCACGGACCGCCACCGTGCGCGGCGGCGACACGTCGCCGCGCCGCGGTGCCTCGTCACCAGAGATCGTGGCTCACGATCCGGACGCCGCTGGAGAACCACACCGGCAGGATCGCGCCCCAGAGGCCGCCGCCGAACGTGAAATCGAGCTGGATGTGGTCGTTGAAGATCTGGCGGAAGCCGGTCTGGTACGCGCCTCCCGCCCGCACGGCGTACGGATCGCCGGAGAAGACTTCGCCGATCAGGTGGAAGTCGAACAGCGTCTCGACCTGAGTGCCGATGCCCCAGGTGACCTTCGCGGGATCGAGCCCCGGCGCGGAGATGGTGGAGACGCCGACGTTGCCGTGGATGAGCAGATCGTCCTCTTTGAAGAACGCCTGGGTCACCGCGAGGTAGCTGAAGCCGCTCCATCCCGGCGCCTCGAAGCCGCCGCGCCCCCCCGGCGTCACGCCCCCGACCACGATGCCCACGCCGGGTAGCTCGTTGGGGACCGCGTCGCGGAGGAGGAACTTCCCCTGCGCGATCGGCCCGCCGAGCGCGTAGCGGGGGCGCTCGGGGCGCTCGCCGAGCGGCGCGACGCCGTGCACTCCGCCCAGCGTCAGCTCGAGCCAGTGCGTCGGGCCGATCGCCGGGAGCACCCAGTGCTGGAAGCTCTGGCGGTCGCGGCGCCAGTACGTCTCGATCTGGAGGTGCCCCTCGCCGACCGTGTGCGCGTCGTCGGTGATGAACGGGCGGATCGCCTGCGCGTCCGTGGGCCAGAACACCGCGCTGACGACGATGGCGACGAAGAAGAGGCAGCACGAGCCGCGAAGCCGCGTCGGGAAGCTCACGAACACGCGCTGCGAGCCTACCCGACGCAGCGACGCCCTGCAGCGATTTGGGCGCGCGATCGCGCGCGGAGAGACGCCGATCGCAGCGACGCTCGCTCCGCGCGCTCGCGCCGGGGGCGGCGGAGCGCGGCTCGTCAACCGCCGAGCAGCCACCGAAACAGCATGTACGCTCCGCCGAGGAGCACGACGAACATCGTCGCGATGACCGCCGCGGCCACGCCGCCGGTGAAGATCCCGCGCTTCGGCGGCGGGAGCGCCACGTTGACGGCCGGGCCGCCGTAGGTCGGCAGCTCCGGCATCGTGATCCGCATGGCGGGGAGCGGCATGACGAGAGCGTCCGGCGCCATCGACCCGAGGCGCGAGAGGCTCGCGACAGGGTCCGTCGGCGTGAGCGCGACCTCCTCGGCGGGGACCTGGTCCTTCTTCCACGGCTCGTCGGGCACGTCGGCGGCGCTGACGAGCGCGCCGTCGCTCGGCCGCTCGTCGGGCGTCGCGAGCGCCAGCGTCCCGGCCTTCATCAGGCCCGTCTCCTCCTCGGGCACGTCGTCGGGGATCGAGGCGCGACGCTCCCACGGCGTGACCGAGGTCTCCAGCGCCTCGCGCCATCGCCCGACGAGCTTGGCGAGCGCCGCTTTGCCGCGCGCGACGTCGGCGGCGGCGCGCAGCGCCGCGAGGAGCTCTTCGGCGGTCGTCGTGCGCTTGTCACGATCCGGCTCGAGCGCGGCGTCGATCGCGCTCGAGAGCCCCTTCGCGAGATCGGGCCGCGTCTGCGCGAGCCGGGTGACGTTGCCCTCGGACATCGCGAGCGTCATCTCCGAGCGCGACTCGCGGAAGCGCGCGTACGGCGTGCGACCGGTCGCGAGGCGCACCGCGAGCAGCGCCGCGCAGAAGACGTCGCCGCGCGCGTCGGGCTCGTCGCCGCGCGCCTCCTCCGGCGCCATCACCGCCGGGAGGTCCTTTTCGGCGGGCGCGCCGGAGGCCCCGGGCGACACGATCTGCCTCATCCGCACGAGGCCGAAGTCGCCGATCTTCACCGTGCCGTCCCAGCCGACGACGACGCTCGACGGCGACACGCCGCGATGCAGCACCGGCGCTCCGCCGCCCGACGCGTCCTTCTGCGCGTGCGCCGACGCGAGCGCCGAGAGCACGCGCTCCAGGATGTACCAGGCGCAGACGTCCGGGAGCCGCACGCCGCGCCCCGTCGCGAAGCGGAGCAGCCGCTGGAGGGAGACGCCCGGCACGAACTCCGTCACGACCGCGGCGAAGTCCTCCTCGAGCACCATCGAGCGCGTCTGGAGGATCGCGTCGTGCGTGAGGCGCGCGCCGAGCGAGGCCTCCTTCGACAGCGCCGACGTCGCCTCGTCCGAGAGCGCTCGCGCCGCCAGCACCCGGACGGCGACGACGCTCCCGCTCTTGCTGCGGGCGAGGAACACCTTGTTGCCCCGCTCGGTCGAGAGCTCCTGGAGGATCTGAAAGCCCTGGAGCGCGGGGTGAGCACCGATGGTCATCGTCATCGTCGTGGCCCTTCCCGCGATGCGGCTCCGCTCGACATCGCTCAAAACTCGAAGGCGAGGCCGCGCCGGCGGACGAGGCTCGCCGTCGCCGCCGCCTGCGGAGGGACCTCCGGCCGGGTGACGAAGATGGCGACGGCGGCGATCGCCGAGACGACGCCGGCGGTCAGGAGGACGTCGGCGAGCGCGTACGTCGTCGACACGTCGTTCACCGCGGCCGCGCCGCACGCCGGCTTGCAGGCCTCGAGGTCGCTCTCCTTCGACGAGCCGCGGAGCGCGAACACGGTGCCCACGCCGAGCGACGCGAGCGCGGCGCCGCCGAAGACCCAGCTCGTGATCGGGACGGGCCGCGAGGGCGACGCCCGAACCGGCGACACAGCCCCCGGCGACGCGAGGGTGACGGCGATCGTCCGGTTCTTCGTGCCTTCGTGGATCACGGTCGTCTGCTCGGCGGGGAGCCCCTTGCCGTCCGTCGACTCGAAGCGGAACGTGTGCGGGCCGACGTCGAGGGCGACGCTCTTGCCGTCGAGCTGCTCGAGGAGCAGCTTCTCGTCGACCATGACGCGGACGTTCGTGAGCTCCTCGCCCGCCGCGCTCTTCACGTCGAAGACGACGGTGGGGATGCTCTGGTCGAGCTCGGCGAGCCACTTCGTGCAGTCGCGCACGAGGACGGCCGGGCACGACTCGCTCGCGCACTTCGCCGCCTCCGAGCGCGCCTCGCGAAGCTTGCCGGCCCGTCGCAACGTCTGGGTCTGCTCGTAGGACTGGATGCACGACGAGTCGTCCGCCCTCGCAGGGCTGGGCGCGGCGACCGAGGCCCCAACCGCCACGAGGGCCATGGGCAGCGCGCGGGCACGGGAGAGCATCGCACCTCAATATACGGCAACGTGGCTCCCGGTGGCCGAAACTCGCGCTCGCCGCGCGAGCTCGACGCGTGGTCGCCGACGGCGACGCGCTCGGTCGGGCCCGCTCGAAGCGGCAGGCGTGCCGGCTCAGGATCGAGGTAGGACCAAAGCAGGACCGCGTCAGCGTCCAAAGCACTGCGGCTTCGGTCGCTTGACGCCGGTCGCGTCGATCGTGAACGGGTTCTCGCAGTCGGTCGAAGGCTTCGGCGCCGACGGCGACTCCCGCGAGGACGTCGGCGTCCGCGTGGACGCGTGAGGTGCCGCGGCGGGCTTCGCCGCGCGCGCCTCCGAGCCGGTGGCCGCCGGCTCGACCGCGGGCGTCGGCTCCGGCGCGACGGCGATCGCGGGCGGCACCTCGGTCGTCGCCGCGGGCGGCGCCTCGGGCACGGCCGGCGGCGGGGCAGCCGCAGGAGGTGGCGGGGTCGGCGCCGGCTCCGCCACGCCTGGCGGCGGCGTCGCGGAGGCCGCCGTGGCGACGTCGGCCGCGACCGCGCGACGTTGCGCGAGGGCCTTGATCCCGGCGACGAGCCCGGTCGCGAGCATGAGCGCCATCACGGAGCAGATCGCGAGCACGGCCGATACGGGGAGCCGCCGCTCCTGCTCGAGCGGCGCCACGCGCGTCGCGAGCGACGGATCGGCGTAACCGCTGCCCGTCACGCCGCTCGTCCCCACCGTGCCGGAGATCGTGCCGGAGACGGAGGACACCGCCGAACCGGTCGACAGGCCGGTCATGCTCGGGTGCGAGCCGGTCGCGACGCGCGACTGGCTCGCGAAGGTGTGCGCGCCCGAGCCCGGCCCGCGCGACGCGAGATCGTCGGACGCGCCGTGTGGGTGCATGGCGCCCGGCGAGGTCGCCTGCTCGACGGCCCGCACGATGTCGGAGCGGATGCGGAGCGCGTCGGCGGCGAGCGCCTCGACCCACTCGCCGACCTGACGGGCCGAGGCCGGCGGGCACGCCTGCTCGACCGCGAAGGCCATGTCGCGCGCGGTCGCGAAGCGCATGACCGG
The DNA here is from genome assembly GCA_019637195.1 of Labilithrix sp. GTDB lineage: Bacteria > Myxococcota_A > Polyangia > Polyangiales > Polyangiaceae > Labilithrix. Next base: position 27,111 of record JAHBWA010000043.1, on the reverse strand, counting down.
ATCGCGCTGGAGCGCGCGAAGCACGACGCCGTCGAGCGAGAGCGGCAGATCGGGGCACACCGAGCTCGGGAGCGCGATCGGCTCGTTGAGGACCGCGTAGAGCGTGCTGGCGGCGTCGTCACCGGCGAAGAGACGACGTCCGGTGAGCGCCTCCCAGAGGACGACCCCCATCGCGAAGACGTCGCATCGCCGATCGACCGTGCGGCGCGTGAGCTGCTCCGGCGCCATGTACGCCAGCTTGCCCTTGAGCTCGCCGCCTTCGGTCTCTTGGATCCGGCCGGCGGCCTTCGCGACGCCGAAGTCGATCACGCGCGTGACGCCGTCGCGGGCGACGAGGATGTTCTGCGGAGAGACGTCTCGATGCACGATGCCGAGCGGGTGTCCCTGTTCGTCGGTCGCCTCGTGCGCGGCGTGCAGACCTTCGAGCGCGCCGATGACGATGCTCGACACGACGTTCGCGGGGAGGCGCAGCGACTGCGCGGTGGCCGCGCGGACCATCTTCGAGAGGGTCTCGCCGAGCACGAACGCCATGACGAGGAACAGCTCGTCGTTTTCGAACACGACGTCGAGCGTGTCGACGACGTTCGGATGCCGGATGCGAGCGGCGAGGCGCGCCTCGTCGACGAACATCCCGGCGAACGCCGGATCGGCGGAGAGGTGCGGGTGGAGCCGCTTCACCGCGACGGTCCGCGTGAAGCCGACCGCGCCGCTCATCCGCGCGACGTAGACGGTCGCCATGCCGCCACGCGCGATCGCGCCGTGGAGCTCGTAGCGACCAAGCTGTCCCCCCACCGTAGAGGGCGCACCGACCATCGAGACGATCGTACTCCTCCGAACGCGTCGACCGCGAGCGGTTTAGTGGTGGGCGAACGAGCGCCGCAGAAGTGTCATCAGAACGTCAACGCGATGACCCCCGACCTCGGGCCGGGCAGCTTCTCGCCTGACGAAAGCTCCCACTCGCCGAGCGTCCCGTCCGCGGCGAAGCGCGCACGGATGATGCGGTCGGTGCGCGAGGTGACGCCGAACCCGCCGACGAGATGCACCGTGTCGTCGTAGATGACGCACCCCGCCGCGCGGAGCGCCCCGGGGAGCTTCGTCACGGCTCGCCACGGGCCGAGCGAGCCGTCGGCGCCGTCGATCGTGCTCGAGAGGACGATGTCGGAGCTCGTGCCTCCCGCGATGACGAAGCGCCCCTCGCCCGCGCACAGGATGGGGCTCGACGGCGTGTGCGGCTGACTGGTCGCCGGATTGACCACGCGCGTCGTCTCCTCGAGCTCACCCACGCCGGCGGTCGGATCGAGCCGCGCGACGTACACCCTGGAGCGCTGGTCGCCCGCGGCGCTGTCACCGCCGAAGAGGTAGACGAAGCCCGCGTAGGGCACCATCGTCATGCCCTGGATCCCGAGGGGGAGGCGCGTCGGCGACGGCTCGAGCGCGCCGAAGCCGCCGTCCTCGAAGCGCGCGACGCGGATCGTGTCGTCCCAGACGAACTGCGTCCCCCCGTCGTCGGTCATCACCTCACCGCCGCCGCCGAGCGCGAGCAGGCTCGAGCCGGAGAACACCTGACCGTACCCTCCGAACGGCGGCTGCTCGATCGCCTGCCCCTGCCACGCGGACGTCAGGACGCCCGCGGCGATCGCGACGTGCTCGACGGACCTCCCGAGCGCGCGCATCGCGACGAAGAGGCGCCCGCTCGCGACGCTCGCCGTCACCGGCGCGCCGCGGAAGAGCCCCGGCGGCAGCACCTCGAACGGGCCGATGTCCCCGTCGTCGTCGATCGACGCGAGCCACACGTCGTTCGTCGCCGTCTCCGGGCCGTCCTTCTCGCCGGCGATCACGAGGAGGCGGCGGCCAGCGGCGGGCGCGCCGTCGGGCGCGACCCCGGCGTCGCCGGCGACCACGTCGGGCGCAGCCAGCGCGTCGACCGCGCCGGCGTCGACCGCGCCCCCTGCGTAGTCGCCCGGAGCGAACGTCACGGCGCACCCCACCACGGCGCCGGGCGCGAGCGCGAGCGCGAGCAGCTTGGTCCTCGAGCCCCGGCGCGTTCGCATCTCAGTACACCACCGCCGCGAGGCCGGACCGCGGCGCCGGCAACGTGCCGATCTTCTCCCAGGTCGCGCCGAACGAGCCGTCCGGCGCGATCGGCAGCGCGAGCACGCCGTCGGACTGGGCCTCGCCCAGGCGCCCGCCGAAGACGAGCACCCGGTCGCCGAAGACGAGCGCGGCCGCCGCGCTCATCGGCGCGGGCAGCCTCGGGAGCGCGACCCACGCCCCGAGCTTGCCCGTCGCGACGTCGATCTTGGCGGCGAGCGCGACGTCCGAGAGCGCCCCCGACGCGTTCGTCTGCCCCCCGATGACGAACAGGTGACCGGCGCCGGCCGCGGTGACGGGGAAAAGCACGCGGAACGCCGCGGCGTCCGCGGCCGGATCGGCGAGGCGCGTCGTCTCCTCGAACGCGCCGAGCCCGCCGTCGGCTTCGAAGCGCGCGACCTCGACCTCGTCGCGCCCCGACGCCGTCGACGCTCCGTTGTCCCGCCCGCCGACCGCGTAGAGGAAGGAGCCCGCGCGGATCAGCGTGACGTCGCCGCGCGCCTTCACGAGCTTCGACGAGCTCTCCTCCCAGGGCTCGATCCCGCCGTCGCGCAGATCGAACGGCGCGACGTAGACGTTGGTGGTGAAGGCGCCCTCGACTTGACCGCCCGCCGCCGTCATCCCCGCGTCGGAGACGATCCAGCCGCGGAAGAAGCCCTCGGGCGCGCTCGACCGGTACGGCAGCGGCGACCAGCCGGCGTCGAAGCGACCGTTCGCCAGCGGCGCCTGGAGGACCGTCGACGAGCTCTGGAGCAGCAGGGTCTCGCCGACCATCGCGGCGCGCGTCCACACCGCGGCCGACGACGGAGAGACGTCGAACGTCCACGGGCCGAGCTCGCCCGACGGAGAGAGCGTCGTCCGCATCGTCTCGGCGACGGCCACGGCGTCCGGCTCGCCCGGCACCGCGGCGCGGCGACCGGCGAAGAGGAGGACGCGCGCGCTCACGAGGTCCCCGTCGGGCAGGTCGGCGTCCCCTTCCGGCGCGGCGTCGGGCGCTGGCCCCGCGTCCGCGTCGGGCGCGGACGGCGCGACCTCGCCGTAGTCGCCCGGAGAGAAGACGAGCCCGCACGCCACGGACCCGGCGAGGAAGGCTACGAGCGCTGACCGCGCGAGACGCACCGCCGACAGCGTACCAAGAGGAGCCCCCGGAGGGCTACCGCAGCGCCACCACCGCCCCGACGCCGACGAGGAGCGTCAGCATCAACAGCGCGATCGGGAGGAGCAAGCCGCGCACCGCCCGCGCCCGCGGGTGGCGCGAGGCCGGAGCGGTCGTCGCGGCCTCGCGCGCGAGGCCGCGACGCGCGAGGCTGACCTCGGTGATCGCCGACTGGCGTTCGCGGCCGCGCTCGCTGCGCGCGAGGCCGCGCCCATGGATCTCGCGAAGCGCGGCGGCGAGCTCGCCGCCGCTCGCATAGCGGTGCGCGGGGTGCTTCGCCAGGCAGCGCTCGAGGATCGCCTCGAGCTCGCGGCTCACGTCGGGCCGCGTCGCCCGGATCCTCGGCGTCGCCGCGGTCCGGATCCGCGTGAGCATCACGTCGATCGGGCCGCCGAAGGGGAGCGCCCCCGTGAGGATCTCGAACAGCGTCACGCCGAGCGCCCACACGTCGGCGCGCGCGTCGATGAGGTCCTCTTGGAGCGTGATCTGCTCCGGCGCCATGTACGCCGGCGTCCCCGGGAGCGTGCCGGTCGCGGTCAGCTTCGCGGTCGCGCCGCCGTCCTTCACGATGCCGAAGTCGAGGACCTTGAGGATCGGGGGCTTGCCGGGGCGCGCCGCGAGGTAGAGGTTCGACGGCTTGATGTCGCGGTGCACGAGGCCGAGGGCGTGCGCCTCGGCGACCGCTTCGAGCGCCTCGAGCATCAGCTCGACGGCGTCGACCACCGGCAGCGGCCCGCCGCTCTGGATCAGCTGCTCGAGCGACTGGCCCTCGAGCAGCTCCATCGCGAGGAAGAGGGTGCCGTCGTCGAGCTCGCCGACCTCGAAGACGCGCGCGACGTGCTCCGTCGCGAGGCGCGTCATCGCGCGCGCTTCGCGGATGAAGCGGCCGCGGAGCTGCGGATCGGCCGCGTGCTGAGCGAGGATCAGCTTCACGGCGACGCGGCGGTCGAGCGAGAGATCCCTCGCCTCGAGGACGACGCCCATCGCGCCGCGTCCGATCACGCGCTCGAGGCGGAGCTTGCCAGCGATGACGGTCCCGAGCCTCACGCGCCACGAGCTTCGACGTTCGCCGCGAGCGTGGCAAGCGCCTGGCCCCGAGCCGGCGCGACGGGGACGACGGCAAGCTCGTTTCTACCGCGATCTCGGCACCTTGGAACTGCGCAGAGACAGCCGCGCGTCGACGCGTTCGCCGCCGCGCCGTGCCGTGGCGCTGGCCTCCGCGATCGCGACGCCGCCGGCGTCGAGGACGCACGAGCCGCCCTGCCCCGGGACCCGCACCACCCCGGGCGCCCAGTTGGCGTTGGCGATCGACACGCCCCAGCGGCGCGCGATGGATCGGAGCAGCGGGAGCCGCGAGTCTTCGTCGTCGACCCACGCGCTCGTGAAGACCAGGAGCTCCGCCGCCTCGAGCACCTCGGCGGAGTCGTCGTCGAGGAAGTGGCCGTCGTAGCAAATCGCGATCGTCAGGGTGATCCCGGCGATCTCGAACAGCGGCGGCGCCGACTCTCCCGGCGTCGCCCAGCGCTCCGGGAACCACGGGTGCCGCTTGCGGTACGTCGTGACGACACGGCCGTCCGGACCGAGGACGACCGCGGCGTTGAAGAGCGCGCCTTCTTCGGCGAGCACGAGGGGAGCGACGAGATGGACTCCACGCCGCTCGGCGATCGCGGCGGCCGCGCGCACCGTCGGGCCGTCGATCGGCTCGGCGAAGCGCGAGACGTCGAAGTCCCCGTCGGCCGAGACGTAGCCGGTGAGCGCGAGCTCCGGGAGGATCGCGAGATCCGCCGGCCCCGACGCGAGCAGAAGATCGACCTCGGCGAGCGCCACTTCGGGCTCCCCCCAGCGCGCCGGCAGCTCGAGCACGGCGACGCGGAGCACGGCGACGAGCGTATCACCGCGCGAGCGCGCCCGCTCGGCCGCACCGCCGCGCAACGCGCACGGGCGCACCACGCGCTCGGCGCGCGCGACGCGCAGGCCGCCACGCGCTCGGCCGCCACGCGCTCGGCCGTGCAACGCGCACGAAGCGCACCCACGCGCTCGGCCGCCACGGCGCTCGACCGCTCGACGACGGACGTCGCCCGCGTTAGGAGAGGAACATGGTCGACCGTCGCCCAGCCGTACCGAGCGAGACGATCGACTGGGTCGAAGAGCTCCACGCGCTCGTCGACGAGGCCGTCGCCCCGGTCGAGCGTCTCGCCGCCGGGCGGCTCCGCTGCCGCGCCGGGTGCGCCGACTGCTGCGTCGACGACCTCACCGTCTTCGCGATCGAGGCGGCCGCCATCCGGCGCCATCACGCCGAGCTCCTCGAGACCGCCGAGCCGCGACCGCCCGGCGGATGCGCCTTCCTCGACGCGAGCGGCGGCTGTCGCATCTACGCGCATCGGCCGTACGTCTGCCGCACGCAGGGCCTACCGCTCCGCTGGCTCGAAGAGGACGAGCTCGAAGAGGAGATCATCGAGTCCCGCGACATCTGCCCGAAGAACATCGACGGCGGACCTCCGCTCGAAGAGCTCGACGCCGACGCGTGCTGGACGCTCGGCCCCTTCGAGCAGCGCCTCGCCGAGCAGCAGCACCGCGTCGACGGCGACGTCGGCGAGCGCGTCGCGCTCCGGAGCCTCTTCGCGCGCGGCGACGCGCGCCGGCACCTTCCGCTCCTCACCCCCGAGCGTTCGCCTCACGCGGCGCCCCCTTCGCGAGGACCTCGAACGTCATGACGACGTCGGACACACTGGCCGTGACCGTGACCATCGAGCGGCCCTGGACCGAGGTCTACGACTTCGCGTCGATCCCGCTGAACTTCCAGCGATGGGCCTCCGGCCTGGGCGGCTCGCTGCGAAAGGTCGACGACGAGTGGACCGCGGCGGGCCCGGACGGCCCCGTCCGCGTGCGCTTCTCCGAGCGCAACGCCTTCGGCGTGCTCGACCACTGGGTCACGCCGGAGGACGGCGGCGCGGCGATCTACATTCCGCTCCGCGTGATCGCGAACGGCGACGGCGCGGAGGTCACGCTCACGGTCTTTCGTGCCGGCCGGAGCGACGAGGCCTTCGCCGCCGACGCCGACTGGGTGCGCCGCGATCTCGGCGCGCTGAAGGCGTTGCTCGAAGCGTAGCGACGCCGGCGCACGAACGACCGGCCGCGAAGCTCCGGCGCCGCCGCGCACATACACGAAGGCCCGACCTGCTCTCGCGGGCCGGGCCTCGGGTGGGATGCCTGACGAATCAGGAGCGCGGGATCCTCAGGGCGTCGCGCTTCAGCGTGTTGTGGTTCTTGTGCATCGTCACGTTGTACGTGAACGCCGAGCCCTGCTCGCCGATGATCGCCGACCAGTGGAGGAAGAAGTACCAGAGGCGGTACATGCGCTCTCCGTACTTCTTCACGATCGCTTCCCGGTTCGACTGCCAGATGTCGCGCCAGGCGCGGAGCGTGCGCACGTAGTGCGGGCTCATGTTCTCGACGTCCGCGATCTCGAAGCCCGCCTTCTCCGCGGCGCGGAGCATGGAGGAGAGCGGCAAGCTCGCGTCGGCGCCGGGGAAGATGTAGCGGTTCATGAAGAGCCCCCAGATCAGATCCTCGGGCGCCATCGTGAGCGCCGAGATCGGGTTCTGCGGGTTGTACAGGTTCCGGATGCCCGTCCACTGCAAGACGAAAAGGCCGTCGTCCGCGAGGAGCTCGTGCACCTTCGAGAAGTAGGCGTCGAGGTTCTTGAGGCCGACGTGCTCGACCATCTCGAGCGAGACGATCTTGTCGAACTTGCCCGTCACGTTGCGGTAGTCCCGCACGTCGACGCGCGCCTTGCCCTCGACGCCGTAGGCCTTGATGCGCTCCTTACCGAACGCGACCTGCTCCTCGGCGAGGCAGACGCCGAGCGCGTCGACCCCGCGCTCCTTCGCGGCGCGAGCGACGAACGTCCCCCAGCCGCACCCGATGTCGAGGAGCGTCTCGCCGGGCTTCAGCATGAGCTTGTCGCAGCAGTGGTCGATCTTCGCGTACTGCGCCTGCTCGAGCGGGGTCTCGGGCGTCGGGAACCAGGCCGACGTGTAGACCATCGACTCGCCGAGGAACCAACCGTAGAAGTCGTTTCCGCGGTTGTAGTTGTCGCCGACGACGCGCTTGTCCTGCGCCTTCGAGTGGATGAAGACTTCGGGGATGAAGTTCGTCACCGCCCACTTCAAGTGGGAGTCGGTGATGCGGAACGACATCGTCTCGTTGCGCGAATCGAAGAACGCGTTCCACTTCTCGCTCGGGATGTCGAGCTTGCCCTCGATGTACGCCTCGTAGACGTCCGACATGGGGACCTTCTTGCCGGTCCAGGCGTGGGCGAGCGTGCTATCCGCGAACGTGACGAAGTCGTGAATCGTGTTCATTTCGCCCGGCCCTTTACCACGGCGCGGGGCGGGGGCGAAGCACTCTAGCGCTCGGACAGCCCGCGCTGTCCCCCGTGCGCATCCCAGCGATTTCATGAAACAAAACCGCATGATGCGCGTCGTGCCGGGACGGGGCAAGCCGCGAAGCCGCGTCTCTCGCGAGCCGCGCACCGCGTCGTGATCTCCTTCGGCTTGCTTCGTTCGCCTCGAGCGTGCCGTTCTGCGTCGTGGCGAGGTGCCCCGATGAGGCCCCCCGCCCTCGCGCCGGCGCCGCGGACTCCTCGACGTCGTCTACGAGCACACGAAGGACACGGCCGAGGGGAGGACCGCCGCAGGAGCCCGCCCGGACCACGAGGCCTGGCACTTGCTGGTCGATACCGACGACGACGCGGCGCAGGAGAGGAGTCGGCGCGCCACGGAGACCGGACTCAGCTGGCGCCGCGCTCGCTCGAGCTCTTCGTCCACGCGACCGACAGAACGAACAGGAGCCCGCCCTTCGGCAATCCGATGAACGACTTCGCCGCGACGTACCGGATCCAGCTCCACGGGCAGTTCGGCTTCAGCGCTGCGCGCGACCTCGTGACCTACCTGCACGAGCTCGGCGTCACCCACGTCTACGCGTCGCCATACTTCACAGCGGAGCCAGGGAGCACGCACGGCTACGACCTGGTCGACCCCAAGCGCCTCGACCCCGAGCTCGGCACGACGGAGGATCACGTCGCGTGGACGGCGGCGCTCGACGCCCACGGGATGGGTCACATCGTCGACTTCGTCCCGAACCACATGGCGGCGTCGCCGCGCAACCGCTGGTGGCACGACGTGCTCGAGAACGGCCCGGCGTCGATCTACGCCGATCACTTCGACATCGAGTGGCACCCGCCGAAGGAGGCGCTGCGGGGCAAGGTGCTCCTCCCCGTGCTCGGCGCGCAGTACGGCGAGGTCCTCGAGAAGGGCGAGCTCCGGCTCGAGCGCGACGGAGGCAGCTTCTGCGTCCGCTACTACGACAAGTGCTTCCCGGTGAACCCGCCGACCGCGGCGCCGCTCCTCCTGCGCGCGGGAGGCGCGCTCGACCTGCCGTCCGAGGACCCGCGCCGGCAGGATCTCGAGAGCATCGCCAGCGGCCTCTCGCGGCTCGCGTCCGAGGTGCCGAAGGAGCGGGCCCGCGAGAAGGAGGTGCTGAAGCGCCGCCTCGCCGCCCTGCTGGCGGAGCACGACGACATCGCGCGCGTCGTCGACGCCGAGGTCGCGCGGATGAACGGCGCGCCCGGCGACGCGCGAAGCTTCGACGATCTCGATCAGCTGCTCGTCGATCAGATGTACCGCCTCGCCTACTGGCGCGTCGCGACCGAGGAGATCAACTACCGCCGCTTCTTCGAGATCAACGATCTGGCCGCGATCCGGATGGAGGAGGGCGCCGTCTTCGACGACATGCACGAGCTGCTGCTCGAGCTCGTCGCGCAGGGTCGCGTCCAGGGCGTGCGCCTCGACCACGTCGACGGCCTCTACGATCCCGCCGGGTACTTCGCGAAGCTGCGCGGCGCGCTCGGCGCGGCGCTGCCCGGCGCGCCGATCACGGTCGTCGCCGAGAAGATCCTCTCGCACAACGAGTCGCTCCCGACGTCGTGGGAGGTCGACGGGACGACGGGCTACGACTTCCTCGCGGCGCTGAGCGGCCTCTTCGTCGATCCGCGCGCCGAGGAGCACTTCACGCGGCTCTACCGCGAGGTGACGGGGGACACGCGGACCTTCGGCGAGCACGCGTTCGAGTCGAAGCGGACCATCCTGCGCTCGAGCCTCGCGAGCGAGCTGCAGATGCTGGCGCTCAGGCTCGAGCGGATCGCGATGCGCGACCGGCGCTCCCGCGACTTCACGCTGGCGACGCTCCGCCGAGCGATCGGCGAGACGATCGCGGCGTTCCCCGTCTACCGCACGTACGTGCGACCCGACGGCTCGCGCGATCCCACCGACGTACAGATCGTGACCCGCGCGATCCGGATCGCGCGGCGGAAGAACCCCGAGGTGAACCCGTCGGTCTTCGCGTTCCTCAAGGATCAGCTCCTCTTCGAGCTGCACGGCGAGGAGGACAAGGACCGCGCTGAGTTCGCGATGCGCTTCCAGCAGCTGACGGGGCCGGTCGTCGCCAAGGGCGTCGAGGACACGGCGTTCTACACGTACGTCCGCTTCGTGGCGTCGAACGAGGTCGGCGGCTCGCCCGATCGCTTCGGGACGTCGATCCACGCCTTCCACGCGCTCAACGTGGAGCGGCTCGCGCGCTGGCCCCACGCGATGACGGCGACGTCCACGCACGACACCAAGCGCGGTGAGGACGTGCGCGCGCGGCTCGCCGTCCTCGCCGAGATCCCGGAGGCCTTCGCGGCGTGGGTGCGCGAGTGGCTCGCGCTGGCCGCGCCGTACACCAGGTCGATCGACGAGGAGGCGCCCGACGCAGCGCGCGCGCCGAGCGCCGCGGACCAGTACCTGTTCTTCCAGACCGCGCTCGGCGCGTACCCGCTCTCGGGCGGCCCCGACGCGACCTTCACGCGGCGACTCTCCGACTACATGATCAAGGCGGCGCGGGAGGCGAAGCAGCACACGAGCTGGCTCGCGCCGGACGACGCCTACGAGGACGCGCTGAAGAGCTTCGTCGAGGACGTCCTCTCCGACGAGGCCTTCCTCGAGAGCCTCGACGCCAAGGCCACCGCCATCGCCACGTACGGCGCGTCCAACGGCCTCGCCGCGGTGGTGCTGAAGATCGCCTCGCCCGGCGTCCCCGACACCTACCAAGGGAGCGAGACGTGGGACCTTCGCCTCGTGGACCCCGACAACCGCGGCCCCGTCGACTACGCGCGCCTCCGCAGCGACCTCGCGGCGCTCGACGGAGCGAGCGCGCGGGACCTGGTCGCCAGCTTCCGCGACGGACGCATCAAGCTCCATGTCGTCTCGCGCGCGCTCCGCGCTCGCCGCGCGATGCAGCGGCTCTTCATCGAGGGGGACTATCGACCCATCGACGCCGGCGAGGAGATCGTCGCGTTCCTCCGCGAGCACGACACCGGCGCGATCGCCTGCGCGGTCACCCGCTTCCCGTACCGCGTGACCGGAGGCCGCGCCCCGTGGGCGTGCGGCGACGTCTGGGACGAGCGCACGATCGCGATCCCGGAGGGACGCTGGCGCGACGTCCTCGCCGGCGATCGCGAGCTCGTCGTCGGGGCGCACGGCGTCGCGGCGCCTGCGATCTTCGCCGACCTCCCGGTCGCGCTCCTGGTCAGCGCCTGAGGCGCGTCGCGCGGCGTAGCGCGCGGACCTCGTTCAACGCGGCAGCGCGGACTGCGAGAGGCGCGTCCGCGAGATCGCGGGATCGGTCGGCGCCTCGCTCAGGAGATCGAGGAACTCGGAGTACGGCACGCCGGCGCTGCGGAGGATCGCCATGAGCTCCTCGGGCGGGAGCATCGGCACGTCCGGCACGACGACGACGCGCAGCCCCTTCGTCAGGGTCACGTCGGCGCTGGTCCTCGCCGTCAGCGAGAAGCCGGCCGCGGCGAGCGCGTCGACGCACTCCGCCCCCGAGACTGCAACGAGCGGCACCACTCCCGGCCGTAAGCAAGGGCGATACCTCCGTCGCGAGCGGGGGCGAGCGGTCGTAAGTCCTCGACTCGTAACGGCGTCGGGGCCCCAGGGCGTGACGTCGTGCTACACGCGGTCGCCGCCGTCGCGCGCCAGGCCCGCGGCGAGGGTGAGAACGCGGCGCCACGCGCGACACGGCGCCCGCCCACCGTACCTCCTCGCACCAGAAACGTAGCGAAGGGCCGTGGTATCTCTATCGAGATACACGCGACCGAGCTCGTGGGCTATGCTGACCGAATGCGCCGCACCCCGCACGACGCTCCGATGAAGGCTCCGCTCGTGCTCGTCGTCGACGACGACGCGCGCGCCGCGGACGCGCTCGCCGCGCGGCTGCTCGGTCGAGGCTTCAACGCGGTGTCGGCGGCCTCGTGCCTCGAGGCGCGCGCCGTGATGGACGCGATCGCGATCGAAGGCCTGGTCGGCAACCTCGGCCTCCGGGACGGGTCGCTCTTCGACCTCGCGCGCGCGCTGCGGACGACACGTGCGGCGGTCGTCATCGGCTACGCAGACGTCCACGTCCGCCGGCCGCCCGAGCTCGACGCGTGCTTCACCCAGCCCCTCGACCTGGACGCCCTCGCGACGTGCCTCGCCGTCCGCTTCGGGCGCCACCGCTCCGGCGAGCACGTGATCGCGAGCCGTCACCTCTCGGTCCCGCCCGCGCGCCCCGTGCCGGCCGCGACGCGGCGTCGCCGTTGATGCGCTGAGGTCGACCGCCGGGGCGCCCGGGGGGTCACGACCACGCTCGGCAGAGCTGCGCGCGCGCTCTCCGGTCGGAGCGCGCCAACTGCCGCCGGGCGCCGCATCGGGCGACCGGCCCCGCTGCGGCGGGTTTGTCGGCCCGTAACACGCTCGCGGCACAAGGTTCGGGAGCACGAACCCTCGACTTCACGGGTTGCGCTAGAACCGAGTCATGGCGAAGGTCGTAGCCTCGAAGCGCCCTCGATCGAGGCACCGCGATCGGCCCGATCCCCTCGCGGCGCGGATCGGTCAGCGGATACGAGACCTGCGCTCGGAGACCGCGTTCGCTTTCGACGCATTCGTCGAGGAGACCGGCCTCGGACGCGGGTACGTCTCCGAGCTCGAACGAGGGCTCGTCGTTCCCGGCGTCGGGACGCTGGCTCGCGTCGCGCGCGCGCTCGGCGTGACGATCGCGGACCTCGTGTCCGGAGACTCCGATCGCGAGCGCCTGTTCGACGAGCTGCGCGGGCGCCCCGCCTCGGTCATCCGCGCCTTGCGCAGCGAGGTCGCGCGGACGAAGCCCGGCGACGGCTGACCGCGGTGGGTCGCGCTACCCGCCGATCGCGCGCTTCAGCACCGCCGCGAGGTCGGGGAGCACCACCGGCTTCACGAGCACGGCGGTGAAGAGCCGCTCCGGATCGTCGAAGCCGGCGTGGCCGGTGACCGCGAGGATCGGCACGGACGCGGTCTTCGTCTCTCCGCGGAGCTTGCGCGCGAGCTCGCTCCCGCTCATCAGCCCGAGCGATAGATCGGTGATCACCACCCCCGGCCGACCGCGCTTGGCGACGAGCTCGAGAGCGTCCTCGCCGGAAGCGCACCCCTCGACCTGGTAGCCGTTGAAGGACAGGAACTCGCCGAGCAGCTCGCGGCCGTCCTCGTGATCGTCGACGAGCAGCACCCACGCGCTCTCCGCGTCCGTTGCCGACATCCGCGCCGAGGAGCTGGCTTGCATGCTCGCTAGGCTACCACCGTTCGGTCGCCCGAACGAACGCGACCGAGGACGCGCGCGCTCTCTGCCGTGGCGACCGCCTCTGCAGACCGACCACGACGCGCCCCCGCGGAGCGTCCCGACGCTCGCCACGGCGCTCGCTCGCCGACGCGAACGGAGGACACGTGCCCGGCGAGCACCCGGGCGCGAGGAGACGGCTCCCGTCGCTCGAGCGGAGCGACGCGCGACCGCGCCGTTCTGCCGCGGAAGCTCCAGCAGAGTGGCGGCACCCCGCCACGACTGTCGCGCGGTGACACGCGATTTCACGCGCGCGGCTGCGGTTACGGCGCCTGTCCGGATGGCACGAGCGTCGCTTGGCAACTCAGCGGAATACATCTTGAGACTGGCCCCGCGCACGCGGACTTGCCGCAGGAGAATCGTCATGCCGATCGAAGAGAAGAAGCCGGAGGAGAACGCGAGCTCGGATGTCGCGCCGGCCACCCCCGACCACGCGAGTCCGAACGCCGCGACGGCGCCCGAGAGCGTCAGCGTCGCGCCGGAGATCCCCACGGTGCCGGATCACGCCGACCTGCCGGAGCAAGCCTCGTTGCCGGACCAGGCCACGCCGCCCGCGCACGTCGCGCCGCCGGAGCAAGCGCGCGCGACGACGCCGAACGACGCGCCTCGCCCGCGCCGCCGGGGCTTCGCTGCGATGGACCGTGAGCGCGTGAAGCAGATCGCGAGCAAGGGCGGGAGGGCCGCGCACGCCGCCGGCACCGCGCACCAGTTCAGCAGCGACGAGGCGCGCATCGCTGGGAAGAAGGGCGGTGAGGCCCCGCACGTCCGGCGCGGCGGCGTCCGCCGGCGGCCGCCTGCCGACGGGTCGAGCGCGGCGAGCCATCAGGGTCAAGGCGAGCGCCACGGCCAGGGCGAGCGCCGCTGAGCGCCGTCGGTCGCCGCGCCGCCAGGGCGGTCGAGGGGGGCGCGCGCTCGTTCACTCCGGCTCGCCGCGCAGCGCGATGACCGCGACGAGGGCGTCGACGAGCTCCTCGGGCTCGATCGGCTTGGCGACGTGCCTGTCGAACCCGGCAGCGAGGACGCGCCGCCTGTCCTCGGCGCGCGCGTAGGCCGTCATCGCGACGAGCGGGACCCGGCGGGCGGCCTCGGCGGCCAGCGTGCGGACCCGCTCGGCGAACGCGTAGCCGTCCTCGCCGGGCATCGCGAGATCCGACACGGCGACGTCCGGTGTGCGCTCCTCGATCGCGGACACCGCGGCCGCGACGCTGCTCGCCGCGAAGACCGTGGCGCCCGCGTCTTCGAGGATCATTCCGATGAGATCGCGCATGTCCCCGTCGTCGTCGAGCACGAGGACGTGCCGCCCCGCGAGGAGCTTCCGCGGCTCCGTCTTCGCCCGAGGCGGCCTCGGGGTCGCCGAGCGCTCCTCGTCGGTGGCGAGGGAGAGCGAGGGCGAGAGCGGCAGCGTCACGGTGAACGTCGCGCCGCGTCCCCGGCCCTTGCTCTCGGCGCGGACGACGCCGCCGTGGAGCTCCGCGAGGTGGCGCACGATCGCGAGGCCGAGCCCGAGGCCGCCGTGGCGGCGGGTGGTAGAGCCGTCGAACTGGCGGAAGCGATCGAACACGTACGGCAGGAAATCGGGCTCGATCCCCTCACCGGAGTCCTCGACGACGAGCTCGACGGCGTCGTCGAGGCGCGCCGCGCTCACACAGACGGCGCCGCCGGCCGGCGTGAACTTCACGGCGTTCGAGAGGAGGTTCCACAGGATCTGCTGGACTCGATCTTCGTCCGCGATGATCGTCCCGGCCGCGCCGTTCACGCGCGTGGAGAGCGACACCCGGCGCGCCTGCGCCGCCGCGCGGACCGTCTCGACCGCCGCCTCGAGCGCCCCGGCGACGTCGACCGTGCCGGTCGACAGCCGCAGCTTGCCGGTGACGATGCGCGAGACCTCGAGGATGTCCTCGACGAGCTGGACCTGCGCCTTCGCGTTGCGGAGGATGACGTCGAGCCCCTTCTTGAGCCGCTCGGCGTCGATGTCGCGCTCCTCGACGAGCACGCGCGACCAGCCGAGGATCGCGTTGAGCGGGTTGCGCAGCTCGTGGGAGACGGTCGCGAGGAACTCGTCCTTCGAGCGGCTCGCGCTCTCGGCGGCCGCGCGGGCGCGGCGCTCGCTGGCGAGCAGCGCGGCGCGCTCCTCCTCGACGCGCTTCTTGGTCGTGACGTCGAGCATGGCGCCGATGAAGCGCACGGTCCTGCCGTGCTCCGCGATGGCGAGGCCGCGCGCGCTCACCCATCGCTCCACGCCGTCTTCGATCCCCACGGTGCGGTACTCGACGTCGTACTGATGGTCGGTCCGCGGGTCGAGCGCGCGGTCCACCGCAGCGGCGACGCGCGCGCGGTCGTCGGCGTGGACGCTGTCGAGGAACGACCGGTAAGTGACGTCCGCGTCCGCCGAGAGCCCCGCGAGGGCCTTGCACCGCGCGTCCCAGCGCAGCGTGTCCGTGATGGGGTTGAAGTCCCAGGTGCCGAGGCCCGCCGCCTCGAGGGCGATGCGGAGTCGCGCCTCGCCGGCGCGCAGCTCGAGCTCCGCCAGCTCCGCGCGGTGCCTCGCCTCGCGCGCTTCCTCGTAGAGGCGGGCGTTCTCGAACGCGGCGGCGGCGTACGTCGCCGTGACGACGGCGAGCTCCTCGTCGCGCGTGTCGAAGGCGTAGGCCGCGTCGTGCGCGAGGACGAGCGCGCCCTCGATCTCCCCCGAGCGCGCGATGACCGGCACCCCTATCAAGCTCCCGACGGACCGCGGCGCCGCCAGGTCCGCGCGCGAACGGACGTCGTCGTAGCGCGCCACTCCGCGGTCCTCGAACGCGCGCCGGAACACCGCGCTCGACGGCTCGAGCTCCCGGAGCGCGTCGTGGAGGCTCCCCACGTGCGCGGTGCGGGCCGCTCCCCCGGCCCCACGGTAGTAGAACGCGGCGCCGGCGGCCTGGGTGAGATCCATCGCTTCGGAGGCCAGCCGCTGCGCCAGGTTCGCGACGTCGAGATCCTCGCTGAGCGCCGCGTAGATGCGGACCAGCGCCTCCACCGTGGCGGCCTGCTCCGAGGCGGGCGCGGCCGCGACGAGCCGCTCGCTCAAGCGACCTCCCCCCTCGTCGGAGCGCGGAGCCAGAGAGTCGCGGCTGCTCGCGTGACGCTGCTCGTAGAGCTGGACGAAGACCGACACCTTCGAGCGGAGCACGTCGGGATCGAGCGGCTTGAAGAGGAAGTCGACCGCGCCGCTGGCGTAGCCGCGCGCCAGCTCGGCGCGCGTGGGCTCGCCTGCGGTGAGGATGATGAGCGGCACGGCCCGCGAGCGGCTGTTCTTCTTCAGGAGCGCCGCGGTCTCGAGGCCGTCGAGCTCCGGCATCTGCAGATCGAGCAGGACGAGGGCGAGGTCCTCGCGCGTCGCGAGCTCCACCGCCTGCTCTCCCGACCCTGCGTAGAGCAGCCGACCGCCGAGCGGCTCGAGGATCGCCTCGAGCGCCATGAGGTTCGGCGGGTGGTCGTCGACGAGGAGGATCGTCGGCGTCCGAGAGACGGCCGCCTGCTCTCTTCGCCCGCGAAAGCCCCCCGCCTCTTCCACGCGGCGGTTCACGACGGACAATGCTTCGACCGAGAGCGCCCGCGGTCAACGCGGCGCTCTGCCTCCTACGCACGTTCATGCATGGCGCCCGACGACGCGCGCGTGCGCGGGCGACCTACACGCGCGCTGCGGTAGGGCGACGCAACGGCAGGTCCCGGCGTTCGCAGGCACTGCGCCAGCATCGCCATGGCGGCCAGGCGGTTCGGGTGCGACCGGCGCGACGCGACCTCCGCCGAGCGCGCGTCAGGTCGCGTGCGCGGCGACGCCGGCGTCGGCTTCGGCGGGGACGAACGCGACGTGAAGCATGGCGACGATGGGATGCGCGGCGTCCATTCCCTTCGCCGCGTCGAGGTCCGCGACGCAGCGCGAGAACAGCTCGATCTCCGCCTCGGCGAACGCGCGCCGAAGGACCGCGAGCGACGCCGCGTCCAGCTCGACCGTGAGCCGGATCGCCTGGGCTCCGAAGAACGCAAAGTCGACGATCACGCCGTCGGCCTCTGCGATCGCGCGCTTGAGGCGCTCGATGGCCTCGTCGCGAGCGACTCGAGTGAACCCATCGACGAACGCGTAGCTGATCACGAGCCCAACGTGGGGTTCGCGCGCAGCGCAGGCAAGCCGCCGTCCGCTGCGCGTCCCAAAAAAGACCGAAGCCCCGACCGCTCGCGAGGCAGCGATCGAGGCGATCGGGGAGGGCGTCCGGCCGTCGCGCGACGCGAAGCGCGAGCGTGCGCGACCACCCGTGGTCAGCCGACGTAGGTCTCTTCGAGATCGTCGACCGAGTACGGGGAGCTCTCCCAGCGATCGGCGCCGCGGAGCGGCCACTGGAGATCGCGGAGCTGCGGCGCGAGCCGCCCGAGCTCGGTGCGCAGCATGCGGATGCGCGTCCGCTGCGCCGGGCTCGCGCGGAGGGCGCGCGAGAGGATCTCGGCGAGCTTGCGGAGCTCGGGGCGCGCGCGCAGCTCGGCGATCCCGGGCGGGAGGCCGTCGTGCGCGAGGTGCTGGCGGATGATCTGGAAGAGGTCGTCCGAGTCGAAGAGGATCTTGCCGGTGAGCGTCTCGAACGCGAGGCACGCGAACGAGTACGCGTCCGCGGCGAAGGCGCTCTCCGGCTCGCGGTCGTCGTTCCAGACCTCGGGGGCCGCGTAGATCGGGTTGCCGCACTTCTTGCGGACCGTGCGGCCGCTCAGACCGAAGTCGACGAGCGTGGCCGCGCCGGTCTCGCGGCGGACGATGACGTTGTCCGGCTTCACGTCGAGGTGCCCCACGCCGGTCGAGTGCATCGCGTCGAGACCGGCGAGCACGCCGTCGAGGACGTCGAGCGCGCGGCCCATCGTCATCGTCTTCTCGTCCAGGTCCTTCTCCATCGTGCGGCCCTCGACGAGCTCCATCACGAGGAACGGCTTCGGCTTGGCGGCGACGTCGAACGCGAGGATGCGCGCGAGGTTCGGATGGAGCGGGATGGCCGCGAGCGCCGAGGCCTCGGCGCGGAACTGCGCGAGCAGCTCCTCCTCCGGGACGTGCGCGAGCAGCGCGCCGGCGTCGTGCGGCACCTTGAGGACGACCTGCGGCGCGAGCGGATCGCCCTCGTCCTCGAGGCGGTGAGCGAGGAAGAGCGAACCGAGCCCGCCGCTCGCCATCGGCCGGACGAGGCGGAAGCCGCCGAGGACGCCGCTCTCGGGCACCCACTCGGGCATCTTCCGCTCGGGCGGCGGGATGATGCTGTGAGGAGGCGGGCGAATCGAAGCCGGTCCGCGCGCGCCGGGGCGCATCGAGGGCGGCCGGCTGAGGCGCTGCGCGTCGATCGTCTCTTTGCCGCGAGTGACGAACGTGTAGAGCGCGCACGCGCGCGCGGAGCGGTCCTCGCGGGTGACCTTGGCGGCGGTGTAGAGCGCCTGGAGGACCCCGACGCGGCTCGGCAGCTCGATCGCCTCGCGCTCGTCGTCCGTGAGGAGCGCGAGGACGCCGTCGGCGATGCGATTGGCGCGGCTCCACGCCTGCGCATCGCCACGCTCGATCGCGGGGAGCAGCTCCCGCTCGAGCATGTTCAGCAGGCCCAGGATGAGCGCTTTGTCGCCCTGCAACGCGGAGACTCTCCCGTGTCGGCGCGCGCCTCGGCTCGAGACGCGGGCAGCAAGGAACAGGTTAGCACCGAAGTCGCCCAAATGCGGAGCTCGGCGCCCCCTCCGCTCGGGATTTGTCACAACCGCGCGGATCGCGGCGCGGGGGCGACGGCGCGGCGCGGTCGGCTCGCCGCTCCGCACGGCCTCGCCGCACGGCCTCGCCGCGCGAGCTCGGGCATCACGGCGGCGCCGTGGCCTGCCCGCGATCCACCCTGGCTCAGGCACCTTTGTGGATCCGGCGCGGGGCCGCGAGCGGCATAATCCGCGGCCCATGCTGCTCGACATGTCCTCGGTCCTCGCGCGCCTGCGGCGGGCGTCGTTCCTCCTGCCGGTCGGTCTCGCGCTCGCGGCGGCTCCCCTGCCCGCGCGCGCAGACGCTCCTGCGGCGGCGCCCGCAGCGCCGCGGAGCGCCGCGCCGACGCTCGTCGCCGAGAAGACGACGCTCCCGAACGGGCTCGAGGTGATCCTCGACGAGGACCACCGGACGCCGATCGTCACGGCGAACATCTGGTACCACGTCGGCTCGAAGGACGAGGCTCCCGGCCGGAACGGCTTCGCGCACCTCTTCGAGCACGTGATGTTCCAGGGGAGCAAGCACGTGCCGGAGGACACGTACTTCCGGTTCCTCGAGAAGGCGGGCGCGACGTCGATCAACGGCACGACGAACACCGACCGCACGAACTACTTCGAGACGGTGCCCGCCAACCAGCTCGAGCTGGCGCTCTGGCTCGAGAGCGATCGCATGGGGTTCCTCCTCGACCACGCGGACGAGAAGACCTTCCAGAGCCAGCGCGACGTCGTGAAGAACGAGCGCCGGCAGAACTACGAGAACGCGCCGTACGGCCTCGTCGGGCAGTTCATCCGCGCGGAGCTCTTCCCGAAGGAGCACCCGTACCACCTCCTGACGATCGGGAGCCCGGCGGATCTCGACGCGGCGAGCATCGACGACGTGCGCGCGTTCTTCCGCAAGTACTACGTGCCGAACAACGCGACCCTCGTCCTGTCGGGCGACTTCGATCGGAAGAAGGCGCTCGCCCTCGTCGACAAGTACTTCGGTCCGATCCCCCGAGGCGCGGAGGTGCCGCGGAAGAAGGCGGCCCCCGTCCCGCACCGGGGTGAGACGAGGATCGACGTCGAGGCGGGCGTCGAGCTGCCGCGCGTCACGGTCAGCTGGCCGAGCGCGCCGCTCTTCGCGCCGGGCGACGGCGAGCTCGACCTCGTCTCGCACGTGCTCAGCGGCGGCAAGTCGAGCCGCCTCTACAAGCGCCTCGTCTACGATCTCCAGATCGCGCAGAGCGTCTGGGCCTCGCAGGCGTCGATGGAGCTCGCGAGCGTGTTCGAGATCACGGCGACGGCCAAGCCCGGCCACACGCCCGAGGAGCTGCTCAAGGTCATCGACGAGGAGCTCGGCAAGCTCCGCACCGGCGGCGTGGAAGACGCCGAGCTCTCCCGCGCGAAGACGTCGATCCTCGCCGAGAGCGTGTTCGACATCGAGCGTAGCTCGGCCCGCGCGAACCGCCTGAACAGCTACAACCACTACGTCGGCGATCCGAGCTGGCTCCAGAAGGACATGGCGCGGACCACGACGGCCACGAAGGAGAGCGTGGCGAGCTCCGCGCGCGAGTGGCTCAAGGAGAAGGACCGCGTCGTCACGCTCGTGAACGTGAAGAAGGACGCGCCCGTGGCCGGAAAGGTCGTCAACGTCGTGCGAGGTGGCAAGTGAAGCGCGCGCTCGGTCTCGTCGGCCTCACCCTCCTCGTCGCCTGCGGCGGCGCCCCGCCGCCCGAGCCTCCGCCGCCGCTGGCGCCGCCGCCGGCCCCGGTCGCCACGAGCGAGGCGCCGCGCGTCACGCCGGACGCCCCCTTCCGCCAGCAGCCGCCCGCGCCGGACGGCCAGGTGCAGTTCACGGCGCCGAAGGTCAGCGAGGCGAAGCTGAAGAACGGCCTCCGGGTGCTCGTCGTCGAGCGGCACGATCTGCCGATCGTCAGCGCCCGCCTCGTCGTGTCGGTCGGCGCGGGCGACGTGCCGGACGCGCGCCCGGGCGTGATGTCGTTCCTCGGCTCGATGCTCGAGCAGGGGACGAAGAAGCGGAGCGCGCTCCAGCTCAGCGACGACTTCGAGGCGATCGGCGCGCACCACGGCGCGTGGGTCGACTGGGACTCGGCGGGCGTGAGCCTCCGCGTCCTCTCCGAGCGGCTCGACGCGGGCCTCGAGCTCATGGCGGACGTCGCGCTCGCGCCGTCGTTCCCGGAGGCCGAGATCGAGCGCCTCCGCACGCGGCGGGTCACCGCCATCCAGGCGGAGAGGAGCAGCCCGGGGTCGATCGCCTCGAACACGGTCGCGGCGGCCCTCTTCGGCCGCGCGCACCCGTACGGCCACAGCCTCACGGGTCAGGAGGCCGACGCCAAGAAGCTGACGCGCGCCGAGATCGTGCGCGCCTACGAGCGGCTCTTCACGCCGAAGAACGCGGCGATCGTCGTCGCCGGAGACGTCACCGTGGCGAGCATCGTCCCGAAGCTCGAGGCGGCGTTCGGCGGATGGAAGGCCAAGCCGGGCGCGGTCACGCGCAAGCCGCCGAAGACGCCCGCGAAGGCCGCCTCCGACAAGCGCGTCGTGTTCGTCGACCGGCCCGGCGCGCAGTCGCAGGTCCAGATCGTCCGGCCGGGCGTCCCGCACTCGGTCAAGGACCGCGAGGCGTTCGTCGTCGCGAACGCGATCCTCGGCGGCATGTTCTCGAGCCGCGTGAACATGAACCTGCGCGAGAAGAACGCGTACACCTACGGAGCGCGCTCGTACTTCTCGATGCGTCACGGCGCCGGTCCGTTCCTGGTCGCCGCGGCGGTCTTCGCGGACAAGACGGGCCCGGCGATCAAGGAGGCGCTGAGCGAGCTCGACGGCCTCCGACGCGACGGACCGACGGCGGAGGAGCTCTCGCTCGCGAAGGAGAGCATCCGCCTCGCCATGCCGGGACGCTTCGAGGGCGTCGCCGACGTGGCCGGCGCGATCTCCGATCTGTTCGTCCACGACATGCCGATCGACGACTACGAGAAGCGCGCCGCGCGGATCGAGGCGGTGACGGCCGACGACGTGAAGCGCGTCGCGCTCGAGTACTTCGGCTCGGACGCGATGACGATCGTCGTGGTGGGCGACAAGGCGACGGTGCTCCCTCAGATCGACGCGCTCGGGCTCGGCGCGATCGACGAGCGAGACGCGTACGGCAACCCGCTCGCCGCCGCCGGCGCCGACGGGAAGACGGCCGCCAAGCCCGCAGCGGCGCCCGCCAAGCCCGCAGCGGCGCCCGCCAAGCCCGCGCCCGCCGAGCCCGCAGCGGCCAAGCCCGCGCCGGCGACGAAGAAGTAACGCCGCTCGCACCGCCGAACGAGCTCCGGTCCGCGGCCAGGTCGCGCGGTCGTGAGCTCGTGCGCGCGCTGCCCGGCGCGGCGGCGTCTCCAAGCTCGAGCTCGCGCCGCGCGTGGGCCCGCGGCGTGCATCGCCGCATCCTTCACCGGCCGGCGCCCGCGCAGCGGCCGCGCGCGCGCCGGATGAGCTGCCGCGCCGGATGAGCTGCAAGGAGGCCCCATGTTCTGTCATTCGTGCAGGTGTCACGTCACACCGTCCCCGCCGAAGTCGATATGGAAGGTGCTGAGCGTGGGCTTCTGGATCGGCTCGCTCGCGATCGCGCTCGGCTTCTCGCTCCTCCTCGGTCTCAACCTCGTGCTCGCGCCCGTCGCCGTCGTCATCGGCATGTCGGTCGGCGCGTGCGCGCGCAAGCTCTACAACTGGACCTGCCCGCGCTGCGACGCCGAGCTGATCGAGCCGGAGCCCGAGGACGAGATGATCCCGCTCCGCCGTTGGCGGCGCCTGAAGCGACCCCTCACCCCCGCCGCCGCGCGCGCCTGAGGAAACCTGAAGCCGAAGCACGTCGTCACCTTCATCTTCGCCGGAGCGCTGCTCGTCCTCGTCGCGGTCGCCTGCGCGCTGGCGAAGCGGAGCGAGACACCCGAGGCGCGCGATCGCCGGCCGGACCTCGACGCCGGCGCCGCCCTCGCGGCGGCGGCCGACGAGGCACCGACCTACTGGAACCGCGTCGCCGCGATCCTCGAGGCCCAATGCACTAGCTGCCACGCCGAGGGCGGCATCGGCCCGATGGCGCTCACGAGCTTCGAGGCCGCCAAGACGCACGCCGGCGCGATCGTGTACGAGACGCAGGAGCGCCACATGCCGCCGTGGCTCCCCGACACCGCGGCGTGCGCCGAGCTCCGCCACTCGCGCGCGCTGCCCGAGGCCGACATGCTCGCGCTCCAGCGCTGGGCCGAGCGCGGCGCGCCCGAGGGCCGGCGCGAAGACCACCGGCCGCCGGTCGTGAAGCGGACCTACCGCGCCGTCGCGGGCGCGCCCGATCGCGTCGCCGTCCCCGACGACGCCTACGCGCCGAAGCGCGGACGCGCCGACGACTACCACTGCTTCGTGCTCGATCCGAAGCTCGAGCGCCCCGAGCGCGTCGTCGGGCTGCGGATCGCGCCCGGGCTGCCCTCCGTGGTCCACCACGTGCTCCTCTTCGAGGTGCGCGCGGGCGCGCTCGATCGGATCCGCGAGCTCGACGAGCGCGAGCCCGGCCCCGGCTACACCTGCTTCGGCGGGATCGGCGTGACGCCGGCGGTACGACCCGGGAACTTCGCGAAAGGCGAGCTGGTCTCGTTCGACGCGCAGATGATCGTCGGCTGGGCTCCGGGCGCAGGCGCGACCGACGAGGCCGGCGCGCCGACGGCGCTGCCCGAGGGCACCGCGATCGCCCTCGCGCCCGGCTCGCGCCTGGTCATGCAGGTCCACTACAGCCTCGAGAACTACGAGCGCGTCGCCGCGGGAGAGCGGGACCGGACGCGCATCGAGATGTGGCTGGCGAAGCAAGACGAGCCGCTCCGCCAGGCGGTCTGGGTCCCGCTCCTCCAGCACGCCTTCCGCGTGCCGGCGAACGCCGGACCGGACGATCCACGGGCGACGGCGCGCGCGGAGATCGCGCTGCCCTTGCCGCTCGAGGTGCGCGGGGTCGCGCCGCACATGCACCTGCGCGGGCAATCGATCCGCGTGGAGGCGCTGCCCGAGCCGGCGTCGCCGGGCGAAGCCGCGTGCCTGCTCGACGTGCCGCGGTGGGACTTCCACCATCAGGAGGGCTACTGGCTCGCGGAGGGGCAGCGCGTCCAGCGCGCGGCCGTCACCTGCCGCTGGGACAACCGCCCCGGCGCCCAGCCGATCGTGAACGGCAAGCGAAGACCCTCGCGCGAGCTTCGCTGGGGCGAAGGCACCGACGACGAGATGTGCCTCGCGTTCCTCTACGCGACGCTCTGACGTGTGTGAGCGCCCGGCGGCGCAGCGGCGCAGCGGCGTGAGCCGGCGGGCGCGGTGATCCGCCCAGCTCCCCGGAGCGCCCCGCGCCGCGGACGGCCGGCGCCGTGGGCCGACCAGCGCCGTGGTAGCCTCGCGGCGTGGGAACGCTGTCGCGAGCAGGGATCGCTGGCGTCATGGGCATCGTGCTCGGCGGCTCGGGCTGCCGCTCGACGGGAGAGCGCCCGAGCGTGAGGCCGGTGCATGATCCTGCTCCGACCGCGACGTCCGCGGCCGCGCGCGACGCGGGCGGGGACGCTGGCGATCTCGGCGCCACCTCGCCGCGCCCGTCCCCCTTCGCGGTCGTCGCGACGGTCGGCGGATTCGGCCGGATCCACGCGCTCGCCGACGGCGAGCTGCTCTTCGGCTCGCGCGGCGTCTTCAGGCGCCTGACGACCGGCGGCGCGATCGAGCGCGTCGGCGACATCGACACCGAGCGGCGCGGCCTGGAGATCGCGAACAACGTCGACGCTGTCCAGGCGATCGGCGGCGCGTGGCCGAGCCCGATCGTCGTCGCCACGAACCAGGGGCATTTCCGGAGCCGCTACGTCTCGCGGACGTTCACCTACGAAGCCGGCCGCTTCGTCGAGAGCCGCGCGCCCGCGCTGGCCTACGACAAGGTCCTCCGCTGGAGGGACGACGTCCTGCTCGGCCACGTCTCGGGCGTGGCCTACGACGCGTCGCCCTTCCAGGCGCCCGAGATCCCCACCCGGTTCGCGATCGTCCGGGGGAAGAAGATCGCCACCCCCGAGCTGCCGAAGAACTTCGTCGTCGTCGCGTGGACGGCCTTCACCGACGGCCGCGTCATCGCGTCCGGCTCGACGCGGGAGCCGGACGGCGGCCCGCTCGAGACCACACGCGCCGTGCTCGCCTGGGAGCCGGGCGCGACGAAGCCGACGACGCTCGCGCTGCCCGACCTGCCGGAGGCGCCGTGGATCGACGGGATCACGGGTCCACGCGCCGACGATCTCTGGCTGTCCGGTCGAGGCGGCTATCTGGCCCAGCGCGACGCGCGCGGCGTGACGAAGGTGGCGACGCCTTGCGCCGAGATCGTCGCGTCCTCCGCGGGCCCCGACGGACCGCTCTACCTCGTCTGCGGAGACGAAGGCCGCGACAGGCCATACGACCATCGGCTCGTCGTCCACAAGGCCGGGACGCTCTTCGTCCGCGCGGGCTCGTCGTTCGAGGAGGTTCCGCTCCCCGACTTCACGAAGGCGACCTACGCCGACAAGCTCCGCTCGGGCTTCTACGAGAACCCCTACGGCCTCTTCGTCGACGTGGAGGACGATGAGTCGGTGGCGTCCCCCGACGGTTCGCGCTTCGTCCTCCACGCGGTCGCGGCGCGAGGCTCGGACGACGTCTGGCTGCTCGCGTACGACGCGGAGGCCGACCGCACGGCCATCCTTCGCCGCGGCGCCCGCGTCCCCGTCCGCGCGCTCGACCACGAGGACGCGGTGCGCGAGAACGAGACGCCGGCGCCCCCGGCGACGCGGGCCTGCCAGACGGTCTTCGTCTCGCTCGGAGAGCCCACCGACGAGGCGCTGAAGAAGGCGGCGCGGGTCCCCGGCCTCCTGCGCCGGCCGTTCGTCGCGCGCGTCCACCAGGCGCGCCTCCTCGGGTTCGTCGTGTCGGCGATGGCGCCGCAGGCGCTGGCGGAGGCGCAGTCGGAGGCCGCGCGCTTCGCCGAGGGGGGCTTCTCGACGAAGCTCCTCTGCCGCACGCCCGTCGCGCTGTCGATGCCGATCGCCGAGTCGCCGTGAAGCTCGGACGGGCCCGCCTCGGCGCGGCGCTCCTCGTCGCGTCCGCGAGCGCGCTGTGGCGCGGCGAGCCCTCGGCGGCCGCCTCACCCCCGAGCTCGGCGGCCGCCTCACCCCCGAGCTCGGCGGCGCGCCCGGCGGCGCTCTCCGACGAGGCGTGCATCGCCTGCCACGCGGACGCGGCGCGCACGTGGCAGGGATCCATGCATCATGCATCGGCCTCGAACAGCGCCTACGAGACCGCCGTCTACGCCGAACCGCTCGCGTTCTGCCGGCGCTGCCACGCGCCGCACGGCGACCCTTCACGCGAGACGGGCGAAGCCGCGCGCCAGGCCGGCATCACGTGCACGACCTGCCACCTCCGCCCCGGCGACGCGCGCACCGTGCTGGCGTCGCCACGCGCGGGCCCGAGCTCCGCTCCGCACGGCGTCGAGCGCTCGGCCGCGCTCGGTCAGGCCGTCTGCGCGCGCTGCCACGAGTTCGACTTCCCGGACGCGCGCGGCGAGCGCATGCAGAAGACGGCGACGGAGCATCGCGCGAGCGCGTACGCGGCGGTCTCGTGCGCCTCGTGCCACATGCCCGCAGCCGGCGGGCACCGGAGTCACGCGTTCGCGGCCTCGCGCGACGCGTCCGCGCTGGCGCGTGCCGTCTCGGTCGACGCAGGCCGCGACGGCGACCAGCTCCGCTTCGTCCTCGAGCCGCGGGGAGTGGGGCACGCGTTCCCGACGGGCGATCTCTTCCGGCGCCTCACCTTGACCGTCGTCAGCGAGGACGCCGCGGGCCGCCCGCTCGCGACGAAGCGGAGGTATTTCGGCCGCGTGTTCGGCCCCGTGCGGAGCGGCGGCGAGATCGTCCGGCGCGAGATCGCCGACGAGCGCCTCTTCGCGCGCACCGAGGTGACCTTCGCGCTCGCGCCCCGCACCGACCCGACGACCGTGCGCTGGCAGCTCGACTACGAGCGGGTCGCGTTCTCCCCGACGCGGCACCCCGAGGACGCCGTGGTGGAAGGGAGCGTCACGCTCGCGCGCGGGACGCTCGCGCCGCCCTGAGCTTCGGCGCTCTGCCTCCGCGCGCGGGCGCCTCGGATGGCCCTGTGCTTCGGCGCTCTGCCTCCGCGCGCGGGCGCCTCGGATGGCCCTGTGCTTCGACGCCCTGCCTGCGCGCGCGGAGCGCTCGGAGGCCGTGAGCTGACGCGCCGAGCATCGCGCGCGGGGCGCTCGGGAGACCGCGAGCTCGTATGTAGCTCAGGCGATGCTGCGGCGCTCGGCGGCCGCGGCGTGCTCTTCCTCGAGCTCCTGCTTCTTCTTCGCGTCCTTCTTGCGG
>JAHBWA010000042.1 GCA_019637195.1 Labilithrix sp. | reverse complement strand
CCGTCCTCGGGTACGTCGTCGTCGCCGCCGTCCTCGACCACCGGGGGGCTGGCCACCACGGAGCTGTCCGGCTCGGGCGCCGCGTCCGCCTGGTCGAGCGAGGTGAACCCGTCTTCGGCGCACCCGACGGCGGCGCGAGCTGCGCCGACGACGAGGACGGCGAAGACCAGCGTGCGCGCGGGCCTCATTTCGCCCCCGCGGCGGCGTGGAAGACGACCCCGTTACCGACGATCCAGAGTTGGTCGTCGATCCCCCAGACCGCGTTCAGGCTCGGCGGGACCGCCGTGTCGTCGTGCATCGTCGCGAGCTCCAGCGCTGTTCCGTTCCAGTGGAGGACGACGCCCGCGTCACCCACGATCCAGACGTCGTCGACGTCGCGACCCCACACGCCGTGGAGCGCCGTGGAGACCGGGCTCTCGACGATCTGCCAGCTCCCGTCGCCGGGCGCGATGCGCCGGACCGTCCCGCCGGCGCCTACGGCCCACGCCTCGCCGCTCGGCGCTCCCCACACCGACGCGAGGTCGATCACGGTGCGGCTGTCCTTCGTACGCCAGACGGTGCCGCCGTCGGCAACGTCGGCGGTGTAGTTGTCACCGCGCGGGCCGACGAGCCACGCCGGGCCAGCGGGGCTCCCCCAGCTCGCGCGGATGTTCGGCGTGCAGAGGGCGCCGGGCGCGCAGATCGAGGCCGAGCGCCAGGTGGCCCCGGCGTCGTCGTCGGTCGAGAGCCGCCAGATGCTCGCGTAGCCGCCGAAGCGGCTCGTGGGCTCGCCGGCGAGCCAGACGTCGTCCGCCGAGTTGCCCCACACGGTCCAGAGCCGGCCGGAAGAGGCGCCCGACGCGGACCAGGTGGAGCCGGGCACGCGCTCGAACGCGATCCCGCCGCCGGCGTGGCGGAGGCCGTGGAGCGGCGCGCTCGCGCTCGAGAGCCAGACGTCTCCGCGCGCCGGACTCCACACCGAGAACAGACTCTCGTCCGTCTCCACCGGGACGCGCGCGAACGAGCTCGCGCCGCCGTGGAGGACGGTCCCCTTGGTCCCCACGATCCAGACGTCGTCGGCGGCGGTGCCGGTGATCGCGTTCAACGCCACGAGCGCCGGCAGGTCGACATCGAGGCGGCAGAGGCCGAGCGCTCCGCAACGGCTCCCCGCGTCCGCGTCGCCGTCGCGCGAGGCAGGCGAGCCATCCGCGGCCCCACCCGCCTCCGGCGCCGGCAGCGGCGAGGGGGGCTCGTCGGGCGGCGGAGAGATCGCGCCGTCCTCGGCGCAGGCGAAGAGGCCGAGCGCGGCGACGGCCACCGCGCCGAGACCGAAGAGCACGACGCGCTTCATTTGGTCACTCCTCCCTCGCACTCTTCGGTCACGCAGGCGCCGTTCACGCAGGGCTGCCCGGCGGCGACGTCGCACGAGACGCCGCATCCGCCGCAGTTTCGAGGGTCGCGGAGCAGATCCGCCTCGCAGCCGTCTTCGATGTTGCCGTTGCAGTCGGAGCGTCCGTCGTCGCACGCGAGCGCGCAGCGGCCGCGGTCGCACGTGGCGCGCATGCCCTGGCCGTAGGGCGGGATGCCGCCGCAGCGGTAGCCGCACGACCCGCAGTTGTTGGGGTCGCTCTGCAGGTCGGCGCAGGAGCCGGCCCCGCAGACGGTCTCACCCGCGGGGCACTGGCATTTGACCGTGCCCGTTCCGAAGATCTCGAAGCACTTCTTGCCGGGCGCGCAGACGACGCCGCAGCCGCCGCAGTTGTTCGGATCGTTGAACCCCGAGGCGTCCCTCGCCGCCAGGTTGACCTCGCACCCGTCGGAGAGATCACCGTTGCAGTTGGCCCACGAGCCTCGGCACTTGAGGGTGTTGCAGGTGCCGTTGCCGCAGCCGTAGAACATGTTGTCCGGCGGCGAGGCCGCGTCGGGCTGATTCGAGGTGCAGTCGACGCCGCAGGCTCCGCAGTGGGCGTCGTCGGAGGCGAGGTCGACGCACGAGCCGTTGCACGCGACCTTGCCCGGCGGGCACCCGCACGTGCCGTCGATGCACGCGACGCCCGGGGCGCACGCGAGCCCGCAGCCGCCGCAGTGCTTGGGATCGGTCAGGGGGTTGGTCTCGCAGCCGTCGTCGATGACGCCGTTGCAGTTCAGGCGATCGAGCGGGCAGAGCGCCGTGCACTGACCCTCGACGCACTCGAGCCGCACGCTGCTCGGCGCCTGCACCGCGCACGAGTTCCCGCACTCGCCGCAGTTGTCGCGGTCGCTCGCGAGGTTCGTCGAGCACTTGTAGCGCGGGAGCGTGCCGGAGGACGATGGACAGGTCGCGTACGGCGCCGGGCACTCCGCCGATGCGCAGAGGGCGAGCGAGGGGCCGGCGTCGTCGCCGGCCTCGAGGCTCGCGGCGTCCGGCGTCCCGAACGAGCCGGGCGAGGCGCCGGCGTCCTCCCCGCCGGCGCCGAACACGAGGAGTCGCTCTTCTTGCCCGCAGGACGCGGCGGCCAGCGTGCTGGCAAGGACGACGACGACGGTGAAGGCGCGGCGGCGCCACGGGCGCGGGCCGATCTGGGGGGGCGTACGCATCAGGGCTGCTCCTGGAGCAGCGCGCGGATCCGCTGCTCGTACGGTGAGCGCGGATGGCGAGCCAAGAACCGCGCTCCGCGCTCGCGGGCCTCCGCGGTGCGTCCGGACACGCTCAGCGCTTCGATTTCGATCACGTCCGCCTCGACGGCGTAGGTTCGAGCATGGCCGAGCGCGCGGTAGGCCGCGACGCGTCGGAGGGCGTCGTCCGGGCGACCCGCCGTGAGGTCGGCGCGGGCGGCGTCGATGAGCGCGAGCTCGTCGACGTTCGCCGCTCGCGGCGGCGCGGGCGCGTTCGACGGCCCCAACGCGGGGGAGGCCGCGGGCAGGTCCTCGACCCGGAGCGAGGGCGGAGCGCTCGCGGCGTTCGAGTCGACGGACGGGAGCTCCGGGCGCGTCGCCGTGGTCGGGGCGACCGGCGCGGAGACCACGGTGGCCGTCGGCTCCGCGGTCGTGGTCGCGACGAAGGTGGCCGCGCCCGCGACGAGGACCAGGCCGACGACAGTGAGCGAGAGGGG
The DNA here is from genome assembly GCA_019637195.1 of Labilithrix sp. Lineage (GTDB taxonomy): Bacteria > Myxococcota_A > Polyangia > Polyangiales > Polyangiaceae > Labilithrix. The sequence goes on along the minus strand of JAHBWA010000042.1, from coordinate 57,994 downwards.
CCCGCCGCCGATCGCCTTCGGCGTCGAGGAGGTGACCTCGACGCTCGACGAGGCAGCCATGCTCGCGGCGACGCGGGCGCGGCTCGCCGCCGGCTCCGGAGGCGCGTCGGCCGCGGCCGCGCGCAAGAGGTCGGCGACCTCCGGAGGGAGAGGGCCGTCGAGCAGAGGACGCGGATCGCTCATGGCGTCCCTCGCGTCGATGCGCGGCTCGCGGCGGCGAGGAACTGCTCGCGCGCCCTGCGCAAGCGGGACGCCACGGTACCGGGCGGCGTGGCGGTCATTTCGGCGATTTCGGCCATGGTCATACGCTCGAGCTCGAAGAGGACGAAGACGCTCCGGAGCTCGTCGGGCATCGCGTCGAGGATCGTCTGTAGCCGCCGGCGCGCCTGGGACGCCTCGGCGCTCTCCTCGGGGTTGGCGCTCGCGTCGACTCGATGGGGGAGCAGCTCGTCGCCGTCGACCTCCCGCCGCCGAGAAGCCGTGCGCTTCACGCGCGCGGCCGCGAACTGACAGGCGCGGAACAGGAAGGCGCGCTCGCGGACGATGTCCGTCACGTGACGGGTGACCATCAAGAACACCTCCTGCACGACGTCGTCGATGTCGGAGTCACGGACGCCGAGGCGTCGCGCGGTCCGCCACACGAAGTCGTGGTGGTCGCGGACGAGCTGGTCGATCTGCCCCTTGCGAGCGCGCGCCGCGTCGTCCCGGTTCATCGGCGCGTCCGACTGGGACGGCGAGGCGGCCGGAGAGGTGCGCTCGCCGGACGCCATGAGCGCCCCGGCGAGCGTCGGAAACGGGCTCCCGCGTTCCATGCCCCTCTATTGATCCCGGGCCTGGGGGATTTGATCACGGCGGCGTCCGATTTCGCCCGTGGGGTCTCGCGGTCAAAAGCTCGCGCTCATCGCGAGCCCGAGCGAGCCCTCCAGGAGGAGCGGCGCGGGCCGGAAGACGGGGCGGACCGGATCCGCGAGGGCGAAGGTGCGGCGGATGAAGGGGACGAGCGCAGCGATCCCGGCTTCGAGCGACAGCCCGTGCGTGAGGTGAACGCGCAGCCGCGCCGACGTCCCCGCCGCGATCCAGGGCATCGTCGCGCGGCCGCTCACCGGGACGCCGGTTGCCGTAGCCGAGAGCGCACCGAGCTGGCCTGCCGCGCACGCGGAGACGTATAGCCGTTGCGACCGCGCGAGCAGGCAGGGCTCGACCTGCGCGTCGCTCAAGCGGAAGCGTGCCTCGCCGGCGAGCGGTGGGACCACGCTGAAGTCAGCCCAACCGTACGAGAGGCGAAGGGCGAGGCCCGCGCGGGCGCTCGGCGCGACGCGCGCGAGCTCAGCCGACACGCGCGCGCCGGTGGCCAGCGCGCCGAGCTCGGCGGCGGCGAGGCTCGCGCCTCCGGTCCACACGTAGGAGGCGGGTGCGCGCGCGGCGGGGCTCGGCGGCCGGCCACGCGGAGCGCTCGCGCGCGGAGCGGCCCGGCCCCCCTCGCCGCGAGGAGGGGGCAGGGCTCGAGCGCCTGGCGCCGCCGTCGACGCTTCGTCGTCGGACGCGGTCGAGGCGCCGTCGTCGATCGCCGCGTCGGCGTCGGCGGGCTCGTCCGTGGGCGCGAGCGCGAGGGTGATGAACACGGCGACCGAGGTCATCGCTGCGGCGCACGAGGACGCGTGAACCTCGCGGGTCGTCGTCGGCTCTCCACTGCGCGAGACGTCGAGCCTGGCGTCGAAGCCGCCTCGCCGTGACGGCTGGAGCCGAACGATGAACGTCCGCGCGTCGCCTGCGCGAGAGACCCGCGGGGGCCGACGGGCCTCCACGGCCGCGAGCAGGTCCTCACGTGTGGGGCACGAGGCCGGCGCGTCATAGACGAGCGTGACGGCTTCGTCCCTGCGAGCTTCGGTGTCGCTCGGCTGTGAACGAGCGGGCGCGGCCGTCAGGCACGACGCTGCGACGAGCGTCGATGCGAGCGTGAGCCGGCAGGCGGCGCTCACGTTCCGCGCTGTTCTCGCGTCGGACGGGCCGAGGTGTCGTCCGGCCAGGACACGCGCGCGCGACAGGCAGGACCTCTTCGTGGTCATTCGCTCTGACACGCGTCGTCGGCCAGGCTACCGCATCCCGCGCGCGGGGCCATCGCGGACGCGGTGGGTCACGCCGCGCGCAGACGGAGATCGTTCGTGTGCTCCCGGCGACGCTGTCGAGCTCCGTGACCGGCGTCGTGGCCCGGGAGCGGGCGCGGTATCCTCCAAGAATGACTGGTCGGGAGGGGGAGGATGATCCGCTCGAGCGCGCCGAGCATCAGCGCGCGCTCTCCGACTTCGAGCTCTCGCGCGACGTGAAGCCATCGAGGCTCGTCGGCGCGCCGCGGCTCTCGATGTCGCCGATCCAGTTCGCCAGCGTGCGTCCCACGCCGATCGTCTGGTGCGGACAGGAGATCGACGTCTACGTCCTTATCCACCGGGATGGGAGGCCGATATCCGCGCCGCCCCCGGTCACGTGGACGTCCTCGAACTCGGCGGTCCTCTCCGTCCGCGATCTCTCGCCCGGCTCGGGGGGCTTCGCCCGCGTCGTCGGCGGCGTCCCAGGGGAGGCCATCATCGTGGCGACGGCGGCGGGCGGAGCCCGCCAGGAGATCTCGCTCCGGGTCGCGGAAGAGCCCGAGATCGAGTGGTTCTGACCCGAGCCTTCGGCGCTCCGGTTGTCCGGGCACGCGTGCCCGGCTGCAAGGGCGGAGCGGTTCGGTCATCGCCGCAGGCCTGTCCACGAACGCGGATCCGCGCGCGACGTCTTCGCGAAGGCGTCGCGCGCCTTCTTCCTCGCGCCCACGTCGCCGACGGCTTCGACGTGAGCCGGTCTCTCGAGAGCGGCTCGCCGCGTCGAAGCTCTGGAACACGTTCTCCTCGACCACGACGGCGATGCTCGTCACGCGCCGTCGGCGAGCGCGGCCTCGAGCTCCCGCGTCGTCGGCCGAGCGTCCGGCCGCTTCTCGAGGCAGCGGAGGACGAGACGATCCAGCTCCGGCGTCACCTCGGGTGCGTACGTCGACGGCGGCTCGGGGGCTGTCGGTCGGGATGCGCGATCCTCGAGCAACCGATCCGCGCGCTCGGGCACGAGTTCTTCGCGCGCCCCGGGCGTCCAGGTGACGGGATCGTGTTGCGCGAGTACCTCTGCCCGGAGACCGGGTGCCGACTCGACGCCGAGATCGTTCGCCGCGACGACGCGATCCGGGCCGACATCGTCCTCACCGGTCGAGTCGGCGACGCCCCGTAGGTCGTCACGCCCGCGGGCACTCGCCTCGGCGCTCGGACGTCATGACGCGCGAGCGTCGCGCGGCGCCTGATCCGATGGGAGCTGCCCCCTCGACGCGGGAGCGTCGAGGATGGGGCAATGACGAACCGAATTTCTCGAACCGAAGCCGTCCTGTCAACGATCGAGCGCATCGAGCGCCTCGATCCGCTCGTAAACGCGGTCGTAGTACGCGACTTCGAACGCGCCCTCCGCGATGCAGAAGAGCCTCACGGACCCCTCGCGGGTGTGCCCGTGACCGTGAAGGAGTCGTTCGATGTCGCCGGCCTGCCGACGACGCTCGGTCTGCATGCGAACGCGATGAACGTCGCGACGCGCGATTCGGAGGTCGTCCGCCGCTTGCGTGATGCGGGCGCCGTCGTGCTCGGCAAGACGAACGTGTCGGCGATGATGGCGGGCTTCGCGACGGACAACGAGCGCTATGGACGGACGAACAACCCCTGGGACCGCACGCGGGGCGTAGGAGGATCGTCCGGAGGGTCGGCGGCGGCGGTCGCGGCGGGCTTCGCGCGGATCGAAGTCGGCTCCGACCTCGGAGGTTCTCTCCGAAACCCCGCGCACTACTGCGGAGTCTACGCGCACAAGCCGACCTTCGGCGTCGTGCCGATGCGCGGGCACGGTCTCCCGTCCATGCTCCTCGAACCCGACATGGCGGTCGCCGGTCCGCTCGCGAGGAGCGCCGAAGATCTAGCGCTCGCGCTCCGCGTGCTCTCGGGAGGAGACGCGCGCCTTCTTCCGACGCGACGAGCGCCGCTGCGCGTCGCGGTGTGGCCGCACGACCCCGCGTCGCCCGTCGACGCGGAGATCTCCGCGCGCGTCCTCGAGGTGGGCGCTCGCCTCGCTTCTCGCGGGCACTTCGTCGACGAACACGTCCGTCCGAGCTTCGATCCGTCCGCGTACCGAGCGACCTACGCGGCGCTGGTCGCTGCGCTCGCCGGCGCCGCGGCGTCCGACGACGCCTACGCCTCCTTCGAGGACCGAGCGCGAAGCCTCGATTCGAACGACGACTCGCGCGCCGCGGCGTTCGCCCGCGCCCTCGTGTCGAGCTACCGAACGTGGGTTCGCCGCGATCGAGAGCGGCGACGCTGGCGCGATGCCTGGCGGACGTTCTTCGAGGACATCGACGTGCTCCTGTGCCCCGTCGTCGGCACGTGCGCGCGCCCTCACGACGATCCGCCGCCGCTCGGCGACGTCTTCTGGGCGAGCCTCGCGACGCTCGCACATTTGCCCGCGACGGTGTTCCCATGCGGCCTCTCACGCTCCGGCCTTCCGATCGGCGTGCAGGTCGTGGGACCGGAGCTCGGCGACGCGACGACGATCGAGCTCGCGCGCCTGGCGTCCGAGGAGCTCGGCGGCTTCCTTTCGCCGCCCGCGTCGTTCGGGGGCAGCGGTCCGGGGCGCCAGGCCGATGCCCTAGCGACGCTGCCCGAGCAGCATTGAACGGGAGTTGGCCTCCGCCGGGAGGTAGGGACGCTCGTCGGCCCTCGTTCGGGGAGCGCGTCTCGCCCCGACGAGCCGATTCGTTTGGAAGAATGACGCCGATTCGTGGGAAGGTGCGGAGCGATGCGCGCGCTTCGATTCGGGCAAATCGCCTCGGCCGTCTCCCTCGTCGCCGTGTGCGTCGCCGGCTGCAGTACGACGCCGGCGGACGTCGGTGGTGAAGGCGCCGAAGAGGTGAGGCTGCCGCCGGCGATCTGCAACGCCGGCGGATCGAAGTGGGCGGCGGGTGTTCAGGCCTTTCAGGACGCGACCGCGAAATGGGGGCTCGACGCCCTCGCGGTGGAGGGCACGCGGATCAGCGCCGTCGATTTCGACGGCGACGGGTGGCCCGACCTCGTGGTGCGCCGCGGCGGCGGCGCCGCCGCCGACGACTTCAAAGCGGGCGGTGTCCGTCAGACGTGGCTGCTCCGCAACACGCGCGACGGCAAGTTCGAGGACGTCACCCTGCGCTCGGGGATCCGCCAGAACCGCGCCGAGACCGATCCGGAGAAGGGGCGCCCGGGAGACGTGTTCGCGTTCGGCGACGTCGACAACGACGGCGATCTCGACGTCATCACCGGCGTCACCAAGGACGCGACGAATCCTTCACTCGAGACCACCGAGCTCCTCCTCAACAACGGCGACGGCACCTTCTCCCTCGGGCCGGAGACCAACTCGTTCCGCACGAGGACCACCGCCGTCGCCGGGATCACGTTCGTGGACTTCGATCGCGACGGCAACCTGGACGTCTGGATCGTGCAGAGCTCCCAGGACGGCCAGCCCCTCCCCGACCGTCTCTTCCAAGGCGACGGCGCCGGCAACTTCGTCGAGGTGACGAGGAGCCTGGGCCTCACCACGAAGAGCTGGAGCAGCGCCTCCGTCGACGACCTGGGGAAGGCGCACGCTCATACGAACGGCTGGTCGGCGAACGCGTGCGATCTCAACAACGACGGCGCCCCGGAGCTGCTCTCCGCTTCCTACGGGCGCGCGCCGAACCACCTCTGGCTCGCGACCACCGACGAGGGTGGGCCCAAGTACGTCAACCGCGGCGTCGAGAGCGGCTATGCGTTCGACGCGAACCAGGACTGGACGGACAACGAGTCCGCGCGTTGCTGGTGCAAGCTCAACCCGACGGACGAGGGCTGCGCGGGGGTCCCCGAGCCGCGGCTCATCCAGTGCGCCACGAACGACGACGCCTTCCGCTGGCTCCACGCGCGCGATCGGAACGCGTTCCGCCTCGGCGGAAACAGCGGCGCGACCGCGTGCGCCGACGTGAACAACGACGGCTGGATGGATCTCGTCACTGCCGAGATCGTCCATTGGGACGTGGGCCAGTCGTCCGACAGCGCCGAGCTCCTCGTCAACGAGCGCGACGCGAACGTCTCCCTCGGCCGCCCTGGCAACGAGGCCACCGGCCTCGCGCGCGTTCGCACGGGCGCCTGGGACGAGGGGATCATGACGAGCAGCGTCTTCGACTTCGACAACGACGGCTGGGCGGACATCTACTTCGGCAACAGCGACTATCCCGGCGCTCACGGCCTCCTCTTCCGGCAGGACAGCCCGAACCACTTCGTCCCCGTCCCGATCTCGCTGGGCATCGATCACCACCGCAGCCACGGGAGCGCGGTCGCTGATTTCGATCGCGACGGCGACCTCGACATCGTCGTCGGCCACTCGCTCGCGCGCTGCGACGCGGGGCCGAGCGACGAGTCGCCTTGCTACGACACGATGCAGGTCCGCTTCTTCGAGAACGTCCTCGGCCAGGCGGGCAACTTCCTCACCGTGCGCCTCGTCGGCGCGCCGGGCACCAACCGCGCAGCCATCGGCGCGCGCGTGACGGTGGTGGCCGGAGGCGTCACCCAGACGAAGGACGTCGAGGGCGGCCACGGCCACTACGGCGCCCAGGACGATCTCGCGCTGCTGTTCGGGCTCGGCGACGCGTGCGAGGCGGACGTGACCATTCGCTGGCCGAACGCGGAGCTGACGACGGAGACCGTCCACCTGCCGGCGGGGCACCGCTTCGTGATCGAGCAGGGAAAGCCGCCGACGGTCGACACGGGCAATTGAAGGCGCTGGGGTGCCGCGATCCCACCGATCGCGGAGGACGATCGCCTCGATCCGGGAGCCTTGAGCCATGACGTCCGGCTGGTACCTTGTTCGCGATGCGAACGCAGCCTCTCATCGCGGTTCGAGACGTCGAGACTTCGGCACGGTTCTACAAGCGGCTCCTGGGGTGCAAAGACTGTCACGGCAAAGGCCGCCACGGCGCCTACGACTACGAGAGGCTGGTCGACCCGCGGCTGCACCACACGAAGTGGGGGACGGACGGGCTGATCCTCCAACTCCACGCATGGGACGTCGACCACCACCACGGGCACATGGGCGACCCCGACCAACCTCTTGGCAACGGCGTGCTGTTGTGGTTCGAGGTCGACGACTTCGACGACGCCGTCGTGCGAGCGCGCGAGCTCGGTGCGCGTGTCGTGCTCGACGTGCATCGCAATCCGAACGCTCAGCATCGCGAGATGTGGATCGCCGACCCGGACGGCTACACGGTGGTCATCGCTTCTCCGGACGGTGAAGCCCCCGACCCGTAGATGCGGGCAAGTTCGGTACTCCTCCCAATTCGGTCTCTGGTCGGCGCTGAGCGGTCAGGCGGCCCGCGCGAGCTCCGGGACGAGGTGTGGTTGCCAGAGCACCTCCTTCATCTCGCGCCGAAAGAAGCCGAAGTGCCCGACGCGTCGTACGCCCAGATCGCGGGGAGCGAACCGGCGCATCTCTTTCGGTGCGCCGCGGTAGAACCCGTGGAGCGAGGCGACGTTTCTCTCCGACATCATCTCGTCGTCGGTGAACGAGAGCGACGTGATCGGCGTCGTGACGCCGGCGTACAGCGCCGCGACCTCGGGGCCCTCCGCACCGACCGCGTAGTCTCGATCGAGGCACCATTTGCGCCACTGCGCGACGACGCCCCTCGGCAGATCGCCCACCATTCCGAGCATCCGCCCTGGAAAGTAGCCAAAAAGCGGCGTCGCCAGCGGGACCGCGCCCCACCAGAAGATCCAGACCTTGCGGCGGAGCGGGGCCGCGTTCTCGCGCCAATAGCCGCTGCCCGTCGCGACGGTGACGATCTTGGCCGCGCGCGCGCGGTTCGGCACGAAGGGGATGATCTGCCCGCCGAGGCTGTGGCCGAGCCACGTGAGCGGCATCTCGGGCTCGAGGTCTGCCAGCGCGTTCAGCGCCGCGGCGGCGTCCTGCTCCGCCCACGTCGCGATCGTCGCGTCGAGTCGCGCGAGTGGTCCTCGACGCGAGAGGCCCATTCCGCGGTAGTCGAAGGTCATGACGGTGAAGCCTTGCTCCGCGAGCCAGATCGCGAGCGCCTCGTAGAAGCGTTGGGGCACCCCCATCGCCCCGGCGATCAGGACGGCACCTCTCGGCTCCTTCGCGGCGAAGACCCTCGCGGAGAGAGAGACGCCGTCGCTCGCGGTCAGCTCGATGTCCATCCCCTTCGAGTAGCACCCCGCCGAAGGTCGTTCGAGTGGCATAATCAAACAAGACCTTTGCAAATATTGCACGAATGAACGAGCTCGAAGCCGCGCATGTGTTTCTCCAGGTCGTGAAGTCGGGCGGCTTCACCGGGGCCGCGCGCGCCATGGGGCGAAGCGCCTCCACGCTGTCGCGCGTCGTGGCGGCGCTCGAGGCGCATCTCGGCTCGCAGCTCGTCGCGCGGACGACGCGGAGCCTCCACGTCACCGAGGCGGGCGCCGTCTATCGGGACCACGCCGAGCAGCTCGTCGCGGCGAGCCGGGCGGCGCACGATGCTCTCGCCGAGCTACGGGGCGGCGTCCCGCGGGGCACCTTGCGCGTCTCGATGCCGGTGTCCGTCGGCGAGCGTCTGCTCGCGCCACATCTCCCGCGCTTTCGCGACGCCCATCCCGAGCTGCGCCTCGAGATCGACCTCTCCGACCGCAACGTGTCGCTCGTCCAGGGCGGCTTCGACCTCGCGATCCGTGTCGGTCGGCCCCCGGACAGCTCGCTTCGCGCGCTCTTGCTCGGGCGGATCCCGATCCTCCTCGTCGCGAGCCCCAAGTACCTGCGGAAGCGCGGGAGCCCCACGCGGCCGCGTGATCTGGCGGCTCATGATTGCATCGCGGTCGGTCCACCGAGTCGCTTCGTCGACTGGAGCTTCTATCGCGGCCGGCGCCGAGAGCAGGTCAGCGTCGAGGGCGGCGTCCACACGAGCAGTCCGACGCTCGGCGTTCAGCTCGCCGCCGCGGGAATGGGCCTCGTTCGCGTCACCGAGTGGCTCGTTCGGGACGAGCTTCGGCGCGGGACGCTGGCCCACGTGATGCCGGCGTGGTCGTGCGACCATCCGCAGCGAGGCGGCGTGCCGGTCTACGTCATGTATGCGCAGGCGGGCGGTGCCCTCGCTCCTGGCAAGTCGCGCGTCTTCGTCGCGATGGTGAAGGACATCATGGCCACCGAGGTCGTCGCCCGGGAGCGCGGGTAGAGCGCGCGCGGGGCGCCTCGCCGGGCCGCGCCCCGCGAGCGCTCGCTCTTCGCCGTTCCCCTCGGCGTCTGCCGATCGTCAACCTCGTGTTCGGCCGCCGGCGCACGCTCGGCGGACTTGGTTGCGTGCGCAACCAGGTGCGGCTAAGGCTATCGGATGGCGACTCGGCCCGACGCGCAATCCGACGAGCTGCGGCGCCTCATGCAGCGTCTCTTTCGGCGCTTCGGGACGCTCGCCGCGGAGGCGACCCCGTGCGGCAAGCCGCTTCCGATGGCCTACGCGCACGCGCTGATGGTGCTGCTCGGGCGCGGAGACGCCTCGCAGCAGGAGCTCGGCCGCGAGCTCGGCATCGACAAGAGCAACGTCGCCCGCCTCTGCGCCCGCATGGTCGAGGCCGGGCACGTGTCGCAGCGCCCGGACGAGGAAGACGGCCGCAGTCGTCGCGTGTCGCTGACGACGCGGGGGGAGCGCCTCGCGCGCGAGGTGGACGAATCGAGCCGGGCGAGGTTCGGAGCGCTCCTGGTCGCGCTGCCCTCGACCTCGAGGGAGCCGGTCCTCGACGCCCTCCGCCAGCTCGTCGCCGGGATCGAAGCCAGCGCAGGGCCGAAGACCGAAGGAGGGACCCCATCGTGAATCGATTGCTCGCCCTTACGGCGATGGTGACCGTGTTTGCTTCCTGCTCGCGCGACGCTCCGCCGACGCCAGCGTCCAGCGGGGCGTCGGCGACGCCCCGCGTGGTCCCGCCGTCGCCGCCGTCGACGGCACAGGCTGTCGACGCGCTCGACCGCATCGACGGGCGCACGCCCGTACCCCTGCTGCCCATGATGGCCAATCACCAGAAGCAGAGCATGCGGGATCACCTCGTCGCCGTGCAGGAGATCGTCGGCGCGGTCGCGAAGCAGGACTTCGTCGCGGTCGAGAAGTCGGCCGGGCGGATTGGCTTCTCCGAGCAGATGGGCGCCATGTGCACGCACATGGGGGCCGGCGCGCCAGGCTTCGCCGAGCAAGCGCTGAACTTCCACCACACCGCCGACGAGATCGGCGTCGCCGCGAAGGCGCGCGACGCCGGCGCGGTGCTGGCCGCGCTGAGCGAGACGCTGACGACGTGCACCACGTGTCATCAGACGTTCAGGCAGCAAGTGGTCGACGACGCGACGTGGGCGAAAGCGACCAACATGACCGCGCCGGCTGGGCCGATGCATCACTGACAGCGGTCGTGCGCGCGAGCCCCGACCGGGCTGCCGGCCCTCTGCGCCGACGCATGCTCGGAGCTCGACGGTCTCCACCGCGCTCGAGGCCGAGACCCCTCGGAAGGCGACGCGGGAGCTACGATGAGGTGGTCGGCCGTCGGGCTCAGGACTTCTTCGGTCGGAAGCGGAGCAGCGTGCAGTGCTGCGGCAGGCTCTCGATCCCCAGCGGCTCCAGCTCCAGCTGCAGGCCGGCCTCGAGGTACGGCTTACCGCCGCCGAGCACGACCGGCATCATGTAGAGCCGAAGCTCGTCCACCAGGCCGAGGCGAATCAGGCTCGCGGCGAGGCCGGTGCCGCTCACCTCGATGTCACCGCTCGTCTCCGCCTTCAGTTGGCGCACGGTGCGCTCCACGTCCGCCTTGTCCTTCACGAGCCGCGCGTTGGGGCCGACGCTCTCGAGCGTCGTGGAGAAGACGACCTTGGGCGTCCGTTGCCACGCGCGCGCGTACTCCTGCTCGAAGTCGGCGCTCTCCGCCGGCGGGGCGTCCCAGTACTTCATCACCTCGTACATGTTCCGGCCGTAGAGGCTGAGCGCCGTGCGCTCTTGCATCTCGTTGAAGTGGCGGTGCAGCGCTGCCTCCGGCACCGGGAACCCGATACCGCCGTCCTGCGCGCTGGCGATGTAGCCGTCCACCGAAACCACGTACCCATAGAAAATATGGCCTGCCATCGCTCCTCCAACTGATTGCAAAACACAACCGGTTGCAAGATACGATCGGTGTGCTTACCGTGCAAGTCGGCATTTCGCCCGCCATGACCGACCCGCACCGCTCCGGCTGCCCCATCAACCTGACGCTCGAGGCGCTGGGCGACAAATGGAGCCTGGTCGTCGTGCGCGACATCTTGTTCGGCCGTCGTCGGCGTTTCCGGGAGCTCCTCGCCGGCTCGGAGGAGGGCATCGCCTCCAACATCCTGGCGGACAGGCTGCAGCACCTGGTGGAGCTGGGGGTGCTGACGCGCGCCGCGGATCCGACCCACAAGCAGAAGCAGATCTACAGCTTGAGCGAGATGGGCATCCAGCTGCTGCCGGTGTTCGTGGCGCTCGGCGCGTGGGGGCGGCGCTTCTTGCCCGCGACCGAAGCGTTCAGCATCGGCGCGGAGTTGCTGGAGCGCGGAGGTAGCGAGCTGGTCGAGCGCTTCATGGCGGAGCTGCGCGCCGAGCACCTGCGGGGCGAAGACCTGACCACGGTGCGCCAAGAGCTACACGCCGCCTATGTGAAGGCGCGCGCCAAGAAGCGGCGTCGCTAGCTAGCCTCGTGCTCCTCCCTCGACCACTACGTCCGTCGATCGTGATGTCGGCGGCGTCGCCGCTATAGTCGTCACCGACACGACCGCCGTAGCATCGCAGGCGTGGACGACCGTGTGTGCGGCTGGCGCGAGCGCGTTCGAAGGAGGGGACGCGCCGGCGCGCTCGCATCGACGGTGCGACGGATCGCCACCGCGGCGACGCTCGCCGGGCTCGTCGCGTCCGCGGGGCCGGCGCTCGCGGCGTCGGGCTCCTTCGCCTTCGTGTGGCCGGCGTCGACCGTCGACGCGTGCATCGATCCGCCGGCGCTGAAGGCCGCCGTCGTCGCGCAACTCGGACACGATCCCTTCGTCGACGCCGAGCTCGCCCAGGTCGTGCTCGAGGGCCGGGAGCTCGCTCCGTCGAGCACGGGCCGGCGCCGGGCACGGCTCGAGCAGCGCGATCACGAAGGGCGCGTCCTCGGCGCGCGCGATCTCGACGCGCCCAGCTGCGGTGAGCTCCTCCGCTCCGCCGCGTTCGTGATCGTGCTCATCGTCGATCCCGACGCGCTCTTCCGGGAGCCGCCTCCGCCCCCCACGAAGCAGGTCGAAGCTCCGCCGCGCGCGAGGCAGCCCGACGCTCCGCCTCCCGGCCGGGCGGAAGAGCAGGCTCGGCCGCCGCCGCACGCTCCGCCAGCGCGACCGTGGCGCGCACCGACGCCGCCGATCTTGGACGCCGGAGCAGGGATCACGTACGGGCGCGGCCTCCTGCCGGGAGGCGACATCGGTGGCGTGGTCGCCGTCGGCCTCTCTCCCTGGAACGCTCCGCTGCGCTTCGACTGGCGCGGCAGCCATCGTGTCTCGCTCGGAACGCCCCGCCGGCAACGGTTCTCGGCGCTGATGCAGGAGTGGCGCGCCTGCGCCGTCATCGGTCGGCATGACCGGCTCGGCGGAGCTGCGTGCGCCGGCGGCGCATGGAGCGCGGTCCTTCCGGAGGCCCGAGGGCTGGCCGACGGGGATCGCGCCGCGAAGGCGGTCTACGGTCCGATCGTGGCGGTCGGACCGACGTTGCGGGCGGGCGCCCTCACGGTCGCCGCCGACGTGACCCTCTTCTTCCCGCGGCCGCGCTGGGCGTTCTCCTACGAGGACGAGGCCGGCCGCGCGCGCACGCTCCACGAGCTCGACCGTAGCGTCATCACCACGACGATTTCCGTGACGCGTACGTTTCGGTGAAAATGGAGGCAGGCGGGGGGCCATCTATCTGTAGTGACCGAGATTGTGACCGGAAGAGCGCTCCTACCCTCGTCGACGGCGGCATCGGCGCCCGCCGTCGAGTCGCGAGTCGCAGCCCTCTTCCACGAGCACGGTCGCTACCTGTTCCGCCTCTTGAGGCGGCTGGGGGTGGCCGACGCCGACGTCGACGACGTCCTCCAGGAGGTGTTCGTCATCGTCCATCGGAAGCTCCCAGCGCTCGACGCGAACGTCGTGCTCCGGGCGTGGGTGTACGGGATCTGCCTTCGCAGGGCGGCGAACTACCGAAAGCGAAATCGTGCCCGCAGGGAGATCCCCACCGAGGAAGAGATCGAACGTGCGGAGGTCGATCCGAGATCGCCGGCCGAGGCGATCGACGAAGGGAAGGCGCGCGAGATCCTGGAGGACATTCTGCGCGGTCTACCGGACGAGAAGCGCGAGGTCTTCGTGCTCTACGAGATCGAGGAGCTGCCGATGCAGGAGGTCGCCGATGCCGTCGGCTGCCCGCTCCAGACCGCCTACTCGAGGCTCTACTCCGCACGGAAGTGCATCCACGAGGGCATCCGCCGCGCGCGCGCACAGATGGGCAACCGATGAACGAACCCCCCTTCGACCCGGCTGACGAGGCGCTGCTCGAGCGAGCGGTGCGGAGCATGCGCGATGAGCTGCCGGACGACGCGCGGATGCAGCGCCTCGCTCACCGCCTCGCGCCGGTCGTCGTCGCCGAGACGCCGTCGGAGCGGTCGTGGCCCGGCCGGACGTTGCCGTTCGTCGCGGGTGCAGTCGTCGTGATGGTCGGTGTCTTCGCGGGCACGCAGCGTCGCGTGGACGAGGCGTCTCCTTCCGCTACGAGCGTTCCCGTCGAGGTCGCGCCGGCCGCTCCGGCAGCGCCGCCCCAGCCGAGCTCTACGGCCGATCTCGGCGAGAAGTCGCCACCGGTGATGCCGGTCGTCACCGTCGACTCACTCCCGCCCGCGGCATCGCAGCGAAGTCGGAGCGCGCCTCCGCCGAGCATGAACGGCCTGGAGGAGGGCCGCTCCGACGTCCCGGCGTCAGCGGTCCGCCTGGTGGCAGACGGTGACGAGCTCGCGCTCCTCGAGGCTGCGCGGGCAGCGCTCGCGACCGAACCGGCGCGGACGCTCGCGCTCGCCGATGAGCACACGAAGCGCTTCTCGAGCCCAGCCTTCGCTCAGGAGCGAGAGAGACTCGCGATCGAGGCCCTCGTTCGCAGCGGCCGTCGCGACGACGCCTCGACGCGCGCGAGGCGCTTCGAGTCGACGTATCCGCGCTCACCCCACCTCGCGCGCGTTCGGGCGCTCGTCGGCCCTCCGCCAGAAGCCCCCTGATCGTCGAGGAGACAGCACGTGAGAAAGACCATGACCACGTCGAGGACACTCTCGGCGTCGTTCCTGCTCGCGACCGCGTTGGCGCTCGCGTCGGCCTGCAGCACGGAGACGAGGGCCGTCTACCTGGGACGCGAGGAGCCCGCGCCGAGCTTCACGTCGCCCGACGCGGGTGACGACGGCGGCGGGGCGTCGGGCGCGGACGACCTGACGCGCTACTGCCCGTCGAGCCAGTGCCCCGCGGGCCACACGACGTGTCCCTCGTCGCACTTCCTCTGCGACGTCGATCTCCTCACGGACGTCAACAACTGCGGAGAGTGCGGGAACAAGTGCCCGCCGAGGAGCAGCTTCGGCACGTTCAACTGCGCCGAGGGGCGCTGCGTGCTCGGTTGCCTCCCGGGCGTCGCGCTCGACTGCGATGGCATCCCGGACAACGGATGCGAGACGAATCCTTTCAGCGATGACAACTGCGCGGCTTGCGGAAACAAATGTGCTGCAGGCACGCGATGCATCATGTTCAAGACTCAGGAGTATTCGTGCGGGTGCAAGCCGGGCGAGCTCGACTGCGGGGCGACGCCCTACTTCCCCTGCGTCGATCCGGCTTACGACGACAAGAACTGCGGCGCGTGCGGCAACGCCTGCCCGCGCGACGGCGGCGGGACCGAAGAGCCTCCGCCGCACATGTACTTCGGCTGCTTTGGCGGCGCGTGCGGGACGTTGAAGTGCGACGGGCTCTTCGCCGACTGTGACGGCAACACCGAGAACGGGTGCGAGACCTACCTCGTCGACGATGAAAACTGCGGTGGCTGCGGGGCGAGCTGCGGCGACATGAAGTGCGGCCTGAGCGAGGCGCTCGTGCCGACGTGCCACTGCCCCGACGGGACGACGTTCTGCGGCGGCTCCATGAGCCAAGGCTCCGAGGTCATCAAGGTCGGCACCTGCCGTGATCTCTCGTCGGACCCGCTCAACTGCGGAGGATGCGGGATCAGCTGCGCTCCGCTCGGGCCGAACGTCGCCGAGGACTGCGTCTACGGAAGATGCGAGCCCTCGTGCAACGCCGGGTGGGGCGACTGCAACGGCAACCGCTACGACGGTTGCGAGACCAACCTCTCGTCCGACCCGAAGAACTGCGGCGGCTGCGGGATCGTCTGCGACGGCGTCGCCGGTCAGGCGTGCATCGACGGTCGATGCATGGTCGAGCCGTGCGACGAGCCGGACGCTGGAGAAGCACCGCGATGAAGACGACCTGGCTCGTCACCGTAGCCGGGACCGCGTGCGGGCTCGCCATCCTCGCGGCGTGCGCGACCGACGGCGACGCGCCCACGGCCGTCGCGGAGGACGCGAGCGTTCCTCTGCCGTCGCCTGCCCTCGACGCCGGCGACGACGCGGAGATCGGCGAGGACGCCTCGGTCTGCACCGACGACTGCGAGCACTTCCCGGACGAGTGCACCGACGACGCGCTGTGCGCGGCGCCCCTCTTCGGCGGCGCAGGCGCGTCGTCGGACACGCTGCACCCCGGGACCCACGTCCAGGCGATCGCCGCCCGGTCGCCGACCGACGCGTGGCTGGTCGGCACCGTCGGCGCGGCCGCGCACTTCGACGGCATCTCGTGGAAGCGCTCGGCGACGGGCACGCAGTATTCGTGGAGCGCGCTCTGGCTGCGCGGCGGCGCCGAGCTCGCCTTCAACGATCCGAGGCATCTGTACTCGCGCGGTTTCGAGACCGACGCGGGAGCCCCGTCCGCCGGCGGCTGGTCGCTCTTCGGCTCTGCGACGCTTCATTCGGCCTGGGCGCAGGTGAACGGTCGCGTCCACACGTCGTGGGCCCACGCGGAGTCGACGTCGCTCTGGCTCGGCCTGGCGACGTCGAGCGAGCGGGGCGGGCTCTGGCGAATGCGCCCGTCCGTCGATGGCGGCTTCGCCCTCACGCCGGCGACGCTCGATCAGTGCGCCCGGCTCGTCGCGTGCCGCGAGGTCTATCGGATCGACGGTCGGTCCGCCGACGAGCTGTGGGCCGTCGGGCCGCGAGGCGCAGCGTTCCGCGTCACCAACGCCGAGGCCGACGCGCCGACGCTGACCGGCTTCAACACGGAGACGATGGTCACGCTTCGAGGCGTCTGGGTCGCCGGGACGAACGACGTCTGGGCCGTCGGCTCGTCCGGCACCGTGCGCCGCTGGCGCGGCGATCCCCGCTTCTTCGAGGCCTACGGGGAGGTGCCGACGAACCAGCACCTCTACGCGATCGCGGGCTCGTCGCCGAGCGACATCTGGATCGCCGGCGACGAGGGTACCGTCTTTCACTACGACGGCGCCGCCTGGAGGCGCGTGAAGATCGCCGGCCTCGGCGGGCGACGCCCGCAGCTCGAGCACATCTGGATCCCAGCGCCGGGGAGGGTCTGGATCGCCGGACGAGGCGCGCTGCTCTCGCTCGGAGGAAAACCATGAGAACGATCATCGTCCTCGCGTCCGCCGTCGCGTCGGTCGCCATAGCCTCCGCGTGCGCGAGCTCGGAAGACGAGGCCTCGGTCGGCGATCCGCCGGCCCCGACGGCGGTGCCCGACGGCGGCGATGACGTCGGCGACGGCGGCCTCGTCGCCGACGTCGACGTCCCGGACACTCGGCTGCCCGACTGCAGCCCCGCCGGTTGGTGCGTCACCGCCTTCCCCGACGAAGACCTCGTCTTCCGAGACATCGCGCCCTTCGAGGAGGTCGCCTTCGCGATCGCCGAGAGCGCGACCGAGGGCATCAAGATCCTCGAGTGGACGAAGTCGACGAACGCCTGGAAGTACATCGACGATCGCACGCAGAACGCCACGGGCATCGGCACGTTCGCCGGTCGAATCTATGCGCCGAACGTCGACGAGGTGTACTTCACGGTCGGGCCGTCGCACGTCTTCCACGGCGAGCGCTCCGGCGGCGCGTGGACGTGGACGAACCAGGCCCTCCCGGACGGCATCGTCGGCCACACGGACAGCCACGGGAATCCGACCCAGCGCGCCGGCGGGCGGCCGATCGCGACGCTCGGCGTCTGGGGGACGGGCGCGGGCGACGTCTACGCGTACTACAGCAACACCCTCTTCCACCGAGATCAGGCGAGCGGCAGCTTCGCCGCGGTCTACGTCGCCGACGATCTCGACGCGGCGAACGAGCACGTCTTCTTCGCGTCCGTCCACGGGAGCGGTCCGAACGACGTCTGGTTCGCCGGCGCTCGCGAGCGGGCGTCCTACGAGTGTCCGCTCGTCGTCCGGAGGTCCGCCGACGGCTGGCAGCGCGTCGCCGACGCCGTCGTCTCGACCAACTTCGCCGCGCCGTGCGCCGAACGTCCAGGGACGCTCTTCATCGGCGGCCCAGGGAGGAGCGGGTGGCTCGTCGACATCGCTCCGGTGTCGGCGACCGAGTACGTCGCGCTCCACAACCGGTTCGAGCGATTCGCCTTCGAGAACGTCTACGCCACGGCGATTCGCGTCACGGACGACGGATACTCGGTCGAGCAGTCGCTCGTCCCGGTGCAGGTCGCGCCCGGATCCGGCTCCACGTCGAGCGCGGTCCCCGTCACCGCTCTCTGGCGCGGTGACGGCGAGACCTGGTTCACGGCGTGGGGGCTCGTCCTTCGAGGGAGCGACGACGGCACGTTCTCGGTCTCGACGCTCTCCCGCAGCGGCGGGCCGGTCATCGCGCCCTTCTACAGGATCCGCGGCACCTCGAACCAAGACCTCTGGGCAATCGGAGCGCGCCATGCGTACCACAAGACGACTCCCTGACGCGGCGCGGGCGCGGCCCAGCGTCGCCGAGCCGGGCCCGCGCGACACCGGTCCGGTGAGGCGAGCGCGTCGCCCGATCGCCGCGCGCGTGCCCACGTTGCTCGCGCTCGTCACGAGCCTCGCCGCCGTGGCCGGCATGACCACGAGCTGCTCGAGCAGCGACGACGACGCGCGGGAGCCGCTCCCGGGCGACGGGGACGCCTCGGCGGACGCCGCGCCCGAGGCCCAGCCAGGCGACGTCGTCGACGGCGGCGTCGCGGACGTCGTCGTGGTCGACAGCGCGCCGCTGCCGATCGTGTGCGCGGACGAGCCGTGCGCCCGCGCCCTCTCGACGACCATGGCCACCACGCTCGCCGAGGGCTATTGCGCGCTGCTCGATGACGGCACCGTGACGTGCTGGGGCGCGAACGCGGAGGGGCAGCTAGGGGACCCCGAGACGGTCGGCGACAGTCCCTCTCCGGTGCGCGTCTCGGGGCTGTCGAAGGTCACGACGCTCGACCACACGTGCGCGGTCGACAGCGACGGATCGGCGTTCTGCTGGGGACGAGGCCCCTTCCTCCAGAGCGACGCCTCGACCACGACGGTGGAGACCACGCCCGTTCGCCTGCCGCTGCCTGGTCCCGTGACCAAGGCCGCCGTCGGCAACGCCAACACGCTCTTCGGCGTCGGATGCGCCATCCTGCGCGATAGGACCGTGGTCTGCTGGGGCGCAAACGGCGGGCAGCTGCTCGGCGAAGACGCCCCGCCGACGGAGCGCAACGGTCCGGCCCGGACGATCGCGGGCGTCTCCGGGGCCAAGGATCTCGCCGTCAGCGCGGACGCGATCTTCGTGCTCGGCGACGACGGTAGGCTCAAGAGCTGGGGATATGCCGGCAGCATCGGGCGTCCGATCTCGTTCCTGTCCGACGGATGGCCGACGAGGGTGGCGCTCGACCACGTCTCGATGATCGACACCGCCGGACCCGAGGCGTGCGCCGTGGCGAACGGCGTCGGCTGGTGCTGGGGGCCGAAGGATGCGCTGACGCAAGACAGTACAGACCCGTACGTCCGCGCGCTTCCGACCGCGGTCGACACGCCCGAGCCGATCACGCGCATCGCGACGTCGCGATCGGTGACCGTGGTGGAGGACGGCATCACGCAACTTCATCGACGTCGCTGGTGCGCGACGTCGGTGAGCGGCGCGGTGTACTGCTGGGGGCTCAACAACGCCGGTCAGGCGGGGAACGGCACGAAGCAGTTCGCGCTCGAACCCGTCCGGGTCGCGGGTCTTCCGGCGCCGGCAGCCGAGGTGAAGGTCATGCCCTATTCGACGTGCGCCATTCTGACGAACGGGAAAGTGTATTGCTGGGGAAGCAACCTCCACGGCCAGCTCGGCGCCGGACTTCCGAAGGGAAGCGTGCTCCAGCCGGTCGCGGTGATGCTCCCATGAGCCGCGCGCGGCCCTCGCTCGGTGCGTTCGGCGCGTTCGGCGTCGCGGGATCGGTCGCAGTCGCGCTGATCGCTGCCTGCGGCGACGATCGCGGCGGCTTCTTCCAGAACGACCGCGCGTTCGAGACGCCGCCCGAGGCAGGCGCTCCGGACGCGGAGACCTGTTTCCTCCAGTGCTCGCTCGACGGCCGGTCGATCATCGACTCGTGCACGGGCGGCGTGGTCGAGACGTGCGCCGACGATCTCGCCTGCGGCGCCGCCACGTGTCAGGAGCCGTGTGCAGCAGCGGAGGCCGACCGGAGCTCGAACGGATGCGACTTCTACTTCACGAAGCCGAGGCACTTCATGCCGCACGTCGGCTCGTGCTTCGCTACGTTCGTCGTCAACGCGTCGAACCAGCCGGCCACGGTGTCTCTCTCGCTGGGAGAGGAAGCGCTCGACGTGTCGGGTGCGCTCTTCCGAGCCGTGCCGAACAGCACGGACCTCGAGCCGCTCGACGGTCCCATCCCGCCAGGAGAGAGCGCGCTCCTCTTCGTCGCCGACTGGGACCCCACGAAGCCGCGCTCGATCGCCGAGAGAAACGAGCACACCTCGTGCCCGGTTGCGGCGAGGCCCGCGCTCGAGGTGGACTTCCCGGCCTTCCCGTCGGGCATCGGGGACGCGTTCCGCCTGAAGAGCAACGTCCCGATCGGCGTCACCTGGATGTATCCGTACGGCGGTGCCGAGACGCACTACCCGACGGCGACGCTCGTCTTTCCCGTGAGCGCATGGGCGAAGGAGCACGTCGTCGTCAACGGCTGGGAGCGATCGGGCCACGGATCGCCCGTGACGCAGATCTTCGCGGCGGAGGACGACACCGAGGTCACGATCTTCGGGACCAAGGACGTCACGAGCGCGACCGGCATCACGGGCGCGCCGGCCGGGATGCCTGCGAAGCTGACGCTGTCGAAGGGGCAGTTCGCGCAGATCACCCAGAGTCAGGAGCTCACCGGGAGCCTCGTCTTCTCCAGCAAGCCGACGGTGACGGTCGGCGGACAGGAGTGTGCGTTCGTGCCGTCGAAGATCGGGACGTGCGATACGCTCGCGCAGCAGATCCCCACCTTCGAACAGTGGGGCTCGGAGTACGTCGGCGTCGGATACCGGGCGCGCACGAAGATCGACGAGATCGTCTGGTACCGCATGGTCGGGGGGCGTGACGGCACGGAGCTCGAGTACGATCCCGTCAAGCCCCCGGGGGCCCCGCTCACGCTCTCCGCGGGCGAGCTCGCGGTCTTCCGCGCACGCGCGGACGACGCGTTCGTCGTCCGCTCGCGCGACGCCGAGCACCCCTTCTACCTCGGGATGCACATGTCGGGCGGCGCGGGGCCGATCGACCTCGGCCCGCCCCAGGCGCCGATGTACAACGCGTGGGGGGATCCGGAGTTCGTCAACGTCGTCCCGTCGGGCCAGTACATGAGCTCCTACGGCTTCTACGCGGACTCCACGTTCGCCGAGCACTCGCTCGTGGTCGTCCGGAAGAAGACGCACGGCGCGTTCAGGGACGTATGGCTCGAGTGCGCCGGCGACCTGCCCGACTGGACGCCGATCGACGACGCGGGGCAGTACGAGTACCGGCGCGTCGACCTGTCGCGCCGGTTCGGCCCCGGCGAGTCGTTCGGCGACAAGCAGTGCAGGACGGGGCTCCAGCGGATGCGGAGCGAGGGGGCGTTCTCCGCGACCCTCTGGGGCTGGGGGCTCGCCGCGAGCTACGCCTACCCGGGCGGCATGGCGTTCCGCAAGCTCGTCGAGACGCCGCTCGCGCCGGTGAACTGATCGTCCGGCCGGCGCGACCACGCTCTCAAGCTCGGCGGCCGCGCAGGTCTCCCTACGCGGCCGCGGGCCAGGTCACTTGGTGTAGGCGGGCGCGAACATCACTGCGGCACGCACTGGATCTCCGTCCCCGTCTCCTTGCAGCTGTAGCGCGTCCTGCTCACGTAAGGTCCCGTGTCGCTGCAGCACACGGGCTCGCAGGACGACCTCGGCTGTGTCTCGTCCGCCGAGCACTCGTCGCTGAACCTGCTCTCGACGTCCGAGTCCGTCGCGCAGCACACCTTGCAGGCCGAGTCGTCGACGACCTTGCCCTTCTTGCCGGCCGTGCAGCTCAAGCTCGTCATCGGCTCGAACTTGCCGTCGAAGGAGCAGCACGCCTTTGCTCTGACCGAGTCGGGCACGGTCGCGTCGACGACCACGGGCGGCTGTCGTGAGAAGGGGAGACGCGCGATGCCGCGCCAGTGGTTGAAGTCGACGAAGCGATCGCGGTAGGGCTTCGCGCTCGAGTACGCGGCGCTGCACTGCGCGGCTGTCAGCTCCACCGAGACGTCGTTCGGCATCGGGCGCATGAGGTTGACGTTCGCGTCGTTCGCCGCGCCGAAGTGATCGACACCGATCAGGACGTGGCCCAGCTCGTGGGCGGTCGTCGTCCGGGGTCGCTTCGCCAGCTCGGCGTTGATCTCGACGAGCGGCTGCCCGTAGATCTTCTTGCCCACGTAGCCCTGGCCGCTGAAGCACTCCTTGAAGGAGCCGTACGAGACGTAGACCGGCTGGAGCTGGTCGGCGATCTGCTTACCCCGGGCGCCCGTGGCGCGGAGTCGATCTCGGATCCTGTCGACCGACTCGAACGACGGCTGGGTCCCATCGCAGGCCATCTTGTCGGACGACAGCTCGAAGACGTACGAGGCGACGACCTGGAACTGGACCTTGCACGGCGCGTAGATCTCGTCCGGCGGCATCTCCTTCAGGTCGGGCTGGACGATGTTCTCGACGGGGACGTTCGGTCGCTCGATCGTGCCGAGCGGGAGCTGAGGGAAGCTCGTCGGGTAGTTCGCGACGTAGGGGGCGAAGTCGAAGAGCGCCTTCGCGTCGTGCGTCTCGTCGACCGAGAACGAATGATTGCCCTTGGCCTTCTTCCACGAGATGACCACGACGGGGACGACAGCCACGTCGTCGGCGAGCTGGACCCAGAGCGGGCGATCGGACTGCCTCGCCGTCGTCGCCCCCGCCGGTCCCTCGGTCGCCGCGAGCGTCACCTGATACTTGTTGTGCGGGACGAGGTCCCCGACGCGGCTCATCCAGCGGATGACGTCGGGTCCTTCGTCCCGCTCTCCGGGGAACAGCGGCCCCTGGATGCGGCGCACGCGGTACCCGGCCGGCTCGGTCGCCAGGAGGTCGACCGTCCCCGACAGGTTCGTCCACTTGCCTCGCGTGCCGTAGGTGCCGAGGCTCGCTCCTTTGGTCCCCGCTCCGATCTCGAGCTGTCCGCTCAGCATCGGGTTGTCGCGCGTCACGATCACCGGCCTTTCGGCGCTGGAGTCTTCGGCGGCTGGTGAGCTGTCCTTCATGTGCCCGTCGTCGATGCTGACGTTGTTCACCCCGTTGCATCCCTTGGCGGCCATCGAGAAGAAGCCGAGCACGCCGACGGCGAAGAAGGCGGGGATGCGGAGGTGACGCCGGGGGAGCGAACGAACGATGGACATGACGATCCTTTCCTCTCGAAGCGAGTGGTTCGAGCTGATCCATCAGCAACGGCCGGACCAAAGCGAGCCCGGCGCCGCGCCTCGTCGCGTGGTCGACAAACTCGCGATCCTGCGCGCCCTCGCGCCCGCCGAGCCGGCACACCGGGTGGCACCGGGCCTGGCACGTGCCAGGGAATCCGGCCCGCCGCCCTCGCCTCGTGTCTCGGCATCGTCGACGCTTCGACACCGGCGTCGTCGGCCTTCCTCCGAGTGCAATGCCTGTCCCCCCCTCGCCCTGGTCTGCGAGGCGAACTTGGGGGAAACTCGCGAGATGCCGGATCCGGTCTTCGTACGCGGGAAGGTCCGTTCCGGCGTAGCGTCGGTCGCATGGCTTTACGGCGTGACGAAGACTCCGGCCTTTCGCCGCGGAGGCGAGCCACGGCTCGTCCTGGAGCTCGAGGACGGCGCCGAGCTGTCGGTCGACATCGCGTCAGGGCAGCCTACGCTGACAGGTCGTGAGAGGCGCGCGCGCGGAGCCTGGAGCACGATCCACGAGCTGCCGGCCGCGGCGGCGTACGAGCGCGACGTCGCTTCGCCGTTCACCGAGGTCGAGCTCGTGTGGATCGAGGTCGCCGCGGGCGACGACGTCGTCGTGGGAGGCTCCGTCTCCGAGGAGGCCTTCGCCGCGGACGGCGGGCCGCGGGCTGCGCCCACGACGCGTCCGTCCGCGATGATCGCGCGCGTCGTCGCCGTCGGGGAGGACGACAGCGCGCGCGCCGTCGCAGAGCTCGAACGGGAGCGCGCGGCGGTGAAGCGAGAGGCGCCACCACGAAAGAAGGCGCCGACGGACGCCGGAGACCCGCGGACCCGACCACCGCTCGCGGCCTACGTCCCCGCGGCGCTCGTGCTCGTGCTCGCCGTAGCCTTCGGGATCGCGCTCTCCCTCGGATGGCGCCGCGACCATCAGGCGTGGACGCTGCTCGTCCTGCTCGGCGCGATGGCGTTCGCGCTCCGACCCGCGAGGTTCGTGCCGGACTTTCACGCCCGGACACGGTCGATCGAGACCGTTGGCTACGGGACCGTGATGGTCACGCGGATGGTGCTCGGTGTGATCCCCGTTGCCCTCGTCTTGCAGGCGATCGGGACCGATCTCTCGCTGTCGGAGCGCGCGGCGAGCCTTCTCGCGGCCTCCTTCCTCTTGGCGTGGGCGGTCACCGTCGGGCTCGTGGATCTGCACCCGCACCGCACGCTCGTCGGCTTGTTGACCGCGCCGCGATGGTCGCCCGGCTCCGGCGCCACCGCGTGGGCCGGGATCGAAGGCGTCGTCCGCGATCCGACCCCCATCGAGATCGCCGGCACGCGCGCGGCGATCGGGCTCGTCATCCGGATGAGCAAGGGGCGCGGCTCGAACCCGGACGAGGAGGAGGGACGGAGCTTGCTTCGCCGGGGCACTTACGTGATCGACGTCGGGAGCGCGCCGATCGTCGTCGATCCGGAGGAGACGATCTGGGCGAGCACGGCGCGGCGGCATCCAGAAGACTCGGCGTCGCGCTACGACATCGAGGAGTGGATCCCGGTCGGAGGGCGGGTCCTGGCGTGCGGTCGAATCGAGGAGGAGAACGGGGAGCTGCACCTGCGCGCCGAGGGGACGCGGCCCGCCGCCGTCTTCGCGACCAGCGCGGCCGGGGATCCCGCCGCCTTCGCGCGCGCCGTCCGGCGCCACCGCCTGACGACGATCGCCGCGCTGGTCGGCGCAGCGGCCGCCGAGCTCCTGCTGCGAGGCCCTCGCGGGTGGTCGTAGCGCGTTCGAGGAGCGTCGGGAGGGTCAGCGGCTCTTTCGCTTCGAATCTTCGACGCCTCGCTTGGCGACCTCGCGCACCGCGCTGTCCTTGCTCTTCGCTGCCTTCCGCAGCGCCTCGACGTGCGGCTCCCAATCTCCGGTGATGCTCGCGAGCGCGTGACGCGCGAGCGACGAGAAGTAGAGGTCGTCGTGCAAGACGGCCTTCTCGAGCGCCGGCACCGCTGCCTTTGCCTTCGGTCCGAGCGCGATGAGCGACTCGAACGCATGGAGCGCAGCGTACCTCTCCTTCGGCGCGAGGTTCTTCGCCAGCGTGTCGACGACCGTGGCGAGCTCCTCCTCCGCCGCCTTCGCGCCGACCTTCGCGAGCGTCTCGTAGATCGTCCCGGCGGCGACGCCGAACTCCCAGCGTTCCTTCTTCTGGACCGTCGCGAGCGCCGCGACGAGGGGCTTCGCCATCGAGGGCGCGGCGTAGTCTCCTAACTTCTCCGCCGCCGCGTAGATGACGCCGTCGTCGTCGTCGTCGAGGCACGCGAGCAGGGTGGGGACCACGTGCTCCGCGTCGAGCTTCCGCCCACCCAGCGCCCGGATCGCCTCCTCGCGCGCAGGTCCCTTCCGCGCGTGGTGCTGGAGCGCGGTGATGGCCCTCGCGTCCTCCGTGAGGCGTCCGAGCGCGAACATGAGCTCGGTCTGGCTGTCGTCTCGGGCGAGCCGCTTCCCGACGAGCTCGATGACGGCACCGCGGACGGCCGGCGTCTCCTTCATGAGCTCCGGGACCGCGCGGTGGTAGGTATCGAGGTCGGCGATCTTGTCGAGCCACTCGTCCTCCGGCGACTCGGGCGACTCGGGCGTGACGTCGGGTGACTCCTGGGCGAGCTGCACCTTGTCCTCGGCGAGCGTCTTCAGCCACTCGTCGAGCACGACGAAGAGGCTCTTCGCCTCGAGCGCGGCCGGCTCTTCGCCGCTCGTCCACTCGAAGAGCTTGCCCTTCGCGTTGTAGCCGACCGTGCTCCCGCAGCTCCGGCCGAGCGCCGCGACGAGGCCCTTCGGCGCCCGCGCCTTCGTCTGCCTCACGGCGTCGAGGGGCGCCTCCGCGGAGACGCCGAACACCTCGAAGCCCCAGTGGTGCTTCCAGAGCGGGGCGATCGAGTAGAGCTCGGGGCGCGGCCACACGTTCTCGTCGGCTACCACCGCACACGCGCCGAGCCTCTCGATGAGCGCGCGGTGCGCCGGCGCGAGCGGTTTGCCCAGCTTTCTCTCGAGCGCGTCGACGGCGGCGGCCTCGGGAGGTTCGCCCTGCGAAGAGAAGAACGAGAAATCGTCATCGAGCGCCTCGATGCGCGCCAGCACCTCGTCGAGTGTCGTCATGCTTCAGCTCCTCCTCTGCGACCCTTGGCAAAGGGTCATGTGTTCATGGCCAACGGCACCCGGCCCGAACCCGGGACGCCGGCGCTCCTACGCGCCGTCGCGAATGCGGATGATCCTCGCGCGCGTCAGTGGGTCGAGGTCGTCCTGCTCCGCCAGCGTGTCGAGGATCGCGCGCCCCGTCGGAGAGTCCTTTCGCTTCACCATGAAGTTCGCGAGAGCCTGCACGTTCGTCGGGTGGATCTTCTTCTTCTCCACGTAGCCGATGAGCGCTTGAAGCTCTTGCTCGCTGACGTTCTTCCGATCGAGCGACGCGAGCGCCTGCAGCTGCACGCCCAGACGCTCGTCGCCGATCAGCTCCATGAGCGTCCGGCGCACCTCCGGCGAATCGAAGCGCCGAAGCGCGCCGGCGACCGCCACGCGGACGTCGTGCTCCGGATCGCGGCTCTGGAGGCGGATCGCGAGCGCGTCCTCCTCGAGCGCGGCGTTCCCGAGCGCCTGGATCAAGACGACGCGGTCCCGGAAGCTCTTCGCGGCGTAGAGATCGAGCACCAGCGCGTCATCGAGCTCTCTCGCGTACAGGCGGTCGGTCTTGGCCACCGCCGAGATCAGATCGCCGAGCGCGATCGCCGACGCGCGGCGCATCGGTGTGTCGTCTTCCTCCTTCGCCCTCGCGTAGCGAGCGGCGACGAAGTCGGTGAGCTCCTTCATCGGCAGCGAGAAGTAGCCGAGGCGCATGAAGAGGATCGCCTCCTCGGGGCTCCCCCTGCGGAGGACGCCAGCGTCGGGGTCGAACGCCCGCATCGCGGCGGCCTGCGCCTGCTCGTGCCCCGTGGAGGAGAGGAGGTCGATCGTGAGCGCCTGAGCGTCGATGTCGAGCTCCTTCATCCGATCGACGAGCTCGTCGCACTTGTCGGGGTGGAGCTCGAGGTACCCCATCGCGACCCATCCCCAGCGGGTGCTGCCTCTCTTGGGCACCGCGGCGGCGAGCCGGATGTCGTCGACGATGCTCTCGATCGTCACGCCGGCGGTTCGCCGCTCGAGCCTCGCGCGCCTGGCCTCCTCCGTCTCACCGCCGTCGGCTGCGAGCGGCGAGAGCGGAACGTCGACGAAGCCCGCGCGCGCCGTCGTCACGTCGAAGTCGCGGGTCGCCTTCTTCTTCAGCGTGAACGAGGTGCTCGACGTGAGGTCCTTCTGCTCGGGAGAACGGGCCGCCTCGAGCTTCTCCGTCTCGACCACTTCATCGATCGTCCCGTCGGCGGGATCGATCGCGATGTGCCCATTGCTCTCGAGCGTCTGCGGGGGCGGCTCTCCGACCGGCCAAGCCCCGAGCACGTCGTACCGCTCCCTCGTCCGCGTGATCAGGCGCGGTCGCCGTGGATCGCGCGCGAAGCGAACGGGCCCACGTCCGCTCGGCCCGTCGAGATCGGCCGACGCCGAGGCCCCCGGAGCGATGACCCGCACGCCGAGCTCGGTCACGACGGCCTGCATCAGGTAGCGAAACAGCGCAGGATCGGCTGGCCGAAACCGCACGCGCGAGATCTCGCCGCTCGGCTTGACGACGAGCTCGACGGACCTTCCTTCCAGCACCTCGCGCGCGACGTCCATCGACGGGAGCAGCGGCTTTCCGAGGGCGTTCACCTCGGCGCGCGTGAGGTGCTCGAAGCGCGCCCCGAGCACGACGTCGTCACCTTCGCGGCCGTACGACGACACGACGAGATCGCCGTCGAGCGCGACCTTCGTCTCGATGCCGCCACCACCACCTTCGGTCGGCGTCGTGCCAGCCATCATCACCTTGGACGAGGTCGTGGTGGTCCACGTGAGCGCGTAGACTTCTTCTTTTCCCGCGGGCCACTCCAAAGTCGTACGAGCCTCCCCGCGCGCGACCGAACCCAGCGGCGCTCGGGTGAGCGCCGCGCCGGCGAGGACGGCCGCGACGACGGCGACCAGAATGCGCAGCCGCTGACGGGTCATGGATCCGATCAGGGCGTGCCGCGAAGCTTGTACGGTCTGATGGCCGCGTTGCAGTAGGTCTCCTCGGGGTAGGGAGAGCATGTCTTGCTGGCGTCGACGACATGCTTCAAGCAGTACGGACGCTGGATGTTGATCGTCGGGTTCTGCCCGGCGATGCACTTGATCTGGTCCGTGTCGACGGTCTTGTCCGATGCCCAGCTCAACAGCTTGACCGGCACCGTCGCATCGGAGCCCCAGAGCTTCACGGACTCGTGGATGCCGTCCCACGCGAAGAGCGTCGTCTCGTAGGTCACTGCGAGCGGAGGCAAGCCGGCGCGGACGTAGGCCGATATCCGTCCCGACAGAGCGTCGACGGTGAGGTTGCTCCCCGACAGCATGGCCGCTTGACCGCCGGTGGGGATGGTCACCATCGATCCCGTCGGCAGCCCGAGCCGCACGAGGAGGAGATCGATGTGGAGGCCAGCGGCGGCGACGCCGACGTCGAGCGACGCGTCGCCGAAGGCGTCGGCGCGCGTGAACGGTACGAACTGAGCGCCGCTCTGGAAGCCGTAGACCACGCCCTCGCTCGCCTTCGTCCTGTCCGCGCAGGCGGCGGGACCGTTGACGGTCCCGACGTCTTTCATGATGGCGCCGGCCATCGCGGCTCCGCCGAAGAAGATGTGGAGCGGGACGGGGCCGACCATCGTCCAGAAGTCCGCGCGCGCGCCGCCGAGAAAGGCGATGGGAGCCGGGAGCTGGAGCACCGGCGTGGTGCCTCGGACGCGGTCGCGCGTCTCGAAGAGCGGGACCCAGCTCGTCGGGTGCTCGAAGTCCCTGTAGCGTCCTATCGCCGTGTACCAGACGCCGTCGCCGGTCGTCTCTGCGGTCGCGTTGCCGTCGATGACCTCGAGGCGGGAGCCGAAGAAGTTGAAGCCGGCGGACGCCTTCAAGGTCGACGAGCCGACGGGCTTGCACCACGCGCCGTCGCTCATCTCGGCTCCGCCGCTCTTGAGCTCCCAGCCGAGGCCGAAGTCGAGGAAGGCTCCGAACGTGGAGGGGTCTCCGATCGACCACCTGTCACCGGACGACTCGCCGACGACGCCCTGCGACTTGATCGGGATCTGTCTGACCTTCTCGGCGTTCGCTTGGAGGTAGCTCTCGACGTCTCGAGCGGCGCGCTTGCCTTCACACGCGAAGCGCTGACCCTTCTGCGGCGTCGCGTTGATGTAGAGCCCGATGTCGTGCTGGTCCGCCGAGAAGTCGTGACGCAGCTCGCACGGGTAGATGAACGTCTGCTTCGCCGGGTCCTTCAGCGTGGCGAAGGTGCCCTGCGTCGCGGTGTTGCACTTGTCGAAGTCCGTCTGCACCTCTTCGTCGAAGTACGACATCACGAAATGAGAGAACTTCTCGTAGGACCAGTCGCAGCTGTTGCCGAGGTCGCCGCCGACGGGCTCGGCCAAGCAGCCCTCCGCGCCGAGATCGTATTCCTTGAGCACGAGATCGGTGAGCTGCTTGGCGACGGCGTCCATCGCCGCTTCGAGGGAGGCCTTCTTCGCCGCCCAGTTCTGCTCGCACGTCTGCCCGCCGAGGCCCGTCGAGACCTGCGCGCTCGTGTACGTCGACTTGCCGCCGATGCCCTTCATCGTCGGCGGCGCCGTCTGGGAGTACTGGGATGCCTGACCGCCCGCCACCTTCTGTTTGAACTGTGCTCCCTGAGCGACGGGGGCGCGAACCTTGCCGGTGAGCCCGACGGGGCTGCCCTTCAGCGTTCGCACCGCGCCCGCGATGAGGCCTTGCTCGACGCCGATCCACGAGTCGTAGACCTGCGGAGTGCCGACGTCGACGCCCCACCCCGCGAACTTCGTCGGATCCGGGTTGATGACCGCCCAACCCTGGATCTTCATCAAGAGCTCGTGGAGCTGGTTCGGCGTGTTCGTCGGCGGGGCGCTGCAGCAGACGTGCGGGGTTCGCGCGCAGACGAGCTCCTCCTGGATCGTGTCCCGCGAGAGGATCGTCTCCAGGTAGCGGTTCTGTCGCGCCTGGCGCTCGGCGTACTGGTCGTCCGAGAGGCGGTAGCGCGACTCGATCTGCTGCTTGAGGACCTTGTGGAGGTTGAAGCGCGTGCCGCCCGGCGCGCTCATGTACTTCTTGTTGTTCGGCGGGCCGTCCCCATACTTCGCGATCCGCGCGAGGACCGCCGTCGCTTTCGCCTCGTTGCTCGCGTTCGTGATGATCGTGGGCGGCAGGAAGAACGGGTTGTGCGGGAGCACGCGGGTGTGATCGTAGGTGGCGCTCTGCGGCCGCGGCCACGCGGAGGGCATCGTGGCGCCGCCGAACTGGGTCAGCGTCGCCTTCTCGAGGTTCACCGGGGAGCCGGGATCGGTCGCGAGCGCGAAGACGCCCCGGTAGTCGCGCGAGAGTTGCTTGGCGGCGTACTTGAACCGCAAGTAGTCGTACCAACGCTGGTACGAGTACTCGGCGCAGGAGTTGACGGCCATGTTCGCCGCGGTCGGTTGACCGTTTCCGACCCACATGCCCTCGACGGTCATCTGGCTGAAGAGGTCGTTGGTCGCCTTTTCGACCTGCGGGGTGGAGCTTCCACCCGAGAGCACCAGTCCTTCGTGAACGCCGTAGAGGCTCCCGCGACTCCTGTTCATCCTCGGGAGCCATTGCCCGACGCTGATCGTTCCGAACGTCCCGGAGCCGGAGCCCGAGAGCACGATGTTCGTGCCGCCGACGCCCGTCGAGAGAGCGGACGCGCCGTTCGGCGGCGGCGCCGGCGGCTTCGACGCCGGCGCCGGCCTCGTCTTCGTGAGGCCGAGGTACGGCACCTGCCGGCCGCCCATCGCCGTGCCGGGCGGGATGTGAAGCGCGGTCGGCGTCGCGGGGCTTATCGCGTGCGGCGGCGCGAACTTCGGGTTCGCCGCGGGGAAGACGAGCTCCTCTTCTTTTCCGCCGCCGACCTTGCAGTAGTCGTCGAAGAGCAGCTTCGTGCAGTAGCTCTTCTGGATCGCGTCGGTCTTGCCGCAGGCTCCCGCGAGGAACGTCGGATCGAGGCACTGCGCGAGGGTCGGCGCCTTGCCCGCGCACGCGGCGGGCAGCGCCGGGAGCGTCCCGGTCCACTCGCACTTCGGTCGCGCGTTCGCCACGACCTTCTTCGGTTGAGCCATGGCGGTCGGCTTGATCGGCGCGGCGTCGGCGGTCAACGCCACGGCGAGACCGAAGAGACCGACGAGAAATGCCCCCACGCGCATGGCGCGCGCCGAACCGAAGGCGTGCCCCACCGCTCGCGGCGCCCTCGTCGCTGTCGGCGCTCGTCGCGGGGCTCGCCGACGCTCCCCTTGAGCGTCCCCATGGCGCCGAGGGCGATCGTCGTGAGAGAGATTGGTGCTCGCCGCCGTCACGTCGACGCCGGCGCCCGTCGTGCGCTTCCCCATGTGGCCGATGATTGCTCACCGCCCACGCGGACGAAATTGCGGAAGTGCTTACGTCACGGCTGTAAGCTCCGAGCTTCCCGCGTCGCACGCGAAGCCGAAGCTCGGTCTTCTTGTCCACGACGACGCGATCACGGATCGAAGCGAGGGCCGTTCCCGTCGAACTGGGAGCTCCTCGACGGACGATGGCGCGCGGTCGCCGTGACGCTCACTGCCGCGAACCTCGAGCCAGCGCGCGTGGCTCTGCTCGTGATGGAACACCTCGCGCTCACCGACCTCGAAGTATGGGCCCATGAAGTGAGCCCGGACCGACACGTCTCGGTCCTGTAGGCAGACGCGCCGGCTCGGTCGGCGAAGGGCGTCGCCCTCTCCGCGCCGTACCGGCGCGTTATCGTTACCGGTTACACGATGGGGGCGCGAGGAGGGCCGGATCTGGTGAGCGTTCTCGAAGCGGCCTACCTCGTGATGGAGACACCTCGCGCTCACCGACCAATAAGGAATGGGCCCATAAAGTGAGCCCGAACCGACACGGCCGGCGCGCTATCGTTCCGGCTACACGATGGGGGCACGAGGAGGGCCGGATCTGGTGAGCGTTCTCGAAGCGGCCTACGCGGTCGAGCGTCCCGAACGAGAATGGTTGAAGGGGCTAGTCGACGCGATCAGGCCGTCCGTCGACACAGGGCTCGGGATCGCGGCCTACGTCTATGACACGAACGATCGACCCTTCCAGGTGAAGAACCTCCTGGTCGAGGGCTGCCCGATCGACGACGCCGGAATCGCGATGCTGAGGCACGAGTCCAACGACGCCTTCGTGCGCGACTCGTGGATCGCGCGCGCGGCGATGATGGCGAGCGAGACGCCGGGCTACGCGGACCACCCGAACGTACGAGGTGTCTTTCATCCTGTCGGGATTCGCGACATCATGGTCGTGAACGCGATCGACCCGAGCGGGGTTGGCTGTTGGATCGGCGCGCCGCTCCCGCGGCTGTCCAAGCTGGAGGGTGTCGAGCGAGAACGTTGGAATCGGGTGGCGGCGCATTTGAGGTCGAGTCTCCGGCTACGCCTTCGCCTCGCAGCGCGCGAGACCTCCGAGGCGGGCGGTCCGGCAGCGGCGGAGGCGATCCTGACTCCGGCAGGCAAGGTCGAGCATCTCGAGCGCGCGGCTGAGCCGGAGCGCGAAGCGCTGCGCGACGCAGTGCTGGGCATCGTACGCGCGCGGACGGAGTGTCGAGGCGAGCCGGAGCAATCGCTCCCTGCGTGGAAGGCGATGGTGCGCGCGCGCTGGACGCTCGTGGACGAGTTCCGAGAGGACGGGGAGCACTACCTCGTCGCGCGCGTCAACGCGATGGCGACGAAGCCCATGTCGCGGCTCTCGGAGCGCGAGCGACAGGTGGTCGCGTGCTTGTCGATGGGGCTGACCAACAAGGAGGCCGCCTACGAGCTGGGCCTGTCGCATTCGACGGTCCGAGTCCTCGTCGCGCGCGCCTCCGCCAAGCTGGGCGTCGACACGCGCGACGCCCTGGTCGCGAAGTACCGGCAAGACGCGTTGACGTGAGCCATCCGGCTCCGGTCCGGGGCCTCCGCCCGCCGAACCTCGACCCCGCTCGTGGAGATGTCCAAGAGCAGCGATAGGAAGCCACCAGGCTGCCGCAGGCGCGGCGGCGGGCTCGTGCTCACGGACGCGACACCAGCCGCCGGTAGGAGTACTCGAGCGCGCGCGGGCGTCTGTCTCGTGGGACGCCGTCCGCGATGAACGGCGCTAGCGGCGCCGCTCACGGGCCCATGTCTCGAAGCTCCTCGGGGCGAGGCCGTACGCGCGCGCGAGCTCCGGCCGCGCGAGCGTCGGGGCGACGTTCATGTACGTCATGCCGTGGGCGATGCCGGGGTGCATGCCCGTGGCGACGGCCTCTTCGATCGTGCTCTGCTGCGCGACGTACTCCTTCCCGTCCAAGCGCGAGAGGATCGCGACGACCTCGACGAGCGAGAGGAGATCGCCCGCGAGCTGCAGCGTGACGCCGTGGAACTTGCTCGGGTCGTGCATGGCCGCAGCGGCCGCCACGCCGATGTCGTCGGGGGCGATCAAGCCGAGAGGCCGCGTGACGTCGACGACGGTGACCATGCGGCGTCCGCCCACGAAGCCTGCCGGGTCCAGCATTTCGTGATCCAATGAAGGTCGAGGGCAAGAGGATGGTCCAGCTCTCGAAGCCCGCGCCGCGTACGAGCTCGCAGGTGGCGTGCTTGTTCTCCCAGTAGACCTCGTGCGCCTTCCAGCGGCCCTCCGCCCACCCCTCCACGGAGCGGTGGTCGCCGACGCCCGACGTGGCTGTGTGCACGAACGTGGCGACGCCCTCGGCGAGCGCCGCCTCTACGAGGTTCTTGCCTTGGTCGACCTCCTTGCTGAAGTCGATGCCGGTCGCGGTGACGATCGGCCGCTGCATCGAGAACACCGCGCGCGCTCCGGCGCACGCGGCGCGCAGCGCGGTTCGGTCGTCGAGATCTCCGACTATGAGCTCCGCGCCCGCTGCCGCGAGCGCTCGGGCGCGCGGCGCGTCGGGATCGCGCACCAGGGCGCGGACGGCCGTTCGTCCTTCCGCGAGCAGCGCGCGCGCGGTGGCGCCTCCTTGGCGCCCTGTTGCTGCCGTGACGAGGACCGTGTCGTGATGAACTTTCATGAGGCCTCCTTGGGTTTGTTCTAGAGCCCGACCCGAGGACGCTCAATAAACGTCTGTCTTGAATTTTTGACCAATCGTCCAACACTGGCGTCCTCATGGAACCCCTCGACGAGATCCTCGGCCGGATGCAGGTGGGCAGCTCGCACTACGCCCAGTTCAAGGTGGGATGGGTGACCGCGTGGAACGCCACGTGGCTCGGCTCGTCGCGATCGATCGGCTGGGCGCCGCCGCTCGATCACCTCTCACCGAACCCCGAGCTCGCGAGGCTGATCCCCGGCTTCCGTCCGATCTTCGCCTCGGACGACTTCCTCGTGCAGCTCCGGGCGGCGGAGGCCGGGATCGGCGCGATCTTCCTCGGACGCGCGCGCCATCGATTCTCCGCGTCGAGCCTCGTCGAGCTCGACGTCGACTTCGGCGATCTGAAGCGGTCGCTCCACCTCGTGTGCGCGAAGCGTGCGCTCGACATCCCGCGCGTACGCGCCGTCGCCGATCTGCTCGCCCGCGAGCTCGAGAAGGCCAGCGAGCCGCCGTCAGGGCATGGCTGCCGGCGCCGCCCGCGTCGAAGACGGCTGGAAGCTCGTCCTCGAGAAGCTCCGTCTCCTCCTCGGCTCTGCGGAGCGCGACGCCCACGCACCCTAACGGACCTTCTTGAACGCTGGAGATTGTCAAGGATGCGCAAAAGTGATCGCCTTCGAGTGGATGAGTCTCGACGGGGTCGTGTAGGCCCCGCATACGCCGATGAGGACACCACCGGCGGATTCGAACATGGTGGGTGGCACGTTGAGTATCACCTCGACGAGACGCTCGTCGTGAACACGCGTTCGGCGCTGCGGCTCTCAGTTCGCACGCGTCGAGGGTGCGCAGCACGCCTTCATGCAGCGGCTGTTCCGCGCCTACTTCACGGAGGCAAGAACGTCGGTAAGTCCGATCTCGCCGATCTCGCCGATCTCGCCGTCGAGGTCGGGCTCGATCGTGTCTGCGCCCTCGAGGTCCTCACGACCGGCGTCTTCGCCCGCGAGCTTGGCTCGCCTCGATGGCGGGGCTGGCGACGGTAGAAAATCGACGCGAGCGGGCCTTGCCCCGGGATCGCACGAGCCTCTGACGTAAAGCTGATCGCGTCGCAGGGCGGGGACAGCGTTCGCGATGGGCCAACGCCCTCGGCGCGCTCGTGCTTTCGGCGCTGCCTCATTCGATGGCGTGGTGTGCTGATCGACGGGGACGCGGCAGACCGAGGTTCTCGCGCAGGGTGGTGCCCGTGTACGCGGTGCGGAAGCGGCCTCGCCGTTGCAACTCCGGGATCGCCAGGCGCGTGAACGCTGCCACCGGGCCCTGCAGATAAGGGAACCCCACCGCGAACCCGTCGGCGGCGCCGCCGTCGAGCCAGTCCTCGATGATGTCGGCGATGTCGGCGGCCGTACCGGCGAGGATGCCGTGCCGTTGGCGATCTGCTGGGCTCAGCAGCGCCGTAAACTCGCGAAGCTGTGCCTCCGCCTCCACGCGAGTGTTTGCCACGAGCACCGACGGGAGCACGGCGAGCACGACGAGCGCGTCGGGATCGCGCCCGTTCGCCGCGGCGCGCCGGCGGACATCCTCGCGCGCCTCCCGCGCGTGCCAGCCGCCGCCGGACGTGAGCGCGAGATCGGCCTCGCGGGCCGTGAGCTCTCGGCCTGCCTCGCTCATCCCGGCTTGCAGGATGACGGGGTGACCCTGCGGAGGCCGCGCGATTCCGAGGGAGCCGGACACGTGGAAGTGCGCGCCGCGGTGGTCGAGTGGCCGGAGCCTCGCAGGGTCGAACCCTTTCTCCCGATCGTGGACGAACGCGTCGTCGTCGAAGCTGTCCCACAGGCTCTTGACGACGTCGACGAACTCCGCAGCGATGTCGTAGCGCACAGGAGAACGCAGCAGTTGGCTGTCGACCCCGAAGTTTCCCGCCTCCGTCTCGAAGCGTGAGGTGACGACGTTCCAGCCGGCCCGGCCGCCCGAGAGGTGGTCGAGAGACGCTAGCAGTCGCGCGAGCGAGTAAGGTTGGGTCAAGCTCGTCGACGCGGTCGTGATGAGGCCGATGTGCTTTGTCGCCGCTGCGATCGCCGAGAGGAGCAGCGTAGGATCGAGCGACTCGTTCACCATCGACTCGTGTTGGTACGCCGCGTCGGGGCCGGGCATGACCCCGGTGGTCTCGGACAGGAACAGCGCGTCGAAGAGTCCGCGCTCCAACTCCCGTACGACCTCGATGAATGCCTTCACGTCGGTGGCCGGTCTTGCTGGCGCCTTTGGATGACGCCATCCGCGGAGGTGCGAGCCGGTCGCGTGCGTGATCGCGACGAGGCGCGCTTGTTTCTTTGCGCTCACGCGACGTCCCTCTCTGCTCGTGAAAGGCCGAGGAAGTCGCGGAGTGTCGCGCCCACGGGCGGAGCGAAGACGCCGCGCCGAGCGAGGATCGGCAAGACCTCGTCGAGGAAGGGATCGAGGTCGGCGGGGATCAGCGGGAACCGCACCGTGAACCCGTCGGCGGCGCCGGCCGCGTACCACTCGGCGATCCGATCGGCGACCTGCTCTGGCGTGCCGACGACGAACAGCCCCTCGAGGTCATCTCGTACGTCCGAGCGTTGCGTGCCCTCGTGGAGGAAGTCGTGTAATTCGTCGCGCCGCCTCGTTGCCTCGTGTTCGGTCGAGGCGACGATGGGGGTGAGGCCTGGCCAGATCTGGACGCTTCCCGGCGCTCGACCAGCGGCGACGAGCGCGTCGCCGAGCCGCGCCCGGTACGCGTGCGCGTCGTCGATCGACGGGGCGGCGGTCAGCATGACGTCGGCTTGCCGGCTTGCGAGCACGATCCCTGCAGAGTCCGCGGCCGCTTGGAACACGACGGGGTGCCCTTGCGGCGGTCGAGATACGTTCAAGGGGCCTGCTACTCGGAAGTGCTTCCCCGCGTGGTCGAGCGGGCGCCGCGCCCCGGGCCGGAAGTACAGCCCGGACTGCTTGTCGGCGACGATCGCATCGTCGGCGTAGCTGTCCCACAGGCCTCGCACGACCTGCACGAACTCGTCGGCACGCTCGTAGCGCTCCTCGTGCACCTCGGGCTCGCTGCGAGCGAAGCCACCTGCCTGCCGCGGCGTGACGCTCGTGTCGACGTTCCATCCGGCTCGTCCGCCGGAGATGTGGTCGAGGCTCGCGAGTCGGCGGGCGACGTGGAACGGCTCGTTGAAGCTCGTCGTCGTCGTCGCCACGAGCCCGATCCGATCGGTGAGCGTCGCGAGGGCCGACAAAAGCGTCAGCGGTTCGAACGAGCTTGCCTCCGTCGAGTCGAGCTGCTCGCCCCATACGGCAGCGGCGTCGGCGACGATCAGGGCGGAGAATCCGGCCTCCTCGAGGCGTCGCGCGCAGGCGGCGATGGTGGTCAGGTCGAGCTCCGGGGTCGCTTGCGCCGCCGGATGCCGCCACGCGGCGACGTGTCTGCCGGGCGGGAGGGCGATCGACGAGAACCGCAGCGCGCGCGAGGTGGTCACGCGTGATGCTCCGCATCGCGTCGATAGCCGAAGGCGGGTGCGTTCCGCTCCACCAATGGTGTGGCGTCGGTGACGGGTGTCATGACTGTCTCCTCCTGTAGGTCAGCGCGTCCCGGTCGTCGAAGCCGGCGCCGATCGGTTCTCGCTGGTGACGCGGTGACTCGTCCGATGGCGTCTGGACAATAAACGGGGATTGTCTCCATGTAAATGGGGAGAGTCCCTGTTTTGTGTTCGAGTAGACTGTCTGGACCCAACGGACCGCGCTACGGAGACCTCATGACCGCCGCTCAGACGTCGCTTCCGCACCGTGCCGACGCGCGCCGCAACCGCGAACGCTTGGTCGCGGCCGCCGCCGCGGTGTTCGCCGATGAGGGCGCGAACGCGCCGCTCGACAAGATCGCCCGCGCAGCCGGCATCGGGAACGCCACCATGTACCGCCACTTCCCCACGCGGGACGCGCTACTGGAGGCGGTCCTGCACGACGTTTACGGCAAACTGATCGAGCTCGCCGAACAGCTCTCGTTGGCTACACCAGCGATCGACGCGGTCGAACGATGGCTGCGCGCCTTCATCGACTACTCGCAGTCTTACCTCCATCTACCGGAGCAGATCGTCGCCGCCGGTTACGATGAGACCTCTGCGTTGCACGCGTCGTGCGAGGCGATGCGCTCCGTGGCTACCCGTCTGATCGAGCGGGCGCAGGAAGACGGCGTGCTCCGCGCCGACATCGACATCCGCGATCTGTGCGCGCATGCGAATGGGATCGCGTGGGCCACGCAGCGCTCTCCGGACAGAGAGCAGACCACGCGGATGCTCGCCGTCCTGCTCAATGGACTCCGAGCGTAGACGTCTCCCTGACGAGGGTGACGCTCGCTGCCGGGTGTAGCCCAGGCCCGCGCGGCGTTCTCGGCGACCGAGCCGGGTCACGTACTGCATCTCGGTCGCGAAGCCATTGCTGTTCGCGAGCGCGGCCTGGTCGACGGCCACCCCGGTCCGGAGCGTCGTCTCGACGGCGAACGACACGTGACGGTCGATGTGAGCGAGCACGAACAGCTCGCACTCCTTCGCCACGGCCTGCCGCACGTCGCGCGGGATCGCCCGATAGCTGCCGAGGATCTGCGCGCAGCGGTCGTCGATGTTGAACGCGTCGACGCCGAAGGCCGTCACGGGGAAGTAGCGCGTCTTGCCGCTGCCCGGCGGGCCGGCGACTGCGACCATTCGCGGACGCGTCATCGGGGTCAGCCGGTCTCGAGCGTTGTGTCCGAGTCAGGGAGCATGTCGGGCGGAAGCTCGTGCGAAACGAGGTCGCCCTTCGCGTCGATGATTCCAAGGCGCTCGAGACGCACGCGCTCGGCGGCAATGCGTGCCGCAGCGAGCGCCATCAGGCGGCGATGCCACTCTCCTTCGTCCTCCGGACGGTCGAGGTCGAGATCATCGAACCGCGCGCTCGGGATCGGCGACGGCTCAGTCGGCTGCGCGCTCATGAGAACAAAATGCGCGATCCGTCGGCAGGCTGCCAGTCGAGGGGCACCGTCCGCGTCGACCGCTCGCGCTCGGGGCTGCTTGCGCTGCGGTCGTTTGGCTGGCCGTAGGAGAAGGGGGCGCTCGGCGTCGCTAGACGATGAAGGCGTCGACGTACTCGTTCACCGGCGTAGCCTCGAGCCGTTTCAGGTCGAGCGACAGGGAGAGGATCGCCTGCTGCTGCTTGTCGGCGAAGCGGCGCGCGACGTTCGTCCGGAACTTCGCTTCGAGGAGCGGAATGCCCTCGGAGCGCCGGCGCCTGTGCCCGATCGGATACTCGACGACGACCTCGGGCAGGACGGTGCCGTCGTTCAACGTTACCGTGAGGCCGTTCGCGATCGAGCGCTTCTCCGGATCGTGGTAGTCGCGGGTGAAGCTCGCGTCCTCGACGCAGACGATCTTCTCGCGGAGCGCGTCGATGCGCGGATCGGCGGCCACGGCGTCTTCGTAGTCGGCGGCGGTGAGGCGGCCGAAGAGGAGCGGCACCGCCACCATGTACTGGATGCAGTGGTCGCGATCGGCGGGATTCGCGAGTGGCCCCTTCTTGTCGATGATGCGGATGCACGCCTCGTGCGTTCGGATCGAGATGCGCGCGACGTCGGCCGCGCTCTTGCCGCGACGGGCGAGCTCGGCGTGCAGCGTCATCGCGGCCTCCACCGCGGTCTGCGAGTGGAACTCGGCCGGGAACGAGATCTTGAAGAGCACGTTCTCCATGACATACGAGCCGTAGGGTCGCTGAAACTCGAAGGGCTGTCCCTTGAACGAGACGTCGTAGAAGCCCCACGTCTTCGCCGTGAGCGCGGACGGATA
Source organism: Labilithrix sp. (assembly GCA_019637195.1). Classification (GTDB taxonomy): domain Bacteria; phylum Myxococcota_A; class Polyangia; order Polyangiales; family Polyangiaceae; genus Labilithrix. Next base: position 17,914 of record JAHBWA010000042.1, on the reverse strand, counting down.
GCCCATCTCTCCCGTGCGCGCGATCAGCGCGAGGCGCACGCCGCGGGAGGTCGCGTCGCCAGCAGCCCACGACTTGCGCGACCCCGTGTTCGGCGCGTGGCGATAGGTGCGGAGGCTCTGCCCGTCGACCCACGCGAGCGAGACGGCGTTCAGGATCTCATCGCGCGTCAGCCCGAGCATGCGCGAGACGACGGCTGTGGTCGCGACCTTCACGAGGACGACGTGATCGAGCCCGACGCGGTTGAACGAGTTCTCGAGTGCGAGGCAGCCCTGGATCTCGTGGGCCTTTACCATCGCGGTGAGGACATCGTGCATCGTGAGCGGCGTCTTGCCGTTCGCGATCGCGCTGCGCGATAGCCAGTCGGCCGTCGCGAGGATGCCGCCGAGGTTGTCGGACGGGTGCCCCCACTCGGCAGCGAGCCACGTGTCGTTGAAGTCGAGCCAGCGCACCATCACGCCGAGGTTCCAGGCGGTCTGGACGGGATCGAGCTGGTACGGCGTGCCCGGGACCTTCGCGCCGTGCGGGACGATCGTGCCCGGCACGACCGGGCCGAGGAGCTTCGTGCACGCCGGGTACTCGAGCGCCTCGAGCCCGCAGCCGAGGGTGTCGAGGAGGCAGTGCCGCGCCGTCTCGTACGCGAGCGGACTCGGCGCCTCGCTCTCGAGCACGTAGTCGACGATGTCCTGGATGACCGAGTCGAACGGAGGTCGCTCGGTGGAGATGTGCTGACTCATGAAATGGAGGCTCCTCGACTACGAACGGTTCTCGATCGCGACGAACGGCTGGTTCTCCGGCCCCACGTAGCGCGCGCTCGGCCGGATGATCTTGTTGTCCTCGCGCTGCTCGATGATGTGGGCGCTCCAGCCCGTCGTACGCGCGATGACGAAGAGCGGCGTGAACATCGCCGTCGGGATGCCCATCCGGTGGTAGGCGACCGCGCTGAACCAATCGAGGTTCGGGAACATCTTCTTCGTCTCCCACATCACGGATTCGAGCCGCTCGGCGATCTCGAACATCCGCATCGAGCGGGCGGTGGTCGAAAGCGTGCGCGCGATCTCTTTGATCACCTGATTGCGCGGATCGGCGATCGTGTAGACGGGGTGTCCGAACCCGATCACGACCTCCTTGTTCTCGACGCGGCGCCGGATATCGGCCTCTGCCTCGTCCGCCGACGCGTAGCGCTTCTGGATCTCGAGCGCGACCTCGTTCGCTCCGCCGTGCTTCGGACCACGGAGCGCGCCGATGCCTCCGCAGATCGCGGAGTAGATGTCCGAGCCGGTACCGGCGACGACACGACAGGCGAACGTCGAGGCGTTGAACTCGTGCTCGGCGTAGAGGACGAGGCTCGTGTGCATCGCGCGCACCCACTCGCTCGTCGGCTTCTTGCCGTGGAGCAGACGAAGGAAGTGGCCGCCGATCGAGTCGTCCTCGGTCTCGACCTCGATCCTTCGGCCGTGGTGCGCGTAGTGATGCCAATAGAGGAGCATCGACCCGAGCGACGCGAGGAGGCGATCGGCGATGTCGCGGGCCCCCGGCGCGTTGTGGTCCTCCTTCTCCGGCTCGTTGCATCCGAGGACCGACACGCCGGTGCGGAGGACATCCATCGGGTGCGTCGACGGAGGAAGTTGCTCGAGCGCGGCCTTCACGGTCGCGGGGATCCCCCGGAGCGCCTGGAGCTTCGTTTTGTACGCGCCGAGCTCGGTGGCGTTGGGCAACTTGCCGTGGACGAGGAGGTGCGCGACCTCCTCGAACTCGCAGCGCGTCGCGATGTCGAGGATGTCGTATCCGCGGTAGTAAAGATCGTTGCCGGTGTGGCCGACGGTGCAGAGCGCGGTCGTCCCCGCCTCCACACCGGAGAGCGCCACCGACTTCTTCGGTTTCGGCGCCCGCTTCGCGATCGGTTCCGTCGTCATGCCTTCTTTCCTTTTCCGAAGAGCGCATCGAGCTTCTGCTCGAAGGCGTGGTAGCCGATGACCTCGTAGAGCTCGGCGCGCGTCTGCATCGTGTCGACGACTTCCTTCTGCGTGCCGTCGCGACGAATGACGCGGTAGACGTTCTCGGCGGCCTTGTTCATCGCGCGGAACGCCGAGAGCGGATACAGCACGAGACCGACGCCCGCTGCGGCGAGCTCCGATGTCGTGAAGAGCGGCGTCATCCCGAACTCCGTGATGTTGGCGAGGACCGGGACCTTCACCGCGGCGGCGAAGCGCTGGTACTGCTCGAGGGTCACGATCGCCTCGGGGAAGATCATGTCGGCGCCCGCTTCCACGCACGCGAGGGCGCGCGTGATGGCCGCTTCTTCGCCTTCGACGGCGAGCGCGTCCGTGCGTGCCATGACGACGAAGCTCGCATCCGTGCGCGCGTCGACGGCTGCCTTGATCCGATCGACCATCTCGCCTCGCGTGACGATCTCCTTGTTCGGCCGATGTCCGCAGCGCTTCGCGCCGACCTGATCCTCGATGTGCATGCCGGCGGCGCCGGCTTTGACGAGCGCCCGCGTCGTCCGGGCGACGTTGAAGGCGCTCGGACCGAAGCCGGTGTCGACGTCGACGAGCAGCGGCAGAGCGCAGACGTCGCTGATGCGGCGGACGTCGATCAGCACGTCCTCGAGCGTCGAAATGCCGAGGTCGGGTACGCCGAGCGAGCCCGAGGCCACGCCGCCGCCAGAGAGGTAGATCGCCTTGAAGCCCGCACGCTGCGCGAGGAGGGCGTGGTTGGCGTTGATCGCACCGACGATCTGGAGCGGCCTTTCGTCTTGGACGGCGGCTCGGAGCCGTGCGCCAGCGGTGCTCTTGGATTGCGCTGAATCGTTCACGAAGATCTCCTTGTCGAAGCAATCGGTGGCCGCTTTCGGGGCCTCGCCGTTTCGGAGATCTCGGCAAGCAGCTTTCGGTAATCCTCGACGCGAACGGGCGAGAGCTGACCTTCGCGCAGGGCCTCGCGAACGGCGCAGCCCGATTCGTCCTCGTGTCGGCACGCGCGGCGCGAGCAGCGGCTCGCGGCAGCCCAGACATCGGGGAACGCCGCGGCGAGGGCGTCGGTGCTGCCCCACATGCCGAGCTCGCGCATGCCAGGGCCGTCGATGAGTATCGCCCCCGACGGCAAGACGAAGAGCTGGCGATGCGTGGTCGTGTGGCGGCCCTTCCGATCGCCCTCACGTACGGCTCCCATGGCCATCGCTTCGGTGCCGAGGAGGTGATTGAGCAGCGTGGACTTGCCGACGCCCGAAGGTCCGATCATCGTGCCGGTGCGTCGCGGTCCGATCGACGTGGAGACGACGTCGGTGCCGAGGCCGGTGCGCGTGCTGATCGACGAGACCTGGAGATCGGCGAAGCTCGCGCGAACGCGGTCGGTCATCGCCTGCGGGTCGTGTGCGAGGTCGGCTTTGCTGAGGAGGATGACCGGCTCGACGTTTCCGACGCGGGCCATCACGACGGCGCGCTCGATGAGGCCGATGTTCGGCTCGCGGTCGAGGGCGACGACGATCAGCGCGACGTCGACATTGGCGGCGATCGGTTGCGCGTCGGTGGTGCCGTCGACACGCCTCCGCACGAGCGACGACCTCCGCGGGAGGACGTCGACGATGACGACCGAGCCGTCCGCCTTCGCCGCTCCGCCCTCGATGACGACCCAGTCGCCGATGACGGGGAGATCGGTGGCCTGCTTTGCGTGATGTCGCAGTCGTCCGCTGACACGGGCGCGGAGCTTTTCCTCTCCCGTGTCGAGCCAGAACCACTCGCGCTCTTGGCGCACCACTCGGGTCGGGACGAGGTCGCGCGAGGGACTGCGGCGCAGCAGCGCCGCCTCGAGCGATGCATCCCATCCGAGCGACTCGGCCAGGTGCTCCCTACGCTCGGCCAGGTGCTCCCTACGCTCCCTCCGCTCGGGCACGTCAGCCCTCCACGTTCCCGATCAGCCGAACGATGCTCGAAAAGTCGAGCGCGCCGTGACCCGCGAGGCTGTGCGCTGCGTAGAGATTGCGCGCGAGGCTGCCGAGCGGCGTCGACGCACGGGCGGACACGGCGGCGGCGAGGGCGAGGCCGAGATCCTTCAGCATCAGATCGGTGCCGAAACCGCCGGCGTAACCCTTCGACGCCGGCGTCGTCTCCATCACATTCGGGACCGGGTTGTACTTATCGAGGACCCAGTTTCCGCCCGAGCTCTGCTTCATGATCTCGGAGAGGACCTTCGGATCGAGACCGCTCGCGATCCCCAACGCAAGCGCCTCCGACGTCCCGATCATCTGGATCGCGAGGAGCATGTTGTTGCAGATCTTCGTCGTCTGACCGGCTCCCGCGCTGCCAGCGTGGAAGATGTTCTTCCCCATCTTCTCGAGGACGACGCGGGCGCGCTCGACGTCGGCGGTGGTGCCGCCGACCATGAACGTCAACGTCGCCGCGGCAGCGCCCGCCGTACCGCCCGAGACGGGCGCGTCGATGCAGCCGATCCCGCGGGCGAGCGCCACTTCGGCGACCGTTCGCGCCGAGCTCGGAGCGACCGTGCTGCAATCGACGACCAAGCGGCCGCGATCCATGTGTGCAAGGACGCCGGCGTCGCCGAGGTAGAGCGCCTCGACGTGCTCTCCAGCGGGGAGCATGCTGATCACGACGTCAGCCTCTCGCGCGGCTTCGTGAGCCGAGGCCGCGAGCGTGAGCCCGTCCTCGGCCGCCTTGGCGCGCGCTTCGGTCGACGAATCGAAGCCCGTGACGTCGAGGCCCGCCGAACGAAGGTTCCGCGCCATCGGGCGCCCCATGTTGCCTAGGCCGATGAAGGCGACCTTCATGCTTGCTCCTTCCCGAGCGACGTGCCCGTTCGCACGTCACATGCGCTCCCGAAGGTCGCGCTCAGCGCGGCCAGCGGATGGGCCCCCGCCCAGCGCGGACGGAAGTGATCCTCGACGAGCTCGGTCGTGACCTCCTCGAGCGAGGCGGGCGACCAGCGTGGGCTCTTGTCCTTGGCGATCAAGAGCGCACGGATCCCCTCGACGAAGTCGGAGTGCGCCGAGCAGCCGAGCGAGACGTCGTATTCGAGGCGAAAGACGTCGGCGAGCGACGCGTGCTTCACTCGTCGTCGTAGCTCGAAGGCGAGCGCGGCGGACGTCGGCGAGCCCTTGGCGAACGTGGCAGCGGCACCGGACAGCCACGGGTCCTCTCTCCGGAGCCCGCGGAGGCGTACGGCGATGTCGACGAGATCGTCGCCGGCCATGAGCTCGCTGATGAGGTCGAAGTGCTCGCGCACGTTCGATCTCGGAAGGTCACGGACCTCGTGCCGAGCGAGGACACGTGAGAGCTCGGCGTGGTTCTGGCGAGGCGAGTCGCTCCAGGAGGTGGCCTGGATCGCCGCGAGCACCTCGGCTCGTGCGCCCGCGCTCAGATGAAGGTCAGCGAGCCCGCAGAAGAGCGCGTCCGCCGCGTTGAGCGAGGCGCCGGTCAGGGCGAGGAAGAGCCCGAGGCGGCCCGGCATACGACGCAGGAGCCAGCTCCCGCCCACGTCCGGGTAGAGGCCGACCGTGATCTCGGGCATCGCGAGTCGGCTCTGCGAGGTCACGACACGGTGGGACGCTCCGGACATGAGACCGATGCCGCCGCCCATCACGATGCCGTGACCCCAGCAGAGGATCGGCTTGTCGAACGTGTGGATCAGGTAGTCGAGCTGGTACTCCTCCGCGAAGAAGCCGCGCGCGTAGTCGCTTGGCTCACCCGGGTTCGCGCGGAGGGACTCGTAGAGCTCGCGCAGATCGCCGCCGGCGCAAAAAGCCTTCTCGCCTGCGCCTTGCAGGACGACACCTACGATGGCGTTGTCGTAGGCCCATTGCCGGAGCATCGGCGTCAGCGCACGTACCATCGAGAGCGAGAGCGCGTTGAGCGCCGCCGGCGCGTTCAGCGTCGCGACGCCGACGCTGCGCCCGCACGCGGTAGGTAGCTCTTCGAAGAGGACGTCGATCATCGCGTCACCTCAAGCGTTCCGCCAGGCGGGAGAGCGTTTCGCGAGGAAGGCTTCGACGCCTTCGCGCTGATCTTGGCTGTCGAACAGGTCGACGAACGCCTCTCGCTCCGCCATGAGCACGGTGCGCGGGGAGCTCGTGCGTGCTCCTTGAATGAGCCGCTTGCAGGCGGCCACGCTCGTCGGGCTTTGCTTCTCCGTCTTCGTCGCCCACTCGAGGGCGCGGGCGAGGCCCTGGCCGCGCGGCGCGACGTCCTCCACGAGGCCGATCCTCTGCGCCGCCTCTGCGTCGACACGCTCGCCGCACAGGATCATGCGTTTGGCCCACCCTTCGCCGATGAGCCACGGGAGCCACTGGGTGCCGCCGGCGCAGGGCAAGAGGCCCACCGCGGCCTCGGGAAGAGCGAGGACGGCGTGCTCCTCGGCGATGCGCAGATCGCACGCCAGCGCGCACTCGAGCCCGCCGCCCATCGCGAAGCCGTTGATGGCGGCGATGGAGAGGCCGCGGAACGTTGCGAGGGCCTCGAACGCGGCGCCGAAGCGGCGCGCCATCTCTCGCGCCACCGCCTTGTCCCCGTCCGCGAAACGCTTCAGGTCCGCGCCGGCGGAGAAGAACTTCTCCCCCTTGCCGGTGATCACGAGACTGTAGACGTCGCGGTCGGCGTTGAGATCGCTCATGAGACGCGTCAGCGCCGCGAGGCTCTGCTCGGTCCAGGTGTTCGCCGGCGGGTTCGCCAGCGTGACGATGGCGGTGTGCCCCCGTCGCTCGAGCTCCAGCCCTTCGTAGGTCGTCATCGGATCTCCTCGCTCGTCGATTCATCGAGCACACGGCGTGACACAATCACGCGCATGATCTCGTTCGTGCCTTCCAGGATCTGGTGGACCCTCGCGTCGCGCAGGTAGCGCTCCAGCGGGTACTCGCGCATGTAGCCGTAGCCCCCGTGGATCTGGAGCGCCTCGTTGCAGATGGCGAAGCCCGCGTCGGTCGCGCGCTGCTTGGCCATCGCGCAGTAGACCGTCGCGTTGGGCGCGCCACCGTCGAGCTTCACCGCGGCGAGGCGCACCATCTGACGCGCGACGACGAGCTCCGTCGCCATGTCCGCGACCTTGAACTGGAGCGCCTGGAAGCTCGCGAGCTTCTGCTTGAACTGCGTCCGCTCGTGCATGTAGCGGCGGGCGCTCTCGAGCGCGGCGCGGGCGGCGCCGATCGAGCACGTCGCCACGTTGATGCGGCCGCCGTCGAGGCCCTTCATCGCGATGCGGAAGCCTTCGCACTCTTCGCCGAGCAGGTGATCCGCGGGGACGACCACGTTCTCGAACGTGACCGCGCGCGTCGGCTGGCTGTGCCATCCGAGCTTGTCTTCGTTGCGACCAAACGTGATGCCCTTCGTGTCCGCGGGGACGAGGAACGCCGAGATGCCCTTCGCGCCCTCGCCGCCGCTTCGTGCCATCACCACGAGCGCGTCGGTCGCGCCGGCGCCCGAGATGAAGGCCTTGGCGCCGTCGAGGCGCCAGCCGCCTTCGGCGCGGGTCGCCTTGGTCGAAAGCGAAGCGGCGTCGGAGCCGGCCGATGGCTCCGTCAGGCAATACGACGCGAGCGCAGCGCCCGACGTGAGCCTCGGTCCCCAGCGCGCCGCGACCTCGGCCCGCGCCCAGCGCGTGACCATCCAGGTCGCCATGTTGTGGATCGTGAGGTACGCCGTCGTCGACGCGCACGCGGCGGCGAGCTCCTCGAACACGATCGTCGCGTCGAGCCGTCCGAGCCCGAGCCCGCCGTATGCCTCCGGCGAGTAGAGACCGCAGAAGCCGAGCTCGCCGGCCTGGGCGAGCACGTCGCGCGGGAAGATCCCTTCGGCGTCCCAGCGCGCGGCCTCGGGTGCCATGACGGCCTCCGCGAACTCGCGCGCGGTCCGCTGGAAGGAGCGCTGGTCCTCGGAGAGCTCAAAGTCCATCGAGGCCCTCGCTGGCTGCGCTGTCGAGCACGCGCCGCGAGACGATGACGCGCATGATCTCGTTCGTCCCGCCGAGGATCTGATGCACGCGGGTGTCGCGGAGGTAGCGTTCGAGCGGGAACCGGCGCGTGTAGCCGTTGCCTCCGTGGAGTTGCACCGCCTCGTTGCAGATCCGGAAGCCGGCGTCCGTGGCGATTTGCTTCGCCATCGCGGCGTACACCGTGGCGTCGGGCGATCCACGATCGAGCTTCGTCGCAGCGAGGCGCACCATCTGCCGCGCGGCCACGAGCTCGGTGGCCATGTCCGCGAGCTTGAACTGGAGCGCCTGGAAGCTCGCGAGCGGGCGGCCGAACTGGCTTCGCGCGTTCATGTAGCGTCGCGAGGCGTCGAGCGCCGCCTGCGCCGCACCGACCGAGCACGTCGCGATATTCACGCGCTCGCCGTCGAGGCCCTTCATCGCGATGCGGAAGCCTTCGCCCTCCTCTCCGAGGAGGTGGTCACCGGGCACGCGAACCGCTTCGAACGAGATCGACCGCGTCGGCTGACTGTGCCACCCGAGCTTCTCTTCATCGCGCCCAAACGAGATCCCCTTCGTATCCGCGGGGACGAGGAAGGCCGAGATGCCGCGTGGACCGTCACCTCCCGTTCGAGCCAGAACCAGGAGCGCGTCGGTCACGCCTGCGCCCGAGACGAATGCCTTCGTCCCATCGAGGACGTAGTCGTGACCGTCGCGCGCCGCCGTGGTCGCGAGCGACGAGGCGTCCGAGCCTGCCTGCGGCTCCGTCAGACAGTACGACGCGAGCGCGCGACCGCTCGTGAGCTGCCGAGCCCAGCGAGCGGCGACGTCGGCGCGCGACCAGCGCGTGATCACCCACGCGGCCATGTTGTGGATGGTGAGGAACGCGGCCGTCGACGGGCACGCGGCGGCGAGCTCCTCGAACACGATCGAGGCGTCGAGGCGGCTCTTACCGAGCCCGCCGTGCCGCTCTTCGGCGTACACACCGCAGAACCCGATCTGTCCGGCGCGAAAGAGCGTCTCGCGCGGAAACACGGACGCGCTGTCCCATCGCGCGGCGTGGGGAAGGAGCTCGCGCTCGGCGAAGTCTCGCGCCAGGCGCTGGAGCTCTCGCTGGGCTTCGGACAGCTCGAAGTCCATCGTTCAGCGAAGGGTGATGGTGGTGTTGACGCCGCCGGAGACGCTCGAGTCGTCGAACCAGCGCGCCGTGACCGTCTTGGTCTGCGTGTAGAAGAGGACGACCTGCTTGCCGTAAGGCCCGAGCTCCCCGAGCTTCGATGCCCGCGATCCGGTGAACGAGAAGAGCGGTACCGGGACGGGGATCGGCACGTTGATGCCGACCTGCCCGACGTCGATCTCCTCCTGGAACTTTCGCGCCGCGGCGCCCGACTGGGTGAAGATCGCGGTCCCGTTCCCGTTGGGGTTCGCGTTGACGAACGCGATCGCCTCGTCGAGGTTCGCAGCGCTCGCGATGCAGAGGACAGGGCCGAAGATCTCTTCGTCGTAGATGGTCATCCCCGGCTTCACGCCGGAGAAGATGGTCGGACCGACGAAGTTGCCTCCCTTGACGGCAGCGGCGACCGAAGGTCCGCGCCCGTCGAGCTCGAGCTTCGCACCTTCCGCCTGCCCTCGCGCGATGAGGGACTCGACGCGCTCCTTCGCCGAGCGCGAGATGACCGGTCCGACGTCGGTGCCAGCGGCGGCGCCGTCGCCGACCTTGAGCTTCTTGGCCCGCTCGACGAGCTCCGGGATCCATCGCTGCGCCTCGCCGACGAGGACGGCGACCGACGCGGCCATGCAGCGCTGCCCCGCGGCGCCGAAGCCCGCGCCGACGAGCGCGTTCAGCGTCTGCTCCTTGTTCGCGTCGGGGAGCACGACCGCGTGGTTCTTCGCGCCCATCATGCATTGCACGCGCTTCTTGGCCCGTGTGGCGCGCTCGTAGACGTGGGTGCCGACGCGTGTCGAGCCGACGAAAGAGACGGCTTTCACGTCCGGATGATCGCAGAGCGCATCCACCACCGACGCGCCGCCGTGCACGACGTTGAGCACTCCGGGGGGCAGCCCCGCTTCGAGCGCGAGCTCGACGAGCCGCATCGTGCACATCGGATCTTGCTCCGAGGGCTTGAGCACGAACGTGTTCCCGCAGGCGATCGCCATCGGGAACATCCAGAGCGGGATCATCGCCGGGAAGTTGAACGGCGTGATCCCGGCGCAGACGCCGAGGGGCTGCAACACGGTGTACGTGTCGACGCCGGTGGCGACGTTGTTCGCGAGCTCGCCCATCTGGAGCGTGCCGATGTTCGCGGCGTGCTCGACGACCTCGAGGCCGCGGAAGACGTCACCCTCGGCGTCGGCGAGCGTCTTGCCTTGCTCCTTGGTCAGGAGCGCGGCGATCTCCTTCATGTGCTCGCGGATGAGGCCTTGGTACGCGAGGAAGATGCGTGCACGGACGCCGATTGGTGAGAAACGCCAGGTCGCGAACGCCTTCTTCGCGCTGGCGACGGCCGCGGCGACCTCGTCCGACGTCGCCATCGGAGCCCGCGCGAGGACGTCCTGCGTCGCCGGGTTGACGACGTCGCGCCACTCCGCCGCCCGCGATTCGACGAGCTTGCCTTCGATCACCAGCTTCACGTTCGGGACCATGCGACCTCTTCGTTCGCACATTACGCAGATGAATTCGTTCGGCAACGCCTGAAAATGCGGACTTTTGCGGGTCACTTTTGCGAATCTGCAAATTTTGCGAAGATGGGTAGGTGGCGAAGACGTTCATGGGCTTACGGCTCCGGAAGGTGCGAGAGGAGCGTCGACTCAGCCAAGTGGAGGCGGCTCGCTCGCTCGGGCTCTCCGCGAGCTACTACAACCAACTCGAGAACGATGAACGGCCGCTGACCGTGCCCGTCCTCTTGAAGATCGCCTCCACGTTCGGCGTCGACGTGCAGGCCTTCTCGGAAGAAGATGAAGCGCGGCTCATCGCCGACGTTCGCGAGGCGCTCGGCGCCGCCGTTCCCGAGGAAGCCGTCGCCCCGTCGGAGCTGCGTCAGCTCGCCACGAGTATGCCCGCCGTCGGCCGCGCCCTCGTGACGATGCACCGCCGCCTGCGCGAGGCCGTGGAGCGCGCCGATGCGCTTGCCGATCTCGTTGGTGGTGGTGCGCGCCAGCTCCCGGCCACCATCGCGCTCATGCCGTTCGAAGAGGTGCGCGACTTCTTCCACGCACGACACAACTACATCGACGAGCTCGACACGGCGGCGGAGCGTATCTTCACGGAAGCGCGCCTCCGCGTGGGCGACGTGGCGAGCGGCCTCGCCGAGCGGCTGGCAGAAAAGCACGGCGTCCAGGTCGTCGTCGGCGAGGAGAACGCCGACGCGAGCCCCGCCCATCGACGATTCGACCCGCGCTTGCGTCGTCTGGTGCTGGCCTCGCGCCTCACGCCAGGGCGACGAGCGTTCCAGATGGCGACTCAGCTCGCGTTCCTCGAGCTGAACGACACTCTCCAGCAGATCGCCCTCGCGACGAGCTTCACCAGCGACGAAGCCCGCTCGCTCGCGCGTATCGGCCTCGCGAACTACTTCGCCGGCGCCCTGCTCATGCCCTACGGACTCTTCCTCGAAGCGGCCGCGCGCCTCCGCCACGACATCGATCTCCTGCGCGAGCGCTTCGGCGTCGGCTTCGAGGCGACGTGCCATCGGCTGAGCACCTTGCAGCGTCCCGACGCGCGCGGCGTGCCTTTCTTCTTCATTCGCGTCGACCGCGCCGGGAACATCTCGAAGCGCCAGTCGGCGAGCGACTTCCATTTTTCTCGGGTCGGCGGCACGTGTCCGCTGTGGAACGTCTACGCGGCGTTCGCTCAGCCCGGTCGCGTCATCCGTCAGCTGGCCCAGATGCCGGACGGACGCACGTACCTTTGGGTCGCTCGCACCGTCTCGCGAAGCCATTCCGGTTACAGAGCGCAGGCGAAGACGTTCTCGGTCGCGCTCGGCTGCGACGTGCGCCACGCGAGTCGCCTCGTGTACTCCCGCGGCCTCGATCTCGAAGACCCGACCGTCCCGACGCCGATCGGCGCCGGTTGCAAGGTCTGCGAGCGCACAGCCTGCCCCCAGCGCGCCTTCCCGCCGCTGGGAAAGAAGGTCGTCATCGACGAGAACCTGCGGCTCCTCGAGCCATATTCGGTGCGCTGACGAGGTGCCGTCCGACCTCGCGCTCGCCTCCGAGCGCGAGATCGACATCGACGAAGCCGCGCTCACTGCACGACGCCTGGCGCGAGCTCTCTTCGGGCCCGGCGAGCTCCTTCGACCCATGTTTCGAAGCGCGCCCTCGACCTCAAGCCATCCGCGCGTCTCGAGCCCACAGGCGGGGTTGACCCGAAGGCGATCGACCGGGACGGCCTTCGCGGCGCGCACGAGGAGCTCGACGATCTCGTCGACGGCCTGAACCGGAAATGGTGATTCGGCGTCACCGGCGACGTTCGTTCGAATAGTATCGTCCCGTGCTCCGCGCGATCGCCGTCAACTCGAGGGCGGTGTGCTCCGGGGAGCAGCGTCGTGGCCCACCCACGACCGTGGCCGAACGCGGTGGCCAGGTCGAATGGGGAGCGGCTCTTCTCCAGAAAAGGTAGCGAGCAGCATGGCGAACTCGACCGAGGATCATCCGTGGCAGCGCGTTCCGATCGAACCGCAGAGCGTCGACGCGCCGCTCTCTCGCGCGGCCGTCTTCCTCGTGGTCACCGTCCCCGATACGGCCGAGGCCCTCGCGAAGGTGAAGGACGTCCTCTCGGGTGTCACCGATCTCGTGAAGACGGTCGGCTTCCGCGACCTGAACGCGCATCTCTCGTGCAACGTCGGCGTCGGCGCGGAGCTCTGGGAGCGGCTGACCCCCAGGCCGCCGCCAAAGGAGCTCCATCCCTTCCGCGAGGTCCGCGGCTCGGTGCACGCGGCCGTCGCCACGCCGGGGGACCTGCTCTTCCACGTCCGCGCCGAGCGGAGTGACTTCTGCTTCGAGTTCGAGCGCCTGCTCCTCGCGTCGTTGGGCCAGGCCGTGACGGTCGTGGACGAGGTAGTGGGTTTTCGCTACTTCGACTCGCGTGACCTCCTCGGGTTCGTCGACGGCACGGCGAACCCGGCCGGGAGCGACGTGCACGCCTCCACGATCGTCGGCGACGAGGATCCGGAGCATCGCGGCGGCAGCTACGTGGTCGTCCAGAAGTACCTCCACGACCTCGAGAAGTGGAACGCGCTGTCGACGGCGGCGCAGGAGAGTGTGGTCGGCCGCACGAAGCTCGACAACGTCGAGCTCGAGGACGTCCACGACGGACAGAAGGCGCACAAGACGCTCACGACGATCGTCGACGCCGACGGCGTCGAGCACGACATCCTGCGCGACAACATGCCGTTCGGGCGGCCCGGACGGGGCGAGTTCGGCACCTACTTCATCGGCTACACGCGTGCGCTCTGGGTGATCGAGCGGATGCTCGAGCGGATGTTCATCGGCGATCCGCCGGGGAGCTACGACCGCATCCTCGACGTCTCGAGGGCCGTGACGGGAACGACGTTCTTCGTGCCGACGCGCGGGTTCCTGGACGGCCTCGCCGGCTGAGCACGGTCATTTCCCCTTCGCGAAGGGGTTGACCGGCGCGAGCGCGATCTGGTCGTGGCGCAGGCGCTCGATCGCACGCTTGCGGAGCTCCTGTTGGACGAGTCCCCCATCGGCGGTCTCGCGAACGGTCACGTAGAGCGTGAACGCGAGCCCGCGATCGTCGAGCGAGAAGCGCACGAAGGGGACCGGCTGTGCCTTGACGCCTGCGATGTCCAGCGCCCCCTGAACGACGAGCAGCGCGCGAACGCGTTCCGCATGGCAACGGCAGCCACCAATGCGAGGAGGAGGTAGCCGCAGAGCAACGGCCATAGCGGCAGCTGATCGAGAAGCCGTGCGATGTCGGACATCGGCCCGCACGATACAACCACTCAGCCCGTGCGGAGAACCATCGCACCGTTTGGAGAGCGACTGAACGGCGTAGTCCGGAACACGCGCGCTCAGCTCGTCTCGATCGTTCAGCGGCTTCTGTCCGGGCGCACGTGCGGGGTCGAGCAGCTTCGTCACGCTTCCGGAACCGCAGGTTGCGGCAGTCGTTGATGTGCTTCGCTCGCCGGCCGATGACGAACCCGTACGAGCCACCAATTACCCAGGCTCCGGCGCTCAACGCACCAGAAGCGGCGCGACGTGACGCCAACTGGGCGCTCGCACTTGGCATTGCGTCGCTGGTGTTCTGTGCGCCGATGACAGCTCCCTTCGCGTTGTGGAAGGCAACGCGAGCCTTGCGCGCAGGTGCTTCCGGCCGGGCAACCGTCGCACTTGTCCTCGCAGCGCTCGGCTTGGCATCCTCGGCGTTCTTCTGGTTTCTCGTCATTTGGCAGTTCCTGACACCGGCAGAGCCGCGGTAACGCGGAGCACGGGGCGCCATTGCACCTGCGAGCGGTGGTGCCAAGCTCGGCCGCTCGACAGAGCCCGAAGGCGCGCACGTCGCCGACGACTCCATCGCGATCTCGTCGAAGACCGCCCGGTCCACGGCCGTGCAGCTCGCCCCATCGCACGGCGCAACGACCGCAACGACGTTGCCTTCGACTTCGACGGGGCGGACTCTTCGTCGTCCACCTCACACGTAGGCGGGACGTGGCGGTTCAAAGCCCTCGCGGGAAATCGATCTGTGTGCTCGGGCGTGTGCCCAGAGGGCAAGCACACACTTCGAAAGAGCAACGGGACCCCGTGCTGAGCGCTCGGGATCCCGTTGTTTTCGCGGTCGAATTGTGGGCGCGATTGGGGTTGAACCAACGACCCCTACCGTGTCAAAGCCCTCCGGGGCGTTACGACGCGTTTCGCAGCGTCGAGATCATCGAGAAATCCCACGAACGGCGTTACCCGGACGATCCACCCGTTTCGCCAAAGTGGGATGCAAAATCGTGCATACCCCCGGCGCGTCAAGTCGCGCGCCGTGATGTCAGACGCGAAGGCCGGCGATGGCCGCGAGCCGCTCTTCGACGATGGGTACGCGCGCCTGGCTCGCCTTGTCGCCGGGCAGGTGACCGGGGATGGCCTCACGGAATCCGTCGTCATCCAGCAGACGCTGGAACTCCTGCGCGATGAACGACCGCACGCTCTCCGGCGACGCCTTCAGCTCGTCGAGCAGCTCGGAGCGTCCATCGACGACGGCCAGGAGGTCCTCCATGTCGTGATGGTAGAAGTCGCCGTCCGCGCGTCCGCGAAAGGCTTCGAGCTTCGTGGCGACGAAGTGTGGAGCGTCGACGACGCGGATGCGGTGCGTGGGACCGTCGCCGATCGCGTGCCAGGTCGCCGTCAGTCGCGCCGAGGGGTACCAGCGGTTCGAGAACCCGAGGACGTTCTCGTGGTCGGGCATGACGTCCACGGTGAGTCCGTCGATGAGCCATCGGCAGAGCGGCGCCTTCTCTCGGTGGTCCTCGCGGAAGCCGAGTGCACGAAGCCTCGCGGCGAGCGCGTAATACTCCGGTTGTGAGCTGATCGCGGCGACGACATCGATGTCATCGGTCGGCCGAGCGGGAGGTGCTCCAGGATCGGAGATGAGGAGGCTGCGAACCATCCCGCCGACGAAGACGACCTCTTCGCGGATGGGACCGAGCCGGTCGGCGACCGTACGGAGCGCAGCGAGTTCCACCGGCGTGGCCGTCATCCGAGTCGGCTCCGGAGTTCCTTGACCGCCAGCTCTCGTTCACGAGCGCGCCCACTGCGGATTGCGTCGACGAGCGCCAACAGTTCGTAGAGCTGCTTGTCCGCGCGAGCCGCCTTCGGAACGGAGCGGTAGAGCGGTTCGAGTTCCTGGCCCCGGACCGTACCTTCGGGGTCGGCCCAGACGGGCGGAGGTTCGTCGCTCGGGGCGAATTGGTCGCGTAGCGGGGGCGCCGCATGCGCCGTTGGGAGGCCACGCGTCAGACCACCGTGCTCCGCCGGGAAGACGTACTTGAGTCCGTGCACCAAGAATTCGAGGAGCGCCTTGCGGTTCGGGGTATGGCGATCGTTGTCCTGGAGCAGCCCCGAGCGCGTGGCGCGCCGCACGGACGAGTGGACCTCGGAGGCGCTCATGGAGAGGTCGACGGCGAGCTTGGGATACGACCAGGCCGCGTTCGGGTGCGCCATCAGCTTGAGCGCGACGACCACGTCCTGCGGCTTCAGGGACACCCCGTTTCTATATTCGCGAATCGCGAATAGTGCAAGGTCGGCCGTGGATGTGCTCGGTTTTCTGAGATTTCCTTCGCAGCGGCTAGCTCTACGGCCATTCTCCGAGGAGTCGCCAGTCTCGGCGTCCGGCCGTCATCTCGAACGCGACGAGGTTTCCGGGGCGCGCCACCTTGTTGAGGCCGATGCAGCGGACACCGGAGACTTCGGCGTCGACGCGCGTGTGGTGGTGACCGAAGAAACAGACGCGAGGACGGGCGCGGGCCAGGAGCACGTCGAGGCCGCGAGCATTGCTCACCCAGCCATCACCTTGTCGATGCCGAGGAAAGGTCACGCCGGCCGGAGCGTCGTGCGTGAGCACCACGTCGATCCCTTCGACCTGAGCTAGCCGCTCGATCTCGTCCTGCGTGTAGTGGCGCTTTGAGTAGCCCTGAAGGCTCGCCGATCGACGTTCGTAGTTGGTCGGCCCGTAGCATCCGCCGACGCCGCCGATCCGAATCACGCCATCGTCATCGGTGAGATCGAACGTCGCGCCGTTCCGCAGGTAGTGAAGCCCCGGGAGGATATCGGTCGTCGGTTGTGCGTCGAGCCAGACGAAGTCCTCGTGGTTGCCCTTGATGAAGATCGTCTTGCGCGGCGCCTCGCGCTTGGTCTCGAACCACCGAGGGAAGTCGCCGGCACCGTCATGCCGTCGTGTCGCCTTGTCGACGCGCCGAGGATCAGGCCAGACCCCGAAGTCGCCGACATGGAGGAGGCAGTCGAACCGCACGGAGAAGCGTCGCAACGAGCTGCTCGATCCGTCCAACCATCCGAAGGGGGGAACGATGACGTTCATGGCGTTCGTGGAAGGGCCGATCACGGACAGGTATCTACCGACGCTCTCCGAGGCGCATCGATACACGGTTGGGAACGCCATCAAGAACCACATGATGCCGATGTTCGGCGGCCTGAAGCTCCAGCAGATCACGCGAGCCAAGCTGGACGACTACCTCGCGCGAGTGAGGCAGGTCACGAAGGAGAAGGGGCAGTCGGAGTACCTCGGGTTCATGCGCGTGTTCCTGAAGCTCGCGGTCGAGTGGGAGCTACTCTCGGCGCTTCCGAATTTCCCGAAGGTGAAGGTCCCGCAGGCAGACATCCCCGACTTCCTGACGCGCGAGGAGCACGCCACCTTGCTGTCGCACGCAAGGGACCACGAGGAGTTCACATTGCTGCTGTTCGCAACCGACAGCGGCACGAGATCGGGTGAGCAGCTTGCTCTTCAGTGGGGCGACATTCAGTCCGCACAACTTGTGCTGTCCCGTTCCGTGAATCGCAACAGCGTGGCCTCCGGCTTCAAGGGCACCAAGTCGGGCAAGCCTCGTGTGGTGCCTGTCTCACAACGGCTCGATGCGGCCCTCACCGCGTTGAAGGAGAAGCGCCAAGCTCACGGGCAGTTGTGTCTCGACACGGACCTCGTGTTTGGGAGCTACATCCCGTCCGTGAAGGCGCTCTACAGACGCGTGGTCGGAGCGTGCAAGCGAGCCAAGATCAAGCACACGTCGAGGCACGGCATGAGGCACACGTACGCCTCGTGGCTCATCTCGCAGGGAGTGCCCCTCGCTCACGTCCAAGCGCTACTCGGGCACTCGTCCCCAGTCATGACCCTGCGCTACGCGCACCTGATCCCGGGCACCGGCGACAACGTGCGAGCCGTGCTCGATGGGCTCGAAAGCTACAAGTTCGCCCAGCGCCGAGCAGCGCGTTGGCAACGGAATGCCAACGGCGCCTGACTCTTCCGAGGCAGACGCCGCTTTCACCAAC
>JAHBWA010000041.1 GCA_019637195.1 Labilithrix sp. | reverse complement strand
CTCGGGACGAGCTGCGGATCGCGTCCGCCCCCTGCCCCTCCCGCGCCGCCGGCCACGCCGCTGCACGTCGCGCCCGCGTGCGCCCTCGCTCCTGCAGCAGGGATCGCGTGGATCGTCGACGCCAAGCCGCGCGCGATCGCCGAGATCCCCGACCTCATCCCCGCGATCGCGCTCGTGCTGCCCGAGGAGCGGCTCCGCGCGTTCACGGCGGCGCACGGCGGCGTCGATCTCCGCCAGGTGCAGGAGCTCTGCGTCGCGCGCTACGGCAGCGCGCTCCTCTACGTCGCGCGCGTCCCGCTCGATCCGGCGCAGGTGATGGACGCGTTCGAGGAGCGCGCCACCAGCACGGTCACCCGGGCCTTCCTCGCGACGAACCCGCGGGTCGTACGCATGAGCGCCGAGGTCGCGGCCGAGCCGCAGCAGCTCGTCGTCTTCGGGCGCGAGGCGGTGGCCGTCGAGCAAGGCAAGCCCGGGCCGCTCCGCGCGGCGGAGGCGTTCGCGTTCGGGAAGCTGAAGAAGGCGGCGCCCGCGCTCAAGGGAGCGGCGCTCGCGCGGGCCTCCGCGATCCTCGGCGACGCCGCACCCGTGCGGGTCTTCGCGCCGGGCCCGTTCGAGGACGAGGCGGCGAACGGCCTCGGCGGACTGCTCCGGGCCGCCACCGCGGTGGGCGTCTCCGCAAAATGGGCGGGCTCCGGCTCGAAGATCGCCGTGCGTCTCGTCGTGACGGGCGCGTGGGGCGACGACGCGCCGGCCGCCGCCGAGAGGCTCGGCGCGGCGGTGCACGTGCTGTCGGAGAGCGCCGCCGGCCATCTCTTCGGGCTGCACCGTCCGATCGAGGCGCCCGCCGTCCACCTCGAGCCCGACGCGCTCGTCCTCGACGCGGTCCTCGACGGGGCGGCGCTCGCCCGCGGAGTGCACGACGCGGTCGACGCCGAGGTTGCCGACATCATGCGCAGGTGAGCGCGCGGGTAATCTCGAGACGGGTCACGCGACAAGCGCAACGTTGGTGCATACTACTTGTCCGCGATGTACCTCGATGCACTCGCCTCCTGCGCCGAGCTGACGACCGAGCACGCCGAAGAAGCGGCGCGCTCCGCGACCTCGCTGCGCACGCTGCTCAACTGGGCCGCGGACATCGCGCGCCCGGGAGAAGGTGGCCCGAAGGTGCTGATGGTGATCGCGCGGCTCGCGCACGCGGAGTGGTTCGAGGGGACGCCGTACGTCGAGATCCGCGGCGACAACGCGACGACCACGCTCTCCGTCTTCGCCGATCACGGGATGGGGATCCGCGAGCGCGTGGTGCCGCTCGCGCGCTTGCGTGTCGGTTTCGACGAGTTCGCGCGCGCGGTGCGCCTCGCGCCGCAGCTCATCGCGCCCTTCGAGTCCGCGCAGCGCGGGGACGCGATCTTCCTGACGCCTCCCGAGGCGAGCGTCGAGTCCCAGCGGGACGGCCGCGAGGCGATCGCGATCGACGACCGGAGCCTGCACGAGCAGGAGAGGAAGACCGCGCCGCCGCCGCCCCCGGCGACCGACGCCCCCCCCGCCACGCCCGAGCAGAGCGGGGTCCACACGCACCCGACAGTGCGTCGCATGGTCGCGGTGCGCCCCGAAGCGCTGCGGCGCGGAACCGACGACGGAGACTGAGATCGCGCTCGCGTCGAAGGCCACGGTCCGCGGAGATCCGCGACGTTGGAGGGCTTCGGGACCGACCCCGATTGACGCCGAACCGCTAGCAGTGCTACGCGCGCGGAAGATGCCCCAGCCCGCCCGCTCCTCCCGCTCCTCTTCATCCTCCCGCGTCGAACGCGCTCCCGCGAAGGCGAAGACCACAGCCGTCGCGAAGGCCAAGCCTGCGACGAAAGGAAAGGCCTCCCTGCTCCGCTCGGTCGCCGCGACGAAGACGCCGGTGAAACCCGCGGGGCAGCCGCGCGCGGCCCGCCCGACCCCGGCGCCCGCGCCGGCGCTCCCGAAGAGCGAGAGCGTCCCGCCGCCCGCTCCGCAGCGGCCCTCGCAGATCATCTCGAAGGGCTACGTCCCCCTCGTCAACATCCCGCCGCTCCCGCCGCCGCCGAAGAACCTCAAGCTGAACGTCGGCGACAAGGTCGTCCACCCGTCGCACGGCCTCGGCGAGATCAGCGCCATCGAGCACCGCGAGATCGGCGGCGCGAAGGGCGAGTTCTTCATCATCCGCATCCTCGACAACGGGATGCGCGTGATGGTCCCGCGCACGTCGGCGCAGGCCGCGGGCCTCCGGCCCGTCATGAGCTCGAAGGAGGCCGACAAGGTCCTCGAGACGATGAAGGCCCGCGAGGTCGCCGTCGATCTCCAGCCCTGGAGCCGCCGCTTCCGCGCGTACACCGAGATGATCAAGAGCGGCTCTCCGCACGAGGTCGCCAAGGTCCTGCGCGACATGTACCGGCTCAAGTTCGACAAGGAGCTCTCGTTCGGCGAGCGCCGCCTGCTCGATCAGGCCAAGAGCCTCCTCTTGAAGGAGCTCGCCGCCGCCAAGAGCGTGACCGAGCCGGAGCTCCAGGCGCGCGTCGACGACATGTTCCGAACCTGATACGCCTGACCGCGAATGCGCGGTCGCTCTCGGTCAACCGCCCGCTCGCGAGAGCTCCCCCGCACACTGCCGGTCGCGATTCTCCTCGCGACCGGCGTGTTCGGAGCCGGCCTCCTCGCGTCGGGGCCCGCGCGCGCGGCTCCCGATTCGCCAGCCGCCCCGCCGAACGGGCCGTCGAGAGACCTCGAGGGGAGCGAGCTCCCGGCCGAGCCCGCTCGCAAGCCGGCCGATCCGCCGCCGGCCGGCGCTCGGGCGGCGACCGAGCCGGCGGCGACCGAGCCCGCCGGGACCGTCGACGGGGCTGCGCGCACGAGCGATCGGCTGAGCCCGACGCCAGCGGAGTGGAGCCACAAATACGAGGAGGCCCGGACGAAGCTGCTCACCGGCGAGTTCACCGCCGCCGCCGCGCTCTTCGCCGAGCTGGAGGCGACCGCCGTGAACCGCGTCGACCTCGCGCTCGCGCGCGCGCACCGCTCTCTCGCGGACGACTGGAGCGGGCGGAACCTCACCTTCGTCCGCCGGCAGGATCTCGCCGACCCGGCGTTGGCCTCGCGGGCGCTCGACCGGCGCTCCACCGACGAGCTGGTCTCGCTCTACACGAACGCCGTGCTCTACGGGGTCGGCTCGGCCATCTGGCTCGGAGCGCTCACCGAGCCCAAGACCTCGGCCGGCGCGATCCTCCCCGGCGTCGCGCTGACGGCCGGCGCCGTCGGGACGGTCCTCGCGCTCGACTCGGGCCGCGGCCTCCGCTACGGCGTCCCGCAGTCGATCGTGAGCGGCATGTGGGTGGGCCTCGAGCACGGGATCGTCTGGACGCTCTGGCACAACTCGCGCGCGAACACCCCCGGTCTCCAGACGACGACACACGCGACGATCCTCTGGGGCCTCTCGACGGTCGGCGCCGTCGCGGGCGGCGTCCTCGGCCAGACGCTGGGGACGACGCCGGGTCGCTCGGCCTGGGTCGGCTCGACCGCGCTCTGGACGGGCGCGCTCGCGGGCTTCGCCACGGGCGGCGTCGTCCGCGACGGCGCGACACCCGCGCTCGCCCTCGCGGGGATCGGCCTCTCGGCGGGGACCGGCATAGGGCTGCTCAGCGCCGAGGCGGTCTCACCGTCGATCGGCCGTGTCCGCCTCATCGACCTGTCCGGGCTGCTCGGCGGCGTGGCGGCCGCCGCGCTCTACGCCGCCGCCGCCAACCGGGACAGCACGGCCCAGGCGACGTCCGGCTTCACCGCGCTCGGGATCGCAGGCGGGCTCACGATCGGCTGGATCGCCACGTCCGGGATGGCCAAGGACACCCTGCGCACGCGCGAGCCGGCCGACGAGAAGGCTCCGAGCGCCCGGCGCGCCGGCGACGCGCTCGCATCACGGGTGACGCCGCTGCTGCTCCCGTCGCAGAGCGGCGCTATGATCGGCGCTGGTGGCACGTTCTGACTCGCTCCGCGCTCCGCTCGCCGTCCTGCTCACGATGACCGCGAGCCTCGTCTCCGCATGCAGCGATCTCCCGTCGAAAGACGCGGCGCTCCTGCTCGTCAAGCAAGAGATCAAGGAGGAGGCGACCTGCACGTTGCCCATCTCGCTGCTCTCGCGCCTCAAGATGCAGCACGCGAGCAAGGCCGTCTGCGTCGCGCGCGAGGGCGGGCCAGATGCGGATGGGGCCGTCGCTTGCCTCGACGCGCTCGCCACGGCGGGCGCGACCAAGCGCATGGGCGACGCGTACATGGCGGAGTGGCCGGACGAGGTGAGCGCCGCCGGCTTCGACACGGTCTCGCCTTACGAGCGGCGGTCGCGCAACGCGCTCTTCAAGGGCTGCGTCGAGATGACCGACGGTCTGCGCGAGGGTCAGTTCCGCTGCGGGGAGGCGCGCGCCGACAAGATCGTCCGCGTGACGAAGAAGGACGAGAGCCGGGCGCTCGTCCGCTATTCGCGCGCGGTCACGCTCGATCCGCAGCTCGCGGCGATCGACGCCGCGTGCGGCCCCGCGACGCGACCGGCGCCGGAGGGATCGCTGACGCTCGAGCGGACCGCCGAGAAGAAGTGGATCGTCGCGACGGACGCCGAGCTCGGGCCGCCCGGCTCGACCGACTGAGCGCGCGGCGCGCAGCGGTCTGCACCGCGGCGCGACGACGCGAGGACTCGGCGCACCGTCACGCTCGGCGCGACTCAGCGCCGGGCGCCGGCGGCCATCGCCTGACGCCCGGCGGCCACCGGTCTGACGGCAGGCTCCGCGCGACGCTGCGGGCAGGTGCCGGTCGCGTGCTGGAGGATCGCGTCGCAGAGCAGCGACACCGGCAGCGGCGGGTGACGGCGCGCCGGGTACAAGAGGTGCGCGACCCCGCCGAGGACGACGTACTCCGGGAGCACGCGCACGAGCGACGCGATGCGAGGGTCCGACGCCGGCATCTCGAGCGGCAGTACGACGAGCCCTCCGTCCGCAGCCGCGACGGCGATCGCGCCGAAGAGATCGTCGACGCGGAGGTGCCCGTCGACCGCGACCTCGACGACACCGGCGGGGCCGGACAGCTCCCAGCGCTCACGCCGGCCGCTCGCGCCGCGGAGGATGCAGTCGTGCGCGGCGAGATCGGACGGGCGGCGCGGCGTCCCGCGCGCGCGGAGATACGCCTCCGTCGCGAACACCCCGCGATCGATCGCGCCGATCGCTCGGACCTTGGCGGACGAGTCCGTGAGCTTGCCCGTCGCGAGGACGAGATCGAAGCCGTCCCGAACGGGATCGACGGGGCGCCCCGTCACGCACAGATCGACCTGCACCTTCGGATACCTGCGGACGAACGACGTGAGCACCGGCGGGAGCACGGCCGTCGCCACATCCATCGGCGCGGCGATCCGGACGAGACCGTGCGGCTCGTCCTTCGCGCGGCGGAGCTCGTCGCCGGCGTCGGTGACGGTCGCGATCCCCTTCGCGGCCGCGTCGTAGAAGGCGCGGCCCGCGGCGGTGAGCTCGAACTTCCTGCGGTTGCGGACGACGAGCTCGGCGCCCAGCTCGGCCTCGAGCTGCGTCAAGCTCCGGCTCACCGACGACTTGGGGAGCTTGAGCGTCGCCGCCGCAGCGGTGACGCCGCCAGCCTCGACGATCCGCACGAACGTCGCGACGCGGTTGAAATCGACACGGCCCGAGTCCACCCTTCAGATCTACACGAGCGAGGGCCTCGACGCTCGACGGTCGCGCGCACGGCGCGGTCACGCCTCGACCGCGACCGACGTTCCAGCTCGAGCAACGCTCCGTTCACAGAAGAACCGAACGAGGACGGAGGGCATCGCAGGGGGTCGGAGGTGCCGAATGGCAACACTTTCGTCGACCGAGACTCGAAACGGGGCCGCGCGCCCCACGACCGCCCTGCTCTGGACCGGGCGGGTCCTCAATGCGCTTCCGCTCCTCATGCTCACGATGAGCGCCGTCTTCAAGCTCACGCACGCGCCCGATTTCGTCGCGATGTGGACCGGCAAGCTCGGCTGGTCGGAGGGATCGCTCACCGGGATCGGGCTCCTCGAGCTCGCCGTCGTCGCCGTGCACCTCGTGCCGCGCGCGGCGCTCGTGGGGGCGGTGCTGATCACGGCCTACCTCGGCGGCGCCGTGGCGGCGCACGTCCGGATCGGCGACGCGTTCGCCATCCCCGTGGTCCTCGGGGTCCTCCTCTGGACCGGGTTCGCGCTGCGCGACGAGCGGGTCCGCGCCCTGCTCCTCCCGCGCAAGCCCTGACGCACAGCGGGGCGCCGCGCCGAGAGACGCGCGCGATCGAGCGCGCTACGCCGAGAGACACCGGCGGCGCGACGGCGGCGCGCGCCACGCTGGCCGCGAGAGACACCGGCGGCTCGCCAGCGTCTTGCGATACGCTGCGGGCGATGGGCGGCGCGCGGCTCCTCGGGATCGACATCGGGACGACCGGGGTGCGCGCGGCGGTCTTCGACGACGCCGGGGGGCTCGTCGCCGACGCGAGCGCTCCTTGCGCCTTCGACGCTCCCGAGCCGGGGTGGGCCGAGATCGGCCCCGAGCGATGGTGGCGCGCGGTGCAGGCGGTGCTCGCCGAGCTCGCGACGCGTACGACGCTCGCGGACGTCACGGCGATCGGCGTCGTCGGGCAGGCGCCGACGGTCGCGCTGGTCGACGACGACGGCGGGGCGCTCGGCGCCGCGATCCTCTGGCTCGACACCCGCGCGGCGGACGAGGCGCGCGAGCTCGGCGTCCACGCGTACTACCTGGGGCCGAAGCTGCTCTGGCTGTCGCGTCACGGCGCCTCGCCGAGGCCCCCGGACAGCGCGCGCGGACGCGCCGACGCGGCGTGGCACCTGCCCGATCCCGCGCTCCTCTCTCGCGCGCGGTGGATCCTGCAGTCCCACGCGTTCGTCGCGTACCGGCTCACGGGCGTCGCGGCGATCGATCCGTCGACGGCCGCGCTCTGCCTGCCCTTGTTCGATCTCGCGACGCGCGCCTGGACGCCGTCCGCGTGCGCTTCGGTCGGCGTACACCCGGAGCAGCTCCCCCCGGTCCGCGCGGCTCACGAGATCATCGGCGAGCTCAGCGCGGAGGCGGCCGCCACGATCGGCCACGGGCTGCGCGCGGGGACGCCCGTCGTCGCGGGCGGCGGCGACTTCGCGGCGGCGACGCTCGGCGCGGGCGTCGTGCACGAGGGCGAGGCGTGCCTGATGCTCGGCACGGCGGGCAACCTGCTCGTGCCGCGCAAGACGCCTGGACGCGACGCGCGGCTCATCAACGCGCACCACGTCGGCGCGGACGCGTGGCTCTCGCTCGGCGGCACGCTCTCGGGCGGCGCGCAGGAGTGGCTGCGTCACGCGCTATCTCGCGCCGACGGCGCGGGCGCGCCGAGCGAGCTGCCGTCGTTCGCTGCCCTCGACGCCGAGGCGACCGCGGTCGGGAGCGACGGGCTCCTCTTCCTCCCCTACCTGCAGGGCGAGCGGACGCCCATCTGGGACACCGACGCGCGCGGCGCGTACGTCGGGCTCGCCCTCCATCACGGGCGCGGCCACCTGTGGCGCGCGCTGCTCGAGGGGATCGCGCTCGGGTTCGTCGACTGCCAGGAGGTCCTCGAGCAGGACGGCGTCCACCTCCGCGACGTCGTCGCCGCGAACGGCGGCGGCAAGAGCGCCCTCTTCCGCCAGATCCTCTGCGACGCGCTCGGCGTCCCGCTCACGTACACGCCCGCGTCCGGCGGCACCGTCGCCGGCGCGGCGATCCTCGCCGGCCTCGGCACGGGCGCCATCGCCGCGCCGACCGACGCCCGCGCCTGGCGCGGCTCCTCGGTGCGCCACGAGCCCGACGCCCGCGCGCACGCGCGCTACCGCGCGCTGCTCGCCCTCCGGCGAGAGGCCTACGCGGGCCTCCGGCCGGTGTTCGCAGGGCTGGCCGCGACGCGGTGACGGTCGGCGGAGCGTGGCGCTACGCGCGCCGCGCAAGCGGTCGGCGGCGCGAAGCGCTCCGAGCGCCGCGCCAAAGACCTGACGCAACCACCTAGAACAAATCGGCTTTTTGCGCATTCGGCGATTCCGCGCAACTCGAAGCGCCGACGACCGAGTGGAGGAGCGCGGCGCACGACGCGCCCCCCGGAGGACACATGGACGAGGACGCACTTCTCGCGCTCAGCGCCGAGATCAGAAGGCAGGACGCACAGTTCGAGGACGCGAGAGCGCTCATCGCCGATCTCGACGACGAAGCGTTCGACGTCCCTCGCGCGACGCTCGACGAGCTCGACGAGCTCACCACGCCACGCGGCAACTACTGCGCGCTGCCCATCTACGGCGTCCGCGCCTGAAGCAAACCGAGGAGAAACGGTCATGAGCCACATTTCGAACATCAGCCCCAACACCAGCATCTCGCCCGCGACGAACTTCGCCGCGGATCCGTCAGCGGCGTCCCTCACGCCGGGCATGCTCCTCATCTACTGCACGAGCCGCCTCGATGCGATCGACCAGAACATCGAGCAGTACTTCGTCGAGCAGCAGCGACGGAACAAGGAGCTGCAGAGCATGAACAAGGGCCTGAACGCTCTCAACGCTGGGACGTGGAACGGCGGGCACATGAACTCCGAGAACGTCGCCGGCTCCGATTTCCACCAAGGGAATCATGCCGACAAGGCGAACGAGCTCCGAGATGTCTGGCTCTCGACCGACAACCCCGACGTCAAGAAGGCGTGCGCGGAGGCGTTCAAGAGCGTGAGCGGCCTCGACATCAACGACTACAGGAAGACCGACGTGACGAAGAAGGACGTCAAGGCGTCGGCGGACGCTGGCAAGATCCACGGCGTCGGGCGCGAAGAGTGGAACGCCCGCGTCGAGGAGCTCAAGAACAAGCAGTCGGACCTCATGAAGGCCGGGGAGCTCGACATGATCAAGCTCCAGTCGCTCGTCTCGCAGCGGCAGCTCGCCGTGCAGCTGACCACGCAGCTGATGCAGACGCTGAACGAGACGTCGAAGCAGGTCGTCGGGAACATCCGGTGAATGCGATGGATCCCACCGCGCAGACGCTCGATGCGCTCTACGCCATCGGTCACCGGCTCATCGGACAGGACCGCTGCCGCGACGCGCTCTCGCTCTTCCACACGATGCTCCTCGTCGAGCCGCGCGACGAGCGCGGCTGGCTCGCCCTCGCGAGCTGCCACGAGAAGCTCGACGAGCCCGAGAAGGCGATCGCGCTCTGCGAGCTCGCGTCCTCGGCCTGCGAGGGCAAGGCGCTCCGCTGCGCCGTCGCGCTCGCCCGTCTCCACAAGACGCGCGGCGACGACGACGAGGCGGCCGCCACCTACGAGGAGGCCGCGCGCATCGCCGACGTCCTCGACGAGCCCGAGATGGCCACCCTGATCGCAGCGGAGATGGCGGCGTCATGACCCAGGCGATCGGCACGAGCGCGCCGGCCACCGTCGGCCACAACGTCCCGGCGATGCCGAACGCGCCCGCGGCGAACGGCTCCCTGCTGCCGCCGCCGGCGACGGAGAGCATCGACGTCGGCGACGCGATCACCCAGCTGCTCAAGGTGTCCTCGCAACTCTCCGAGCACCAGATGCAGCTCGGGAAGAGTCAGGTCGACGCCAGCCTCGCGCAGCGCAAGGCTGCCGGCGAGCGGCGGAAGGAAGCCCTCGACCGGGCCATCGAGGCGGCCAAGAAGGCGCGCGAGGCGAGCAGCAGCAGCCCGTTCTCGTTCATCACGGACAACATCGGCCTCACCGGGCTCATCGGCATCGCGACCTTCAACTGGGGCCTCGTCGCCGCCGATGTCGCCGCCCACCGCGCCGAGCTCACGGGCAACAGCACGAACATGCTCGACGTGGGCGCCGCCCTCTACGGCGGGCCGTTCATGTACCTGGCCGCGCAGGGCGCGAAGAAGCTCGCCCCCGAGGAGCTCGGACAGCGCGGGGTCGCCGCCGCCGTGCTCGGAGGCCCGATGGGGCTCGCGCTCGAGCGCGCCGCCGAGAAGATCGTCCCGGACGACTTCGAGAAGCGGCTCGAGGAGCTCACGTCCGTCGAGGACGACGACGTCCGCCTCGCCAACAAGATCGCCCTCATGGTGGCGATGGCGGCGGTCGCGGGGACCTGCACGGTGCTCAGCGGCGGGACCACCGCGCCCGCCCTCGTCGCCCTCGTCGGCATCGGCATCTCGACGGCCACGCAGGTCGCGGCCGAGACCGGCGCGCTGAAGGAGATCTTCGGTGAGAAGGCCGCGACGTACATCGCCCTCGGCGGCGCGGTCACCGGCGCCACGCTGACGCTCGGCGGCTCGATCTGGTCCATCGCCTCCGCCGCATCGGCCGCGTCGAACGTCGCCAAGCTGGACAAGACACTGAGGACGACCCTCCGCGTGGTCGAGGGCGCCAAGACGATCACCGAGGGCGTGAGCACCACCGTCGACGGCCTCCATGAGCTCGAGCGGGCGGAGCACCAGCGCGACGCCGATCTCGCGAACGTCGACGCCGAGCACCAGCGCCACCTGCTCAAGCGCATCGAGATGGTCGTCGACTCGATCCTCGAGGACATCCACGAGGCGAAGGAGTCGGCGCAGCGCGCCACGGAGACGCTCCAAACCACGCTCCAGACCCACAACCAGACCGCGCTCCAAGCCGGATCCATGAAGGTGTAAGCCGATGATCGTCGCGACTCACAACTCGACCAACCCGACTGCCCTCGTCTCGGGCGTCACCCCCACCCAGTCGGCACCCGGCGGCGCGGCGCCGACGGAGGCCGTCGGCTCGCTCATGTCGGAGCCGAGCGGCGGCGACATCAGCATGGCCATCGCGCAGATGGTCATCGAGAACGCCTACGACTCGCGCAAGCGCGCGCGCACGGACCGCCAGCACGCGAACACCGCGATGGTCACCGCGCAGAAGGCGCAGATCTCCGAGCTCAAGAAGGAAGCCGAGAAGCGCTACGAGGCCGCCCGATCGGAGGCGTTCGGGAAGATCTTCGAAGGTGCAGCGGGCATCGCAGGAGGATTGGCCTCCAGCGGGCTCTTCTCCACGAAGACGGACGGCGAGACGACGGAGTACCAACGGGCTCGCGACAGCGGCCTCGGATCCGCCCTGAGCTCGAGCGGAAAGCTCGTATCGGGCGGCGTCGGGTTCTTCGAGACCAGCGGGCTCCGGCGGGAGTCGGACCTCGCCGGGGTCGCGGCGAAGGGCTACGAGATGGAGGCAACCGCGCAAAAGAAACGCATCGAGAACACGGAGGACGAGATCCAGGAGGCACGCGAGCACGTGCGCAAGGCGCTCGACTTTCTACGCGACTTCCAGTCGACGGAGGCCAAGGCGATGAGCTCAGCCCTCCGCGGCTGAGCGCCCCGCATCCCACGCGCGACGACGACTTCAGCCGAGCTTCGCCCGCCGGGCACGACCCGAGGTATGCTGCGCGGCGTGAAGCTCTATACGAAGACGGGCGACGACGGGACCACGGGGCTCTTCGGGGGCGCGCGCGTCAAGAAGGCGTCGCTGCGGGTCGAGGCGTACGGCACGGTCGACGAGACCAACGCGGCCATCGGCGTCGCGCGCGCGACGGGGCTCGAGCCCTTCACCGACGGCGTCCTGGCCGAGGTCCAGGTCGACCTCTTCACGCTGGGCGCGGAGCTCGCGTGCGTCCCGGGCAAGGAGGCGAAGATGTCGATGAGGCTCCTCGACGCCGCGGACGGCGTGCGGCTGGAGAAGGCGATCGACACGGCCGAGGAGGGGCTGCCGCCGCTCAAGAGCTTCGTCCTCCCGGGCGGGAGCGCGCAAGCCGCGGCGCTCCACCTGGCGCGCACGGTCTGCCGCCGCGCCGAGCGTGGCGTCCTCGCGCTCGACGACGCGCCGGCGCGCGCGGAGCTCGTCGTCTACCTGAATCGCCTGAGCGATCTCCTCTTCGTCCTCGCACGCAGAGCCAACGCGACGCTCGGCGTGGCCGACGTCCCCTGGGCGCCGCGCGGCGCCTAAACGGTCCGCGCGACGATCCGCGCGGCGCGACGCTTCGCGCGACGCGACGCTCCGCGGCCGCCCGTGGCGTTCAGGCGGCTTCGCTGAGCTGCGAGGCGAGGAGCTTGCGGCCGCGGTGAAGGCGGCTCATCACGGTGCCGACGGGGACGCCGAGCTCGCTCGCGGCCTCGCGGTACGTCAGCTCGTCGAGGTCGACGAGCTTGAGGACCGAGCGGAACGTCTCGGGGAGGCCGTCGAGCGTCACCTGCGTCTTGTTGGTGAGCGACACGGCGACGTCGGGCGACGCGAACCGCTCCGGCATCGTCCACGCGCACGGATCGGACGCGAGCGCGCGTAGGGCGTTCTTGTCGCGGCGCGAGCGGCGGTAGCGCGTGATGAACACGCTGAACAGGATCTGGTAGACCCACGCGCGGAGGTTGGTGCCGCGCTCGTACTGCTTCGCGAACTTGAGCGCGCGCTCGATCGTGTCCTGCACCACGTCGTCGGCCGTCGTGGGATCGCCGCAGAGCCGGCACGCGCGACCGCGGAGCTCGGGGACGAGCTCGACCAGCCCGAGCTCGAGGCTCCTCTGATCGTGAGCGACGAGCGTGC
This sequence comes from Labilithrix sp., assembly GCA_019637195.1. Taxonomy (GTDB): domain Bacteria; phylum Myxococcota_A; class Polyangia; order Polyangiales; family Polyangiaceae; genus Labilithrix. Next base: position 48,767 of record JAHBWA010000041.1, on the reverse strand, counting down.
GGTTCGAGCGATCGGCGGGGGCGGTGACGGCGTTGGTCGGCATCGTGGTCCTCTCGACGAGGACGGACTGCAACCGAAGCGCCAGCCTATGAGTCCCTATAACCATTGGGCATTTCGTCGAGCGCACCGTCCACGTGTGTCCGGACGGCCAACGGCGCGTGGCCGCGACCACGCAGAGCCCCGCGCGCCGCAACCCCAGCCGCGCGCGACCACGCCGCCGGCCCCACCGACGCGCTCGCGCCGCCCGACCTCACCCCTTGGCGAGGAGCGCCGCCAGCACGGCGGGCAAACCGCCCGGCGTCACCCCTCGGCGAGGAGCGCCGCGAGCACCGCCGGTAGGCCGTCGGCGATCTCGCCGGCGAAGAGGCCGCGATCGCCGTGCTCCTTCTGCCACGCGCGCCCGGAGACGCCGTGAAGGAACGCCCCGCACCACGCGGCCTCGAACGGCGGGAGCGCGCACGCCAGCGCGCCGACCAGGCCCGACAGGACGTCGCCGGAGCCGGCCGTCGCCAGCGCCGGGCTCCCGGAGCCGCTCACGACCACGCGGCCCTCCGGTGACGCGATCACCGTGTACGCGCCCTTGAGGAGGACCACCGCGTTCGCGCGCTTCGCCGCCTCGCGCGCCGCGCCGAAGCGATCGGCCTCGACCTCCTCGGACGATCGCCCGAGCAGGCGGCCGAGCTCGCCGGAGTGGGGCGTGAGCACGACGCGACCGCCCGCGACGGCGAAGTCCTCGGGCGAGCCCGCGTGCAACGTAAACACGTCGGCGTCCGCGACGATCGCCCCGCCGAACGACGCGAGGATCCGATCCGACACCCGGCGCGAAGCCGCGCCCGTGCCGAAGCCCGGTCCGATCACCGCCGCGCGCTTGTGCGCGAGCAGCGCGTCGATCGACGCGTCGAGGGCAGCCTCGTCCGTGTCCGAAGCGAGGCGCGCGACCATCACCTCGGGGATCCGCGCCTCGAGCGCGCCCGCCGCGTCGGGCCATGTCACGATCGTCGCCGCGCCCGCGCCCCCGCGGAGCGCCCCGCGCGCCGAGAGGAGCGCGGCGCCGACCTTCCCCGCGGAGCCCGCGACGATCGCGACGTGACCGGCGCGGTACTTGTGCGTGTCGATCGGCCGCGGGTGGACGACCGCGCGGACGTCGCTCGCCTCGACGAGCGCGGCGCTGCGTGCCGACACGAGCGACGGCGGCACCCCGATGTCGACGACGTGCACCGGTCCCGAGAGGTTCGCGCCGCGGCCCGTGACGTGACCGAGCTTGAGGTGCGCGAACGTCACCGTGAGATCCGCCTCGACGCACGCGCCGAGCGCCGCGCCCGTGTCGGCGTGCATGCCGGACGGCACGTCGAGCGCCGCGAGCCGCGGGCGGCGACCGAAGCGGCGCGCCTCGCTCATCAAGCGAACCACGCTCGCGAGCGGCTCCGCGACCTCGCGATCGAGCCCCGTACCGAAGAGCGCGTCGACGACGACGTCCGCGTCCGCGAGGGCGTCGCCGAGCGCGTGGAGCGACTGGCCGAGCGGGACGCTCTCGACCTTGCCTCCCACGCCGGCGAAGGCGCCGTGGTTGGCGCGGCAGTCGGCGGTCATCTTCGCGGGATCGCCCGCGAGCCACGCCTCGACGTGCGCCCCGCGCGCGAGCAGGTGGCGCGCCACGACGAAGCCGTCGCCGCCGTTGTTCCCGGCCCCCGCGACGACGACGATCCGCCGGCCCGCGGCGTGACCGGCGAGGAGCTCTCGCTCGACGACGTCGGCCGCGCCGCGCCCCGCGTTCTCCATCAGGACGACGCTCGGGACGTGGGCGATCCGGATCGCGTGCTCGTCGAACGCGCGCATCTGGTCGCGTGAGAGGACCGGGATCACGCGCGCCACCTGCACGGCGTCGCCGCGACCCGTGACCTTCTCCGCGGCCGTCGCCTCCCGCGAGCCGACGCCGCGAGGGCGCCCGCCTCGTCCGACCGCGCGCGAGCCCGCTCCGCTCGAGCGCAGCAGCGCCGAGACACCCGAGCGCGCACCGCTCAGCCCTTCCCTTCGCTCGCGGCGCTCGGCGCAGGCGGCCTCGTGCGCTCGAGGATAACGACCGCCATCGCGACGCCCGCGTCGTGCGAGATGCTCACGTGCCACGTGTCGGCGCCGAAGCGCGCCACGGTCGTGACGGCGTTGCCGGACAGCTCGAGGACCGGTTTGCCGCTCGCCGCGCGCCGCACCTCGACCTCGTGCCACCCGACGCCGCGCGCGCCGTCGAGCGCCTTGGCGAAGGCCTCCTTCACGGCGAAGCGCCCGGCGAGGGCCGTCGCCTGGTCGCGCCCCGTCAGATCGGCGCGCTCCGCGGGGCTGCAGATGCGCCCGAAGAAACGGTCTCCATGGCGCTCGAGCGCGCGCCGCATGCGCTCGATGGAACAGACGTCGATCCCCACCCCTACGATCATGCTGGTCTCCCCCTCGCGATCGCGCCGAGCATCGCCTTCACGGCGCCGCCGAGCGACATGAACACGGCGTCGGCGATCACCGCGTGGCCGATGTTCAGCTCCACGATCTCCGGGATCAGCACGAGCGCACCGACGTTTCGCGTCGTCAAGCCATGGCCGGCCGCGACCTCGAGGCCGAGCCCGTGGCCGAGCTTCGCCGCCGCGGCGAGGCGGGCGTGCTCGCGCTGCGCCATGTCGGGCATCGGCCGCGTGAGGTCGGAGGACGACGGGCGTCCGAAGCCGAACGCGTGCGCGTACTCACCCGTGTGGAGCTCGATCTGCTCGACGCCGAGCGCGCGCGACGCCTCCACCTGCTTCGGCTCCGGCGCGATGAAGAGGCTGACCTTGATGTCCGCGGCCTGGAGCGTGTCGACGTGCTTCGCGAGCGCCCCGGCGAACCCGGCGACGTCGAGCCCCCCCTCGGTCGTCCGCTCCTCGCGGCGCTCGGGGACGAGCGTCACGACGTCGGGCCGGGTCGCGACGGCGAGGCCGATCATCTCGTCGGTCGCCGCGCACTCGAGGTTGAACGTGGCCCGGAGCGTCGCGCGCAGGCGCTCGACGTCCTGATCGCCGATGTGCCGCCGATCCTCGCGCAGGTGCGCCGTGATGCCGTGAGCGCCCGCGTCGAGGCACACCCGCGCCGCCTCGACCGGATCGGGGTACGGCGTCCCTCGCGCGTTCCGGAGCGTCGCGACGTGGTCGATGTTGATGTGGAGGCGCATCGCGCGGGCACGCTACCACAGCGGTGCGGGCCGTTCCTGTCGCGCGAGGGCCGGCAGAGCTCCGACGGGCAGGCCAGCGCGACACGCCGGGGCGCGGCGTCCTGGCGCTCGGTCCGGACGCGTGCGCGGGAGCACGGCCCCCGGGCGCGTAGCGCTGGCCCGCCCGCGAGAGCGCGGCCCCGGCATGCCCACCCGCGGGAGCTCCTCCCCAGGCTGGCCGCGATCAGTCGTCGCCGCCGCCGCCGCTCTCGAGGTCCTCTTCGCCCTTCGGCGTCTGAAGGATCTCGCCGTTCGGGCCGTCTCGGCGGACGATCAGCGTGCGCCGTCCGACGGTGTCGACGTTCTCGCGGGCGACCACCGTGATCACGTTCACGCCCGGCCGGAGCGGCACCGTGGTCTCGAACGTCATCCGCTTCGGATCGGGGCCGTTCCGGTTCGAGCGGTAGAACACCTTGCGGTTGCCGGCGAAGACGTAGCCGTCGAGGATCTTGTCCCCGTCCGTCGCCGTGCCCTTGATGAGGATCTTGTCGTCCCTCACCGAGAGCGGGACCGGCTGGACCTCGACCGCGGGCGGGAAGCGACGCATCGTCTCCTCGAAGGCGACCGCGGCCGTCGGCGACCCGCCCGCCTCGAGCTCGGCCGTCTTGACGAAGCCGAAGCGGCCCTCGCCGAGCGCGACCTTCGTGAGATCGCCCGCCGTCGCGAGGACGTTGGCCGCCATCCCGGCGCCGAGGCGGCCGAAGGCGCGGGCGCCGGGATCGGGCGACTCGAGCAGCGTGGCGCCGCCGGCGCGGGCCTTCATCGTGCCGTTCGCCGGGGTGAGCGTGGTCGGCACGGTGATCGGCATCCGGACCTTCTCGACGACGTTCTCGCGGAGATCGCGGTCGGCGATCGACAGCTCTACCTTCGCCTCGGAATCCGCGAGCGGCGACTCGACGTCGAAGCTGAACGTCAGCTTCTTCACCTCGCCGGGCTGCATGTTGGAGATGTCGAACCGGCCCTCGTGGAGGAGCAGGCCGTCGCCCGAGAGGTTCCGCAGGTTGGCCTGCGTCTCGTAGCTCTTGCCCTTGCCGACGTTCTTCACCGACACGTACATCGTCAGGTGCTCGCCCTTCTGCACCTTGCCGTCGCCATTGCCCTTGCGTGAGTCGGCGATCTGGTAGCTGAACGCGAAGATCGGCCGCTCGAGCGCCTTCAGCCCCACGCGCAGCGTCTGCTCCGCGGGCGCCCGACCGCGGGCCTCGTCGAATTTCACCGAGATGCCGTCCTGGCGGGAGAGCGTGTCGCGCGGCAAGCGGCACACGCGCGGCGCGTCCTTCGGGAGCGGCGCGGTCGAGCCCGGCTTCCGCCCTTCGACCTCGCACCACCCGAGCGGGATCGACGCCGTCCGCGTCTTCCCCGGCTCGAGCTTGCCGATGACGAGCTCCTTGTTGTCGTAGAGCCCGTTGTCGCTCTTCGTGACCGCGGCGAGGCGGTGGAGCGCGACCGTCCCCTTGTTGGTGACGCTCACCCGGAGGTTCATCGAATCGCCGGCGGAGGCCTCGTTGCCGGGCTTGTCGGTCTCGAGCTTCACCTCGACGTTCGGCGGCGGCGCGCCCGCGGCCGCCTGCTGGACGTCGGCCGGAGCGTCGCTCCAGTCGATGCCGAGGTGCTGTAGATCCGCCGACACCTTCTGGAGCTCGGTGCGGCGCGCGTCGTCGATGATCTGCTTGGCCGCGCGGACCTGCTCGAGGCGCTTGCCGTGCGGGACCTTCGCGACGATGTCGCGGCCGAACTTCACCGGGAAGTCCTTGTTGGGGAAGTCCGGACCGAGGACCTCGTCGGGATCGCCGCCGCGCTCGCGCAGCTCGCGCCGGAGGGACTCGGGGAGGTTGTAGCGGACGATCTCCTGCGGCTTCTGCCCCTCGCGAACGCGCGAGCTCGAGAGGCTGCGCGAGAGGTCGCGCTCCTTGATCATCCCGGTGTCGACCGTGAGATCCATCTCCTGGTTGTCCGCCGTCATCGGATCGAGCTCGATGTCGGGGGTGACGCCGGTGCCCTGGATCGAGATGTCGCCGGGCATCGTCAGGTACTGCGCGATCGTGAGCTTGAGGGCGGCGCGGTCGGGCAGCTCGGTGAACACGAGCTGGACGGAGCCCTTCCCGAACGAGGTCTCGCCGATGATGATCGCGCGGTCGTGGTTCTTGAGCGCGCCGGCGACGATCTCGCTGGCGCTCGCGCTCGAGCCGTTGATGAGCAGCGCGATCGGGTAGTTCGGCTCGGTGCCGTCGGCGTGCGCGACCTTCTCCTCGCGATCCTCGCCGGCGCCCGGGTTGCCGACGGTGGCGACGATCGGACCGCCGACGAGGAACTTGTCGGCGACGCGGGCGGCCTGCTCGAGGAGGCCGCCCGGGTTGCCGCGGAGATCCAGCACGAGCCCCTTGAGCTCGCCGTTGCCCTTCAGCTTCTGGAGCGCCTCGTCGAGGTCCTTCGACGTGTTGGCCTGGAACTGCTTGATGCGCACGTAGCCGATGCCGTCGCCGAGCGACTTCGACTCGACGCTCTGCACCTTGATGACCTCGCGCGTGAGCTCGAAGGGCTTCGCCTGCTGCCAGCCGTCCGGGCCGTCGCGGCGGATCCAGACGGTGACCTTCGTGCCCGGCGCGCCGCGGAGGTGCTGCACGGCCTCGTTGAGGCCCATGTTGAGCGTCGACTCGCCGCCGATCTTCGTGATGCGATCGTACTTCTTCACGCCGGCGCGGAAGGCGGGCGTGCCGGGCATCGGGTTGATGACCGTGAGCTGCTGATCGCGGATCGAGATGACGATCCCGAGGCCGCCGAACTGGCCGCTCGTCGAGAGGTTCATCTCCTTGTAGGCCTCGGGCGAGAGCAGCACGCTGTGCGGATCGAGCGTGTGGAGCATGCCGTTGCAGGCGGCGTACTCGACCTCGCGGAGATCGACCTCGGTGCCCTTCAGGTTCTCCTGGACGAAGTCGAAGACCTCGCGGAGGCGCGCGGAGACGTCCCAGAGGCCGAGGACGTTGTCGACGCGGAACTCGCGCTCCTGCGTGTCGACGCGGACCTTCACCGTCGGCGACGGCTCCTCGTGCGTGACGATGATCTGCGCGACGTCCCGCTGCACGTAGTTGAGCGAGGACAGCAGCATGTCCTTCGGCTTGACCCGCTTCGGATCGACGTACTTGTCGCGGACGTTCTTCAGGACCTCGTTGACGACCCGGAGCTGCCGGAGGTCGTAGTTCGAGGGCCCGTGCTTCGGATCCGCGGTGCTCGCCACCGCAGGCGCGAGCCCCTCCCACAGGCCGCCGCCGTGCAGGTTCAGCGCGAGCCAGCTGGCGATCCCGAAGGCGACGAACAGCGCGAGGAACTTGAGCGCGCGCGGGAGGAGACGCATTGATTCGAGTATAGACGCGCGAAACGCCCCGTGGGCCTGCCGATCGACGGAAAAATCCCGCCGCGCGCGCACCCGCGGCGGAGCGCGATCGGACCTCAGCCCTTGCGGATGACGGCGACGTAGAAGCCGCCGAAGCTCGCGGCGGGCGTGTCGCAGAGCAACCGCTCGGCGGCGCGGAGCATTCCCGCGAGGCCGGGGATCGTCATCGCGAGCGCCGCAGGCGTGACGATGCGGATGCCGCGCGCGGTCTCGATGCGCGTCCCGGGCGGGAGGATCTTCGGCAGGACCCGCGGCGAGTCGAACCGCGTATATACGGCGCTCTCGCGCGTGTTGTCGCTGATCTTGCCCGCGGGGCCGAGGCGCTTGGCGAGGCCGCGGAAGCTCCACGGGTTGTAGAACTCGGCGAGGATGACACCGCCCGGCCGCGTCACGCGCGCCATCTCGGCGAGCGCTCGGCCGATGTCGGGGACGTGGGCGAGCACCTTGAACGAGCACGTCACGTCGAAGCTCGCGTCCTCGAATGGCAGCGCGGTGACGCTCCCCTCCTCGACCTCCAGCCCGCGCGCCCGCGCCAGCTCGAGCATCCCGGGAGACAGATCGATCCCCACGGCGCGCCGCGCGTGCTCCTTGATGCGCTCGAGGATGAGGCCCGTGCCGCAGCCGCACTCGAGGACGTCCTTGCCGGTGCCGTAGCGCGCGCAGAGCTCGACCTCGAGGTCGTCGACGAGCGCGTGGTACCCGTCCTTGCTGTTGGGGCGGCGATGCCGCTCGTAGCTCTTGCTGAACTCGTCGTAGTAGGCGCGAGTCTCGTCGAGGCCGCCGCGATCCGGTGTCATGGGAGCGCCGGATCTAGCACTAGAGGCGCGGGTTCGCGACATCGCTCGTCGGGCGCTCAGCGCGACTGCGCGGGGGCGTCCTTGTCGCGATCCTTGGCGCTCACGAGCATCGACACGATGCGCGTGACCCGCCCCCGGAGCTCCGGTCCCTTGGGGATGAAATCCTGCGCGCCGAGCTCGAGCATGAGCCCCACGTCCGTCGGCGAGCCGCCGGCGCTCATGGCGACGACCGTGGAGGCGTCGACGAGGTGCACGCCGCGGAGGTACGTGAAGAGCTCGAAGCCGCTCATGCGCGGCATGTGCAGGTCGAGGAAGACGAGCCGCGGCGGCTTCTTGCGGAACTGCTCGAGCGCCTGCTGCGCGTCCGCGGCGACGTGGATCTCCGCGCCGGGCGCCGCCTGCTTGACGTAGAGCGCCACCAGGCGGGCGATGTCGGTGTCGTCGTCGACGATGAGCACCGAGAGGCTCGGCTCGGCGGTCTTGCGCGAGACCTCCTCCTTCGCCGTGCGGAGCTGCCAGACGACGGCGTCCATCGAGACGGGCCGATCGTTCGGGTCCTTCGCCATCAGCGAGGTCACGAGCTCGCTCAGGCGCCGCGGCACCGCGACGGTGTCGGAGAGCTTGGGGATGGGGCCGTCGGCGTGGCCGATGAGGACGTCGATCGGATCCTTGCCGTGGTACGGCAAGGTGCCGGCGAGCATGCGGTACGCGAGGACGCCGAACGCGTAGACGTCCGCGAGGTGCCGCTCGGTCCCCAGCTGGCGGCCGGAGAAGATCTCCGGCGCCATGTAGTCCGGAGTGCCGGCGACGATGCCGCGATCCGGCTCGTAGGCGGCGCGGACGAGGCCGAGGTCCATCAGGACGACGCGGCCGCTCGCGGCGAGCAAGATGTTCTCGGGCTTGATGTCGCCGTGGGAGATCCCGGCGCGGTGGATGGCGGCCATGCCGTCGGCGACCGCGACGAGGACGTCGAGCCGCTCCGGCACGGGCATGCTGTCGCCGAGGCGCTCGAGGTGGTGGGCGAGCGTCACGCCGGAGACATGCTCCATCACCATGTAGTCGAGGCCCTGATGGCAGCCGAGGGCGTAGACGCCGACGACGCCGGGGTGACGGAGCGCCGCGAGGGCGCGGGCCTCGTTGCGGATCGAGAACTGGAGCTCGATGTCGGCGAAGTTCGCCTTGATCGCCACGCGACGCACGAGCCCCACGTCCTGGGCGTCGAACACCTGGCCCATCCCGCCGTTCCCGAGGACGGCACGGATCTCGTACGTATCCGAGATGAGCTCGCCGATCTGGAAGATCGGCTTCGCGGCGTCGGTCACGTCAGCGTCGGTCACGGCCTCACGTGTCTCCGAGGTCAAATCTTACCTACGTTCGCCGCGTTCTGGTGCGAGATCTCGCGTCTCCGCGGGTTTCCGCGCGCCGTTTCAGGGGCAGACGCGCCGCTCGAGCCACGTGACGGTCGCGTCGCCGTAGAGGATCCAGACCGCGCCCGCCCCGTCCTCGACCAGGGCGACGTCGGTGACGGCACGCCCGAGGGCGATCTCCCCGTACGACGTGAACGCGCCTGCCGCGTCCGCGCGGCCGAGCTCGAGGATGCGCGGCGAGCCGGGCGCCTGCTCGCGCGGCCGCACGCGCGCGACCCACGCGCTCTTGCCGTCGCGCGCGGGCGCGGCGCCGATCGGGGCCGGATCGAGGCCGTTCGGGTAGCGCGACCAGACCGCCGCGACGTCGTCCTTCGGCGGATCGTCGATGGGGATCGTGGCGACCCCGAAGTCCAGCGTCTCGCGCGGCATCGGGACGAACGCGAGCCCCTTGCCGCCGGCGGACGCGACGGCGAAGTCGATCCCGCGCTCCGGCGAGCCGCCGACGAAGAGCACCGCGTCGGTCCCCAACGCGAGCGCGCCGTCCCGGAGCGCGACCGGGCGCGCGTGGACGGGCACCATCGCCGTCCGGGTATCGAGGTAGACGGCGACGGGCGATTCCCCGCGAGGCAGGAAGCGCAGCGTCGTCGCGCCGGCGCCCTCCTCGGAGAGGCGCACCGGCTCGCGCTCGTCGAGCGCGATGAACGCCTGGAGCATCTCGCCCTCGGTCGTGTGGCGGAGGTCGAGGAAGGCGACGACGGAGCGGTCCGGCCCCAGCGACGCGGCGGCGATGCGCGTGCCCGAGCGGCTCTGCGCGATGGTCTTGGCGACCGGCGCGGCGGTCTTGTCCCCCGCCCCACCGGCCCTCATCGACCGGACGATCGCGCCGCCAGGCGCCTGGCAATACGTGAAACGCCCGGCGAGCTCGCAGGGAGGCCAGCGCATCCCGACGAACGAAGACGGTCGCGGCGGGACGATCGGCGGCGCGTTCTTCGCCGGCACGGGCGCGATCGGCACCGGGTAGACGCGCGGCTTGCCGGCGTCGTTCGTCACGAGGCGAAGCTCGTGCCCGACGACCTCGAGCGCGGCGGGGCCGCGGAACGGCTGCTCGGCGGGGCCGTAGACGAGCCGACACGACGAGGTCCCCGCGTCGCCGTAGGGCTCGTCGGCGACCGCGCCGTCCGTGAGCGGCGCGGCGTCCGGCGGCGGCGCGGCGTCCGGCGGCGGCGCGGCGTCCGCTTCGAGATCGCGGACGTCTCTGTCGAGCGCCGCTCCCGCGGCGTCGGCGGGCGCCGCCGGCGGATCGTCGCACCCCTTGCAAGATGCAAGCATGAACAGGGCCGCGGCGAGCGGGCGAGTACGCACCGCGCTCCCTTCTACACGAGGTCGGCCGGGGGATGGGACTCGCGTCGGGCGGTCGAGCGCGCGGGGCTCCGCCGCGCACCGACCGGCGCGGCTCGACCGTCCGAGCGCGGCTCGACCGTCCGGGCGCGGCTCGACCGTCCGAGCGCGGCTCACGCGCCGCACAGCTCCACGGCGAGGATCGACGCGGTGAGCGCGAACGTGAAGAGCCACTCGTCCGACATCGCGCCGAGCGAGTCGGTCGGCGCGCCGCGCGCCAGGCGCGAGCGCGCGGCGTCGCAGACGCCGAAGTCGAGGAGATCGGCGCGCGCGAACGCGTCGCGGGACCAGTAGCGCTCGAGCCGCGGGTCCGCGAGGACCGGAGCCAGCCACGCGCGCGTCGGCGTGTAGAGCGGCTGCTTCCTCCGGCGGGCGATCCGGCGCGGCAGGCGGCGCTCGTGCATTCGCCGGAGGACGCGCTTGTCCTCGAGCAAGGTCGCCCGGAGGTTCATCGGGAGCGACAGCGACGCCGCGAAGAAGTCGTCGTCCAGGTAGGGGAACCGGAGCTCGACGCCGTGAGTCGCGCTCATCCGATCGCCCATGTGGAGGATCCAGCGCGGCAGGCGCTCGGTGATCTCGAAGTGGAGGTTCCGCTCGAGCGACGAGAGGCCGGCGGTCCCGGCGCCAATCCGCTCGCGAAACTGCGCGCGCTCGGAGTCGCGGTAATCGGCGGCGAGACGCGCGTCGCCGAGGCGAGCCGAGAGCGGACGCCGCGCCTCGAGGACCTCCCAGACCGGGAGGTTCTCGGGGTGAAATCCGAAATGATCGTGCACCGCCGCGGCCCTACGTCGATCGTGGCTGCCCAGCCACGCGCGCGCGACGCTCGTGTCCATGTCGAGCCACGGGACGAAGCGCCGGGTGAGCGCCCCTGCCCACCGCCCGCGCGCGAGCGCGCCTCCGAACAGCTCCCCGGCCCGCACGAGGGCGCCGCGGAGCTTCGCGATCCGGTAAATCTCGTAGCCCGCGAAGAGCTCGTCCGGCCCCTCGCCACCGAGCACGACCGCGATGCCGTCCGCCTTCGCGCGGCGGGCGAGCACGCCGAGCGCGAGATCGCTCGTCCACCACTGCGGCATCTCCGCGCGGAGGGCGTACTCGACGAAGTCGTCGAGCGTGACGCCCTCGATCGCGATCTTCGCGGTCCGAGCGCCGATCGCGCGCGTCACGCGATCGATCGGCTCCTCCTCCGACCAGCGAGCCCCCGGTGAGACGAGCGAGTAGAGCCGAGCGGGGCGGCCCGTCCGCTGAAGCTCGGCGGCGATCCCCGAGGAGTCGACCCCGCCGCTCAGGTAGCAGCCGAGCGGGACGTCGACGTCCGCGGCTCGCTCGACCGCGGCGCGGAACGACGCGTCGAGCCGATCCACGGCGTCGGAGAGCGCGAGCGGGCGCGGCGCCATCCGCGGCGCCCACCACCGCCGGATCGACGTCCCGGGCGCGCGCACGCCGCTCGCGAGCTCGATGCTCATCGCGCACCCGGGCTCGAGGCTGCGGACGTGCGCGAAGAAGGTGTGGTCGCCGAGAGGATGATTGAAGCGGAGGAGCTGCCGGAGCGCCGTCGTGTCGATCGCTCGTCCGACGTCCGCTGCGCGGAGGATCGCCTGCGCCTCGCTCGCGAGCACGATCGTCCCGTCCTCGCGACGCGCCCACGCGAGAGGCTTGATCCCCGCGCGGTCGCGCGCCGCGAGGAGCCGGCGCCGGCGAACGTCGTGGTAGACGAAGGCGAACATGCCTTGCAGACGGTCGAGCGCGGCGTCGCCGTAGATCGCGAGGGCGTGCAGGAGGACCTCGGTGTCGGACATGGTCCGGAACACGACGCCGCGCGTGCCCTCGAGCTCGCGACGGAGCTCGCGGTGGTTGAGGATCGCGCCCGAGAAGACGAGGCGGCCGCCCGCGAACGTCATCGGCTGATCGGCGTCGGGCCTCGGATCCACCACGCGGAGCCGCGCGTGCCCGAGCGCGACGGGCCCGAGCACCTCGCAGGCGGCGTGGTCGGGGCCACGATGCGAGAGCGCGGACGTGAGCGCGCCGACCATCCGACCGAGCACGTCGCGATCGAGCGACGGCCCGACGACCGCCGTCACGCCACACACGCGACGGCTCCGAGGTTCGCGCGCGGACGCCCCTCCCCGGCGCACGAGACGCCGCGCCCGAGCGGCCCGCGAGACGTACCGGCGCGACGAGCGCGCTGCGTCCCGGCGTACCCACTGCAAACGGCCCGCGCGCGAAGGTCCTTTCGCGCCTCGCGAGCAACTGGTTGAATCACTTGATCACTCATCCTTTGACCCACAAGGAACGTCCCTTGCAGCCCGCCTGCACGCAAAGAGGCTGCCGACGCCGAGCGCGCCCATGAACGAGAACCCCGTCACCGACACCGAGGTCGTCCTCTTCTCCGGCGTGGACACGGAGCTGCTCCGACGCTGTCAGGCGCTGCGTTACCGCGTCTACCACCACGACCTCGGGCTCGACACACCCGACCTCGACCACGCCCTCGGGATCGACGTCGAGGCGCGCGACGGCGCGTGCGACTTCGCGGCGACCCTCGACGCGCACGGCGAGGTCGTCGGGTGCCTTCGCATGCAGCCCCCCGGGACGCGGCCCTTCTACGCAGAGCTCGAGTTCGATTTGCTGGGCGAGGATTGGTCCTCCCTCGCGCACGTCGAGGGGGCCCGCTTCGCCGTCGCGCGCGGTGCGCGCAACGGCCCGGTGCCGCTCCTCCTCTTTCAGGCGTTTCGTCGCTACTGCCGGGCCGAGGGCGTCGACCACGTGCTGAGCGTCGCGATCGTCCGCGGCGAGCTCCACGACCGCGCTCACGGCGCGCGCCTCACGCGCTGGCTCCGCGAGCGCACGCTCTTCTCGCCGCGCCGGGGCCGCCCCGCGCGCGGCTACGAGCTCGCGCCGTTCGACGCCGAGGAGCTCGCCGGCGCGGGCCCGCCCACCGCAGCCGAGATCTCGCCGATGCTCCGCCTCTTCGCCAACCGGCGAACGACGCTGTGCTCCGAGCCCGCGTACTGCCGCCGGTTCGGCACGTTCAACTTCCTCTTGAGCACGAGGCTCGGATGACGCGCTCCGCCCGCGACACGGCTCTGCACGAGCGCTTCCTCGCCCTCGGCCGAGACGGACTCTTCCAGGCTCTGTCGGACACGTCGTCCATCGAGGACGGTTGCCGGCGCCTCGCCCGCCTCGCGCACGCGTCGGAGGACCTCGGCGTCTTCCTCTCGATCATCGCCGCGGCGGGCCTGGCGGTGCCGATCCTGCGGCGCGGCGCGAGCGCGCACGCCGAGCAGCTCCTCGAGGACGCCCTCGCCGGCCGCGCCGTCCTCGCCGTGGCGATCACCGAGCGAGGCGCGGGCTCCGACGTCGCCGCGATTCGAACCACGCTCACGCGCGCGGCCGACGGCTCGCTCCGGCTCGACGGCTCGAAGTGGCACATCACGAACGCGCCGGCGTGCGACGCGATGATCGTCTTCGCCGTGGACGCCACCACCGACGATCGTTGGCTCACCGCCGTCGTCGTGTACGCCGACGATCCAGGGGTGCGGGTGGGGCCGGAGCTCTCGCTGATCGGCTGCAAGGGATCGCCGACGGGCGAGATCTGGTTCGACGACGTCCGCGTCCCCGAAGGCCGCGTCCTCGGGCGCGCCCGCGAGGGCCGCGCGCTCCTCGATCTCGCGTTCGTGCGCGAGCGGATCCTCGCGCCGTGGCCCCTGATCGGGAAGATGGAGCGCGTGATCGAGGACTGCCTCGACCACGTCGAGGAGCGCGAGCAGTTCGGGCGCCCGATCCACGAGTTCCAGTACGTCCAGGACAAGATCGTCTCGTCCTTCGAGGAGCTGGTCTACGCACGCCACCTCGCCGAGCGCGCCCTCGGCGCCGTCGCGCGAGGCGCTCCGCAGGCCGGCCTCGCGTCGCTCGCCAAGGCGGCCGCCGCGGACGCGGCCGTGGTGACGTTCCGGTTCGCGATCGAGGTCTTCGGCGCGCACGGCGTCCAGGCGGAGCGCCGCTACGGCGACTACCTCCAGGACGCGCTCTGCGCGCAGATCGCGGGAGGGACGCGGGAGACCCACAAGAAGGTCGTCTTCGGCGAGCTGCGACTCGAGCGCGCCCGCGCGCGCCACCGCATCGCTCCCAGGCGCGCGGGCTCGACGCTCCTCCGCGGCGAGGGCGCGCCCGCGCGCACGGAAGACGCGCCCGCACGCACGGAGGACACCATCCATGGCTGAGGCCAGATCGAATGTCCTGGAGATCGTCCGCGAGGTCCTCGCCGCGTACACGGAAGAGCCGCGCCTCACGACCGCGCCTCCAGCCGAGGTGTCGCTCCAATCGCTCGCGATCGCGTCGGTGGACATGATCGGCGTCGTGATCGAGCTCGAGGAGCGGCTCGGGCACGCGATCGACGAGACCCGCATCCACGAGCTCCGGACGATCGCGGACCTCGTCGAGGCGCTCGAGGAGGCGCGCTCGTGCGAGGGCTCCTGAGCGTCGCGATCAGCGGCGTCGGAGTCCTCTCCCCCGCGGGCCGCGGGGTGGAGCCGCTCGCGAGCGTCATCCGCGACGGACGCTGCCTCGTCCGAGAGGACGACGGGCTCGCCGGGCTCGGTACGCGCGCGCGCCTCGCCGCGCGCGTCGGCGGCGTCGACGACGCGTTCGCGAGCCTGCCGATCGATCCGGCCGCGCACGACTTCTTCGGGCGCTACGCGCGCATCGGGGCGATCGCGGCGCTCGACGCGCTGGCGAGCGCCGACCGAGGCGCGGCCAGCCCCGCGGCCGTCGGGCGCGTGATCGTCGCGAGCGCCGTCGGCCCGATGGGCGAGCTCGAGGCGTGCTTCCGCGACACGCTCTCGGGTGAACGTCATCCGCGGCGCACCCACGCGGTGACCCGCGTCACGCCGTCGTTCCTGCCGACGTTCCTCGCCGGGCTCACCGGTGCGCCGCGCGGCGGCCACGTGGTCTCCTGCGCGTGCGTCGGCGCGCTCGTGGCGCTCCGCGACGCGGTCGAGCTCGTCGCGTCGGGCCGCGAGGACGCGTGCCTCGTGGGAGCGGTCGACGAGGACGCGCCGTCGACGTGGTGGGCCTTCGACGCGCAGCGCCTCCTCGGTCAGGCGAGGACGCCCGAGGCGCGTGCGCGCGCGCTCTCCGGTGAGCCCGGAGGCTTCGCGCCGTCCGGAGGCGCGGCGTTCTTCGTCGTCGAGTCGGAGCGGTCGGCGCTCGCCCGCGGGCGCTCAGCCCGCGACCTCGTCCGCCTACGCGGCGCGTTCGTCCGCGCGCAAGGCGCCGGGGCGAGCCTGATTGCGTTCCCGAAGGCCGCCTACCGCGCCGTCCTCGACGACGCGCGCTCCGCCGGGCCACGACCGGACCTCGTCCTCGCGCACGCGCCCCCGACCGTCGCCGACGCCGACGAGCTCCGCCTCCTCGACGACGTGCTCGGCGTCGGCGGCGCCGGGACGCCCGTGCGCTCGTACAAGTCGCTCATCGGCTATGCGCTCGGAGCGGCCGCGGCGATCGACGTCGCGCTCGGGGCGCAGCAGATCCTGACCGGGGAGCTCCTCCCGAACGACCACACAACGCCGCTCGGGCGCGACGGCGCCGCGGCGACCGGGCGCCGGCTCGCGCCGGTGGTCGCTCCGTTCGCCCACCTGCTCGGCGGCGACGCCGAGCGCCGCCCCGTCCGCCGCGTCCTCAAGACGGCGTACGCTCAGGGCGGCGTCGCCGGGGCGGCGCTGCTCGAGCGCTGCGACGTCGAGGACGGAGCTCGCCCGTGACGGGCTTCGCTCGAGGGATCGCCGGCCGGGCGGTCGACGTCATCGCGCTCGGGCTCGGCGCGGCGGTGCTGGCGCCGACCTTTCGACACCTCGCGGCCGCTCGACCAGACCTGCTCGCGCGCGTCCGCCACGAGCTCTTCGCGGCGCGCGGAGGAGAGTTCGTGAGCGAGGTCGGCGCCGTCGAGAAGGCCGCGTTCGTCGCGAAGATGCTCGGCTCCGACGGCGGCTTCGCGCGCAGCTCGGCCGGCCCCCAGCCCCCTGCTCGACGCCAGCCGGCGGGCGTAGCGGAGCTGCTGTTCGCGGGGGATCTCCTCGCCGCCGAAGGCCTCGGCGCGCGCTCGCTGAGCGACGCCCTCCGCGCTCGCATCGCGGAGGCGTCGTGCTTCGTCGTCAACATCGAGGGGACGGTCAGCACGGAGAGCCACGCGATCGCCCCCTTCCTCACGCGGCGTGGACTCGCCCAGCTCGCGCGCTACGCCCGCGACCCGGACGACGGCGGCTGGTCGTCGCGCCACGACGTCGACGAGCTCCGCGCGGTCTTCGCGGGCCTCCCGCGCGTCGTCGCGTCGGTCGCCAACAACCACACGCTCGACGACGGGCTCGACGGGTTCGACCGCACGCTCGCGCTCCTGCGCGGTCTGGGTCACGAGATCGTCGGCGATGCCCGGACGGACGAGGGCGTCGTCGCGATCGGCGTGGGAGCGCATCGCGTCGGCATGTTCGCGCTCACCTACGGGAGCAACCGCCGCGCTGGAGCCGACGGCTGCCACCTGCAGTTCGACGACGTCCCCCACCGGATCGCGCGTGACCGCGCAGCGCGCCTCGTCGATCGCCTCCGCGACCGAGGCGCGACCCACGTGGTCGCGCTCCTCCACTGGGGTCACGAGCACGAGCACGAGCCCACGCGCGCTCAGGAGTCCTGCGCGCGGCTCCTCGGCGACGCCGGAGTCTCCGCGATCATCGGGCACCACCCCCACCTCCTCCAGCGCACCGACCACGCTCGGCCCCCCTGGGTGTCGTACTCGCTCGGCGACTTCGTCGGCGGAGATCGGACGATCTGGTCGCGCTTCGGGAGCATGGTCGCGCTCCGCTTCGGTCCCGATGGCGCCGTGAGCGGAGAGCTGATCCCGACGGTCCAGGCTCCGTTCTGGGAGGCGCAGCGCACGATGCTCCTCTGCGAGGCGCCGCCGCTGGAGCGCGCGGTCTTCGCGCGGTTCTTCGCGTCCAAGCTCGCTCGCGGGAGCTGCACCTCGCCGACGCCGCGCGCGCGGCGCGACCAGCGCGAGGCCGCCTCGTGAGGCTCGCCCCCTCTCCCCCCGCCGAGCCCGTATTCGGCCACGCCCGCGCGCTCGCGCGGCGCCCGCTCCAGACGCTCCTCCGATGGATGACCGAGCACGGCCCCGTCGTGCGCTTCCGCGTCGGGAGGCGCGAAGCGCACGTCGTGTTCGCGCCGGAGGGGATCCGCCGCGTGCTCGCCGATCCGGACGGCATCTACGGGAAGGACACGCACGGCTACCGCACGCTCCGCCTCTTCGTCGGCGACGGGCTCCTCACCAGCGACGGGCCCCGGTGGACGCGCCAGCGGCGGCTGCTCCAGCCGGCCTTCCACCGAGAGAGCGTCTCGCGACAGGCGACGATGATGCAGGAGATCGCGGCCCGCTGGGTCGAGGGTCTGCCGACCGACGGCCAGCGACTCGTACGCCTCGACGAGATCGCGATGCAAACGACGCTCGCGATCGTCAGCCGCGCGCTCTTCGGCGCGGACCTCCTCGAGTACGCCGCCGAGGTCGCCGGCGCGATCGCCGACCTTCAGCGCGCGGCGAACCGCCGGATCTGCGCGCCGTTCGCGCTGCCTTTCGCGATCCCTACGCCGGAGCACCTCCACATCCGCCGGGCGCGCTGGCGGATCCGGCGGATCCTCGCGCGGCTCGTCTTCGAGCGGCGCGGCGCGAGACGCGATCGCGAGACGCCGGACGTCATCGACCTGCTCCTCGGCGCCCGCGACGCCGACACCGGAGCTCCGCTCTCGCTCGACGCCGTGCTCGACGAGCTCGTCACGTTGCTGATCGCCGGGCACGAGTCCACCGCGAACGCGCTGACCTGGGCGGTCACGCTGCTGGCCACGCACGCCGCCGAGCTCGCCGCCGTTCGCGCGGAGCTCGACGCGCTCGGCGCCCCAGGGCCGCTCACGTTCGAGCACCTAGCTCGGCTGCCGCGCACACGCGCGGTCGTCGACGAGACGATGCGCCTCTATCCGCCCGCGTGGAGCTTCGGACGCGCCCCGCGACGCGACGACGTCATCGCCGGCCACCCGGTGCCTGCCGGACGCCTCGTCATGGTCGTGCCGTGGGCGACGCACCGGGACCGCACGCTGTTCGCGCACCCCGAGGCGTTCGACCCGTCGCGCTTCCTCGGCGCGACGCCGCCGGCCTTCTCGTACCTGCCGTTCGGCGCGGGACCGCGGACATGCATCGGCCACGCCTTCGCGCGAACGGAGGCGCAGCTGGTGCTCGCGACGTGGCTCCGCGCGGTCGACTTCGAGCTCGTCCCGGGCCAGGACCTCGAGCCGGCGCCGTTCGTCACGCTCCGGCCGCGCGACGGCGTGCTCGTGCGCGTGTCGCGGAGGCGCGGCTGAGCATGCGGACGACGCTCTACGAGAAGCTGTTCATCGACGGCTTCCAGAAGCCCTCGTACGTGGTCGCCACGCTCGCCTTCGATCGACTGCCTCCCACCGAGGCGCTCACCGACGCCATCGTGGGGACGCTCGCGCGGCACCCTCGCCTTCGAAGCATCGCGCGGACCTGGCTCGGCGTGCCCGTCGCGCTCGACCCACGACCGGCACGTGAGTGGCTCGCGCGCGGGGGCCTCCGGCGCCTCGAGTCCGCCGACGTTCACGCGCTCGAGGAAGCGCTCCTCGGAGCACCGCTCGACATCCGGCGCGCGCTCCCGCTCGAGATATACGCGATCGCTCGTCCCGCTACGCTCGTCGTGAAGGCCCACCACGCGGTGATCGACGCCGCGTCCGGCTTCGGCGTCCTCCACGACTTCACGCGCCTCGTCGCCGGGCACGAGCCACGGCGATATGTGCGCCCGGCGTCGGACGGCGCGCGTGGGCGACGCGTGCTCGACTGGCCGAGCGGGCGCCGCGCGCTCGAGTGGGCGAGCGGCGTCCAGCTCGCTCCCCGCGTCCCGGGGCCCGGCGTCGTCGCTCGCTATCGGCCGACCCACTCGCTCGAGCACGAGCCTGTCGTCTACACCGAACGGCTCCTCGCAGGCACCCACGAGCGGCTCGCCCGGCGCGCGCGAGGCCACGGAGCGACCCTCTTCGAGCTCGTCGCCTCGGCGCTCCTCAGCGGCATGCAGCGCTACAACGCGGCGCGCGGATCGGCGGACGCGCCGGAGACGGTCGGCCTGATGTTCGCCCGCGCGCCGCGCGGCCTCCGGCCCCCGCAGGCCTCGTTCCGCGCGGACACGGGCATCGTCGCCGTCCCCTCGGCCCTGCTGGCGACGCCGCATCACCGCGCCACGCTCGCCGAGCTTCGACGCGCCACGCGCGATCGGCGCCACAACGACCTCGCGCTCGCGGCGCTCTACGCAGCGAGGAAGCTCAAGCGCCCCTCGCGCGCGCCGGCCGAACAGACGGCGATCTGCTTCACGCTGAGCGATCTCACGGCCTTCGGACGATCGCCGCGCGACTTCGACCCGACGTCGCGCTCGCCAGCGATCGACGCCGTGCGCGTCCTCGCGTCCCCCACGTCGTTCGATCACGCCGGCATGCTCGTCTCGCGCCTTCGAGACGACGTCCGGCTCTCCCTGGTGGCGCATCGCGGCGCCGTCGACGCGGACGCGCTCCTCGGAGCGACGCTCGCCTGCTTGTCGGAGGACTCATGAGCGCAGCGTTGGAGAGGTTCCGGAGCGACGTCGACTTCATGTGGCGAGAGGCCACGTCGCTCGCCACGACGCAGGCGATCGTGCGCGGACGGCTCGAGGTGCCCGAGCTCGCGATGCTGACGCTGCAGATGTACCACTACGTCAAGCACACGGTGCCGGTGTTCCGTGACGCCCTCCGGGCGGTCCCCGCGGGCGCGGAGCACGAGCCGCTCCGCAGGATGCTCGACTTCTTCGCCGAGGACGAGGCTGGACACGAGCGCGTCGCCCTCCGCGACCTCGAGGCGCTCGGCTACGACCCGCGCGCGGTCGCGCGGACGCTGCCGCTCCCGACGACGTTGAACCTCCACGGCGCCAACAAGGCGGCGATCGCCGAGTACGGCCCCTACTACCTCGTCGGCGAGACCTACGCGACCGAGACGGTCGGCGCCGAGATGAGCGCGGCGATCCACGCCTCGCTCTCGCGGACGCCCGAGCTGTCGAGAGGAGCTCACTTCTACGGGCTGCACGGCGAAGCCGACGTGGCCCACGCGGCGCGCAGCGTCGAGGCGCTCGAGCACGCGCTCGAGACGCCCGAGAACCGGCCACCGCTCCTCCTCGGCTGCCTCACCGCGTGGCGAAACCTGGCGCTGATGGCGGCGGAGATCCCGCGCGCGCGCCTCTACCCCGAGGAGTTCCAGCTCCCGGCGCGGAGGACGTAGATGCGACGGGTGGCGCTCGCCACGCTCGCGCACGACTGGCTGCGCAACGCGACGTTGATCCTCGGCCTCGCGGCGGCGTGGGCGCTCGTGACCGTCCAGCTCGGCCTCCGGCGCGGCTTCGAGGCGTCGAGCCGCGCGGTCGTGGAGCACGTCGGCGGAGACGTCTGGGTGGGCGCTCGCGGAGCTCGCGTCATCGACGACGGCGAGCCGGTCTCGCGCTCCGCGCTCGGGGCCCCGGCGGCGTGCGTCACGAGACGACGCCCGGTCGTCGTCGACTACGCGCAGGTCCGCCGGGCGGACGGCTCGCTCGTGACCGTCCAGCTCGTCGGCGTCGACGACGCCTCGCGCGGGCGTGCGCCGTGGGGGATCGTGTCCGGCGACCGCGCGGAGCTGGCGGAGGCCGGCGCAATCGCGATCGACGAGGCCGACGCGCGCAAGCTCGGGCTGACCGGCGCGCACCCGGGCGGCGTCGTCGAGCTCCGCGGCGGAGCGCGGCTCCGCGTCGTCGCCGTCACGCGCGGCGCGCGGAGCTTCACGCAGACGCCGTACGTGTTCACCGACGTCCGGACGGCGCGCGCCGTGCTCTCGTTCCCCGAGGACGCGGCGACCTTCTGGGTCCACGACCTCGACGCGCCTCCCTGCGCCGCCGCCGTGAAGGCCGCGACCCAGGGCCGCCTCTCGGCGCTCTCGGCCGACGAGCTCGCAGAGAGCACCGCTGCGCACTGGGTCGAGGGCTCCGGGCTCGGCGCGCTCCTCGGCGCGGGGACGCTCACCGCGGCGCTGGTCGGAGCGGCGGCGCTGCTCCAGAGCGCGATCACCCTCGTGCGCACGTACACGCGCGAGCTCGCCACCTTGCGGACGCTCGGCGCCGCGCGCGGCGAGCTCGCGGCCTCCTCGCGTGGCAGGTCGGGATCGTGTCCTCCTGGCGACCGTCGTCGCGCTGGCCGGCGCGGCGGGGCTGCGCGGCTGCTGCGAGACCCGGTCCCCGGGTCGTCGTCGACGGCTGGAGCTGGGCCGGCATCGCCGTCGCCGCGGCGAGCACGACGCTCGCGGCCGTGGCCGGCGGGCGCGTCCTCGCCGCGATCGACCCACGAGAGGTCCTCGAGTGATCGTCTCGAGCTGCTCCGGCGTGAGTCACGAGTTCGTCGACGCGGGCGCGCGGATCGTCGCGATCGACGACGTCTCGCTCGAGGTTCGCGAGGGCGAGCTCGTCCTCCTGCTCGGCCCGTCGGGCTCGGGGAAGTCGACGCTCTTGTCGATCCTGGCGGGCCTCTTGCGCCCGCTCCAGGGCGAGGTGACGCTCTGCGGAGCTCCGCTCGCGCCGCTCGATCCGGAGGGGCTCGCGCGTCTGCGGCGGGCGCACATCGGGTTCGTGTACCAATCATTCCACCTCTTCGACGCGCTGAGCGCGCGCCGCAACGTCGAGTGCGTCCTCGACCTGAAGGGACTGCCGCGCGCGAACGCGCGGCGCGCCCTCGAGCTCGTCGGCCTCGCCGCGCGGACGGAACACCGCCCCGCACAGCTCTCCGGGGGCGAGCGCCAGCGCGTCGCGCTCGCGCGGGCGCTCGCCGCCGAGCCGCGGATCGTCTTCGGTGACGAACCGACCTCCTCGCTCGACGCGCGCTCGGCGGGGCTCGTCGTGGAGGCGCTCCGGTCGTTCGTCGACCGCGGAGGGAGCGTCGTGCTGGCCACCCACGATCCGCGGCTGTATGCATCAGCTACGCGGGTCATCGCGCTCGAGGACGGCCGGCTCGCGGCCCGCGCGGGCCAAGGCCGTTCCGGCCGCCAGGGCGCGGGGGTACACTCGACCGATGGGCAGCGGTGACGACGAGGGAGACTGGATCGAGGTGCGGCGCGTGACCGATCCGATCGGCGCCGACATGATCCGTGACTTTCTGCACGAGCACGACGTGCGCGTCGCCATCCGCGGCAACCCGCAAGCGACGCGCATGACGTGGTCGCAGACGACCGACGTGCTCCGGATCGTCGTGGCGCCCGGCGACCTGCAGAAGGCCGAGGAGGCGCTCGCCGCGATGACGAGCGAGAGCACCCATCCATTCCGCGGCGCGAGCCCCATCGAGGACGAGAGCGAGAAGGCCGACAAGTTCGTCAAGCCGCGCAGCGCCGTCGGCGCTGCCTTCCTCGCGGTGATCGTGCCGATCGGTGGAGGTCACTTCTACGCGCGGCACGGCGCGGCCGGGACGATCCTGGCCGCGGGGATCGCCGGCGCGGTCCTCGGCATGGTGCTGGGCGGGCGGGCGGAGCTCCTCCGCGCGTGGGCGCTGCTCGTCGGCGTCGACATGGTCGGCGGCTTCCTCGCGGTGCGCCGCTTCAACGCGAAGCGCGTGCCGCCGGAGAGCACGCAGCGCCGCTGGGCCCTCGGCGCCGTGGTGCTCGCCTTCGCGGCGGCGATCCTCACCGGCGAGGCCTGAGACGAGGAACGCGAGCGGCGGCACGCGGGCGACCGGCGCCCACGCGGGCAAGCGGCCGCACGCAGGCGATCAGGCGCGCGTCGCCCACGCGATGGGACGGGCCGCCGAGCGCGCCAGGAGGCGAGCGGCGCGCTCCCGCGCCGTCGGAGTGCGCGCTCCGGCGGGCGCCCTCGACGGCCGGCCGAGGTCGGCGAGGACCCGCTCACTGCACTCGATCGCGCTCGCGGCCGCGAGCTCCGTCCCGACGCCGCGCGCGCCGGCGTTGCATCCGGCGAGGTAGAGGCCGCGGATCGGCGTGTGGACGGCCGGCCGCCGTCGCCCGACCTGATCGGGCGTCTGTCCCGTCGAGACGGCGGGGCCGAACTCCTTGCCGATCCAGCTCTCGATGAACGCGACGTCGAACGTGTCGATGAAGAGCGCGTGGTCGTCGAGGCCGGGCACGACGCGGCGGATCGTCCGGAGCATCGCCTCCTCCCACGCCTTCGGCGGCGACGTCAGCGCGACGTCGCTCGTGGGCGCGACCGCGCACACCGTGAGGAGCTGATGCCCCGGCGGCGCGAGCGAGGGATCGAAGTTCGTCGGGACCGGACAGTAGAACGGGACGATGGGCGGGACCTCACCGCGGGTCAGGCAGCCGAACATATCTTTCATGTCGCCGACCCCCACGCGCGCGAGGTCGACGCCGTCGCCCACGCCGCCGACGAGGCAGCCGGCGTCGACGAGCTTCTTCGAGAGGCCGATCTTCGCCTGCACCGCGATGTACGAGCCGCGGATCTTCCTCGCGCGATCGACGTACTCGGGCGGGAAGTGCTCCGCGCCGACGAGCCGGGTGACCGTCGTGCGGACGCTCGACGTCGAGACGACGACGTCGGCCGCGATCACGGTGCCGTCGGCGAGCTCGACGCCCTTGGCGCGGCCGCCCTCGACGACGACGCGCTTCACGCCCACACCGACGCGGACCTCCGCGCCGCGCGCCTTCGCGAGCCGGACGTACGTCTCGGGGATGGCGATCGCCCCCCCGCGCGGGTAGCCGAGCGCGTTGTCGCGCGCCATCGCGCGGAAGCAGTAGAGCGCCTCGCCGGCCGAGACCTCCCAGTACGGCAGGATGAAGTAGAGGCCGAGGAGGAAGCCGAAGAGCGCGATCGTCGGCGCGTGATCGGTGAACGGTTCGAGGAACTCCTCGATCGTCCGGTGGTCCCAGCGCGCGACCTCCTCGTCGCTCATCGCGAGGATGTGCGCGAAGAGCCTCGCGGCACGGAGCGCCTCGGGGAGCGAGAGGTCGAGCGCCAGCGCGAGCTCGACGGCGCAGCGAGGCATCCGCTTTCGCTCGGCCGGGACCGCCACGCTCTGCACGCGATCGGGCTCTGTCGGCTCGAAGAAGCGCAGCTCGGCGATGTCGCGCGTGCGCACGAAGCGGATCGCGCCGTCGGCGTCGACGCGCCGGAGCACGTCACCGAGCGGCCCGTGAGCGCCGCGACAGAACATGTGCGTGCCGATGTCGACGTGGAAGCCCTGCTTGTCGTAGCCGGAGCACGATCCGCCGATGCGCCGGTTCTTCTCGATCAGCGTCACGTCCAGGCCGGCGTGCGCGAGGAGCAACGTCGCCGCGGCGCCGCCGATCCCCGAGCCGACGACGACGGCGCGCGTCATCGCGCGTCAGCTCCCGCGGAGCCGCGCGAGCTCGGCCTCGAGCGCGGCGACCCGCGCCTCGGCGTCCTTCCGGGCGTCCGCCTCGCTCCTGCGCCCGCGCTCCGCGGCGAGCCGCGCCTCCTCGGCGACGGTCCGCGCCTCCTCGGCCGCGCTCCGCGCCTCCTCGGCCGCGCTCCGCGCTTCCTCGCGCGTCGGGATCAGCTCCGTCGCCGCCTCGTCGCGCGCGACGCGGAGGCAGGCCTCGTAGTGTATGCCCTCCTGGATGACGGAGGCGGGCCCGACGAGGAGCTGAACGCCGAGGACCGCGCACCAGGTCCGCTCGTCCTCGACGAGCCGCTCGACGAAATCGCCCTCGATGCGATCCCACACGCGCAGGCGCTCGCCCGGCTCGGCGTCGACGTTGAACACCACGAGCTCCCGGACGCCGAGCTCGTGGTAGCGCTCGATCTTCTCGTCGAGCGTCCAGCGCTCGTAGCTGTCGCTCGGGCTCAGCACCTCGAACGCGACCTCGGGCGCACCCTTCTTCCAGGTCTTCCAGGAGTTGAAGTCCTCGTCCGGGACGCCTCGCTTCACGA
Organism: Labilithrix sp.; assembly: GCA_019637195.1. Lineage (GTDB taxonomy): Bacteria > Myxococcota_A > Polyangia > Polyangiales > Polyangiaceae > Labilithrix. Next base: position 23,583 of record JAHBWA010000041.1, on the reverse strand, counting down.
AGACGTCGGGCGCGAGGCAGCGCTGCGGCCGATTCGCGTTGAAGTACACGAACTGATCCGCGCCGACGGAGTCCTCCCCCGGATCCACGACCGCGCGGAGGATCTCGTAGAGCGCCTGGCACAAGTGGTGATGACGTCGGCTCTGCGGCAAGCGCTCGTCCTCCGGCTCGGTGGTTGGAAACCGAAGCGGCCGCACAGGACGAACGTGCCGAAACGACGCATTCATGCCGTCCATTCTAGTTGCCCGAGCGACCACGCGCGACCCTCGAGCACTCCCCATGCCTCCGCCGCGGACGCGCGATCTCGCGTACTTGAGCCTCGCTGCGATCCGGCGCGGGCCAGCTCGGGCCGGCCCTCGGCGCATCGGCCGACGAGCGCGTCAGCCGACGAGCGCGTCGATCAGGGTCGCGGCGAAGAATCCCATGCTCACGTAGGCGTTGCAGTCGAAGAACGCCTTCGGGATCTTCGCGAGATCCGCCTCGCCGCCCTTGCCGCGGACGAGGCGGTGCTCCACGACGAGGATCGCCGCGACGAGCGCGACGCCGCCGAGGAAGACCGGACCGCGGTGGAGCGAGAGCGCGGTGCCGACGAGGCAGCCGATCGTGACGACGTGCGCGAGGGCGGCCAGGAGCATCGCGCGGCGCGCGCCGAAGCGCGCCGGGACCGAGCGCAGGCCCTCGCTCCGATCGAACGCCTCGTCCTGCAGCGCGTAGAGAACGTCGAAGCCGAAGAGCCACGTGACGACCGCCACCATGAGCAGCACGATCCCGAGGTTCGGCGCGGCGCCCGCCGCGATCCACGCGCCGCCCGGCGCGAGCGCCAGCGCGAGGCCGAGCCACGCGTGCGCCGCCCACGTGAAGCGCTTCGCCAGCGAGTAGCCGAGGAGCACGAGGAGCACCGGCGGCGCGAGGACGGCCGGCCAGAAGCCGAGCGTCGCGGCGAGCAGGCAGAACAAAAGGCCCGAGCCGAGCGCGAGCGCGAGCGCCTCGCGCGGCGACGTGCGGCCCGCGGGGACCGGGCGCCCCTTGGTGCGCGGGTTCTTCGCGTCGACGTCGCGGTCCGCCCAGCGGTTGAACGCCATCGCGCTCGTGCGCGCCGCCACCATGCAACCGAGCATCGCGAGGACGCGGAGCGGCGTCAGCGGCGCGTGCGGCTCGCCGAGCGCCAGCACCAGCGCGCTCGCGGCGAACGGCAGCGCGAAGATCGTGTGCGAGAACGTGACGAGCTCACCCCAGCGACGCAGACGCGCGATCATCACGAGCTCTCCTCTTTCGCCGACGGTGCCCGAGCCGGCGGCGCTCCCGGCGCCCGCGCCCCCGCCGGAGGCGGGTCGTCCCAAGCGGATCCCGCGGGATCGGCCGACGCGCCGGTGCGCGGGACGCGGGCGACGAGCACGCGCCGCGGCGCCCGCGAGGCGAGCAAGAGCGCCGCCGGATCCCCCGGGGCGGCGCCCTCCACGCAGAAGACGCCGGGCCGAGCGCCGCGGGCGAGGCGCCCGAGGTCCTCGCGCCCGAGCGCGCGGGCGCCGTTCCAGGTAGCCATCTTGACGAGCTCCCACTTCGGCACGCTCGGGAAACGGTCCGCGAGCGCGCGCGCCTCGGCGAGGACGTCCAGCGACGTGTTCGACGCGAGCGAGTCGGTGCCGAGCGCCGGCTCGATCCCGGCGGCGCGCACCGCGAGCAGCGGCGGCAAGCGACCCTCGATGTACAGGTTCGAGCGCGGGCAGAGCACGACCGGCGCGCCCGCGGCGGCGACCCGCGCGAGCTCGTCGGCGCGCGCGTCGGCGAGGTGGACGAGGATGACGTGCGGGCGGAGCGCGCCGACCTCCGCGGCGAGGTCGAACAGCGGCCGCTTCGGCCACTCGGGGCGCTGCTTGAACCGCGTCGCGAACCACTCGGGGACAGGGCCTTCTCCGTGCTCGACCGCGCGGCGCTCGGCGGCGTGCTCGGCGAGGTGGAGGCTCGTGCGGACCCCGCGACGCTCGGCCGATTCGAGCAGCGCGCGCGCGGCGTCGTGGTGCAGCGTGAAGAGCGTGTGCGGCGCCGGCGCGTAGGCCAGGTCCGCGCCCGGCCACGTGGGGACGCGCTCGGCGAGCTCGGCGCGGAGGCCGTCGACGCGCCGGAGCACGACGGCGCGGTCCATCCCCAGCACCTCGTGGAAGACGGAGCCGCCGATCCCGCGACGCGCGAGCGCCGCGACGGCGGCCAGCGAGTTGGTCACGTCGCCGACGGCGACGGTCGCCGACATCGCGAGCGCGTCGACGGCGCGCTCGATCTCCTCGGCGTCCTCGTCCGGCGAGCACTCGCTCCTCGTCGTCACGAGGCGATCGACCCACGGCACGAAGCCGTGCCCGCCCGGCACCTTCCCCCGCATCGACGAGAGCTCGACGTGCGTGTGCGCGTTCACCAAGCCCGGGAAGACCACGCCGCGCACGCGCTCCGGCGCGGGCCCGGCGTGGCGCGGGAGGACCTCGGCGGCCGCGCCCACCTCGACGATCGCTCCCTCCGCGTCGACGACGACGGCGCCGTCGGCGATCGGCGGCGCGTCGCCCGGCAGGACGTGGTCGGCGTGGAAGATCCGGACGGCCATGGACGAATCCCGCGCTCAGGCCGGCTCGGTCAGCCAGTCGTAGCGGACGTTGCGCCGCGTGGCCTTGAAGCCCGCGTCGTGGATCCGCTTCTCGATCGCCTCGGCGCCGATGCGGAACGTCGTGCCGGCGCTCGAGACGACGTTCTCCTCGAACATCACGCTGCCGAAGTCGTCGGCGCCGAAGCGGAGCGCGACCTGACCGACGGCGGGCCCCTGCGTGACCCACGACGCGCCGACGTGATCGACGTTGTCGAGCATGAGCCGCGCGACCGCCTGCATCCGCAGGTAGAGGTGCGTGCCGTTGTCGCCGGGCGTGAGGTGGGTGCCGCTCTCGTGCTGGTAGTCCCAGCAGAAGAACGCCGTGAAGCCGGCGGTCTCGTCCTGCAGGTCGCGGATCTTCACGAGGTGCTGGATGCGCTCCTCGGGGGTGTCGATCGTGCCGTACATCATCGTCGCGCTCGAGCGGAGGCCCATGTGGTGCGCGACTCGCATGACGTCGAGCCACTCGGCGCTCGTGCACTTCGTCTTCGCGATCTTCCGCCGGACGCGGTCGACGAGGATCTCGGCGCCGCCGCCCGGCACCGAGTCGAGCCCGGCCGCGTTCAGGCGCTCGAGCACCCGGCGCACGCTGATGCCCTCGAGGCGCGACAGGTGGATGATCTCCTCCGGAGAGAGCGCGTGGAGGCCGAGCCCGTACTCCTTCTTCATCCAGCGGAAGAGGTCCTCGTACCACTCGATGCGGAGGTCCGGGTTGAGGCCGCCCTGGAGGAGGATCTGCACGCCGCCGGCGTCGACGACCTCCTGGAGCTTCTGGCCGAGCACCTCGCGCGAGAGCACGTAGCCCTCGGGGTGGCCGACGGGCCGATAGAACGCGCAGAAGCGGCAGCTCGTCGTGCAGACGTTCGTGTAGTTGACGTTCCGATCGACGATGTACGTCACCACGCCCTTCGGGTGCTTGCGGCGGCGCACGGCGTCGGCGGCGAGGCCGAGCTCGAAGAAGCTACCCTCGCGGATCAGGCGCACGCCGTCCGCGCCCGACAGGCGCTCTCCGTCCGCCGCGCGCGAGAGCAGCGTGTCGAGCGACGGACGGGTCGAGGTGGTGCGCGGCTCCTCGAAGCTCGGCCGCGCGGCCGGCAAGAGGCCGGCCTTCGCGCCCTCGAGCCAGAAGCGCTCGAGGCCGGCGAGCTCCTCGTCGCCGAGGTCGTAGCGGATCGACTCCGTGAGGTACGCGCGGAGCGACACCTCCGAGAGGCCGGACCGCGCCGCGTGCTCCGCGGCGATCTGGTCGACGCGCGCGAGCCCCTTCTGCTTCGCGATCCGGAAGAGGTCCTCTTGCTCGCGCGAGACCGCGTCGGGCCGCGCGAACCACGCCGCGAAGACGAAGGGCAGGCTGGTCCACTCGAACCAGTCCTCGGCGAGATCCAGCCGGTGCGGGTACCGGTCCTCGAGATCGAGCGCGGGATCGCCGATGACGAGCGCGCCGGTGCGACCGCCGACCGACGCGATCGCGTCCGCGGGCGACGCCCCGAAGAGCTTCGGCGCGAGCTCGCGACGCGCGAGCAGGAGCCGCGCGAGCACGACGCTCGTGCGCGAGGACAGATCGAGCGCGATCGCCTCGAGCTCGTGGATAGGCCGCTCGGCGACGATCGCGACGCTCCTCACCTCACCGCGGGCGCCGATCGCCATGTTGCGGAGGAGGCGGAGCTCGCCCATCGTGGCGGCAGCGGCGACGGGGAGGAGCCCGACGTCCGCCTCCCCCTCCGCGAGCGCGCGCGCGAGCTCGCTCGGCGGCGCGAGCCGGAGCTCGATCGGCGAGGCCGCTCCCGTGGCTCCAGACGCCGACGCAGCGTCCACGCGGAGCGACTCCCAGAGCGGGCGCGCGTTGAGGTACTCGACCCCGAGGACGCGGAGCGCGCTCACGACACCACCTCCAGGCTGCGCTTGCCGCCCGGGCGGACGCGGTCCTTCACCTTCATCGACGCCTCCGGTGCGCTCGCCTTCTCGTGCTCGCGCACGACGTTGTAGAGCGTGTCCCGCTCGATCGGCGTCCGCCCCGCCTCGCGGATGAGCCGCACGAGGTCGTCGTAGCGGAGCGCGCCCGGCGAGCTCGTGCCGGCGGCCTTGTAGATCGTCTCGTGGACGATCGTCCCGTCGATGTCGTCGGCGCCGAAGCGGAGCGCGATCTGCGCGACGTCGGGCGTCAGGCTGACCCAGTAGGCCTTGATGTGGTCGACGTTGTCGAGGAGCAGGCGGCTGACGGCGAGCGTGCGGAGATCGTCGACGGCGGTGGGCGCCGGCAGGTTCTTCATCCCGTTGCCGTCCGGGTGGAACGCGAGCGGGATGAAGGCCTGGAACCCCTTGGTCTCGTCCTGCAGCGCGCGGACGCGCAGGATGTGGTCGACGCGGTGGGCGAACGTCTCGATGTGCCCGTAGAGCATCGTGACGTTGGTGCGCATGCCCATGCCGTGCGCGACGCGATGCACCTCGAGGTACTCGTCGGCGGTCGCCTTGTCGTGGGAGATGCGCTTGCGCACGTCCTCGTCGAAGATCTCGGCGCCGCCGCCCGGCAGGCTGTCGAGCCCCGCCGCGCGCAGGCGCTCGAGCACCTCGCGGTACGTCATCTTGTAGTGCTGCGCGAAGAAGTGGATCTCGACACCGGTGAAGCACTTGAGGTGCACCTTCGGGTCGATGCGCTTGTACCCGGCGAGCAGCTCCTCGTAGTACGAGAACGGCAGGCCGGGGTGCAGGCCGTTGACGACGTGCACCTCGGTCGGCGGATCGTCCTTCCGGTCCTCGAGCGCCTTCCAGGCCTCCTCGAGCGTCATCGTGTGCGCGCCCGGCATGTGCTCTTCGAGCTTCGCGAACGAGCAGAACAGGCAGGACGCGACGCAGACGTTCGTGACCTCGACCCGCATGTTGCGGTTGAAGTACGTGCGGTCGCCGTGCAGCTCCTCGCGCACCTCGTTGGCGAGCTGGCCGACGGCGAGCAGATCCGGCTCGTGGAAGAGCGCGACGCCGTCGTCGAACGTCAGGCGCTCGCCGCGGCGCACCTTCTGGCGGATCGTCTCAAGCATGCGCGGCCTCCCCCTCGCTGGACGCGGGCGCGACGCGCGCGCCGCTCTCGTCGGTGAACTCGCACGACCGGCCCGCGTTCCGGACCAGCGCGGCGATCTCGCGGCGCTTGAGCGCGCTCGCGGCGACCATGCCCTGCCCTTTCACCTTCTTCAGCTCGTCGTCGGCGATGAGATCGCCGCTCTTGCGGGTGATCGGCCCGGTCAGATCCGTCGCGCCGAACCCGAGGGCGACCTGCGCGAGCTCGAGGCCCTGCTCGCCCCAGTCGACGCCGACGCGGGCCCCGACCGGTCCCGTGATGCGGGCGACAGCGACCGCGCGGAGCAGCTCCAGCTCGCTGCCAGCCCCGCGGATCCACGCGACGTCGCTCGCCGCGGTAGGGTGCACGCGCACGACGTCGCCGGCCTCGGAGACGCGGACCAGGTCGGCCACCGCGCCGAGCGCGAGCAGATCGATCTCCCCGAGCGACGCGACGAGGGCGCGGACCGCGTCGAGATCGCCGCGTGCGCGCGCGGCGGCGACCGGCGCGAGGCCGGCGCGTGCGATGGCCTGCTCCACGAAGCGCGTCATGATCGGCCTTCCTTCTTCACTCGCGAGGTCTCCTCTTCCGCCGGCCCCCAACGCTTCACCAGATCGTGCTCGAGCCCCAGGTGGTCGAGCACCCGACCGACCACCGTGTCGAGCAGCCCGTCCACGCCCTCGGGCTTGCCGTAGAACGACGGCATCGCCGGGAGGATCGTGGCGCCGACGCGCGCGAGCGCGGTCAGGTTCTCGAGGTGGATGACCGAGAGCGGCGTCTCGCGCGGCACGACGACCAGGGCGCGGCGCTCCTTCAGCATCACGTCGGCCGCGCGCGTGAGCAGCGTGTCCGAGATCCCGTGCGCGACGCGGGCCACCGTGCCCATCGAGCACGGGACGATGGCCATCGCGTCCCAGCCGGCGCTGCCGCTGGCGAACGGCGCCTTGTAGTCGCGCATCCCGTAGACGGGCAGATCGATCGCCTCGCGCAGGTCACCGCCGCACTCGAGCGCCCAGACCTCGGGCGCGGTGGCGGAGAGGCAGACGCCGACCTCGAGATCGCCGGCGTCGCGGACGCGACGGGAGAGGTACGCGAGCAGCCGCCGCGCGTACGGAGCCCCGCTCGCGCCGGTGATCCCGACGACGATCTTCTTCTTGCGGGTCACTGCGCGGCCTCCGCGTCGGCGCGCGAGCGCGCCCGGACGAGCGACGCCATGCCGAGCGTCAGGTCGACGCCGTCGACGGCGCCGAAGCCCTCCTCCTCGAGCATGCGCTCGTAGGCCTCGCGCGTGACGAAGCCTTCCATGCTCTCGGCGAGGTACTCGTAAGCCTCGCGGTCCTTCGCGAGGGTCGCGCCGAGCACCGGGAGCGCGTAGCGGAGCCCGGCGCCGTGCACGAGCCGGGACGTCGCGCCGCGCGGGCGGAAGAGCTCGAGCGTCACGAAGGTCCCGCCGGGCGCGAGCACGCGGCGCACCTCGCGGAGGCCGCGCCGGAGATCGGCGAGGTTGCGGACGCCGAAGCCGCAGACGACGGCGTCGAACGAGCCGTCCTCGAACGGGAGCGCCAGCGCGTCGCCGGCCACGCACTCGACCTTCTGCACCTTGCCCCTGCCGAGCGCGAGCATCTTCTCCGACGCGTCGCACGCGACGACGTGCGCCTCGGGGAACGCCTCCTCGATCCGCGCGGCGAGGTCGAGCGTACCGGCGCACAGATCGAGCACGCGCGGCCGCGCGCGATCGGCCAGCGCGGGCCGGAGCATGTCGACGGCGCGAGCGCGCCAGCGGCGATCGATGCCGAGCGACATGACCCGGTTCAGCCGGTCGTAGGTCGGCGCGATCCGATCGAACATCTGGCGGTTGCCGTCGGCGTGCGCCGCGGGGGCCGCCGCGCGCCGCGCGAGCTCGGCCTCGACCCTCGACGCGCGCGCGCCGCCGCCGAGCGGGATCCCGAGCTCCGACCAGATCGCGTCGACGCGCGCCTTCACGGCGTCGCTCTGCGTGCAGACCTCCGGCCAGTCCCGCTTGTAGCCCTCCTCGGGCCACTTCTTCGTGCCGTCGATCGCCATCTTCCCGCCCCAGAGCGCCTGGCTGGCGCCGTGGTCGAGCTGGTCGACCGGCCCGTCGACCATCGAGACGTCGCGCTTCGGATCGAGGTTCGCGAGGAGCCGCCACGCCACCTCAGCGGTGTTCTGCACGTCGACGTCCTCGTCGACGACGCAGACGACCTTGGTGAAAGACATCTGCCCGGCGCCCCAGAGGCCGTGCGCGATGCGCGTGGCGTGGAACGGGTACTGCTTCTTGATCGAGACGATCGCGAGGTTGTGGAACGCGCCCTCGACCGGGAGGTTCATGTCGACCACCTCCGGGAACATCATCCGGAGCAGCGGGAGGAACAGCCGCTCGGTCGCCTTGCCGAGCCACGCGTCCTCCATCGGCGGCGGCCCGACGAGCGTCGACGGGTAGATCGCGCCCTTGCGGTGCGTGACGCAGGTGACGTGGAAGCGCGGGAAGGCGTCGATCGGCGTGTAGTAGCCGGTGTGATCGCCGAACGGCCCCTCGTCGAAGAGCGGCTCGCTCGGATCGACGTAGCCTTCGAGGACGAAGTCGGCGCACGCCGGGACCTCGAGGTCCACCGTCTTGCAGCGCACGTGCTCGACCGAGCGACCGCGGAGGAAGCCCGCGAACATCCACTCGTCGATCCCGTCGGGGAGCGGCGCCGTCGCGGCGTAGGTGAGCGCGGGATCGCCGCCGAAGGCCACCGCGACCTCGAGCCGCTCGCCGAGCTCCTTCGCGCGGCGGAAGTGCCGCGCGCCCGTCTTGTGGATCTGCCAGTGCATCGCCGTCGTGCGCCGGTCGATGCGCTGCATCCGGTACATGCCGATGTTGCGCGCGCCGGTGTCGGGATCGCGCGTGATGACGTTCGGCAGCGTGAAGAACGGCCCGCCGTCGTTGGGCCAGGTCGTCATCACGGGGAGCGCCTCGAGATCCACCGCGTCGCCCTCGAGCACGATCTCCTGGCACGGCGCGCGCGAGGCCTTGCGGGGGACCGCGTGGCTCAGGGCCGGGAGCTTCCGCGCCATCTCGGCGAGCTCGCGGGCGCTGCCGGGCGCCTTCGAGTGCACGAGCTCCGCGATGGCGCGGGCGTGCTCCTCCAGATCCTCGACGCCGAGGGCGAGCGACATCCGCCTGCGCGAACCGAACGCGTTGATGAGGAGCGGGAAGCGCGGGCCTTCGGCTCGCGTCCCGCCGGGCGGCTTCGGGCGCTCGAAGAGGAGCGCCGGCCCGCCGGCCTTCATCGTTCGGTCGGCGATCTCTGCGATCTCGAGGTACGGATCGACCTCGCGCGCGATGCGCACGAGCTCGCCCTCCCGCTCGAGGGTGTCCACGAAGGCGCTCAAGCCGTCGTACATCGCACTTTTCCTTGCGGTTCTGTGAGGCTCGAAACTTTCAAAATCTTTTGAAGGTTCTTATAGGCCGCGCCGGCGAGGCGTCAAGCGTCGCTCTTTCCGCGGCGAAGCCGTGTCGCGCGGCGCAGCCCGCCTTACGTTTGTCGGCACCATGAAGCCCGGAGACCACCCCGAGTTCTTCCGCTTCCCCGCCCCCGAGGGCCGCTCGCGCGAGAGCACCCTCCGGCTCGACGGCGAGGGCCGGTTCCTCCACGACGACGTGCCCGTCGAGCACCCGAAGCTCGCGGCCGCGCTCCACACGTGGATCGCCCGCCACCCCGACGACGGGCGCTTCATCCTGACGAACGGCTACGACTGGACCTACTTCACGGTCGACGACGTCCCGTTCTTCGTCCGCAACGTGCGCGTCGAGGACGGCGACGCGCAAGCGAGCGACGCCATCCTCGTCCTCAGCGACGGGAGCGAGGAGCCGCTCGATCCGAGCACGGTCCGCCTCGGTCCGCGCGGCGATCTCTATCTCCGTGTGAAGCCTGGCGCCGAGGGCGGCCCGTTCGACGCGAAGATGACCCGGTTCGCCCAGACGCAGCTCGCTCCGTTCCTCTCCGAGGAGAGCGGCGCCGCGGTCCTCACCACCAAGCGAGGACGCGTCCGACTGCCCGATTGACCCAGGCCCGCCGCCCCCGCCCCAAGGCGCGAGATCCGGTTTCCCCCGCCGCCGTTCCCGTTTCCCCCGCGGGCCGGGATTCGAGCGGCATATCAAGCGATTGACCTACTAAATTTCGAGCATTCGGCTAGGATGCGCGCCGTCATGCGTGTCCTCGTTGCAGACAAGCTTCACCCCCGCGCCGTCGAAGAGCTGCGCACCCTTCCCGTCGACGTGCTCTACGAGCCGGAGGTCACGAAGGAGACGCTCGAGTCGAAGATCCCCGGGGTCGGCATCCTCATCGTCCGGTCCAAGGAGGTCACGCGCAAGGCGATCGAGAGCGCGCGGCAGCTGAACCTCATCGTCCGCGCCGGCGCCGAGACGAGCACCATCGACGTGAAGGCCGCGAGCGAGCGCGGCATCTACGTCGCCAACTGCCCCGGCAAGAACTCGTCGGCGGTGGCCGAGCTCGTCTTCGGACTGATGCTCGCCCTCGACCGCCGGATCCCCGACGCGGTCGCGTCGCTCCGCGGCGGCAAGTGGGAGCGCCTCGAGTACGGCAAGGCGGAGGGCCTCCTCGGCAAGACGATCGGCATCGCCGGGCTCGGCGCGATCGGGCGTGACGTCGCTGCGCGCGCGAAGGCGTTCGGCCTGCACCCGATCGCCTGGAGCAAGAACCTGACGCACGCGCGCGCCCACGAGCTCGGCGTGGGCTTCTGCGGTTCGCTCGACGAGCTGGCCTCGCGGTCGGACATCCTCACGGTCCACCTCGCGCTCAACGACCGCACGCGGCAGTGCATCAACACCAAGATCTTCGATCTGATGCCGAAGCGCGCGATGTTCATCAACTGCGCGCGCCCCGATCTCGTCGACTACGAGGCGATGCAGGCGGCCATCAAGGACCGCGGCCTGCGCGTCGGCATCGACGTCATCCCGAACGAGCCGCGCGGGACGAAGGAGGTCTCGCCCGCCCTCTTCACGCTCACCACGCCGAGCGCGACGGGCGGCTTCCTCTACGCGACGCCGCACATCGCGGCGTCGACCGATCAGGCGCAGCTCGCCATCGCGTCCGAGACCGTCCGCGTGATTCGCTCGTTCCTGCTCGAGGGCACCGTGCCGAACGTGCAGAACGTGATGAACCTCTCGAACGCGCGCTTCCAGATGGTCATCCGCATGCTCGACAAGGTCGGCACGCTCGCGAACGTGCTCGCGGTCATCAAGCGTCACGGCATCAACGTCGAAGAGGTCACCAACACCGTCTTCGAGGGCGGCGGCGCCTCCTGCGCCAAGCTCCGCGTCGTGTCGCGCCCGAGCGAGGCGTGCTTCCACGAGATCCGGGCCTTCGAAGAGGTCCTCCACGTCGACATCGTCCCGCTGCCGAACCTCGCCTGACGATGACGGCGCGCGGACGGTTCGTCGCGGCCGTCGCCGTGCTCTCGGCGCTCGCCGTCGCCGGCTGCTCCGACAAGAGCGCCAAGGCGACGCCCGACGCCGCCGCGATGCTGCAGAGCCGAGTCGACGCGGGCGATCCCGACGGCGGCGTCGCCAGCGCCTCGGTGAGCAGCGATTTCGAGGACACGGCGATCCCCGCGTCGAGCGGTCAGGATCTCGACGCGCGCATGCGGCACCTGCTCGAGGCCATCTCCCAGAACAACCCCGACCTCGCGAGTGACGCGCTCTTCCCGCGCGACGCGTACATGCTCGTCCGGGACTCGACCGATCCGGGCAAGGCCTGGGAGAAGCGCGTGTCGAACGGCTTCTCCCGCTCCGTCGCGCGATCGCACAAGCGGATGAAGGGCATCGAGCGCGCGCGGTTCGTGTCCTTCGATCTCGGCCGCTCGATCGTGCAGATCACGCCCAAGAAGAAGGACTTCAAGAAGCCCCTCTGGCGCGTGAAGCACTCGAAGCTCACGTTCACGATCGACGGCAAGACGCGCCACCTCGACATCGCCGAGATGACCGCCTGGCGCGGCGCCTGGTACGTCACGCGCCTGCGCTGAGACGCGACGCGGCCGCCAACGGCGTTGCGCTTTCGGGCCAGCTTGTGCCGCGCCGGGCCGGGCGCGCGTCTACGTGGGCGGCAGCGCTCTCCTCCTTACCCCGGGATTCTCAGAGGATGCGCGGGCAGGTTCCCCGCGCGCGCTTGGCCCGGCGGTTGCTGCTCCCGCGTCGATGCACACCTATCGCCCCATGGCCTGTTTCGCGATCACGACGGCGCTCCTCGTCCTGGCGTGCGGCGGCTCGACCACCTCACCGGACGCGGTGTCGGAGCTTGCTCCCTCGGCAGAGGGTCCGCCGCGCGGCGCCGGCGCGAGCGATCCGTCGTCCGCCGACGACGAGAGCGGATCGGAGGGGGGGCTGCGCTCCGAGGACCGCACCGTACTGGTACAAGGCTGGGTGCGACGGCGCGGCGAAGCCGCTCTGCACCGACGAGGGAGCTCGGCACGGGTGCACGGCGTGGCACTGCGGATGCGACGGCGTCTCGTTCGTCGATCACTGCCACCAGACCGAGCGGCCCTACCGCAGCGTCGGTCCGTGCAGCCCACTCGACGCCGGCGATGACAGCGGGGACGCTGCGCCGTCGGCAGACGCGGGGGACTGAGTCGCCCGTCGTCGTGGCGCGTCCGTCACGGCGGCGCCGGCCGCGCCGCTCGCGCTCCGATCCACGAGCGCTCTCTCCGGCCCGGCGCCAACCCACAAAGTGAAGACGCGGCGCCCGGCACCTCCCCTCGGTGTCCAGGTCGCCGCTTCTTGCGGGAGACGGTTCGGTCGTCCCGGCTACGACGCTCTCAGTAGTCCTCTTCTTCGACGACCGGCTGCGGGCCCGGAATGATGTGCGCGATGTCCGGATCGACGCCCGCCTCCGCCGGCGGCCGGTCGCCCTTCTCCTTCGCGCGCTCCTGCCGCTTCGCGGCCTTCTCACGCTGCTTCTCCTGGCGCTGCCGCTCCTTGAGACGCTTGTTCATGCTCGGGTTTGCCATGCGCTTCTCTCCTCCTAAAGAAGGCGCGACGTCCTTTGGGTCGCGCCGCGCGAAAAGTCTCTCCTGCGATCGCTAAATGCGGGCTCCGCGGAAACGACGGGACCGATGACGGCGCGTCGAGTCGCCGGGCATCACGGCCGGCGCCGCTGGCTGCGGACCGGGCCGCGCCACCGCCTCGCCGCCAGGGGTCGACGGAGCGCTCGTTCGTGCGGCCGGCGGCCTGTCGGCGTGACCGTTCCCGCGGCCGCCGCCGTGGCGATCACCGGAGCCGCTCCCGCGGCCGCCGCCGTGGCGATCACCGGAGCCGCTCCCGCGACCGCCGCCGTGGCGATCACCGGAGCCGCTCCCGCGACCGCCGCCGTGGCGATCACCGGAGCCGCTCCCGCGGCCGCCGCCGTGGCGATCACCGGAGCCGCTCCCGCGGCCGCCGCCGTGGCGATCACCGGAGCCGCTCGCGCGACCGCCGCCGTGGCGATCGCCGCTCGCGCGGCCGCCTTCTGCCGCGTGGGCGAGATCCGCGGGATCGACCGGCCGAGCGGCGACCGTCCCCGCGACCGGGATCGCCTTCTTCACGAAACGCTCGATGTCGCGCAGGAGCGGGCGCTCCTCCGCGTCGCAGAACGCGATCGCGCGGCCGCTCGCGCCTGCGCGCCCCGTCCGGCCGATGCGATGCACGTAGCTCTCGGGGACGTTGGGGAGATCGAAGTTGAAGACGTGCGAGACGCCGTCGACGTCGATCCCGCGCGCCGCGAGATCCGTGGCGACGAGCACCGGGAGCGTCCCGGCGCGGAAGCCTTCGAGCGCGCGCTCACGCGCGCCCTGGGACTTGTTTCCGTGGATCGCCTCGGCGCGGATGCCGCCGCGCGAGAGCTGCTCGGCGAGGCGGTTGGCGCCGTGCTTCGTGCGCGTGAAGACGATCGACCGGCCCGCCCCCTCTTCGCGGATGAGCCGCTCGAGCAGGTGGCGCTTCTCGGTCTTGGCGACGAAGTAGACGCACTGGTCGACGCGCTCGGCGGTCGTCACCTCGGGCGCGATGTCGACGCGAACCGGGTTGGTGAGGACGCTCGAGATGAGACGGGCGATCTCCGTCGGGATCGTCGCCGAGAAGAGCAGCGTCTGGCGCTGCTTCGGCACCGCGGCGACGATGCGCCGGACGTCGTGGATGAAGCCCATGTCGAGCATGCGATCGGCCTCGTCGAGGACGAGGATCTCCACGCCGTCGAGACGGATGATGCCCTGCTCCATGAGGTCGAGCAGACGACCAGGCGTAGCGACGAGGATGTCGGGACGACGGCGGACCGCCTCCTCCTGGGCGCGCTGCCCTACGCCGCCGTAGATGACGGCATGACGGAGGCCGACATGACGGCCGTAGGCGGTGATCCGCTCGTCGATCTGGGCGGCGAGCTCGCGCGTCGGCGCGACGACGAGCGCGCGCACCTTGCCGCTCTGCGGCGAGCGCGCCAGGCGCTGCAGGACGGGCAACACGAACGCGGCCGTCTTGCCGGTGCCGGTTTGAGCGCAGCCGAGAAGATCGCGACCGTCGAGGACGGGCGCGATGGCGCGCTCCTGGATCGGGGTCGGTCGGACGTAGCCCTCTTGGGCGACGGCGCGTACGAGCTCGTGCGTGAGCCCGAGCGCCGCGAAGGTATCGTGTGAAATCGTGGCTCCGGCGGAGGCCGGAGCGCTTTGAAGCTGAGTCACTTGTCTCTGAGTTTCCCGCGGCCCGGCCGGCACCCGTTGACGAGTGCGGGTCCTGCCTGCCCTTCCCGTCGAGCCGCGTCGTTCGGGAGAGCGCGGCGCAGGTCGCTTTGCCGACCGCACCACCGCGAGGCGCCGAGGAGTTCCGCGGCCCTCGCCACGCCTTTCCCGGACGCGTTTCATTCGCGAGAGAAGTTCGTGAGCGACGGAGATGTAACCCACACGCGCGCTGGGCGCAAGCCGAGCCGTGCTCCGATGCGCAGTGTCTCCGCACGTTCATGCGCGACGTTTCCAGCAGCGCCGCATGCGTGATGATCTCGCGACGCCACGGCGACCTCGCGCCTCGCGACGCCACGGCGACCGCGCGCCTCGCGACGCCACGGCGACCTCGCGCCTCGCGACGCCACGACGTCGCTGAGGAGCGACCGCCCGCTACGCGTCGTCGCCGCTCTTCGATTCGCGCTTCACTTCGTCGAGGAGCTGCTCGATGCGATCGCGCGCGTCCTGCCCCTCGTCGTAGACGAAGCGCAGCTCGGGGGCGACGCGGAGGGCGAGGCGCGCCGTCACCGCCTTGCGCAGGCGCCCGCTCGCGCGCTCGAGCGCCTTCTCCGCGTCCTTGCGGCGCGCATCGAGCTCGGCCCCTTCGGAGGTCGTCGCGATGCGGAAGAACACCTTCGCGAGCTGGAGGTCCGAGCTGAGCCACACGCTCCCGATCACGAGCCCTTCGAGCCGTGGATCGGCGAGGTCGCGCGCGACGAGGCGCGCCACCTCCTGCCGAAGCTGCGCGGCCACACGAACCGAGCGGCTCGCCTCGTTCTTCCCGGCGCCTGCGACGCCCGCGAGGGGCCTCCGCGCGGGCTTCTTCGGTTCACGCTTCATCGTCATCTCCGTATAGCTCGTCTCCGACGACAATGAGCGCCGCCGCGCGATCGGCCGGGACGACGTCCTCCCGGAGCTCTGCCGCGCGCCCCCCGCACCGAGTCACAGACGCTCGACTTACCCACGGCCATGGAAGCGCTCCTAGCGGAGACGTCCGGCGCACCGCTCAGGGTAGCCGAACACCGACCGCGACGAGCACGTCGATGCCGGTGAGGCTCCAGGTATCGACGCTGCCTCGATCGTACGTGCGGCTGCCGTCGCCCGACTCGAGCCGGTAGTCGTACTCGCCGGCCGCGTAGCGGATGCGCGCCTCGCCCCCGATGAAGACCGGGCCCGCGACGAAGAAGTTGATCCCCCCGCCGAAGTTCACGCCGATCGAAGTGTCCGTGCCGACGTAGCGCGCGGCGCCGTTGTCGACCGAGATCTCGGAGCGTGCGAACACAGGGCCGAGGCCGACGAACGGATAGATGTCGAGGTTCTTCGCGCTCTTCACGCCGATGTGATAGCTCGCGCGCGCCTGCGGCCAGATCTGCCGGTGACTGAAGTCGAGCGGCGTGATCGCGCTGAAGAGCCAGCAGACGCTCCCGCAGAAGTCGTACTCGAAGCCTGCGCCGACGGCGAGCGTCCCCGGGCCCGCGGGGACGAGCCCGAGGTCGGCGCTCGCTCCGAGGCCGATGTACGCGAGCAGGATGTCCGCGTTGACCGTCGCGCGCAGGTCGACGTGCATCGGCTTCAGCTCGCCGGTCTCCGTGTCGGCGACGATGGGCGCCGCCGCCGCCGCCGCCGCCCCCGGAGGTGGCAACGGAGGTGGAGGCTCGGCGGGGAGCGGCTCGACCGCGGGCGGCGGCAAGGCGGGAGGCTCCGTCTCTGCAGGCTGCTGCGCTGCCGCGCTCCCCGCGCAGAGCATGACCGCGAGGAGCGCCGTGCCCGCCACGCGTGCGCTACGGCGGACGCGCCCGCCTTCCCTCTGACCGTCGCCGATGAGCATGAGCCCGAGTAACGCGCCGGCTCGCGCGGGGGCAAGATTCCTGCGCGCCCGCCGCCTCTCCGCGCGCAGCACGGATGCGGCTCCGGCTCGTCCACGAGCGCGGAGCCGTCGCGACCGAAGCTCAGAGCTTCTGCTTGATCTCCTCGATCTCGAAGGACTCGATGATGTCCTTGTCCTTCAGGTCGGAGTAGCCGTCGAGGCTGATACCGCACTCGAAGCCCTCGGAGACCTCCTTGACGTCGTCCTTGAAGCGCTTGAGCGCGTCGAGCTTCCCCTCCCACACCATCGCGTTGTCGCGCATGAGGCGGGCGTGGTTGTTGCGCCCGATCTTGCCCTGGATGACGTAGCAGCCGGCGACGATGACACCGCGGATCTTGAAGATCTGACGGACCTCGGCCTTGCCGGAGAGCTTCTCCACCTTCGTCGTCGGGAGGAGGCCTTCCATGGCGCTCTTCACGTCGTCGACGGCGTCGTAGATGATCGAGTAGGTGCGGATCTCGATCTTGTTCTCTTCGGCGTGAGCCGCCGCCTTGCCGGCGGGGCGCACGTTGAAGCCGATGAGGATCGCCTTCGCGGCGATGGCGAGGTTGACGTCGCCCTCGGTGATCGCGCCGACGCCCGAGTGGACGATGCTGAGCTTCACCTTCTCGCTCGAGAGCTTGTTGAACGCCGAGTTGAGCGCCTCGCTCGAGCCGTGGACGTCGGCCTTCACGATGACGCGCAGCTCCTGCTGATCGCCCGCCTGGAGGCGCTCCATGAGGCCCTGGAGGGAGATGCCCTTGTCCGCGCCCTGCTTGCTCTTGTCCTGCTTGGCCTTGCGGCTCTCGGCGATCTCGAGGGCCTTCTTCGGGTCCTTGACCGCGTGGAGCGGATCGCCCGCGGCGGGGACGTCGGAGAGGCCGAGGATCTCGACCGGGGTGGCCGGGCCGGCCTCGTGGACCTGCTTGCCGTGCTCGTTCGTCATCGCGCGGACCTTGCCGAAGCCCGGACCCGCGAGGACGAAGTCGCCGACCTTGAGCGTGCCTTCCTGGACGAGGATGCGCGCCACCGGACCGCGGCCGCGGTCGAGGAGCGCCTCGAGCACGACGCCGCTGGCGGGCTTCTTCGGGTTGGCCTTGAGGTCGAGGACCTCGGCCTGGAGGGCGAGCATCTCGAGGAGCTGCGGGATGCCGTCGCCGGTGAGCGCGGAGACCTGCGTGAAGATGGTGTCGCCGCCCCACTCCTCGGGCTGGAGGCCCTGCTCGACGAGCTCGCGCTTCACGCGCTCGGGATCGGCGCCGGCCTTGTCGATCTTGTTCACCGCGACGATGATCGGGACCTTCGCCGCCTTCGCGTGCGCGATCGCCTCCTTCGTCTGGGGCATGACGCCGTCGTCGGCGGCGACGACGAGGACGACGATGTCCGTCGCGCCCGCGCCGCGCGCGCGCATCGCCGTGAAGGCCTCGTGGCCCGGCGTGTCGAGGAAGACGATCGTGCCGGACGCGGTCTGCACCTTGTAGGCGCCGATGTGCTGCGTGATGCCGCCGGCCTCGCCGCTCGCGACGTTCGCCTTGCGGATCCTGTCGAGCAGGCTCGTCTTGCCGTGGTCGACGTGACCCATGACGGTGACGACCGGCGGGCGCGGAAGGACGTCGGGATCGGCCTCCTTGCTCGTCGTCTCCTCACCGCGCGCGACGGCGATGTCCTCTTCCTCGGTCGTCGCGACGTTCTCGACCTCCCAGCCGAACTCGCTGGCGAGGATCGCCGCGTCGTCGGCGTCGAGCGTGGTGTTGATGTGGATGCCGGTCTTGCCCATGGAGAGGAGCTTCATCAGGAGCTCCGTCGCCTTGAGGCTCATCTGCGCGGCCATCGCGGAGAGCGTGATGTTCTCCTCGATGCGGATGACCTTCTTGTGGGCCGACATCTCCTTGGTGGAGACGTTCACCGGGCCCTTACGCACGTTCATCATCGGGCGGCCGAAGCGACCGCCCGGACCGCCGCGGCCCATCATGCCGGGGCGCCCCTGCTGGCCGGGGCGCATGCCGCCACGCTGCTGGCCCGCGCCCGCGCGCGGATCGAACTGGACACGACGCGGCATCGCGCCGGTCGCGCCGCCGCCGATGCCGGTGCGCTGCGCGCCGATCGGCGTGGGCATCGGGACGCCCGGGCGGCCGGCCCAGTACTCGACGCCCGTCTTCGGGGCGGTCGACGTGCGGGTCGGCGGCGTCTCGGACTGCGGACGCGCCGCAGCGGCGACCTCTTCCGCGGGCGGCGCCGGAGTGCGCACGCTCTCGACGGGCGCGGGAGGTGCCGAAGGCACGGGCGCGGGAGGCGCGGCCGCGGCGACCGACGCGGGCGGGGCCTCCACAGCAGCAGGCGGCGGCTCGGGCTGCGCGGCGGCGGCGGGCGCGACCACTTGCGCCGACGGCGGCGGCGGCGGCACCTGAACGCTCGCCGGCGCGACGACGACCTCCGAGGGAGGCGCCGCGGCGACCGCGGGCTCCGAGGTGCGCGACTCGGGCGCAGGCGGGACGGAGACGTCCGTGCGCGAGCTCGGGCGCGCCGAGGGCGGCGCGGCGGGCACGGAGGGGACGACCTCGCTCGCGCTCCGGCGATCCTCCGGCACCTCGCGGTACGCGAGGATCCGCGAGCTCTCGTCCTTCGCGAGCACGTCGGTCGACGGGGCGGCCTTGCCGGCGGCCGGCGGCGGCGGCGCCTCGATCGCGATCTGCGAGATGTCACGGCGCGAGGCGACGTCGTCGAGCGCCGGCGAGGACGGCTGCGCGGCGCTCATCGGCTGCGCGGACACGGGCGCGGACTCGGCCGGGGCTTTGGCGACGGCGCGGCGCTTCAGCACCGTCCCGGCGCCGCGGCGGATCCGCTCCTCGACGACGTCGTGCGTCTTCTGCTTCTCGAGGTTGCGCTTCAGCCGCTCGACCGCCTCGGCCTCGACGGAGCTCATGTGGTTGCGCACGTCCGTCACGCCGATCGACTGAAACAGCGTCACGACCTGCTTCGGGTCGAGATTGAGCTGCTTGGCGACTTCGTAGACCCGAACCTTGCTCATCGAACCTCCGACGACGACCATGCTTCTTCACTCCTGACGTCCAGGGACTCCGTCCCTGCGGCCCCCGAAGGCGCGGCGTTGCTCACCGCGCTCCGGAACGGCCCGGACATCCGATACGTTTGACCAACCGCGGCCGCCACGCCGGCATGGAGGACGGCGATGACCGCGACCTCCCCCCGTCCGCTCATGAGCGACCCAAGACGCTGCTTGTCTCCGAGCGCGACCGCGTTCCCCGAGGCGATCGCTTGCTCGATCGCGGGGACCTTGGTCGCCGCCGCGGCGTCACGCGCCACGACGACGAGGTGCGCCCGCCTGTCCTTCAATGCTTCTGCGACGACATCCGCGCCGACGGCGAGCTGACCGGCGCGGCGAGCACCGGTCAGCAGCCCCTCGATCCGGCGGTCCGCGGCGCGGACGATCTGCTCGCCGATCGCGGCGGCGTCGCCCTCGACCTTCGCCTTGAAGACCCGCGCGAGGCCGCCCTTGAGCGCCTTCACCACGCAATCGGGCGACGGGTGGACGTGAGCGCCACGACCGAACCCCGAGCTCGCGAGATCGACGGCGACCTCGCCCGACGAGGGATCGTGAACGACGCGCACGAGCTCGTCCGCGGCGGCGTGCTTTCCGCACCCTGCGCACGTGCGCTCGGAACGCCTCGGGGTGCCCGAAGGCCCCTTCCGCGCGGTCCGGGCGCTCTCGTCGTTGGTCGTCATCAGCTGCATGTCCTTCTACCTACCTACCTGCCGTCTCTCGCTCGGGTTCCGTCGCGTCGATCAGACGCTCGCCTCGTCCGTCTTCTGGACGGCGGCAGCCTTGCGAGCCGCGTCGATCTGCTTCCACTCGTTGCCGAGGAACTGCTCCGCGCCCTGCTTGAGCGCGCGCGCCTTCTTGATGCCGAGCCCGGTCTTGATCGCGAGCTTGTCCTCGTCCTCGCGGAGGATGTCCTCCACGCTGCGGTAGCCCGCGTCCTCGAGCAGCTGCACGGTGCGCTCGCCGACGCCGCGAACGAAGAGGAGCTTCTCCTTGTCGGTGAGGGGCTCGGTCTTGCTCGACGCGGTCGAGATGCGCTCCTGACGGAGGGTCTCCATCGTCTTCTCGGCGTTCTCGCGGATCTTCGCCGCGTTCTCGGCGCCGACGCCCTGGATCCCGCCGATCTCCTGCTCGGTCGCCTCGGCGACCTCCTCGAGGGCGCGGAAGCCCATGCGGTACATGTTGCGGGCGACCGTCTCGCTCACGCCGTCGATGCGGCCGAGCTGCGCGATCGCCTCCTCTTCCATCTGCTTGAACTTCGACTCGCTGATGATGTCGAGCTTCCAGCCGGTGAGGTGCCAGGCGAGGCGGACGTTCTGGCCCTTCCTGCCGATCGCGAGCGAGAGCTTCTCGTCGGGGACGACGAGCTCCATGCGCCCGTCGGCCTCGTTGACGATGACCTTGTTCACTTCGGCCGGCTGAATGGCGGCGCAGACGAAGCGCGCCGGATCGCGGTCCCACGGGACGATGTCGATCTTCTCGCCGCGGAGCTCCTGCACGACCGCCTGGACGCGCGAGCCCTTCATACCGACGCACGCGCCGACCGGATCGACGTCGGCGTCGCGGCTCATGACGGCGATCTTCGAGCGGGCGCCCGGCTCGCGGGCGCAGGCGACGATCTTGACGATGCCCTCGTAGATCTCGGGGACCTCGGACTCGAAGAGCTTCTCGACGAGCTTGCCGTCGCCGCGCGACAGGATGATCTGCGGGCCGCGGGCCTCGCGGTCGATGTCCTTGAGGAGCGCGACGATGCGGTCGCCGGGGCGGTACGTCTCGCGCGGGGTCTGCTCGCGGAAGGGCAGGATGCCCTCGGTGCGCCCGAGGTCGACGATGATGTTGTTGCCCTTCTCGAAGCGGCGGACGACGCCCTTGATGAGCTCGCCCTTCTTGTCCTTGAACTCCTGGAAGATGAGGTCGCGCTCTTCGTCGCGGACGCGCTGGATGAGAACCTGCTTCGCCGTCTGCGCCGCGATGCGGCCGAACTGCGAGCGGGCCTGCTTCACCATGAGGAGATCGCCGAACTCCTTGTCCTGCTCGGCGGCCTTCTTCGCGTCGACGGGGTGCCAGAAGATCTGGAAGCCGAGCTCTTCGCCGAGCTCCGCCTCGAGGCCCTTCTCCTGCGCGTCCTCGAGCGCGATCTCGCGCTCGTCGTCGGAGACGTCGTCCACGACGGTCATGAACTGGAAGAGGTCGACCTGGCCGGTCTCCTCGTTGAAGGTCGCCTGGAGCTCACGGTTCGGGCCGAAGACGCTCTGCGCAGCCTTGAGGATCGCCTCCTCGATGGTCTTCACCAGGCGCGAGCGGTCGATCCCCTTTTCCTTCGCGACCATGTCGATCGCCTGGAGGAGGTTCGCGTCACTGGGAGCTGCCTGCTGCTGAACGGCCATGTTGTTCCTCTTCGAGCTCGGCCCACTCTTGGGGCTCTTCGACGATTCTGCGCTGAGGGTCACGACTTCCTCTTCTTCTTCTTGCCGCCCGACGAGGGCGGCCGGCTCGCCGGACCGAACTCGAAGACGAGCCGCGCGGAGAGCACGTCGTCGAGCGGCACGGGGAAGCTCCGCTCGCCGTCGACGACGTCGACGACGCCGTCCTTGACGGCTCCGAGCGTGCCGACGAGGACCTTCTGGCCCGCGACGGCGTTCTTGAGCTTGAGCTTCGCCTTCTCGCCCGCGAAGCGGACATAGTCGGCGGTCTTCCGGAGCGGCCGCTCGACCCCGGGGGAGCTGACCTCGAGGTGGTAGCGGTGGGGGATCGGGTCGGCGACGTCGAGCGCAGGCGACAGGTCCCGCGCGATGTTCGAGCAGAGCTCGAGGTTGACGGCCGCGTCCTTCGTCGAGAGGTTCGACGCGCTCGCGCCGAGCTTCTCGACGTAGACGCGGAGGATCCAACCGTTCTCGTTCTTTAGCTCGAAATCGACGAGCTCGGCCCCGTGCGCAGCCACGACGGGATCGATCACGGCAGTGAGCCGCTCTCGGTCGACGACGGGGATGCTCTTCGAGGCTTCGTACATCGCGATTTATCGGGCCTTTTCGGGGATCGGTCTCGGCAAAAAGACAAAAAAATAGCGAACCGCAAGATTGGGGTCCGCAATGCGACAGCCACCAACTGGGGCGCGGACCATAGCGCGCACCGCGAATGCGATCAACCCTCCTCAGACGTTGAGCGCACCTCCTCCGCATCGGCGGAAGATCATGGAATTCCGACACGTTGTCCGCCCAACCCTTTAGAAGGCGCCGCCGACGGATGCAAGCGCGGCAGTGGGACGCGCTCCGGCGACGGCTCACCTCGATCCCGAGGGCGACGGCTCACCTCGATCCCGAGGGCACGGCTCACCTCGATCCCGAGGGCGAGAGCGACGCGCTGGCCGACCGGGTCGGTTCCGGAGCGCGAGCGTCGTTGGAGCCTGGAGCGGCGACCCCGCACCGGACCGCCACATCGATCCAAGGCCGACGCCGGTTCACGCTCTCCCGATTCGCGCTCGCATTCTGCACGGCACACCGGCTGCATTGGGCCGCGCGAGGTCACGCATGACATGCAGGTGCGGTGAGTCGAGCAGGGCTCCGGCGAAGCACTCGTTCCGCCGGACCGTCGCGGGGACGACGTTCACAGCGACCGCCGACGTCGAGAGCTGCGCCGGTTGCGGCGACGTCTACGTCCCGTCGTCGCTGATGCTGGCGTTCGAGCGCGCCGTCGCCTGCGAGCTCGCGCGGCGCGGCCCGATCTCCGACGAGACCTTCCGCTGGATCCGCAAGGCCGCGGGCGTCGAGCGCGGAGAGCTCGCGCAGGTCCTCGGCGTCACGCCGGAGACGATCGCGGGATGGGAGAGCGAGCGACGCCCGATCGACCACGCCGCTTGGCGGCTCGTCGCCGGGATGGTCCTCGACGGCGTCGAGGGACCGCGCGCGGTGAGGACGCGGCTCAAGGTGCCGCACCGCCCCGCGAGCACGAACGCGGCGCTCGGATCGGAGCACGCACTCGAGCTGCCCCCTGGCGGGATGATCGCCCGCGTTCTGTCGCTGCTCGCGGGGCCGATCGACTTTACGGACGCGGACATCGCCGACTCCCTCGAGCTCGATCTCGCCGCGCTCCGCGCGCAGCTCCGCGAGCTCGCCGCGCTCGGCCTCATCCACGCGTCCCCGGTCCCGCAGAGCGGCGACGCCGAGCGCTGGAGCCCGTCGACGCGCGATCCGGCCGCGCTCCTCCGCGCCGCGGCGGCGGCCGGGGTCGAGCTCG
>JAHBWA010000040.1 GCA_019637195.1 Labilithrix sp. | reverse complement strand
CGGGTCGGCGCCCTCGACGCGGCGGCGCGCGGCGCGGCACGCCGTGCACGAGCAGCCGACGCGGCGCACGAGCCACACCGGCGCACGAGCCACGCGGGCGCCGGACGGCGCCAGCGCGGGGCGCGCGGAGCGGCGGCGCGCCGGTCTCAGAGCCGGACGTCGATGTAGATGCCGCGACGCAGCTCCTGGAGCCACATCTTGCGCTGCCGCTCCGTCGCCTCGACGTAGGCGCGCTCCATCATCTGCTCTTTGACCTGCTCGTAGGCAGGCGCCTTGCCCTGCCCCTCGACGGTCTGGACCACGAGAACCGCCTGCTGTCCGGTCGGGTCGCGGAAGACGATCGGCGCCGAGGTGTCCCCTGGCCGCTGGTTCTTGGCGACCTCTTGGAGCTCGGGGAAGAGCGCGTTGAGCGGCATCGGTCCCCGCGAGCCGCACGTGTTCTTCGTGCTCGGATCGTCGCTGTACGCCAGCACGAGCTCGCAGAAGTCCTCGCCCGCGTTGCCGCGCCGCGAGATCTCCTCGGCGAGCACCACGCGCGCCTGGGCCGTCTCCTGGGTCGAGCCAGGCGGGATCGACAGCACGAGGATGCGAAGATCGACGGCGGACTGCTGCCCGAGCTCCTTCACGAAGGTGCTGTACGAGCTGCGGGCATCCTGCTCCGTGACGCGAACGCGGCCGCGGACGCGCAGCTGTATGAGCTTACCCTCGAGGACCTGACGGCGGATCTCGTCGCGGTAGTCCTGCTCCGTGAGGCCCTGGCGCTTGGCCTCGGCGACGAGCTGCTTCGGGTCCATCCGCTGCTGGGCCGCGACCTGCCGGATGCCGTTGTCGACCTCTTCCGGGGTAACCGTCAGGTGGGCTTTGTCGGCTGCCTGCTCCTCGAGCCGCTCGTCGATGAGGCGCGTGAGCAGCTCGCGGAACATCTCGCTCTCGGCCGCCGCCTGCTGCGACGCGTTGTTGGTCGAGAGCGCGATGCGGAACAGGTGCGGGCGAGCCCGCTGGCGGAGCTCGGAGAGGAGGATGGGGCGCTCTCCCACGACGGCGACGATGCGCTCGACGATGGCGGCGTCGGCTTCCCTGGGAGCCGCGACCGTTCCCGCCAGGAACAGGCCGGCCGCGAGGGCGCTCGCGCGAGCCGAGCCGGAGAAGACGCGCCGAAGGAGGGGCATCACCGACATCGAGGTGCGCGAGCGGGCGGCCGTGTTCACGTCCCCCGTCTTAGCACTTCCGGTCGCGCGGAGAAGGGATCTATCCTCCCGATCCCCGTCGCCGCAGCGACGAGGTCAGGAGGAGTTTTCGCATGGGCACGAGGGTGGCGGGCAGGGTCGTGGCGATGTGCGTGCTCATCGCCGTCGCGATGAGCATGACGGGGTGCAAGAAGCTCCTCAGCAGTCTCAAGAAGAAGGGGAGCGACGCCGGCGTCGCGACGACGGCGACCGAGCTCACGGGCCAGGACCTCGCCGACGAGCAGCTCCAGGAGAAGCTCGACGACTACATCAAGTGTCTCAACTCGCTGGCTTCGTCGATTCACCAGTCGCGCCAGCGCTACCTCTCGACGATCCCGCGGACGGGCCCGACCGGACGCGAGACGTCGGTCACGCTGCCGCGCCTCCCGACGGGCGCGACGGGGACCTGCGCCGCCGGCATTACGCGCGGCAAGGCGCTGCCGCCGTCGGAGCCCGCGCTCGAAGACGCCGGCGCAGAGTTCTCGACCGCCGCCACCGAGGTCGAGCAGGTCATCACCGAGCTCAACCCCTACTTCGAGCTCCGGCTCTTCCGCGACGACAAGTGGGCCAAGGGCAAGGCCTCGCACCCGCGCCTGATGTCGGCGTGGGAGCGCTTCTCGAAGGCGGACAAGGGACTCCACGACGCGCTCGACGGCATCACCAAGCCGCTCGCGCAACGCGTGCTCGCCCGCATCGAACGCGAGGACGGCAAGAAGTTCCGCTACGGCCGCAAGAAGGTCCTCATCACGGCGCGTGAGCTGGTCGAGGCAAGCGATCCGATCGGCGACGATGACGACGTCGATCCGAGCCTCTACACCGCGTCGTACACGGCGCTCGACAAGGCGCTCGACGAGCTCGTCGCGTACGGCAGCATGAACAAGACCGAGCTGTCGAACCCGAACAGCCCGGCGTTCCCGATGGCCTCGTCGAACTACGACTCGTTCGTGCGCGAGGCGACCGACTTCAAGAAGGCGGCGAAGGACTACTGGCGCTGCCTCCAGGACGCGCCCGCCAAGGCGAAGACGCCGTCGGGGAAGATCGACCTCGACAAGCTCGGGAACTGCGGCGGCTCGCCGGCGTGGAAGACCGCCGACAAGGTGGTCTCCGAGTACAACGTGTTCATCCGCACGTCGAACGCGCACCAGTTCCCCTGAGACGCGCGTGACGCCGCTCCGCGCGCGACGCGCGGAGCGCCCGACGAAGACGAAGAGGCCGCGTTCGCTCGAACGCGGCCTCTTTGCTTCGGGGCACCCGCGTGGTCGCCCTGCCCGCGGTGGCCGCCCCTTCCACGGCGTGGCCGCGTCTGCTCTGCGCGCGACGCGACGTCGCTCACTCCCCCGGGTTGGTCTCCACGATCGTCGGCGCGACGACGATGACGGCGCCCTGCATATGCCCCGCGAGCTCGAACGACGCGAGGATCCCGTCGCCGTCGAGATCACCGCGCGCGATCGCCGTGAAGCCGGCGCCCGTGTTCTTGTAGTCGTACTGGTAGTACTGCGGCGTCGAGATCTCGAAGTGCAGGCACGAAAAGCCCGGATCGGCGGACCAGTCGGCGCTTGTCGACTGGTACTTGCGCGCCGAGACGTCGAGGATGGACGACGGGACCGGCGCGCGCGCGCTCGGGCAGAGCTCGCGCGGTGCGCCGGGCGTGTCAGCGATCTCGTACGCCGCGACCGCGTCGTGGGCCATCAACGCGACGGCATTCCGCGCCTCGGCTGCCTTCGCGTTCGCGATGTACTTCCGCGTCCCGTGGATGCCGAGCACCGCGAGGACGCCGACGATGCCGACGAGCACCAGGAGCACGACGCCCGCGACGATGGCGATGATCACCCCCGTGCTCGTCTTCTTCGGCGGAAGCGGGCCCAACCCCGGCGGGCCGCCGCCGTACGGAGGTGCGCCGAAACCGCCAGGCGACGGCGCGGCCGGATATTGGCTCATCCCTACCGAGTAGCAATCCTCGGCGTGGAGCGCGAGCCGCAAGGCCCCCACGCGACACGCTCACACGCGCGGCACGCCGCGCGCGCCGCCACGCCCGCACGCGCGGCACGCCCACACACGCGCAGCGACGGCCACGCCGCGCGCGCCGCGACGGGCCGCTCCGGACGCGACGAAGGCCGCCCACCGCGAGGTGACCGGCCTTCGAACGTGCGTGCTCTGCGCGAGCGCGGGGCTCAGCGCTTGGAGTACTGGAAGCGCTTGCGGGCGCCCGGCTGACCGTACTTCTTGCGCTCCTTCTTGCGGGCGTCGCGCGTGAGGAAGCCGGCGCGCTTGAGGACGCTGCGCTTCTCCGGGTCCATCGTGATGAGCGCGCGCGAGATGCCGTGACGCATGGCCTCGGCCTGCGCCGAGTGGCCGCCGCCGCGGACGGTCGCCCAGACGTCGAACTGGTCGGCCGCCTCGATGAGCTCGAGCGCCTGCTTCATGACCATGATCGAGGTCTCGCGCTCGAAGTACTGGTCGGCAGGACGGTCGTTGACGATGACCTGGCCCGAGCCGGCCGAGAGCCAGACGCGGGCGATGGCCGTCTTGCGCTTGCCGGTGGCGTACGTGCGATTGGAGGCGGTGCTCATCGTCTTTCCTTCTTCACGGGCCGCCCGGCGGCCGCGCTTTCCTTACTTGATCTCGAGGGCCTTGGGCTGCTGCGCGGTGTGCGGATGATCGGGGGTCGCGTAGACCTTGAGCTTGCCGAACATCTGACGACCGAGGACGTTCTTCGGGAGCATGCCCTTCACGGCCTTCTCGATCGGGAACTCCGGCTTCTTCGCGAGCAGCGTGCGGTAGCTGACCTGCTTGAAGCCGCCCGGGATGCCCGAGTGGTGCGAATAGAGCTTCTGGTCGAGCTTGTTGCCCGTGAGCTTCACCTTGTCCGCGTTGACGACGATGACGAAGTCGCCGGCGTCCTCGTGCGGGGTGAACGTGGGCTTGTGCTTGCCACGAAGCACGGAAGCGACGTGGCTCGCGAGGCGGCCGAGCGGCTTGTCCGTTGCGTCGATCACCCACCAGGCGCGGTTCGCGGCTGCGTCCTTCGGGGTCGCGACGTAGCTCCGGTGCAGGTTCCTCGGTTTTGCGGCCTTCTCGGCCTCGGGCGTTGCCATCTCTTGCCTCTCGAAAACACGTCAGGATCCGCCTGAGGCGGAAGGGGGCGGGAACGTACGCGCCGCGCGCGCTTCCGTCAAGCCGATCTCGCGGGCGCCCTGGCGCATTTGCCAGACCGTCCGGAGGAGCGTCACGCCTCTCTAGCCTGTGAGCGGCGCGCCGGGAAGGCTGGCCGGTGGCAGCCCCCCAGAAACCTGACGCCGCCCCCGAAACGTCGCGCGAAGGACGGGCCCCTCACGGCGAAGACGCTCCCCGCTCCACTCGCGAAACGCCCACTTTCCATGGAGACCGCCTCCTCCTTCTATAAGGAGGAGGGCGATGAATGGCCATTCAGTCGAGGATTGAACCCGAGATACTTCGCACGTAAAACATTCTCCATGATCAGCTTCCAGCCGACCGAGGACCAGAAGCTCATGGTGGAGTCGGTCGCGCAGTTCGCCCGTACCCTCCGCGCGAGCTTCCGCGAGAACGAGAAGGCGCGCGGGCTGCCCGAGTCGGTGCAGAGGACGGCGCACGAGCTCGGGCTCGGGCTCGTCGCGATCCCCGAGTCGTTGGGCGGCGCCGGCCTCGGGCTCACCACCGCGGTCCTGCTCGACGAGGAGCTCGCCTGGGGCGATCCGGCCGCCCCCTTCGCGCTGGCCGGCCCGGGCGCGTTCGGCCTCGCGGTCGCGGAGCTCGGCACCGACGACCAGGCGCGAGCCGCGCTGGCTCCCTTCGCCGCCGCGGGCGCGCACGCGCGCTTCGGGGCGGTCGCGTGGGGCGAACGGAAGCCGAACGCCGAGCGGCCCGGGCTCTCGACGATCGCGACGAAGAAGGGCGACGGCTGGCAGCTCGACGGCGCGAAGGCCTACGTGCTCAACGCCGATCGCGCCGAGCACTTCGTCGTCTTCGCGCAGGTCGACCCGAGCGCGGGCTGGCGCGGCCTCGGCGCGTTCCTCGTCGATCGCGGCGCGGCAGGCCTGACGGTGACGGCGCGCGCGGCGACGCTCGGCCTCGACGCCGCGAGCTTCGGCGGGCTCGAGCTCGCGGGTGTCGTGGTGCCCGCGGCGGCGCGGCTCGCCGGCGGCGCCGACTTCGACGCGGCGCTCGTCCGGTTCTTCGCGAAGAGCGCGCTGCTCGTCGCCGCGCGCGGCGTCGGCCTCTCGCGCGCGGCGTTCGAGGTGACGCGCGAATACGTCGACACGCGCAAGGCGTTCGGCAAGCCGATCGGCCATTTCCAGGCGGTCGCGTTCACGGTCGCCGACCGCGCGATGGACGTCGACGCGAGCCGCGGGCTCGTGTGGCGCGCGGCGGCGGCGTGGGACGCGCTCGCGCGCGGCGAAGGGAGCGAGAAGGACGCCCTCCTCGCTACGGCGCAGGCCGTCGCCTTCACCCACGAGGCCGCGATGCGCTGCGGCGACGACGGCGTTCAGCTGCACGGCGGCGCCGGCTTCATGCGCGACTACCCCGTCGAGAAGCTGATGCGCGACGCGAAGCAGATCGGCCTCTGCAGCCTGACCGCCGAGCAAGCCGATCAGCTCGCCGCCGCGGTCACGCTCGGCGCGCCGCTCGATCCGGGGCTCGTGCTGCCCACGGCCGAGACGCAGAGCACGTTCGTCTGACGAGGACGCCTGGGCCACGCCTCACCGGAGCCGCGAGAGAGACGCGACACGCCGAACGACACGCGACACGCCGAACGACACGCGACACGCCGAACGACACGCGACACGCCGAACGACACGCGACACGCCGAACGACACGCGACACGCCGAACGACACGCGACACGCCGAGAGAGAAGAAGCCATGACGATCGAGTTCTCGTTCAGCAAGAAGCACCTCGAGATGCGCGAGGGGATCCGCGGCCTCGCCAAGAGCGTCATCCGCCCGCAAGCGCTCGCCTGGGACCGCGCGGGAGGGATCCCCGAGGACTTCCTCCGGAACATGGCGCGGCTCGCGACGTCGATGGGCTCGAACGCGATGACCTCCGGCCTCGGCGACGAATCCGACGGCGCGCGCGCGGACCTCGCCGACGCCGGCGACCGAAAGAAGAAGCTCGGGGCGAACCTGTTCGGCGTGCTCGCGGCCGAGGAGCTGTCGTGGGGCGATCCCGGCCTCCTGCTCTGCCTCCCCGGGCCGGGCCTCGGCGGGCCGCCGGTCCGCGCGAGCGGGACGCCCGAGCAGAAGAAGCGCTTCTTCTCGGTCTTCAAGGACCTCCACGACGACGCGGCGCCCCTCCAGTGGGGCGCCTACGGCCTGACCGAGCCCGCGGCGGGCAGCGACGTCGCCGGCATCCGCGCGACGTGCCGCAAGGACGGCAAGCACTGGGTCCTGAGCGGACGCAAGTGCTACATCACGAACGGCGCGCGCGCGGCGTGGACCGTGATCTTCGCGACGATCGATCCGTCGCTCGGGCGCGCAGGTCACCGCGCCTTCGTCGTCGAGAAGGGCACGCCCGGCTTCTCGGTCGGACGCATCGAGGACAAGATGGGCCTCCGCGCGAGCGAGACCGCGGAGCTCGTGCTCGAGGACTGCCGCGTCCCCGAGGAGAACCTGCTCGGCGGCGAGGAGAAATACGTGTCGAAGGAGGGCTTCATGACCGCCATGAAGACCTTCGACAACACGCGCCCGCTCGTCGGCGCGATGGCGCTCGGCATCGGCCGCGCCGCTTACGAGTACACCTGCGAGTTCGTGAAGAAGAACTACGTGCTGTCACGCCCCGTCCCGCGCTACGCGGCGATCGCCGAGCGCCTCGCGCGCGTCGGCCGGGGCCTCGAGGCCGCGCGCACGCTCACCTGGCGCGCGGCGTGGCTGGCCGACGAGGGCGAGCCGAACGCGAAGGAGGCGAGCATGTCGAAGGCGATGGCGGGACAGGCCGCCATCCGAGCGTGCATCGAGGCGGTCGAGATCTGCGGCGCGGAAGGATCGATCGCGAAGGACCACCAGCTCCTCGAGAAGTGGTTCCGCGACATCAAGGTCTACGACATCTTCGAGGGCACCGGGCAGATCCAGCGCATCGTCATCTCGAAGCGGCTGCTCTCGGACCTCAAGGCGTTCTGACTCGCATGGCGCGGCGCTCCGCGGCACCTCGTGAAGCACGACGCCGTCGCGATCGCCGAGGTCCTCGAGCGCCGCGTCCGGAGGGCCAGCGGCGACGAACCTCCCGACGCGCGCGCGGTCACGCGCCTCGAGAGCTCGCCGCGCCGGAGTCGAGGCGCGTCCCGCCTCAGTTGCTCCCGCAGAACGCGACGCACGCGTTCGTCGGCTCTCCCTCGGCGCAGAGCCCCTGACACGCGCCGAGGCCCTGGAACCCGACGAAGCACTCCGCCGGTCCGGCGGCCTCCTTCGCCTTGCAGGTGCCCGAGGCGCAGTAGTTGCCCGGCTTGCACCCGCCGAAGCCCGAGCAGGCGTCGCCGACGTCACCCGCCGGGGCGTCGGAGCAGACGTCGCTCAGGCAGATCTGCCCCGGCGCGCACTGGGCGGTCCCCGCGCAGCTCCCGTCCTTCGGTGCGTACGCCTTGCAGGTGCCCGCGTTGCCTTCGTCCGGAGAGCAATACGCGCCGTCCACGCAGATCGGGTGCGTCTTGCTCGCGAGCCCGTTCCAACACGCGCCGCCGACGGCGCCGGGGAGCTTGCATGTCCCCGGCGTCGAGTCCTCTGCGCCGAAGCACGAGTAGCCCGCCGCGCACTGGCTCGGCTGGGTGCACGCGCCGCCGGCGGCCACGCGACCGACGATGACCGCGTCGCACGTGTCGCGGACGTCACCCGAGATGAGCGCGCCGAAGACGCGATCGAGGACGTCGGCGAACGACCCGCTCGCGTCGAGCAGCCCCTTCACGGCCGCCTTGCACTCGCCGAGCTTCGCGGGATCGTAGCCGACGTTCGGGGGCACGGCGCTCACGCTGTCGTCGTCGCACGAGCCGAAGTCTCCGACGATCTCGGCGTACTCGGGCCGCTCCTTGTCCGCAGCCGAGCAGTTCGCGTCGAACCACGCGCTGATTTGACCGGCCTGCGCTTCGCAGATCTCCTTCGCGATCGCCGGCGTGATGTCCTCACCGAGGCGGACCGGCGGCTCGGAGTCCGGCCCCGCGTCGGGCGCGGGGTCGGGATCCGTCGAGGCGTCCGGTGAGGACGACGGGTCGGGGGACGGACCCGCGCTCGGGTCATCGCTGCTGCACGCAGGGATCGCGGCGATGCCGCCCACCAAAGCGCACGTGGTGAAGAGCAGGGAGAAGGAGCGATATCTCATGCGTGAGAGACGCCGGCCTCCGCGATCGATTCAAACGGTCGGTAGCTCGATCGGTGGAGCTGCGCACCCACGCCGCAGGTGCGGCGCTCAGGAGCGGTACGCCGCCTCGAGCGCCGCGATGTCGAGCTTGATCATCTTCAGCATCGCGTCGGTCACCCGCTTCGCTCGAACGGGATCGCGATCCGTCATCAGCTCGTCCATCCGCGCAGGGACGATCTGCCAGCGGAGCCCGTACTTGTCGATGAGCCAGCCGCACGCTTGCGGCTTGCCGCCCCCCTCGAGGAGCGCGTTCCAGTAGCGATCGAGCTCGGCTTGATCGTCGCAGAGGACGACGATCGAGACCGCGTCGTTGAACTCGTGGTGGGGTCCGGCGCTGATGGCCTGGAAGCGCTGCCCGAAGAGCGTGAAGTCCACGACCTTCACCGAGCCCGCGGGCCCGCTCGGTGAGTCGCTCGGCAGCGGCGTCACGCGATCGACGCGCGATCCCGGGAAGATGGAAGCGTAGAAGCTCGCCGCCTCCTCGGCCTCCTTCGCGAACCAGAGGTGCGTGAAGATCTTCGTTGCGTTCAGCTTCATGATGGGTCTCCGTGGAAGCGGCGATATGACGCGACGTCGCGCTGCCGCCCGAGAGCGACGTCCGAGGAGACGACGAACGACGCCGCGCTGGATCGACACGCCGGCTCGAAATTCCGCACGAGCACATAAGCCACGGTAACTGCCGACATTTTCGACCACCACCGGCCGGCGACACGAGGGCGCGGCCCGCGGCGACGGCGCGCCTCAGAAGAGCCCGATCGCGAAGTTGATCGCCCCGATGTCCTCGTACGGCTGCCTCGTCACGTTGAAGCCGTAGTCGACCGCGAGCGGCCCCACCGGCGTCTGGACGCGGAGGCCGCTTCCGACCGCGACGCGCATCGGGAAGACGCCCTTCCGGAACGGGTAGCTCGGATCGATCCAGAGGTTTCCGATGTCGCCGAAGATCACCGTCTCGAACGGGCCGCGGAGCGGGATGCGGAGCTCGAGGCGCTCGTTCACCATCAGGTTCCCGCCGCGGATCGGCTGCGTCGCCGCGGTGAACTTGTTGGCGTTCGGAATCGTCTGCCCGGGGTTGTTCGGATCCTCGATGTCGTCGGGCAGGTCCTTCGACGCGTAGATGCGGTCGACGTTGTCCTGCGGGATGAAGCTGTTCAGCGTCCAGCCGCGCATCGTGTCGACGCCGCCCATGAAGAAGAGGCGGTCCGGGTACGTCTGCGATCTGTCGGTCAGCTGCAGGTTCACGCCGGCGCGCGTCAGCGCCGCGATGCGCAGGCCCTTCGGCAGCGGGATGTAGCCGCCGAACGTCTGCGTCAGCTTGAAGAAGTGGCTCTCCGGGGGCGGCGGCTGGCCGCTCAGCCGGGCGCGCTCGAGGTTCACGTCCGTCGGGAAGGCGTCGACGTGCTCGATGCCGCTGACGACGAACGTGCCGCGCGTCGCGTTGAACGCGTTGTCGCGCCGATCCCACGTCGCCAGGAGGCGCTGCGAGAACGCGTACGTCTCACCGTCGGGGACGAGGAGCTGGCGCACCAGGTCCGTGATGTTCTGGCCCTGGTCGAGCAGCGTGCGGAGGTAGTCGTTCGCGCTGCCCGAGCGGAAGATCCGGCTGTTGTTGAACTCGAAGCTCTGGAAGAACGTGAACTGCAGCTCGCCGACGGGGCGGTAGTTCACGTTGGGGATCGCGGCGATCTTCGTGAGGTAGAAGTCGCGCTGCAGGTCGTGCACGAGGATCGTGTCGACGCCGCCGCGGACGAGCGGGCCGAGGCCGATCTCCGGGAAGACGATGCCCGCGGTCGCGCGGATCCCGAGCCGCGCGATGTCGTTCAGGTCGCGGTAGTTGCTCCGCGCGACCGGATCGATGATGAGCGGCGTCGGGATGTACGCGAGCTGGAGGCGCAGCGTGAGCTGGACCGCGTTGCCCCACAGGTTCGTGTGCCCGTACTCGGCGCGCAGGCGGAAGCCCTCGCCCGTGGAGAAGCCGGGGCCGATCTCCGTGTACTGCCGCGGCCGCTCGACCATCGTGACGATGACGGTCTTGTTCCGCTGCGGGACGTACGGGTTCTCGAGCGCTACCGTGACCGTCGAGAACGCGCCGAGCGTCGCGATGCGCTCCTCCGTCAGGCGAACGAGGCTCGCGCGGTAGGGCTGCCCCTCCACCAGCGCGATGCGCTTGCGGATGACGGTCGCGCGGGTGAAGTCGTTGCCACGGAGGACGATGTTGCGGACGATGACCTGCTCGCCCTCGGAGACGGCGAAGCGGACGCGCGCGCGCGTGTGATCGGGCGACTGCTCGAGGGAGTACTTGACGTCGGCGAAGGCGTAGCCCTCCTCCCGGTAGGCGTCGAGCACGCGACGGCGCGCCTCCTCGAGCTTCACCGTGCTCGCGTACTGTCCGAGTTTCACGTCGGCCGCCGCGGCGAGGCGCGAGGGCGCGAGCGCCTCCGCGCCCGCGAAGGCGACGTCCCAGAGCTGCGTGCGCGGCCCGAGCTTCACCGG
Organism: Labilithrix sp.; assembly: GCA_019637195.1. Lineage (GTDB taxonomy): Bacteria > Myxococcota_A > Polyangia > Polyangiales > Polyangiaceae > Labilithrix. The sequence goes on along the minus strand of JAHBWA010000040.1, from coordinate 51,473 downwards.
GATGCGCAGCCAGACCCGCGCCTCGCACTCGACGCCGTGCGCGGGGTCCGGGACGCAGGTGGTCCCCTGCTCGAGCGGCGGCACGGTGAGCGGCAGGCCGATCGCGTCGTAGGTGCAGATGTCGGCGCCCTCCGCCGGCACCGGCAGCGGGTTGCACTCGCCCGGCGGCGAGCGCGGGTGGCAGCGGCGGCGGACGACCTGCACCGGGCCGACCTGCGCCGAGAGGAAGCCCTCGGAGCGGTAGAGCTCCTGGACGTGCTGCACGGCGCGCTCGTAGGTCTCCGGCACGTAGGCGCTCCGCGGCTCGAGGTCGAGCGGCGCCGGCCGAGCGCCCGTCGCGCCGAGGGGCCTCGTGATCGTCCGGTCGAGGACGGCGGGCTTCGGCGGCGCGAGGAGGTCCGCGCCGGGGAGCTCCTCTTCGAGGTAGCTGTCGATCTCGCTCCCGATCGCGCGCGCCGACGTCGGGCCGCCCTCGGTGAGCTTCTTCACGTCCTCCTCGCGGAGACACGGATACGACCGCGCGGCGACCTGAACGCGCGCGCCCTCGTTCACGTGAAAGACGAGGAACGTGAGGCCCTCGCCCGGCGCGCGCCCGGCCCCGCTCGCCTCGGGCGCGCCGCGGTGCTCGACCTTCACCTCGACGTCGAGGAAGCCGTGCTTCACGTAGAAGTCGACGATCTTCTGCACGAGGTGGTTCGGCGTGCGGTCCGTCTCCTCCTCGAGGTCGAGCACGCCGTCGAGCGTGGAGCGGTCGAAGTGGTCGTTGCCCTCGTAGCGCGTCTCGTAGCGCGTGCCGAAGTCGGCGCGGACGCGCAGCGTGACGATGCCGCGATGGAGGACGACGTCGTGCGAGACCGCCGCGCGGTGGTGGTTCCGCGATCGGATCCGCGCCTCGAGCGCCGCGTCCGCCGCCGCGAGCAGGCTCTCGTCCGCGCGCATCCCCGTCTTCATCGCGTAGAAGCGCTCGGCGTCCTGGATCTCCTCCTTCGTCGCGCCGGTCGCGTACACGACGCGGCGCTCGATGCGGCGCGGCGCGCCCACCGAGGCGCTGACCTCGACGACGACGCGGAGGGGATCGTCGGTAGCGCGCGTCGTGATCGCGACGCGCGGCGCCGGGAACCCGCGGCGCTGGATCAGCGCGTCGAGGCGCTCTTCGAGCCCGCGGAGATCGCTCGCGACGATCTCGCCTTCGGTCGTCAGATCGAGATCGCGGAGGAGCTCGTCGGCGTCGAGCGGCGCGCCGTGGAGATCGATCCGGATCGCGTCGATGACCTTGCGCGGCGTGACGACGATCGTCACGCGCACGCCGGCGCCCTCGGTCGCGATCTCGGCGCGCGCGTCACCGAACGAGCCGGTCGCGAGCACCTCCTGGATCGCGCCGCGGAGGAGCTCTCGCGTGAGGATGTCTCCGGGCTTGAGGACGCCGACGGGCGGGACCTTCACGTCCGGCCAGACGCTCTTCTGCTCGGGCGGGACCACGACGTCGACGCCGAGCACGACGTGGTTCAGGTAGGGCTCGAGGTCTGGACCGCTCCGGAGGACCGGCGCCGGATTGGCCAGCGGAGGCACGGGCGGCGGCGTGAGCACCGCGACGTCGTCGGCGGCGTCGGCGTGGGCGGACGTGACCCCCAGGAGGACGGCGAGCGTGAGCATGACCCACGCGAAGCGCCTCCGGCCTACACCCATCGGGCGCGCATTCTAGTCCGTGACGCGCCGCCGTGGACGACATCATTGACGCGGCCTCGACGGCCTACGCGCTCGCCGGGAGCGCCTCGCGGAGCGGCGCGAGGGCGGGCTCGCGGGCGGCGGCCGCCGGATCGAGGAGCACGACGAGGTGGTCCTGCGCGCGGCTCGTCGCCACGTGCAAGAGGTGAGGACGCTCGCCGAGCCATCGCAGGTGCCGGCGCTCGGTCGCCGTCACGGAGAAGACGACGACGCGGCGCTCTCCGCCCTGGAGGCGGTGGACCGTGCTGACGAGCACGCCGCCCTTCGTCAGGAGACCGCGCGCGTCGAGCTCGCGCTCGAGTCGGACGGACTGGCCCACGAACGGCGTCAGCACCGCGATGTCCGCCGGCGCGACGCCGTCCGCGACCAGCTCCGCGACCAGCTCGATCGCGCGCGCCGCCTCCGGCTCGTTGACGATCCCCTCGGGCGCGCGCGCGCCCGAGCCGCGCACCGGGACGACGACGACCGGCCCCGCGAGGCGCGGCGAGACGTCCGCGAGCGAGCGCGCCGGGGTGCGCACGTCGAGCGCGTAGCCGCTCCAGCGCGAGGCGAGCGCGACGATCGCGCGCTGCGAGCGGAAGTGCTCGGTGAGCGACAGCCGCGTCCGCGCGCGCGGCTCGACGACGGACTGCGCCGACGACGTCGACTCCGCGCTCATGCGGAACGGCGCGACGGCGGCCTCGTCGAGCCCTCGCGCGAGGCGCTCGTCGACGCGCGGGTCCAGCGTGTACACGGGCGGGAGCTGCGCGGTGTCACCCGTCAGCATGGCGCGCCGGGCGCGCGCGAGGGCGGGCACCGCGTAGATCGGGGCGCACTGCGCGGCCTCGTCGACGACCAGCCGATCGATGACGTCGCGCTCGAGCGGGAAGCTCGCGCGCATCGAGAGGAGCGTGCAGCCCGCCAGCGGGAACAGCGGCGCGAGCTCGCGGAGCGCCACCGGCAGCGGCTTGCGCGCGCCCGACCACTCCATGCGCGCGGCGTCGCGGGCCGCGACCAGCCTCGGGAGGAGCGCGGCGCGGTGAGCGCGCGCCCAGGCGTCCCGCACGGCGAGCGCCGCGTCGTAGAGCAGCGGATCGGGCGGAGGCTCGGGCTCCTCGGCGGCGGCGCTGCCGAGCTCCGCGGTGACGGCGGCGAGCTCGCGGTGCAGCGCGGGAGCGTCGAGCGCCGAGCGGACGCCGGCGAGCGACGCGAGCGTGGCCTCGATCGCGTCGCGCTGCCGCGCGATGTCTTCCCGCGGACGCGCGGCGTCGAGCTCACCGAACGGGACCGCGAGGCCGAGCGCGTCGAGCAGCGGAACGACGCGCGGAGCGCGGAGCGTGTTCGCGCGCGCCCACTTCTCGCAGGCGCGAGAGGCGGACGCCTTGGGGCCCTCGAGGTGCAGCGGCCCGAGCCGCGCGGCGGCCTCGGCGTGCTCGCGGAGCGCGCGCGCGGCCTCCTCGACCTCGGCGAGCGCGACCGCGGGCGACGGACCTCCCGGTACCCGCGCGAGCTCACTCCGCAGCGCCGCGGCGCGCAGCTCGAGGGCGCGCCGACGCTCGGCCGCCGACGCCCTTCGCTTCGTCGCGCCGGCGCGCTCGCGCATGAACGCGCGCACCGGCGCGGCGCGCGCGTCGAAGGCGGCGCGCGCGTCGGCGAGCGAGAGATCGCCGGGCGCCTCGAGCAGCGCGATCGCCGACGCGATCACGCTCGCGGTCGTCTCCGCGAGCGTGCGCCGGTTGCCGAGGCGGATCCCGACGGGCAGCCCCGGCCCGGACACGAACGGCGCGAGCGCGTGATCGACGGCGGCGTTGTTCGTGCTCGTCACGACGAGCGGCCACGCCGCGCTCCGCGCGGGGGCGCGCGTCCAGAGCGCGCCGAGCGCGCACGCCACGACCGTCTGCGCGGCGACGTGGTGCAGCAGCGCCGTCTTCCCGCAGCCCGGCGGCCCGCAGACGGCGACGATGTCCTCGGAGCCCTCGAACGCGCGGGCGGCCTCGAGCTGCGACGGCGTCGGCGGAGCCTTGCCGGACGAGAACACGGCCTCCCGGCGCGAGGGCGCCGCGGGCGCGCCGAGGTAGACCGCGAGCGGCCCGCGCGGACGCAGCGGCTCGTCGACGACCGCGTGCAGATCGCTCCGGAGGCCGCTCGTCGGATCGCCGCGCGGCGGCAGCATCGCCAGGCCGTGGGGGTGGCAGCGGAGCGCGCGCGACGGCGGCGCCCGGCGGGCAGCGGCGAGGGTGAGGGCCGCCAGGTCCTCGCGCGTGAGCGGTCCGTCGTCCGCTGCCTCCGGCTCGAGATCCTCCTCACCTTGCTCGAGCGCTCGCGCCGCGGCGCGCACGAGCGCGGCGATGCCGCCTCGTCCGGCGGTCGCGATCGCCCCGAGCGCCGCGCCGTCGAGCCCGAAGAGGAAGTGCCACACGCCGGCGTGGAGCGTGTAGGGAGCGTCGTCGCCGAGCTCGAGGACGAGCGCGTCGGGCGGGGAGAGCGCCGCGCCGTCGCGCGCCCCCGGCGGGAGCTTCCACGTCGCGTCGCCGATCTTCCACCGCGCGTGCGCGCCGCCGCGCGAGAGCAGCGGCGCCGCGCGCGCGCTCCCGTGCTGCACGAAGGTGACGAGCGGAAAGCCGACGGTGATCGCCTCGTCGCCGTCCGCGGCCCTCACCGCGGCGTGCGCCTCGAAGAGCGCCGCCGCGCGCGCCGGGATCGGCGCGAAGCGCCGCGACGCCGCCTCGCCGAGCACGAGCTCCGTCGCGTCGTCGTCGGCGTCGGTGAAGAGCCGGAGCGAGAGCGCCGCGCCGTCGCGGGCCGCCGGCCGGAGCACCGGATGCGGCGAGAAGTGCTCGGTGCGCGCCGGCCGCGGCGGCGTCACGCTCGCCTGCTCGCGCGCCATCTCGTCGAGCGCGCGGATCCCGTAGCGCAGCGGATCGAGCGACGACGGACGCATCGCGAGGACGACTATCACGCCCGCCCGCGGGCGACCCGCCGCCGACGACCAAGCGCGACCGGTGCGAGCGGGGCCTCACGCTCGCACGCGGCAGCCGGCGCGGGCGGGGATCGGCGCGCTCACGGAGCCGTGCAGAAGTCGCCGCCCTGGCTCCCGGCCGCGGGGATCGGCGCGCTCGCGGTGTCCGCGTCGATCGAGAGGAGGAACTGGACGAGCTGCTCGACCTTCGCGGCGCGCTCGTTCGGGCTCGCCTCGGTGAGGAGGTTCGGCGCGAGCGCCTGGTAGTGCTCCCGGAACGTCGGCGCGAAGAGGCTCTCGAGCGTCGCCGCGCCGCCGGCGTGAAGGAAGGGCGCGCCGACCTGGACGCCGAGGAGCGAGGGCGGGTTGTAGCCCTTCCCGTTCGCCTCGTTCCCCTGCCCGGCCGCGGTCATGTTCTGGCGGAGCTCGGCGCTCTTGCCCATCAGCGCGTCGGCCTTCGCGAACGTGCCGACCGGGCGCAAGATGCACTGGATCTGATCGAACGCGCCCACGTCGCCGTTCGCGAAGCGCGTGAAGCGCTGATCCGCGGCTGGGACGAGCGCCGCGGGGAAGCCGGCGGGCGGCGACCACCCCCAGCTGGTGAGGCTCTGGTTCGTCTGCGTCGACGGCGCGTAGAACCTCCGCGAGATGGTCCACTTGTCGCCGCCGTGGCATCCCTGGCAGCTGCCCTCGGAGAGGAAGATCTTCCGGCCGAGGGCGACCTTGTTCCCGTCGAGGCTCGACGGCTTGCGCGGTGGCCGGATCTGCTGGATGTACGCCTTGATCTCCTGCCAGTCGGCGAGGACGTTCCGCTGCGCGAGATCGAGCGGGTTCGTCGTGTCGACGACGTGCTCGATCGAGCCCGCGAGCCCCGCCGCGCCGACGGCGGCCGGATCGATGCGGTCCGCGTTGGTCGGCGGCGTACTCCTCGTGTGCACGATCGCGCCGACGCCGCCGGAGACGCCGCGCGTGTTGCCCTCGAAGTCGGCGACCTCGTCGAAGATCGCCGTCCAGTTGAAGAGGCGCTGATCGCTCGCGTCCTTCTTCGAGAAGCTGCCCTCGAGGCTCGTCGACTGACGCGGGCCTCGGGCGAAGAACCAGGTGACGTTGTCCGACAGGCCGTCGACGTGACAGGCCTGACAGCCGTTCCAGCCCTGGCCCCCGAGCGACCAGCGGCCGGTCGCGGTGTTGAAGAACCGCTTGCCCTTGCGGACCTTGTCCTCGGTCGAGCCCTCGGCCGGGAGCGCGGACGCGCGGACGACGACGGCGTCGCTCGGCGTCGCGCCGGCGACCGCCTGCGTGTTGAAGTCGACGACGCTGACGTTGCGGCTCACGTCGTTGACGACGAACGCGAAGCGCTTGTGCTCGTCCCGGTGCGGCGTGGCGATGCCGATCGGGTTCTGCCCGCTCTTGTCCGCGGGGATCCCCGCCGGAGCGAGGTCGATGAAGGGCTGCGTCGGCGAGCCGACCTCGGTGATCGCGCTCGACTGCGCGGCGTCGTAGCGGACGCGGAAGACGGCGTCCGCGCCGTTCGCGACGACGTAGCCGACCTGCGCACCGCGGACGAAGCCGACGTCGGAGGGCACCGCCGGGTAGCGCCTGGAGCGGTCATCCGGGACGGACGTGTCCGCGAAATGCCGGTCGAAGCGCGCGTGGAGCGACGCCGTCGCGCCGCTCGCCTCCGTGTCCGTCGCGAGGTCGATGACGCTCACGACGCCGTGGGTCGTCGTCTTCACGTTCGCGACGTTCGGCGGCCCGCCGGCCGGCGTCACGACGCCGACGGGGCCCTTCGGCGACGCGCAGACGCTCGAGACGTAGGCGAACCCGTCCTGGATCGTGATCGACTGTAGCTGGTTCGGGTAGCAGCCGGCCCTTCCGCCGTTCGAGTCCGCGAACCCCATGTCCGCGAGCGGCGCGAGGCGGATCGTCGAGACCGACCGGTCCGCGAGCTTCACCTTGTAGACGAGGCCCGCCTTCGCGACGTCGGCGTTGGCGCCGTCGTCGGCCTCGGCCTCGACGCGCTGGGCGAAGTACTCCGTGACGTAAATGCTCTCGTCGTCCTCGCTCTGGTCACCGTCGTTGGTGATCGCGATCGAGCGCGGGTGGGCGAGCGCCGGACGCGGCCTCGCCTCGGGGCCGAGCAGCCCGGTCGCGACCAGCGCGGCGTTGAGATCGATCGTCGAGGCCACCGTCATCGCCGCCGTGTCGACGCCCATCAGCGTCCCGTCCACCCAGTTCGCGACCCACGCGCGCGTGCCGCCCGGCGTCAGCGCGATGCCCGTCGGCTCGGAGCCCACGGCCACGGAGCCCGCCACCGCGGGGTCCGTCTTCAGGCCGCCGATCTTCACGAGCTTCTGGTCCTTCCGGAGGACGACGAACGCGGAGCCGCCGTCGGGGGCGATCGCGACCTGCCACGGCTCGCCGCCGACGGAGACCTCGGCGGCCTTCTCGAGCCTCGCGGGCGTCCCGTCATCGGGGTACGTGGCGCGGAGCACCGTGACCGAGCCGACGTCTCGGTTCACGGCGACGACGATCGAGTCGTCCGCGGAGATCGCGATCGCGGAGCCGCGGCTCGGACCGGGCGCGATGGTGAGCGGTCCCGTCGGCGGCTCACCTCCGTCGGGCGTCTCGATCCCGGGGCCCGCCTCCGGGATCGAGGGATCATCGCCGCCGCAGGCGGTGACCTGGGCGAGGATGAGGGCGGTCGTGCCGGCGAGGCCGGCGAAGGGCAAGAAGCGCGCGCAGATGCGTCGCATCGATGGTCTCCCCATGGGTGGAGGTCGCTGATCCGGACGCGGGGGCTCGCTCCTCGCCGCGCCTCGAAGGACTTTGACGCCGACGCGCCGACACCGGCACTAGTTCGTTCTGATGGCAGCCATAGCGCGCGGCGATGGCCGATTTCAGAATCAGAGCGCCAAGCCGACGCGGAACGAGAGCTCGTGGAGGTGATCGGCCGAGGGCTGCGCCGGCTGCGCGCGCGCGCCGGGCGCCGCCGCCTGGTTCGAAGCCGCGGCGCCCGCGGAGAGCGGCGCCCCCGGGAACCCGTACAGCGAATACTCCGCCGTGAGGCGCACGTGCTTCGTCGCCCAGTAGGTCGCGCCGGCCTGGAGCGCGTTGACGTGGATGCGGGTCGTCTGCGCGGAGAGCTCACCGTCCGGGAGCTCCGGCGTGCGCGCGTTGCCCCCGTAGCGGAGGCGCATCGCCTCGGCCCGGAGGACGAGCTGGAGGCCGTACGGCGCCTCGGCGCCGCGATGCTTCGGCGGCCTCAGGCTGAAGTAGCGCCCCGCCGGGTGGCCGTTGATCCGCGGCGTACCGAGCGGCCAGAAGGAGAGCTGGACGTAGCCGCCCGTCCCCTCGAGCCGGCCGCGCCGCAACGTCGCGCCGCGATCCGTCCCCGGCGCCTCGCGGCGGCCCTCCGTCACGTAGACGAGCTCGCTCTTCACGTCGAAGCGCTCGAAGGGCAGGTAGAGCTCCGCGGCGGCGGCGACCTGATTGCCCGCGGGGACGACGTGGACGCTCGTCCCGTCGCCGGCGCGGTAGACCGGGGACCAGAAGACGTACCCGCCGGGCGTCGACATCGACGGCGCGTCGTACGACACGTAGTCGTCGTCGCGCGAGCCGGCGCGCGCGCTCGCGCCCACGTGGAAGCGATGGATCGGCCCCTTCACCGACGACACCGGGCGAACGACGACGCGCCCCATCACGTCGACGCGATCGTCGACGCTCGGGCGGTTCATCCCGTCGCCGCCGACGACGCCGAGCTGGTACTCGAACGGCGCCGCGCCGTCGCGCGTCGCGCCCCAGATCGTCACGCCGAGGTCCTTGTTGTACGGCGTCGCGACCGTGCGGATCACGAGCGCGCGCTCCATCAGATCGAGCCAGCGCGAGCTCGTCACGTTCTCCATCGTGAACGGCGCGTTGTACTGCCCGACGTACACCTGCCGATGCGGATCGAGCTGGTAGCCGGCGAAGCCGTCGTAGACCGCCGCCGAGCTCGCCGGCGCCTGATTCACGTCGAGCTGCGTCGGGGCGAAGTTGCCGCCGACCCAGAAGAACCAGTGCTTCCGCACGATCCCTCCGAGCTCGATGATGAAGCGGCGAAAGAACATGTGGGTCGACAGGCCGCCGCCGTTGCCGCGACGGAAGCGCCCGACGCCCGGGCCGCGAAACGCGTACGTGTCGATGTGCACGCGGCCGCCCGTCCCGAGGACGAAATTGTCGTCGGCGCTCCGGAAGTAGAAGGTGCCGTCGGAGTAGTCGACGAACGCGCGCGGCGAGCCGAGGTGTGGGCCGACGCCGGGGATCTCCGGCTCCGCCGGCGTCGCCGAGGGGGCCGGCGCGTCCGCGCCGTCGGCGACGCTCGACTGCGCGAACGCCGCTTCCGACGCGAGCCCAGCCGCGAGGACCAGTCGAGCGACGCGGGAGTTGCGACACATAACCGTCGCAAATCAGACACTTTAACGACACCAAACGCAACGGGTCATGATCCCGGCTGGGTTCCGCCGAGGGCGGCGGTCGTCCGAGCGGTCGCTCGAAGTCCTCCCGCGGGGCGCGACCTCGCCGTCGAGCCCACGATAGCCTGAGGTCTCGGCGATCGATGCACGCCGCCAGGATCGCGTGGTCTGGTGTTAGCCTGCGAGCCATGCGGGCGGCTCGGACGTCCGCAGCGGCGCGCGCTCGATGCGCGACGGACCAGATCGCCGTCGATGCTGCTCGATTGGATCGCCCCGCCTGAGTGTCCTGCCGAGCAGGCCGTCGTCGCGCAGGTGACGACGATGGTGGGCGAGTCGCTCGCCGCGGAGCCGCTCGTCGTCCACGCGCGGATCGATCGCGGCGGCGCGCGCGCCTTCCAGCTCCACCTGCGCATCGGCGAGGAAGAGGAGAGCCTGAGGACGCTCGAGAGCGACGACTGCGCGGAGCTCGCGCAGGCGACCGCGCTCATCGTCTCGCTCGATCTTCAGTCGCGCGCGAAGGCCGCCGCCGAGCGGCCGAAGGCGCCCGCCGCGACGGAGGCTCCGCAAGAAGGATCGCCGTCGGGCGACGCCACCGTGACGGCCCCTCCCCCGGCGAGGACGCCCGCCGAGGCCCCTCCGGCGCGCGCCGGAGCACCCGCGCCGCGAGCGGCGGCCGTCGGCGTCGGCGCGGAGCTCTTCGCCGACGCCGGATCCCTCGCGACCACCGCGTGGGGCTCGGGCGTGATGGCGTTCTTCACCCAAGGGCCGCTCCGCGGCGAGCTGGGCGCGACGCTCTGGCCGCGGAGTCGGGCCCTCGCCAGCAACCATCCTGGGGCGGGAGCGTCTCTCTACCTGCGAACGATCGGGCTCCGCGGGTGCGTCAGCGTCGCGCCGTCGCTCCATGTCGACGCGTGCATCCACGCCGAGGGCGGCAGCGCGCGGGCCACCGGGTTCGGGATCAGCCGCCCGACGACGTCGAACGGACGCTGGCTCGCCGCGTTCGCCGGCCTGACCGCGCGTCCCGTCACGTGGGCCGAGCTCACGCCCCGCTTCACGGTCGAGATCGGGACGCCGCTGCACTTCGCGACGGTCGCGATCGAGGGGCTCGGCCAGGTCTACGCGCCGTCCCCGGTGCTGCTCCGGGTCGCGGCAGGACTCGAGACCAAGCTCTTCTGACGCCTGACGGTCGCGGTCTTGACCGCATTTCGGCCTCGCTCGGAGAAAGTTTGATAGTTCCTACCGCGGGCGGCACTGACCCCCATGTGAAGGGCGCCGCCTCGGCTTCCGTGTTTGGGGTGCCGATGTCCACACCGGCGCGCGAGCAAGACGTGTCCACGCTGACGTCGTTCGACGAGGTCTACGACCGCCACGTCGTCTTCGTCTGGCGCGCTCTTCGCGCGCTCGGCGTCCCCGACGCCGCGATCGAGGACGCGGTCCAGGACGTCTTCGTCGTGGTCCACCGGCGCCTCCCCGAGTTCGAGAGCCGCGCCAAGCTGACGACCTGGCTCTTCGCCATCGCCCGTCGCGTCGCCAAGAACCACCGGAGCAAGCGACGGCGGAGCGATGACCTGGCCGACGTCGAGGAGCACGTCCGGGACGAGCGACCCACCCCGTACGAAGCGGCCGTGCAGACGGAGGCGGTCGCCCTGCTCGAGCGGATCCTCGATCGGCTCGACGACGACCAGCGCATCTGCTTCGTGCTGATGGATATCGAGCAGCTGACGGCCGAGGAGGTCGCTTCGTTGCTCGAGATCAACGTCAACACCGTCTACTCGCGGCGCCGCCTGGCGCGCCTCGAGGTCAACCGGCTCGCCGCCCACTACAAGCGCAGCGAGTAGCCCGAGGAGCGATGATGTACGTCGTCCGCGAAGCCCACCACCGTCGATCGCGCTCGAACGCGCGAGGAGACCGCGCATGAGCGAGCTGACTCCCTCCGCGCGCGAGATCCTCGCGCAGGCACGGCCGGGCTTCGGACCGAGCGCATCCGCTCGCGAGCGGATGCGCGCCGAGGTCCTCCGGCGAGCGGCGGCGGCCGGATCGACCGCGAACGAGGCGCCGCCGTCCGGCGTGCGGCTCTCGCTGAGGGCGCACGGCGGCAAGCTGCTCGGCGCCTCGCTCGTGGCGCTCGTCGCCGCCACCTACGGAGTCTCGCGCACCTCGACGCCCGAGGACGCCACGCCCGCGCCGGCGGACGTCGTCGCGGCCGCCCCGGTCGAGACGCCGGCGCCCGGGGCCGAGGAGCTCGCCTCGCCTCACGAGCTGCCGGAGGCTCCGATCGCCGTCGCTCCGTCGACCGTCCCCGCCGAAGGGAGCGCCGCGACCAGGCCGGGCAACCTCCCGCGGCTCGGCGCGGCGGCGACCGTGGCCGAGCGCCCCTCCGCGAGCGCCCTCCCCACCGGCTCGCTCGGCGAGGAGACGCGGCTCCTCCGCGAGGCCCAGGCCGCGTTCAAGTCCGGCGAGCTCGGGCGCGCGAGGAGCAGCGTCGGCGAACACGCCCGCGCGTTTCCGCACGGCGTCCTCCGCGAGGAGCGCCTCGTGCTCGACGTGCTGCTGTCGTGCAGCGAGGGACGGGTCGAGCACGCGCGGCGAACGGCCGACGAGCTCGCCGCGTCGCACCCCCGCTCCTCCCATCTCGACGCCCTGCGCGGATCGTGCGCCGGCCGGAGCGTATCGCCTCCGCCGGGCTCGAGCGACTGACCCTCACGAGCGAGCTCACGTCGCGCCCGCCGGACCTCACCGGCGAGCGCTCTCCCTTTCCTCCGTCACCTACTGGACTCACGGACATGCCGAACCTACGAAGCCGAGGCCCCCTCCGCGCGCTCGTCGCCCTGTCGCTCTTCGTCGTCGGGACCGTCGCCTGCGCCGAGACGATGAGCGCAGGCATCGAGGACGTGCCGGAGGAGGACGCCGGCACGTCACCGCCGTCGTTCACGCCGCCGCCCACCGAGGCGGGCGCCGGGCCCGAGGTCGAGGGCCCCGACACGGTCGATCTCTGCATCGCGACCGAGTGTCCGGCGCCGTACGCGACGTGCAGCTTCAGCGCCGATCGCTGCCGGAACAACCTCTCGAACGACGTCGACAACTGCGGCGCCTGCGGGAACAAGTGCCCCTCGGAGATCTACTCCCCCATCGGCGGCGTCAACATCGACATCCGGCGCCTCGCGCCCCGATGCGTGGCCGGCCAGTGCACCGTCGAGTGCAACAGCTCCGACTGGGCGGACTGCAACGGGCGGCTCGACGACGGCTGCGAGACCCTGGTGAAGGGCAACCCCGAAGCTTGCGGCGGCTGCGGGATCAAGTGCGCCGCGGGTGAGCCGTGCCTCGTCCTGTCGACGGGTCAGTCGAAGTGCGGATGCCCCGCCGGTACGACTTTCTGCCCGGCGTTGAGCCGCTGCGTCGATCTCCAGAGCGACGACGCCAACTGCGGCGCGTGCGGGACCGTCTGCCCGGCGGCCGCCGTCGACGGCGGCGCGCCGCTACCTCCGCGCACGAAGTACGGCTGCGCCGGCGGCACCTGCGGGACGGACGAGGCGCACATCAAGTGCGCGTCGACCGCCTGGGCCGACTGCAACGGCGACCTCCCCTCGCCCACCGGCGACGGCTGCGAGGCGAACGTCGGCTTCACGACCACCACCGTGAACGGACTGCCGATGAGCCTCGGCGATCCGCAGAACTGCGGCGGCTGCGGGATCGCCTGCCAGCCCGGGCAGACGTGCGCGCTGCTCCGTCAGGGAGGCGTCCAGTGCGCGTGCGCGCCGGGGGAGTCGCTCTGCCAGAGCCGGCGAGCGACCTGGTGCGCCGATCTCCTCACGACCCCCTCCGACTGCGGGGCGTGCGGCAACGCCTGCGCGAACGATCCCGCGAAGAACCTCGAGGGCGTCTGCAAGAAGGGCGTCTGCGTGAACGACTGCGCGCCCGGCTGGGGCGACTGCGACGGCAACGCGGACAACGGATGCGAGACGAACCTGAAGACCAACATCGCGCACTGCGGCGCGTGCGGGAACCGCTGTGACACCGCTCAAGGACAGCCGTGCATCGAGGGTCAGTGCCTGATGACCGAGTGCGACGGCGGGACGGTCACGAAATGAGCCTCCGCGCACGCCTCGCCACCACACCTCGGCTGAGCCTCGTCGCCGGGCTCGCCTTGCTCTCCATCCCGCCGCTCCTCGTGGCCAGCTGCGCCGACTCGGAGCCCGAGACGGACATCGGCCCCGACGCCGAAGCGCCGGCGACCAGCGACGACGCGAGCGACGCCGGGAGCCCGCCGGTCGACGCAGGCTGCGAGGCAGGCGATCCGCGCTGCATGGAGACGGAGGTCCCCTGCGCGACGACGGACTTCTGCCCCGTGACGGGCGTCCTCGACGCGCGCTACGCGCTCACCGCCATCTGGGGAAGCAGCAAGGACGACGTCTGGGCCGTCGGCTCCGCGGGGACGGTCCTTCACTGGGACGGAAAGGTCTGGGAGCCGCGCTCCATCGCGACCGGTCACACGCTCTTCGGCGTGTGGGGCAGCGACGCCGGCGAGCTCTGGGCGGCGAGCTCCTACACCGACTCGTTCCGCGGGACGATCCAGGAGGACGCCTCGGTCGCGTGGACCAAGCTTCCGCCGCTCACCGTCCCGAGCTCGAACGATCTCTACCCGGCGCTGGCGGCGGTCTGGGGGCGCGCGCCCGACGACGTGTGGTTCGGCGGCGGCGACAAGGTCGGCTTCCCGCAAGCGCGCGCCTGGCGCACGCGTCCCTCCGCCGACGGAGGCGTCGCCTGGCAGACGCTCTCGCCCTGCACGACGAGCACCGACTGCCCGGCGGTCCGCGCGATCTGGGGACGCTCCGACACGGACATCTGGCTGGTCGGCGACAAGGGCCGCACCTACCGCGCCGGCGTCGCCGACGGCGGCGTGGCGTTCACCACCGTCGAGAGCCAGACGACGCAGGCCCTCAAGGCCGTCTGGGGCGCGAGCGCCGATCTCGTGTGGGCTGCGGGGGACAACGGCGTGGTCCGCAGGACGTCCGCGAGCGCGGCCGCCTGGACCCCCGTAGACGTCCCGACGGGCGAGGATCTCCGCGGTCTGTGGGGTTCGAGCGCGAGCGATATCTGGGCGGTCGGGGCGTACGGCACGATCCTGCACTTCGACGGCGAGGCGTGGACGCAGGCGTCGGCGGCCTTCCCGACCGGCCCGAAGCCGAACCTGTACGGGATCTGGGGGAGCGGACCGAACGACGTCTGGATCGTCGGCGAAGGGATCCTCCTTCATCGCTCGGGTCCGGCAAAGTCAGGAGGACAGCCGTGAGGGCCACTGGATTCGCATCGTTCCTCCTCCCCGCGCTCGCGGCCACCGCGGCGCTCTTCGCGTGCGGAGACGATCCGGCGACCACCGACACGCCGGCGGCCCCCGACGCGAGCGACGTCGACGCGCGCAGCGACGCGGGAGACACCCCGCTCGACGCGGGAGCCGACGACGACGGCGCGAGTGACGCGGACACCGGTCCCGACGCCGACGTCCCACCGAAGACCTGCAGCGACGACGGCTGGTGCCACACGCCGGTCCCGCCGGAGCAGATCCTGCGCGACGTCTGGTCGGACGGCGCGGGCGGCTCGTGGGCCGTCTCCGATCAAGGCGCCATCCTCCGCTACGACGGGACCGCGTGGTCCGTCGTCCACACCTACGCGGCGACCGACCCGAGGCTCGTCTCGATCTGGGGCAGCGGCCCGACCGACATCTGGATCGGCGCGTACGGAGCGATCCTGCACGGCACCGGCGCGACGCCCGCGAACATCGCGTGGACGGAGATCGCGCTCGACCAGCTCGCGCCTGGAGCTGGGGCGGTGTCGATCTACGGCACGAGCAAGAGCGACGTGTTCGCGGCAGTACGTACGGCGGTCCTTCGCCTGGGAGAAGACGAGGCGACCTGGGAGGTCGATCCGGTGACGTCGGAGATCGCCGGCACGGCCGTCTCGGTCTGGGGACGCAGCGGTGCGAGCGACGTCTGGATCACGAGCCAGAACGCCACGACGCGGAGGAGCGTGCTCTTCCACCGCAGCGGCGGCGCCGAGAGCAGCTTCACCCCGGTCACGGGCGTGAGCGAGGTGCCATTCACGGTCTCCGCGCGTCCCTGCGCGACGCCGGGCGAGCCCCGGCGCGGGTGGATGGTCGACGACGGGACGCTCTGGCTCGTCGGCACCCGCATCAACTTCACCTTCACCTGCCACTACGCGTTCCGCGGCGTCGCGCGCGCGGACGCCGGAGACACGGACGCCGGCGCGTTCGCCTTCGACGGCCGCGTCTTCTACGACCCCTACCTCGGACAGAACGACATCTGGGGCTCGGCTCCCAACGACGTCTGGCTGGCCGGCGACTACGGCACACTGCACCACTGGGACGGCGCGACCTGGCAGCTCGCGGGCATCACCGTCGGCGCGCACCCCGTGAAGAAGAACCTCAACGCCATCCACGGCCGAGGCCCCGGGAACATCTGGGTCGTCGGCGACGGCATCGCGCTCCGCAAAGGTACACCGTGAAGACGCCCGCTCACCCCCTCCTTCGTGGCGCGACGCTCGGAGCCGCGGTCCTCTCGGCCGCGGGGCTCGCGGCGCTCGCCTGCAGTGATCCCGATGTGCGGATCGGCTACGTCGAGCCGGACGGCTCGGTGGACGGCTCGACCGAGCCGTCGCTCCCGCCGAGCGACGACGGTGGAATCCCCGATCCGACCGACGCGGCCGAGCCCGAGCCCGAGGACGCGGGCGTCATGTTCGACGGCGCGGCCGAGGAGGTCGTCTGCGCGACCACGCCCTGCGCGACTCAGATCGTCGGTGGCGACACTTACTTCTGCGCGCGGATCAGCGACGGGACGGTCCAGTGCTGGGGCACGGACACGCGCGGCGCGCTCGGCCGGCCTTCGCTCGACGCCGGCGCCAACGCGGTCGCCGCGCCGGCGCCCGTGGAGGGGCTCGAAGGCGTCACGCAGCTCAGCGCGCGGCTGGCGACGTGCTCCCGGCACGACGACGGGACGGTGCGCTGCTGGGGCTCGAACGCCAACGGGCAGCTCGGCGTGAGCACGCCCCCCGCGTCGGACACGCTCTCGCACCCGATCGCGACGGAGGTGCCGCTCCCCGAACCCGCGCTCCGCGTCGACGCGAACGACATGACGAGCTGCGCGGTGCTCGAGTCCGGCAAGGTCGCGTGCTGGGGAGCGACCGCGTACGGCCTCCTCGGGCGGCTCCAGACCGGCTTCGTCGGCGGCCCCGACATCGCCGTCAGGGTCGATCCGAAGATCGTGAAGACGACGACCGGCGTGGGGATCACCGAAGACGCCGAGCTCCTCACGTGGGCCGGGCTCCTCGGGCGCCAGGCGTCGCTCCAGCCGACGGATCCGGCGTTCAAACCGATGACGATCCCCGCCTTCGGCGACGTGCACGACGTCGCTTCGGAGGTGACGTACGCCAACGACCCCGCCGCCGGCGCGTTCCGGCCGTTCGGCCACAGCTGCGCCGTCGTCGCAGGCGCCGTCTACTGCTGGGGGACCGCGAACACGTCGGGCGCGCTCTGCACCGGCATCCCCGCGGCCGAGCCCACGCCGGTGCGCGTCTCGCTCCCGCTCGACGCCGGGGTGTTCGCGCAGCAGGTCACGGTCTCGAAGAGGAACACGTGCGTGCGGCTCACCGACGGCTCGGTGCGCTGCTGCGGAGCCGACGAGGTCGGACAGCTCGGACGCGGCGCGCCCGACGGCGGCGCACCGACGACCACGCCCGTGCTCGTCGTCGCGTCGGCCGTCACCGGTCACGTCGTCCAGGTCGCGCTCGGCGGCGACACGGCGTGCGCGCTGCGCAAGGACGGCAGCATCGCCTGCTGGGGGAGCAACGCCTTCGGTCAGCTCGGGACCGGCGCGCGCGACACCGCCCCGCACCCGACCCCGGTCGAAGTCGCGCTCGGAGCGCCGTGAGCGCGCGCACCGCGCCTTCACTCCGTTCGAGACCGCGCCTTCGGAGCGCGACCGGTTTCTTGTTCATGATCGGCGCAGCTGAGCGGCGCCTCGAGTCGAGAGGACGAACCTGATGGAACGGGGACGAGGAAAGTCTCACCGGGGGGCGAGCATCGCCGTCGGAGCGCTGGCGCTCTGCGTCGTGGCGGCCTGCGCCGCCACGGGCAGGGAGTTCAACGAGCGCGAGGAGCGCGAGGAGCCGACGTTCGTGCCCGCGGAGGCCTCCGCGCCGCCGGCGACCTGCACCGGACAGCGCTGCTCGCGTGACCTGAAGCGGGTCGTCAGCAGCTGCGACGACAGCGTGATCAAGGAGTGCACGGCCGGCCTCGCCTGCGGCGACGGCGAGTGCCTCGAGCCCTGCAAGGCGGTCGAGATCTCGCAGGGGTCCGCGGGCTGCTCGTTCTGGACGCTCCCTCCCGACAGCGCGACCGAAGGACAGCAGGGCTCGTGCTTCGCGGCCCTGGTCGCGAACTCCTGGGAGCAGCCGGTGACCCTCACGGCGGAGTACGGCGCCGAGCCGCTCGACATCTCGCGCTCGGTCTTCCTCCCCAAGCTGGTGGACGGCGAGGTCAAGTACACCCCCGTCACCGGGCCGCTTCCGGTCGGCGAGGTCGCGGTCGTGTTCCTCGCCCAGCGCGCGAACGCGAAGTACGCGTGCCCGCCCGACGTCACGCCGGCGCTGGCCGCCGACCCGATCACGCACGGCACGAGCCTCACGAAGGCGTTTCACCTGAAGGCCGACCTGCCGGTGACGGCCTACTCGATCTTCCCCTACGGCGGCGCCGTCTCGCAGATCCCGAGCGCGACGCTCCTCTTGCCCGTGTCGTCGTGGTCTGAGAGCTCGATCCTCGTCAACCCGTCGTCCGGCTACGTCATCAGCGGCGTCTCCGGGACCTTCACGGCGCGCACGTTCGTCCAGATCGTCGCCGACGAGGACGACACGGAGGTGCGGATCGCACCCAAGACGGACATCAGCGACGGCTGGGGCGTGACCGGGACCGGCACGGGCACCTCGAAGTCGTGGTCGCTCTCGCGCGGCCAGGTGCTCCAGATCACGCAGATCCCCGAGCTGTCGGGCAGCCCGATCGAGTCGAACAAGCGGGTAGGCATCTTCAGCGGGGCCGACTGCATCACGTACCCGACCAACATCGGCTTCTGCGACTCGCTCCACCAGCAGATCCCCGGGCTGCCGAGCTGGGGTCACGAGTACGCGCTCGTCCCGTACAAGCCGCGCATCGCCGGACGCGAGAAGGGCGTCCCCTGGCGCTTCGTCGGCGCGGCGAACGGCACGAAGCTCAGCTACGACCCCGCCACCCCGGTCGGCGCCCCGACGACGCTCGAGAGCGGCCAGGTGGTGACGTTCAGCACCGACGAGATCGTGACGGTGCGCAGCCAGGACAGCGAGCATCCGTTCTACGTCGCTGTGTACATGACCGGCGCGATGCACAACGCCGGCACGACGAACCCGGCGTCGCGGACGATCGGCGATCCCGACTTCGTCAACGTCGTGGCGTCGGATCAGTTCCTGGACCGGTACATCTTCTTCACCGATCACACCTACGCCAACACGACGCTCACGATCGTCCGCAAGAAGACGAACAGCGGCTTTCTGCCGGTCGAGCTCGAGTGCGCGGGCGAGGTCACCGGGTTCATGCCCCTCGGCGAGTCCGGTGAGTACGAGTTCGCGTGGGTGGAGCTCACGAAGAGCTTCCAGTCGAAGGCGTTCTCGAAGGGCAGGTGCGGGTACGGACGCCACGCCGCCTCGAGCGACGGGCCCTTCGCGGTCACCGTCTGGGGCACCGACCTCGACGCGAGCTACGGCTACCCGGCAGGGATGGGGCTCCGCCCGGTCACCGAGGTCCGCGCCAACGTCCCGAAGTGAGACCACCACGCGAGGGGCCGCCGAAGGCGTCCTCGCGCACGGTTCGGCCACCGCCGAAACCGCGCCCCCCGCGGAGCGCCTCGCGCGCGGCTCGGCCCCCCGCCGAACCGCGCCCCCGGCGCGGAGCGCCGCGAGGTCAGCGCGGCGCGACGGCGACGCCGCGGAAGGCCTTGTTCGTCGGCGCCGAGGCCAGGACCGTCCCGGCGTCGTCGCCCGAGCCGTCCTCGAACTTCACCAGCGCGCTCGGCGTCGTCACGAAGAGCGCGACGTTGGCGCCGCGGACGACGGCCGCGACGCCGCGAGCACCGCCGGAGGAGCCGAGCGCGTTGGTGAACGTCTTGGCGAGCGTCCAGGTCGCGCCGTCGAACGTCCACTTCTGGAGGCCGCCGCCGGAGGCGGTGGCGCGCTCGTCTGCGACGTAGAGCGTGTCGGGGCCCGCGACCATGGGATCGCGGTCGAGGAGAGCGAACTCGTACGGGCTCGCGTTCGCGGTCGGCATGCCGGAGAACGACGTCGCCGCGCCGCCCGCGGCCGTCGGCGTCCCGTCGCCGAGCTTGAACACGTTCCGGTACGTCGACGAGCCGGACGAGCCGTAGAGCTGCCCGCCGAAGACGGCGAGGGCCCGGATGTTGCTCGGCGTGCCGACGACCTGCAGCGACGCGTTGGCTCCGAAGACGGCGTACTGCGCGCCGCTGGTGCCGCCGGCCGCCCAGAGATCGGTCCCGTTGGTCGACGCCGCGCTGCGGAGGTTGTTCCCGCTGAAGGCCGCCGGCAACGTCGTGCTCGTGTCGACGGTCCCCTGGGCGTCGACGCGCGCGATGACGCGATTGACCGCGGCGGACGTCGAGCTCGCGACCTGCGCCGT
Source organism: Labilithrix sp. (assembly GCA_019637195.1). Classification (GTDB taxonomy): domain Bacteria; phylum Myxococcota_A; class Polyangia; order Polyangiales; family Polyangiaceae; genus Labilithrix. Next base: position 31,630 of record JAHBWA010000040.1, on the reverse strand, counting down.
GCCCGGGACGGCGGCGTAACCGCCGAGCACGAGGAAGCGACCGTCCGCCGAGAGCGAGAGCAAGCCCTCGCTGGTCGCGGTGCCGGAGAGCGTGAACGGCTCGTTCGCGCCCGCGGCGACCGTCGGCATCGAGACGTCGCCGAGCGACGCGCCGTCCAGCGCGCGGCGCTCGAGGGTCACCGGGGTCGCGGCGTTGGTGAGCGCCGCCTCGCCGGACCCGACCACGACGACGTAGAGCGAGGCCGGACCGCACGAGCCGGCGCCGTCGCACTGGTCGCCCGCACCGCAGGCCGTCCCCTCGGCGAGGGGCGTCTGCCCCGGCGCACCGGCGTTGCACGCGCCGACGGCGCACTCGCCGAGGTCGGGGAGGTCCGCGTCGTCGACGACGCTCGTGGTGCCGCCGGCGCCGTCGCACACCACCGTGCGGCAGTCGCCGGCGGTCTGCGCGTCGACGTCGCTCCCCGCGGCGGTGTAGTCCCACCCGCAGAGGCCACCTTCGCACGTGCGGACGGCGCAGAAGTCATCAGCGCCGGGACAGTCGGACGGCTGGACGCACGCGCTCCCCGCGTCACCGGCGTCGCCCTCGTCACCAGCGTCACCGGCGTCACCGGCGTCGCTACCGTCGCCAGCGTCTCCGGCGTCGGGCTCGTGGTCGCCGCCGGCGTCCGGCGGATCGGGATCGCCTGCGTCGCGATCGTTCGTGCCCGCGTCGCTCCTACCCGCACCGGCGTCGCCGGAGGCGTCGTCCGGCGGCATCGCATCTTCCACGCTGTCGGCGCAGCCGCCGCCGTACGCGGCAAGCGAGATGAGGGTCACGACGGAGACGCGGCGGATCGAGAGCGCATACGACGGCACTTCGAGACTCCTTTTCCTCAGACCCGTCTTCCTCAGACGCGTCGGGCGCGACTCTATACGCGCGCGAGCTCGTCGGATCGTGACGATTCCGCGTGCACGACACGACACCCGAGTGACAGCAGACGTCGACGCACGGCGAAGCTCTGTCCGGCGGCACCACTCCACGCTCGACGGCGCCGACGCCGCGGCGCCAGGCTCTGCAGACGACGGCGCGCGGCGAGCGGGCCACGGCACGGGACAGCGGCCACGACGGCGGAGCTCGCTACGGGACAGCCTCGTCGAAGTGGATGCACCAGTTGTAGAGGCGCTGCCCCGTCCGGGATCGCGTCGCGTCGGAGTCGCGGAGGTTGCCGCGGGCGCCCGTCTGCGGACCGGCGCCCGCGCCCTTGATCCCGGTGAAGGCGTAGCGAAGGCGGCGATCGTCTCCCGTCGGGACGTCCGAGAGCGTGATGACGACGGTGTCCGGAGCGGCGACCTCGACCTTCGCGATCGCCGGAGGCGCGGCGCTCGCGTCGCTGTACTCGAAGCCGTAGCTGCCTGGATCCGCGACCAGCGTCGTGTCGAGGACGATCGGCGGGACGGGGACCGCGAGCTTCACCTTGATGACGGCGCCCTCTCGCGACGTCGCGAGCGGCCGGAGCGGCTCCCACGGCTCTCCCTCGAGGATCACGCGGCGGTAAGCCTTCGCGTAGTCCTCGCCCATGTGCTGGTAGCCCCGACTCGTGAGGTGAACGCCGTCCTTCGAGTACGCGAGGTGGTACTTCGGGCCGACGAGCACGACCTTCCCGGCGCTGGTCGTGTGCGCGGCGAGCTGCGCGCCCGGAATGGCGCTCGTCTCGGTCCCACCCATCAGCTTCGTCCAGCTCGAGATCTGCGTCTGGAACATCGGCACCGGCTCGGCTTGCCCGGTGAGCTCGCGGATGTCTCGCTCGTAGTCGGCCTGCCACGCGAGGAGATCGGTCGCGTACCGCGTGCTCTTCTCGGCGTGATCCGACTCGCCGTGCACGCTGGCGACGGCGCGCACCACGTACGTCTTGCCGAGCTCCTTCGCGATGTCGCGCCCCGCCGTGACCTGCGCCATGCCGTTGGCGTACGCCTTCGTCCCCTTCTTGAGCTGCGCGTAGGACTTGGCGCCCGACGCGTGGACGCTCATCAAGAGGTCGTGGGCCTCACCGTCCGCGCGCGCGAGCTCGGCGACGAGGTTCGCGAACGCGGCCGACATCGTCTCGACGACGGCCTTCGACCCGGGGATGTTGTCGCCCTCGACGAGCGGCTCGAAGCGCTCGAGGCCCTCGCCGCCCGCCATCACGCCCGTGTTGAACATCAGGTTCGCGAACGGCTGCGTCAGGCTGAGCGCGGGAGCTCCCGAGACGCCGACCCCGAGGCTCTGTCCCGTCACGAGCACGTGATTGACGTCACGGCGGACGAACGCGCGCGGCGACGGCGCGACGGGGGCCCGCCGAGACGGGGCCTCCGCGCTGCCGGGCTCGCCGGTCGTGACGCGGGGCGCCTCGACCGCCGGCGGCGAGGCGAGCTCGGGCGTCGCGGGCGTCCCGCGGTGCGCCCGCGCGCAAGCGGAGAGGAGGCCGCACGCGACCAGCACGGAGGAGACCAGTCGCGGCGCCGCCATCGGCGCCATCCTAGTCCCGCGCGCCCGAAGTTCGTACTGGTTCGGGCCGAGACGTGCCCTCTCGTCGTCGGTCGCGCTACTCTGGCTGCGGGATGCTCGTCGCCGGCCCTCAGCGCGGACTGTTCCTCGCGTGCCTCTTCGTCGGCGCAGCCAGCGTCCTTTCGCTCGACCTGCATTTCGCCCCGCGCGCGCTGGCCGTGGAGAGCTCGCCGGACGCGGGGGTCGAGGCGCCCGCGCGCGCCCCGGCCACGCACGACGGCGGCGGCGCGCCGGCCGCCCGCGTCGTCATCCCTGCGCCCGCGCGCGTCCCCACGATCGTCGCGCGCTTCGAGAGCGCGTCGAACGAGCCGCTCGACGAGGCCGCCGTACGCGCGCTCGCGACCGCGATGATCGAGGACTACGACGTCACGATCGTCCTCGAGGGGCACAGCGACACGCGCGGCGGCGACGACTACAACCACACGATCAGCCTCGAGCGCGCGGAGTGGGTGAAGTCGCGGCTCGTCGCGCTCGGGGTGAGCGCGGAACGTATCGAGGCGGTCGGCTTCGGCGCGACGCGTCCGCTCCGCTCGGACGATCCGGACGCGCCGTCCGTGAACCGCCGCGTCGAGGTGCGATGGCTCGGCAGCGCGCCGCGGGAGGCGCCTCCGGCCGTGAAGGCCGGCGGCCAGCAACGCGACGGCAACGGCGGCCCGCGAGAGCGGGGCCGCGGCCAGCGAGCTGCCCCCAGCCCGAGCGCCTCGCCCGCCGAGCGCGGAGCGTCGAGCACGAGCGCGAGCGCGAGCGACGCGCCGGGCGCGCAGACCGGCGCGCGCGCCGACGTGCCGCCCGAGGGCCGCGCGCCCGCGAGGTCGAGCCCTCGCCCCGGCGACCACGCGCCGAGCGATCCGCCCCCTCCGAGCGACCACGCGCCGTCGGGAGACCACGCGCCGTCGGGAGACCACGCCCCGTCGAGCGACCGCGCCCCGTCGGGAGACCACGCGCCGTCGAGCGACCGCGCCCCGTCGGGAGACCGCGCGCCGCCGCACGGGATCGCTCCGTCGGGCGAAGCTACCCCGCCGATGCCGAGCGGAAGCGCGACGACCGAGGCCCGCCAGCACCGAGAGGAGAACTAGATGGATGCGATCGTCGGAGTCTGGGTGACCTCGGTCCTCGGAGCCGCCGCGTTCTCGGCCGCGGGGTACGTCCTCGGTCAGCGCGGCGTGTCACTCCCGCTCCTCGGCCTGATCGCGCCCGGACGGCCCGGCGACGCGCCTGCGAGCGACGAAGCGACGCGCGCGACGGACGGCGCTCCCTCGGCGAAGCGCGCCCTGCCGCCGCCCTCGACCGACACGATGGAGACACCGCTGGCCGTCACCGTCAGCCCCGCGCCGGGCGCGCCGAGGAGCGCCGCCGCCGAGGGGGACGACGAGGAGCGGCCTACCCTCGTTCCCGACACCAAGACCCAGGCCGCCGTCGTCGCTGCAGCCGCCGCGACGATCCCGCCCCCGCGCGCCCCGTCGATCCCGATGAGCACGCTCGCGCCGGCGGTGACGACCGCCGAGCTCGAGGCAGCGCTCGCGAAGGCCGAGACCGCGTCGGCGCGCGCGCGCGCGGCCGAGGCGGTGAAGAGCGAGCTCGAACGTCAAATCACGGCGCTCCGCAACGACCACCGCAACGAGCTCGTCGCGCGGGCGACCGCGGCCGCACGAGCCGACGAGCTCGGCGACCGCCTCGCGAGCGCGTCGGAGGAGTGCGCGAGCCTGAGGCACAAGGTCGCTCTCCTCGACAAGCAAACGAAGCAGCTTCGCGAGGCGCTCCAGGGGCGCGTCCGCGCGCTCACGACGAGCGAGTGGCACCGGCGGCGCGACCTCGAGGAGACCGAGGAGATGCGCGTCAAGCTGCGGGACGTCTACGATCAGCTCGAGCGCTCCTCGATGCCCCCTTCGGCGAGCGCCCCGGCGCCGGCCGCGAGCGTGGCCCCCGGGTCGCCTTCCTCGCCCGCGACGAGCGACGACTCCACGGAGCTGCACGAAGAGCTCGCGCGGCTCTCGCGCGAGAACCGCGACCTCCGCGCCCGCGCGCTCGGGAGCCTCCCGCCGCAGCAATCGTCGCGCTTCGACGCGGAAGACGTCGACGTCGACGCCTACCGGGAGCTCATCGCGCGCGTCAGCGACGTCGACGGCCTCGAGGGCGCCGTCCTCGCCGACGAGATGGGCTCGCTCCTCGTCGGCGCAGGCGAGCTCGCCGAGGGGATGGCGGCCTTCGGCGCGTACATCCGCGACGCGAGCTCGCGAACCGAACGACTGCTCCCGCTCGAGGGCGTCGAGGAGGTCGACATCCGCGATCGCCAGGGAAGGCGCCTGTCGACCCGCGTCGTCGCGCACGCGCCCGCCGAGCTCTGCCTCGTCGTCCTCGGCTCGTCCGAGGCGTCGCTGGCCACGGCGAAGGCCGTCGTCGACGAGCACCTGCGACTCCGGCGGGCCTGAGCCGCCAGCGCGCCCGGCGCGGCGGCTCCCTGCGTCTCCGCCAGACGGCGGCTCCGCTGCGTCTCCGCCAGACGGCGGCTCCGCTGCGTCTCCGCCGGACGACCGCGCCACGTCGGCGGCTCCGCCGGACGACGGCTCCCCTGCGCCGGCAGCCCGCGAACGCCGGTCGCTGCGGCACAGCCGCTGCAGTGACGTCCTCTCGAACCCATCGCCTCTGCGAGAGGAGCGTCAACGCCATGACCGCCACGACCAAGCCGCATCGTCGCTTCGACCCCGTCTTCTGGCTCGCCGCCGTCTGCCTGCTGGCCGGAACCGTGAGCTGCTTCGGCTACGCGGGGATGCAGCTCGCGCCTGACGGACGGCCGTCGCGTCAGGGCGCTGACGCGTCCCCGAAGCTCCGCTCCCCGGTCTCGTTCGAGCGCACGCGCTGAGGCGGACGCCGGCGGCGGCGACGGGTCGGCCCGGAGTCGGCGTCCGCCCGCACGACGCTCGACGCGCACGGGCTCGTCAGTCGAACTCGATGCGCCAGCGGAAATCGAGGCCGAAGTTGCCGACCGAGCCGGACGACACGGTGCTGATGTTGTCGTACGACGTCTGCACGCTGAGCGGCCGGCTCAGGCGCCACTCCACGTTGGAGCGGAGCTGTCGGTCCTCGGTCAACCCGGTCGAGACGTTGGCCCGGACGTTGTCCGTCAGGCGGCGCCCGAGCGTGACCTGCGGCTCGGTGCGGCCGGTTCGCGGCGAGTACGCGCTGCCGAAGCGGAAGTCGTCGATCACCGGGATGGCCGTCTTCACCGCGCGGTCGGCGCCGCTCACCGTGCCGATCGCCTCGAAGGCGGCGCTCGCGTAGACGGAGCCCGATCGCACCTGGTCGACCTCGGCGCGCGTGAGCCCGATGGTCAGGAGGAAGAAGATGTCCTCGCGGCTGAGCGCCGGATCGCTCGTCATGTCGACGTGGAGATCTTCGGTGTCGCCGTAGGCGTGGAGCGTGATTCGCCAGAGCCCGCCGCCACGGCCGCCGCTCGAGATGTTGCCGGACGTGACGCCCGCGCCGCCGGCGGTGTTCGCCGCGCCGGAGGTCGGACTCGAGACGGTGTTGTTGTAGCGGCGGTACTCCGTCACGCCGGTGATGTCGACGTGCGGGACCACGCGCGTCGGATCGTCGAAGCGGATCGTCCCCTTCTGCACCTCGAAGTCGTTCGCGAAGACCCGGAACCGGCCGCCGGGCATCGTCGCGAGCTCACCGCGCAGGCCGATGCGCTGGTTCGTCCCGGTGACGTGGATGCCGCGCGGATCGATGGCGAGCTTCGCGTCGACGAGGTTGTTGTGGATCTGGAGCGGCGCGCGCGAGCGCACGTCGATCCCGAACGTGACCGCGTCCGCCGACGGATCGTACGCCTCGACGATCGTCCGCTTGGCGCCGCCCTTGAAGCCGGTGAGATCGAGCGTGACCGGGCGCGTGTACTCGAACTGCGTGATCGACACCTCGCCGCCGACGAACGGGAGGCGCCCGTGCGCGGACGGCGCGGACGGGTTCACCGTGACCTCGAGATCGGCGTCGAGCGTGGCACGCACGCCGTCGACCGGCGCGACGTAGAGCTGGCGCCCCACGACCGTCGCCCGGGCGACGCCGAGCTGCCCGCCCTTGAGCGGCATGTGCGCCGTCATGGAGACGTCGCCGCCGAGGAAGTGACCGACCGCGCGCGTGATCCGCGCCTCCGTCTCGTCGGCCTCGACGTCGACCTCGACGTCGGTGATCCCGCCGGGCAGGCCCTTGATGCCGAACTCCCCGCCCCTCACCTTGAGACGCCCGTCGAGGTCGGGCTCGGCCGGGCGGCCCGAGACCTTCACCGAGCCGCTCAGCGTGCCGACGGCGCGCGTCATCTTCGGGACGACGCCGACGAGCAGCCCCAGATCGATGGGAGAGAGCGTCGCCTCGAGGCTCAGATCGCCTCCGCGCGTCACCTTCCGCACCTCGCCGCTCACGGCGAACGAGCCCTTCAGCCCGTTCGGCGTCGCGAGATCGAACGTCACCTTCGGAAACGAGACGCGGTCGTCCGCGAGCGCGAAGACGGCCTCTTTGTCGCGGAGCTCGATCTTCTGCCCGCCGCGGTTCACCCGGAGCGTCTTCGGCGAGAAGCGGACCTTCGCGCGCGCGAGGTCGTCCGTCGCGATCCGGTCGAGCGCGATCTCCCCGGTGAGCTCGCCGCCGAGCGGCGTCGCGGGCGCCGCCGTCGGATCGTCGTTCGCCGTGAGGATCTTGCCGATCGGCCCGAGGTCGAAGCGGTCGAGCGCGACCTTGCCCGTGATCACGGACGCCTTCTGCCGCGTCGCGACGACGTCCTCGAGCCGCACCTGGCCGCCGAAGAGCGCCCCCGAGACGCGGAGCTCTCCCTGCGAGGACGTGTCCTTGAGGTACGCCTCCTTGCTGAACGGCGCGGCGATCGGCGCGCCGCACGGCGTCTTCCCGATCGGCTTGTCCGTCCCGGGCTTCTGCGTCATCGCCACGTGCAGGTCCGAGCCGCCGAACGCCGACCCCATGATGCGTATCGGCGTGACGTTCACGTCCGCCTCGATGTCGAAGGCGCTGAGCTTCCCGCCGATGCGCGCCACCCCCGACGCGGCGCCCTCGAGCTTCTTCGCCGCGGGCCCGAGGAGATCGGTGCGCGCGAGCGGGAAGCCCTGGACGACGAGGCTGCCGCGCATGTCCCCGCCGCGGTGGACCGCGAGCGAGCCGAGCACGGAACCGACGCGCTCGCCCCCGCGCGGGCGCGCGCCGCCCGGGCCCTGGCTCGCCTTCTTCACCTTCGTGAGGGAGAGCGACCGGACGTCGATCTCCGCGCCGTCGATCCCGGCGAGGCGATCGACCCAGCGATACTCGAAGTCGGCGTGCCCCTCGTCGAAGCGCTCGCCGAGCAGGTTCAGGTCGCGCGCGTTCGTCGACGCCGCCACGCTGAGGAAGCCGCCCTTGCAGACGTCCTCGGGACCGCCGAGCGCGAGGTGGATGCGGGCGGTCGTCTCGAGGTTGCCGTCGATTTCGGCGAAGCGCGGGTCCTCGTCGAGGCGGAACATCGAGAAGAAGTCGCGCACGTTGAGGCTCTTCGACGACGCCTGCCCGTCGAGCCGCATGTTCGCCGGCTTGTTGAAGTCGAGGCGCGCCGTCGACATCTCGTAGGCGCTCTTGCCCTTCTGCGCCTTCGCGTCGGTGATGTCGACGATCAGCTTCGAGATGTCCGACTCGACGTGGGCCTGGGTGACGTTCCCGAACGGGATGTCGCCGATGACGAAGTCCTTGATCGACGTGTCGGCCACGAGCATCGGGCTCCCGACGTCGCCGCTCACCGTGACCTTGGGCTCGGCGATCCCGGCCATCACGACCGAGCCGAGCGGCGAGACCTCGCTGATGTCGATCCTCCCGCCGCCGACGTCGATGCGGAGCTCGTCGTGGTAGCCGATCATCACGGTGACGTTGTTGACGACGCTCTTCGGCGTGGTCACCGTCATGCTCGCGAACTCGAAGCCCTTCGGGCGCACCGCCAGCTTGCCGCTCAGCGCGGCGTCGCGCACGCCGATGACGCGACCCCGCGCCGGATCCTGGGCGGGCTTGTCGAAGACGGCGAAGTCGTAGGTCCTGCCGGCGATGTCGCCGTCCAGCTTCAACGGCTCCGCCGTGCCGCGGACGTCCGAGACGCGCACGTCGCGGATGTCCCACGCCACGAACGGGCGCGGGTGCACGCGGAAGTCGCGGAGGAGCGACGTGAAGTTCGCGTTCTTGATGTCGACGCTGCCGACCTTGATCGGGATGCCCTTCTCGAACGGACGCACCTCGACGTCGCGGATCTCCGTCACGCTGTCGGCGATGTCGAGCCTCGTGAGCGGCACCGAGACGACCCCGCGTCGCACCGCGACCTCGCTCGTCACGTTCCTCGCGAAGTCGAAGCGCGCGACGCGGAGGTCGTGCACCTCGAGGCGCCCCGCGAGGTCCGGGATCGGCGTCTCGGGCGTGTAGCGGAGCTCGACGTCGACGCCGACCCAGCCCGCGGTGATCGGCGCCCCGGGCCCGGTGCGTCCGACGAGCGGGATCGGGGCGCGCGCCTTGACGTGCCCCTCGAAGTTCGGGACCTCGCCGTCGGACTTCGGCAGCGTGACGGCGAAGTGCCCGAGCCCGAGCTCGACGTAGCGGTAGTCGGTCTTCGGCAGGTCGCAGCCGAGGTGGGTGTCCGCGGCGGGGTCCATGTCGGCGCTCCCGTGCGCCTCGAAGCGGCGGACGAGCACGCGCTTGTCCTCGACGCGCGCGCGCCCGTCGACGCGACAGAGCGTGTCGTCGTCGACCGCGATGACGGCAGGCGCGTCGGCGGTGGCCGGCTTGACCGTGCGCACGAGCCTCGTCCTGGCCTCCCCGACGCGGAGGGCGATCTCGAACGCGTCGCCGCCCTCGCCGTCGTCGTCGACCGTGACGTCGGCGTCGATCTCGCGCGCCACGACGCGCGTGGCGTCGATCGTGATGTCGACCTCCGCCTCGCTGGTGGAGACGACCGAGAACGGAGCGCGCACCTTCTTCTCCGACTTGGGCGTGTCGGGCAGGTCGAGCGCGAGGTTCTTCAGCTTGCCGTCCTCGAGGACGACGCGCGCCTTCGGCTGGTCGATCTCGATCTCGTCGATCAGGACCTTGCCGGCGAGGAGCCCGAAGATCTTCGGCTTGGCCGTCGCCCGCTTGGCGGTCAAGAAGGGCGTCCCCTGATCGCTCGCCTCGACCCGGATGTCCGTGAGCGAGACGCTGAGCGGCCAGACGCGCAGATCGAGCTCGTAGCGCGCGTCGACGCCGAAGCCGGCGAGGAGCGCGCGCGTCTCCCGGGTCGCGGCGCCGCGCGCCCACGGGGTCCGCGCGAGCAGGCCGACCCCGACGGGGACGAGCCCGCAGAACGCGAAGAAGACGCAGAGGATCCGGCAGACGAGGCGCACCCAGTCGCGGCGCCGGGTGCGCCGTACGGGGGGCAGCTGTGTGCTCGAGCTTCGCGCTTCCATCGCTGGGGTCGGGGGCCAGCCCCTTCGATGAAAGTGGCCGACCTCGCGTTTGACGGATCTGGATCCTCGAGCATAGCCGGCCACCCCGTCCGTCCCCAGTTTGCTGCGCGGTTCTGCGCCTTTGCGCAGTGGTCAACGCGGGCGTGCGGCTGGGCTGTTCTGGTGGGGAAGCGTGGCCGATCGTGCTAGCTGAGGGCCCGACATGCGGCGTCACAGCGAAGGGGTGCTCCCCGGGAGCCAGGTCGTCCCCTCCCTCATCGCCAAGGTCGAGCGCCAGGCCCCCGAGCGGGTGATCGCGCTCCTCGAGCCGCTGGTCCTCGAGCGCAGGCGGCAGCGGCTGCTCTCCGTCATCGACGCGCGGCTCGACAGCGTGCAGGTCGTCTTCGACGCGCCGCACGATCCTCACAACGGCGCGGCGGTCGTGCGATCGTGCGAGGCGTTCGGCGTCCAGCGGATCAACGTCATCGAGCGGAAGGAGGCGTTCCTCCTCGCTCCGTCCGTGTCGCGCGGGTCGGAGAAGTGGGTGGACCTCCGCCGCTGGCAACGGTCGGAGGAGGCCATCGCAGCCCTGCGCGGCGAAGGCTACGAGCTGGTCGGCGCGCACGCCGAGGGCGAGCTCGCGCCCGCGGACCTCGCGACGATCCCGCGCCTCGCCATCGTCCTCGGGAACGAGCGCGACGGGATCTCCGAGGAGCTCGCGCGCGCCTGCGCGCGCAGCGTCCGCGTGCCGATGCGCGGCTTCGTCGAGAGCCTGAACGTCTCGGTGGTAGCGGCGATCCTGCTCGCGTCGGCCACCGCGTCGCGGCGCGGGGACCTGCCCGAGCACGACCGGCGGCGGCTCTACGCGCGCGGGCTGTACCTCTCGGTGGACAAGGCCGACGAGGTGCTGAAGCACTCCGACTGACGCGCTCGCGGACAGGCGTGCTCGGGGCGCGCGCGGTCACGACGCATCGCGGCGCCGATCGCGTGCGCCGGCGCATGGGTGCTTTACGCGGGAGCGCGCGAGCGGTAGCAGGCTGGGCCATGCTCCACGTCATTCCGTCTCACCAGGGCCGTCCGTCCGATGACCCGATCTTCGCGCTCAACAAGGAGGCCGTGACGCGGAAGGCCAAGGGCGAGGCGATCGTGAACGGGACCGTCGGCGCGCTGCTCCACGACGACGGCGCCCTCGCCATCCTCCCGACGGCGGCCCGCGCCGTCCACGAGGTGCCGGCCGAGGAGTGGGCGCCGTACGCGCCGATCGCCGGCTCGAGCGACTTCCTCGCCGCCGTCATCGCGGACGTCTTCAAGGACGAGCCCGAGATGCGCGCCTCGGCGGTCGCGGCCGCGACGCCGGGCGGGACGGGCGCGCTCCGCCACGCGATCGCGAACTACCTCGAGCCCGGCCAGTCGCTGCTGACCACGAGCTACTTCTGGGGCCCGTACCAGACGCTCTGCGACGAGGGCGAGCGCAAGGTCTCGACCTTCTCGATGTTCGCCGCCGACGGCTCGATGGACGTCGCCGCGCTCGACCGCGCGCTCGCGGCGCAGATCGCCGAGCAGAAGCGCGTCTTGCTCTTCTTGAACGATCCTTGCCACAACCCGACCGGCTACTCGATGCGCGCCGAGGAGTGGCGCGCGGTCGTCGAGCGGCTGCTCGCCCACGCGGCGTCGGCACCGGTCACGCTCCTCGTCGACATGGCGTACTTCGCCTATAACGCGAGCGATCCGCGCGCCTTCCTGAAGGAGCTCCGGCCGCTGCTCGGCAAGGTCGGGCTCGTCTTCGCGTGGAGCGCGTCGAAGACGTACACGCACTACGGCCTCCGCGTCGGCGCGATCATCGCCTGCGTGCCGGACCCGGCGGCGCGCACCGCGACCGAGGCGGCGCTGTCGTACTCGTGCCGCGGCACGTGGTCGAACTGCACGCGCGGCGGCATGCGGGCGATCACCCGGCTGCTCACCGATCCGGCGCTCGCCTCGGCGTGCGACCGTGAGCGCGACGAGCTGAAGGCGCTGCTGGGCGCGCGCGTGGCGGCGTTCAACGAGCTCGCGCCGAAGCGCGGGCTCCGCTACCCGCGCTACGAGGGCGGATTCTTCGTCACCGTCTTCGCCGACGACGCGCACGAGCGCGGGGTGCGGATGAAGGACAAGGGCGTCTTCGTCGTCCCGCAGAAGGGCGCGCTCCGCGTGGCGCTCTGCTCGGTGGCCGCGAAGGACGTCGAGCGTCTCGTCGACGCCCTCGCGGTCTGACGTCCCTCCGCTCCGGGCCCCTGCTCGAAGACGCCGATCGGGGCTCGCCAGCGCCGCATGGGCTTCTTATGCTCCTGGGAGACCCATGAAGGCCGTACGCCTCTACACGACCCTGATCTGTCCGTACTGCGTTCGCGCCAAGCTCCTGCTCAAGGGGCGCGGCATCGCGTTCGAGGAGATCGACGTCTCGGGCGATCCGGAGAAGCGCAGCTGGCTCGTCGAGACGACAGGGCGCCGCACGGTGCCGCAGATCTTCATCGGCGACGAGCCGATCGGCGGCTTCGACGAGCTCCGCGCGCTCGACCGCTCGGGTGAGCTCGACAAGAAGCTCGCTGCCTGAGCTGCGACGGCGCTCACGGGCGCCGCAGCGATCGCCTCGAGCGGACGGACGAGCTTGACCACGCCGCCCACGGCGGGTACCGGCTCGACCATGAGTCTTCGCATGAGCTCTCGGTCGCTCGGGGCCGGCGTCGTCCTCGCGACGTTCGGCGCGGCGCTCTCGCTGCCCTTCACGAGCAGCGGCTGCTCCGGCGACGAGAGCGCGCCCGCCGCGGGCGACGCAGGACCCGACGGCAGGGCCCCCGACGCGAACCGCCCGCCGCCGGTCGACGAGGAAGGCCCGCCGCCGAAGTCGTGCCGCCAAGCCTGCGAGGAGGCTCATCCGACCGGCCTCGCGAAGGACGAGGCGATAAACTCCTGCTGGGAGACCTTCTGCGTCGACCCGTGCATCGAGGAGCGGGCGCTCGACGGCGGCGTGATCGCGGACGGCGCGGCGCCCGACGGCGGGACGTGCCGCGCCGAGGTCGTCACGATCTCGCTCGACTGCGATCAGTGCACGAACACGTCGTGCTGCGCCGCGTGGGACGGCTGCTTCGAGGACGCCGAGTGCACCGCGCTCAACGCCTGTTACCAGGACTGCGCCGACTGAGAGTCGCGCCGAGGGCGCGGGGGCGGGCCGAGGGGGAAGACCGCCGGGGACCGTGGTACGTTCGACCTCCTCATGGCCTCCGAGCAGACGATCCATCTCGAGCGATACGCCCCCGACGCCAAGGCGCTCGTCGCCGGCGCTCAGACCCTCGCCGACGAGCGCAAGCACGTCCAGGTCGAGCCGGTCCACCTGCTCGCCCGCGCGCTCGATCGCGATCGCGGCGTCGCCGAGGTCTTCAAGAAGGCAGGCGCGGATCCCGCGGACGTCGCGGCCGAGGTCGAGGCGCAGCTGCAGAAGCTCGCGAAGGCGGGCGCCGGGCTCGCCTACCTGTCGACGGCGATGCTCCAGCTCCTCGGGCGCGCGGAGAAGGAGGCGGAGAAGGGCCAGGTCGGCGTCGAGAACCTGCTCAACGCGCTCTCGCAGGAGATCCGCGGGCCCGCCGCCGTCGTGCTCCAGGCGTTCGCGCTCGGCCCCGGCTCGCTGCGCCCGCACATGGCGGCGCTGAAGAGCGTCCCGCGCGAGATCGCCGGCGCGTCCATGTCGGGCTCGTCGGCGGACGCCGCGCGCTACCTGCACGATCTCACGGCCCGCGCCCGCGAGAGCGGCTTCGATCCCGTGATCGGCCGCGACGTCGAGGTGCGCCGACTCCTGCAGATCCTCGAGCGCCGCCAGAAGAACCACCCGCTCCTCGTCGGTGAGCCGGGCGTCGGCAAGACGGCGATCGTCGGCGCGCTCGCGATGCGCATCGCCGCCGGCGACGTCCCGCAGAACCTCGCCTCGTTGTCGATCCTCGAGCTCGAGACGGGCCTCCTCGTCGCCGGCGCGAAGCTCCGCGGCGAGATCGAGGACCGGCTGAAGCAGGTGATCGCGTCGATCAAGGGCAAGGACTCGCTCCTCTTCATCTCCGCGCTCGAGTCGCTGCTCGGCCAGGCCGCCGGCGGGAGCGGGATCGGCGACCTCTTGAAGCCCTTGCTCGCGCGCGGCGAGGTGCGCCTGCTCGCGTCGACGACGCCCGAGGGGATCCGCAAGCTTTCCGAGAAGGACCCGAACCTCCTCCGTCGCTTCACCGTGCTCACGATCGATCCGGCGACGCCCGAGCGCGCCGTCGAGATCCTCCGCGGGATCGCCACGCGCTACGAGGCGCACCACAAGGTCCAGATCGGCGACCCGGCGATCACCGCCGCCGTCCGGCTCGCCAAGCGCTACGTCCAGGAGCGCGCGCTGCCCGACAGCGCGATCGACCTCCTCGACGAGGCAGCCGCGCGCAAGCGCGTGGAGATAGACGGCCTCCCGGCGCACATGGACGACGCGATCCGCCGCGTCGCCTCGCTGAAGGCGCAGCTCTCGGGTCTCGAGGACGACGTCGACGCGATGAGCGTCAAGACGCGCGAGCGCATCGAGAAGGAGATCCGCGAGCTCGAGCCCTCGGTCGCGGAGATGCGCACGAAGCTCGAGTCGCGACGCGGGGCGCTCGCCGCCCAGGCCGCGCTGAAGGAGGAGATGACGAAGCTGCAGACGCAGCTCGAGCAGGCGCGGCAGGAGCAGAACTTCGCCAAGCTCGGCGAGCTCGAGCACGTCCAGATGCCCGACGTCCGGCGCCGCCTCGAGGCCGCCGACGCGGCCGTCGAGCGGGCCGGGTTGAAGGACGGCGTCTCGCGCGTCGTCGCCGAGGAGGACGTCGCGCAGGTGCTCGGCGACTGGACGGGCATCCCGGTCTCCAAGATGCTCGAGGCCGAGAGCGAGAAGCTCCTCAAGATGGAGCAGCGCCTCAGCGAGCGCGTCGTCGGCCAGGACGAGGCGGTCAAGGCGATCTCCAAGGCGGTCCGCCGCGGGCGCGTCGGCCTGCGCGATCCGGGCAAGCCCATCGGGAGCTTCCTCTTCCTCGGCCCCTCCGGCGTCGGCAAGACCGAGCTCGCGAAGGCGCTCGCCGAGTTCCTCTTCGACGACGAGCAGTCGATGACCCGCATCGACATGAGCGAGTTCATGGAGAAGCACATGGCGCAGCGCCTCGTCGGCGCGCCACCGGGCTACGTCGACAGCGAGGAGGGCGGCTTCCTCACCGAGGCCGTGCGCCGGCGGCCGTACAGCGTCCTGCTCTTCGACGAGGTCGAGAAGGCGCACGCCGACGTCTTCAATTTGCTCCTCCAGGTGCTCGACGACGGCCGGCTCACCGACGGCCGCGGCCGAACCGCGGATTTTTCGAACACCGTCGTCATCATGACGAGCAACATCGGCTCTCAGCGCATCCTCGAGACCGAGCCGAAGCTCTTCGAGTCCGACGAGGGCCGCGAGGCGCTCCGGGACGTGCTCCGCGAGGAGCTGAAGAACTTCCTCCGCCCGGAGTTCCTGAACCGCATCGACGACGTCATCATCTTCCGTCCGCTCTCGAAGCCCGATCTCCGCGGCATCGTCGACATCCAGCTCCGCAAGGTGGAGAAGCTCGTCGCCGACCGCGAGCTCAAGCTCGAGCTGACCGAGGCCGCGAAGATGCGGCTCGTCGAGATCGGCTACGAGCCGGCCTTCGGTGCGCGCCCCGTCAAGCGCGCGATCGTCAAGGCCGTCCAGGACCCGCTCGCCGAGGAGCTGCTCACCGGCGGCTACCCGAACGGCAGCACGGTGCACTGCGACGTCGACGGCGACGGCTTCAAATTCGTCAAGGCCTGACGCCCCGGGACGACGCGGCTCGCACACCGACTACGCGGCCGCCAGCCTCGCTGGTAGTATCGACCTCGATGCGTTACGCAGCTCTCGCGCTCGTCACGGCGCCGCTCCTCGCGCTCGCGTGCGGGCGCGTCCTCGAAGACGACGCCGCGATCGTGGACACGGACGCCGACGCCGACGACGACGACGACGACGACGCAGCGACGGCAGAAGGCGGGGCGGCGCAGCTCGAAGCCTCGCCGACCGCCGCGGACGCGCGGAGCACGGAGATCGATGCCGGCTACCACTTCCCCTTCACGATGACGTTCGAAGGCGCCCTCTTCGGTCCAAACGGCGCCAACGAGCCGACGACCGCGCGGCGCGCGGAGACGGCCATCTTCGGCGCCTGGTCCGCGAAGGTCCTCGCGAGCCAGACCAGCGGGATCGCGCGCACCTTCCCGCCCCAAGCCGCGCTCTTTCTATCTTTCTACGTCCGCTTCGGGACGTCCCCGGGGAGCTCCGTCATCGCCCGCCTCGAGGACGGGCAAGGCGGCCCCGTCGGCGAGGTCTTCGCCACCCTGGCCTCCGCGACCGACACCGTGCGCCTCCAGGCGCGAGGTGCCGGCGCCGAGGCCCCCTTTGGCGAGACCGCGACGAACGTGCCCTATCGGCTCGGGCTCTACGCGATCAAGACCGAGGCCGGTGTGACGCTCCGCGCGTACGGCGCAACGTCCACGTTCGGCGCTGGCAGCGAGCTGCAGATCGCCGGCGACGCCGCGAAGAGGATCGTGCTCGGGAACCTCTCCGCCGCGACCGGGCTCGACGTGACCTTCGACGACGTGAGCGGGAACGCCGGAGCCTTCGCTCCGCCCTCGCAATGAGGCGAGCGCCGGAGACGACGCGACGGCGACCTCTACCTCGGCGGACGAAGGGCGTCTGAATACCGCCCGACCGCGCGACGTCTACACCGGACCTTCCCTTGCTCGTCTCGCAGCGACTCGCTCCGTCCATCGTGATCGTCGTGCTCCTCGTCGCCACGCGCTCGGCCGCGGCGCAGCCCGACGAGCCGAACCTGTGCATGCCCGACCGCCCGCTCACACCGGGCTGCCGGTACGCGCCGGCGGGCCGGCCGCCGGTCGTGACGCCGCAGGAGCAGGCGGCGTACCGCGCCCGGATCGAGGCGGACTACCTCGCCAAGCACGGGCCCGGCGCCTACGACGCCGCGCTCCGGCAGAAGGACGCCCAGCGCCACCAGGCTTGGGTCGCGCGCGCCGAAGCCGCGCGACCGGCGGACATCCCGGTGCGCTTCCCGCTCGTCGAGCCGAGCGCGGGGTTTCGCATCGGCACCGTCCAGCGCAAATCGTACGGACACGCCGGGCCCGAGGTCGGCCTGGCCTTCCGGTTCAACCAGCACTTCGCGATCGACGTCCCGGTCGCGCTCATGCAGACGTGGGCCGGCAGCCTCGGGCGCTGGGCGACCTTCGCGGCGAGCCCCGCCTTCGTCGCGAGCCTCACCTCGAAGGACGCCATCGTCTACGCGCGCGGGGGACCCGACATCCTCGTCCCGAGCGGCGCGTCGGGCTTCGCCCCCAACGCGATGATCGGCGGCCACCTCGGCTTCGGGCTCATCGGCTTCGCCGCGTCGCTCCCGAACTACGGCTACGTGGGGGTCGGCTACGAGCTCCGCGCCTCGCTGCGCGGCGGCGTCGGCGGCCCGAGCTCCCTGCTCGACGTCCCGCGCCTCGGCGCCGACGGCGTCCTCTTCCTGCGGATCGGCCTCTGATGCGCGGACGGTGCCCTCTGCGCGCGGCTGGGACTCGGATGCACGGGCGCGCGCTCCTCGCGCTGCTCTCGCTCGTCGCCTTGCTCGTCCCCGCGATCGCCCGCACGGCGCGCGCGCAGACCTGCCCGAACAACGCGCCGGTCTGCGTAGGCACCGACGGGCGCATCATCATCGCGCCGCCGGCGCCCACCGTGCACGTCGATCCCAACGCCGACGCGCGGGCACGCGCCGAGGCCGAAGCGCGGGCGCGCGCCGAAGCCGAGGCGCGGCTGCGCGCCCAGCAGGCTGCACTTCGAGCAGAGGTCGAGCGCGTGCTCGCGTGGAAGGCCTACCTGAGCTGGCAGGCTCGGGCGAAGGTCGAGGTCGAGCTCGCGGCGTCGGCGACGCTCTCCGCGGGCGCGACCGCGAACGCCGAGCGATCGTGGGATCGGTGGGCGGCCACGCCGCTGCCCGCGCTCGGGCCGCGGCCGGATCGCTACATCGCGTTCCCGCGGAGGGAGCTCTCGCCGCTCACGTTCTGCGCCGCCGTGTTCACTGGCCGCGATCTCCCGTCGTACATGGGCGCGTGCCTCCCGTTCCGTCTCCGCCTGGATCGGTCGTGGTCCGTGCTCGTCGACGGATCGTTCCTCTTCGAGCGGTACCGCGACGCGCGCTTCCACACGGCAGGGCTCCACCCGGCGCTCGCCTACAGCTTCGCGCACGGACGCGGGGAGCTCGCCGGCTCGCACGCCTTCGCGCGCGCCGGCTTCGACGGGCAAATCCCGCTCAGCGGAGGCTCGGCCTCGCCCGACGCCTACGTCGGCGCGCACGCGGGCCTCGGCGCGCACGCGCAGCTCGGGGACGTCGTCGGGATCGGGCTCGAGCTCCGCGGGCTCTACCGCGGCGGCACGAGCGGCGCCGACCATGGTGCCGCGCGCGCGCGCTTCGGAGCGGAGATCCGAGCGCACGTCCTGACGTTGGCCTGGTGACCCCGGCCGTATCGCGCCTTGCCGGTCCGCTGGGGCCGGTAGCTCGTCTTTGGACGATGGCGTAGCCGTCGCAAGGGCGCCCCCGCGGGCGCAGCCGCGGGGATCGGCGAGCGCGCTCCGCGACGAAGATCGGTGACGTCCACTCCACCAACGGCGGCGAAGCCCTTTGCCTCATCGTACGCAAGTTGCCGCGAGCGCGCTCACCGAGGGCACATCTGCTCTGCCCGGCTTGTGGTCCACGCTCCGCCAAGCGGTCCGCGGATCGCAGGAGGATCTCACGACCGTCCCGCTTCGCCGCGCCGTCCTCCTGCTCGCCACGCCGGTCGTGCTCGAGATGTCGATGGAGTCGCTCTTCGCGATCGTCGACATCTTCTACGTCTCGCGGCTGGGCTCGGAGGCCATCGCCACCGTCGGCCTGACCGAGACGATGCTCTCGCCCGTCTACGCGCTCTCGATCGGGCTCTCCGCCGGCGCCACGGCGCTCATCTCACGTCGAACCGGGGAGAGAGACCCGGAGGGCGCGGCCGTCGCGGCGGGTCAGGTCATCCTCGTCGCGCTCGCCTACGCCGCGGTGATCGGCGCCGCCGGAGCTCTGCTCGCCCCTACCCTCCTGTCGGCGATGGGGGCCAGCGCGAGCGTCCTCGCGAGCGGCTCGACCTACGCGCGGACGATGCTCGGAGGGAGCGTGACGATTTTCCTCCTCTTCGTGTTCAGCGCCATCTTCAGGAGCGCCGGCGACGCCGTCATCGCCATGCGGTCGCTCTGGCTCGCGAACGGGCTCAACATCGCCCTGGCGCCCGTGCTCATCTTCGGCGTCGGGCCGATCCCGGCGCACGGCGTCCTCGGCGCGGCCATCGCGACGACGGTGAGCCGCGGCGTCGGCGTGCTCTATCAGGTGAGCGTCCTCTCCCGCGGCCCTCACCGGCCGCGGCTGCCGTTCGAGCGGCGCCACCTCCGACCGCGACCGCGCGTGATGATCAGCCTCGTGCGGCTCGCCTGGACGGCGACGATCCAGGTCCTCGTCGAGACCGTCAGCTGGCTCGGCCTCGTGCGCATCCTCTCCACGTTCGGGAGCGCCGCCGTCGCGGGCTACACGATCGCGATGCGCGTGACCACGTTCGTCCTGCTCCCTGCGCTCGGCCTCGCGACGTCGGCGGCGACGCTGGTGGGGCAAAACCTCGGCGCGAACAAGCCGGAGCGCGCGCGCGGCTCCGTGAGCACGATCGCGCTCTACAACACGATCTTCCTCCTCGTCATCGGCGCGACCCTGGCCGCCGCGTCGAGGTCCGTGCTCGGCCTCTTCACCAGCGACCCGAGCGTGCTCGCCTACGGCGCGGACTGTCTCCGCATCGTCGCGGTCGGCTTCGTGACGTTCGCCTACGGCATGGTGACGATCCAGGCCTTCAACGGCGCCGGAGATCCCATGACGCCGCTGGCCATCAACCTGGGCGCGTTCTGGGGCCTACGGGTGCCCCTCGCGTACGCGCTCGCGGTGCTCGCCGACCTCGGGCCGCGCGGCGTCTTCCTCGCCATCACGACGTCCTACGCGGCCCAGGCGATCGCGGGCGGCGTCCTCTTCCGGCGCGGCAAGTGGCAGAGGAAGAAGGTGTGAACGAGCGGACGAGCTCCCACGTTCGCCCGAGCTCAGGCGGCGCACGGCTCCGCGATCCGCGCGCGCTTCGCTAGTGTGCCCGCACGCGGTCGGCGAGCGGCGAGCTCCGCCGGCCCGCGAACGCTGTCGTCCATGCACCTCGCGCCGCTTGTCTCCGGATGAACGCGACGCCGTCCTCGCGGCTGCCGGCGGCCCGCTCCATCGCCGAGCGAGCGTCGACCGCGCCCTCGACGAGCGCCGAGGCTCTCCGGCGGTCGCTCGCCGCGTGCACCGCCGAGGGCCTCGCCGCGGAGGTCGTCGGGGCCTGCTTCGGGCCGGCTGTCGTGACCGCGTGGGGGATCGAGCTCGGCGCGAGCCCGCTGCTCCTCGGCGTGCTCTGGGGACTGCCCCACTTCGGCCACGTCTTCCAGCTCCCCGCGGCGTGGGTGACGTCGTGGTTCGGTCGAAAGCGCGTCGCCGTCGCGGTGCAGGCGCTCGCGCGGCAGGTGACGCTGCCCATCGCGGCGCTCCCGTTCGTCGACCTCTCCATCGACACGAAGCGCGCGCTCCTCGTGGCGCTGTTCGCTCTGTCCTCGCTGCTCTCCGTCATCGGGCACAACGCGTGGCTGGCCTGGATGGGCGACCTCGTGCCGGCGCGCTCGCGCGGAACCTACTTCGGCCGGCGCACCGCCGTGTGCACGGCGGTCGGGATGGTCGCCACGCTCGTCGTCGCGTCCTCGCTCGACACGGGGCGGAACAACACCCTGCTCGGGCCGGTGCTCTCCGTCGTCCTCGTGGCGCGCTCGATCGCCGGAGCGATGACGACGGCTTTCATGGCTCGGCAGCACGATCCTCCGCACGTCGACCGAGCTCCGCGGCTCGCCGACGTGGCGCTGCCGCTCGCGGACCGCGCCTACCGCCGGCTGCTGGCCTACGGCGCGACCTGGGGCGTCGCGACCGGGCTCACGGCGAGCATCTCCGCCGTGCTCACGCTGCGCGCCCTCGGCCTCGGCTTCTCCGGCATCGCGATCTACGCGACCACGGTCGCGCTGCTCCGCGTCGTGACGACCCCGTTGTGGGGACGAACGCTCGATCGCATCGGAGGCCGCCCCGTGCTCGTCTTGTGCAGCCTCGGGGCGGCGCTGAGCTCGCTCTCCTGGGTCGGCGTGAGCTACGGGCTGCCGTGGCTGATCGCGCTCGACGCGCTGGCGACCGGGCTCCTGCTCGGCGGGCAAGAGCTCGCGTTCTTCACCTTGCCGCTCGCGACAGCGCCGCGCGATCGCCGGCCTTTGTTCGCAGCGGCGAGCCTCACGGTCAGCGGCGTCGCGTACGGAGGGTCGTCGATCCTCGGCGGGCTGCTCGCGGGTTCGATGTCCATCTCCACGCTGCTCTTGCTCTCGACGGGCTGGCGACTGGCCGCTGCGTTCTTCGCGGCGCGCCTGCGTTGCCCGCCCGGCCGTAGCTCCGCGTGAGCCATGCTCGCCGATCAATCTCTGCCTCCGCGGCGCCGCTGTGCCGTGACGCTGGCGCGTGACGTGCACCCACGACGCGACGAGGCGAATCGATGGCGCGAGGGGACATCGAAGCGGGATCGCTGCGCGTCGCGATCGTTTCGACCTGCGCTCTCGCCACGCCGCCGAGGGCCTACGGCGGCACCGAGCTCGTCATCGCCGAGCTCGCGCGGGAGCTTCGAGAGCTCGGTCATCACCCGGTCGTCTTCGCGACCGGCGACTCCACCTGCGCCGGAGCGCGCCGGGCGCTCTTCGATCGCGGCGTCTGGCCCCCGAACCCCTGGGCGGAGCTTCGCCACGCCTGCGCAGCTTGGAGCCGGATCGCGAAGCTCGATGACGTCGACGTCGTGCACGTGAGCTCCGCGAGCGCGCTCCCCTTCACGAACCTCTTCCCCATCCCCACCGTGGCGACGATCCACCACGACCGTGACGAATCGCTCCTCGCGCACTACGCGGCATACCCCCACGTCGACTTCGTCGCCATCTCGCGACGCCAGGCCGAGCTCTCGCCGGAGGTCCCGTTCCGCGCGATCGTCCACCACGGGCTGGACGTCGAGCGCTATCCGCTCGGGAGCGGAGGCGAGCGCTGCGCCTTCCTCGGCCGCTTCGCTGTCCAGAAGGCGCCGCACCTCGCGATCGAAGCTGCGAGCCTCGCCGGACTGCCCATCGTCCTGGCGGGAGAGGCTCACCCCGCCGACCGAGACTACTTCGACCGAGAGGTCGCGCCCCGCCTCGGCGCGAACGCGCGCTGGGCCGGGGAGGCCGATCACGCAGCGAAGGTCGAGCTCCTCCAGAGCTCGCGCTGCCTGGTCTTTCCCATCCAGTGGGAGGAGCCGTTCGGGCTGGTCATGATCGAGGCCATGCTCGTCGGGACGCCGGTCATCGCGTTCGCGCGCGGGTCCGCGCCCGAGGTCGTCGACGACGGCGTCACGGGCTTCCTCGTCCGCTCGCTCGACGAGCTCGCGCAGAGGCTCCGCGACGCCGCGACCCTCGACCGGAGAGCTTGCCGCGAGCGCGCTCGCGCTCGGTGGAGCGCGACGCGGATGAGCCAAGCCTACGTGGCGGTTTACCGCGACGCGATCGATCGCTGGAGCGACGCGCGTCCCGGACACACGTTGGCTACGCGAGGCGACAATGGCGCTGCGTTCCCCCGACTCCGCCGATGAGGGCGCCCCCCTCGAGCTCACGACCGCCGGCGACATCGAGACGCTGGTCCGCGCGCACGGGACGAGGTTCATCGTCACGAACAAGAAGGGCGACGTGTCCCCGACCGGCGCGCGTGAGCTCGGCCTCGTCTTCGACGACACGCGCTACCTGTCTCGCTACGAGCTCTCGATCCGTCCGCGGGGCGGGGCCGAGCCCGCCGAGCCGCGAGAGCTCGCGCTCGTGCACCTCTCGTCGGACTCCTTCGACCTGGCCTGCAACCGCATCGACCTCATGGTCTCCGGGCTCGGCAGCGACGACGCGCTCCTCGACGATCCGCAGAACTTCCTCCACGTGCGGCGGCGCCAGTTCATCGACGAGCGCTTCCGCGAGCAGATCGAGGTCGTCAACTACCTGCCTCGCCGCGTCCACGTGGAGCTCTCTCTCTCGTTCGCGGCGGACTTCGCCGACGTCTTCGAGATCCGCGGCGCCAAGCGCGGGCGGCGCGGCCGGATGCGCCCTCCCGTCGTCGACCGCCGCGCGGTCGAGCTCGCGTACGACGGGCTCGACGGGACGGCGTACGTCGCGCACTTCGGCTTCTCCCCCGCGCCGGCGCGCCTGTCGGGCGCCGAGGCCGCGTTCCACCTCACGATCGAGCCCGGGGGAGCCGCGCAGGTGGAGATCGACATCGCCCCCGACGACACGGTCGCGACCGACGCGTCCAGACGCGTGCCGTTCGACGCTCGGCTCCGCGCCGCGCGCGAGGACGCGGCGCGGTACTTCGACGCGTGCACGCGCTTCCGATGCGACAACGCGACCATCCAGGACGTCCTCGAGCAGTCGACCAAGGACCTCCTCGCGCTCTCCCTGGCGCTGCGCGGGCAGCGCATCGTCGCCGCGGGCATCCCGTGGTTCTGCTGCCCCTTCGGTCGGGACACTCTGCTCACGGCCTACGAGGCGCTGACGCTCGATCCCGGGCTCGCCGCGTCGACCTTGCGGGCGCTCGCGATGTTCCAGGGGACGAGGTTCGACGACTTCACCGAGGAGGAGCCGGGCAAGATCTTCCACGAGCTCCGCTTCGGCGAGATGACGGCGTGCAAGGAGATCCCGCACTCGCCCTACTACGGGACGATCGACGCGACTCCGCTCTTCGTCGTCATCGCGCACGCGACGCACAAGGTGACGGGCGATGACGCTCTGCTCGCGGAGCTGATGCCCGCGATCCTCGCGGCGCTCCGGTGGATCGACGCGCGGAGCGCGGAGGGGACCCGCCTCGTCGCGTACCGGCAGGAGAGCCCGCGCGGACTCGAGAACCAGGGCT
Organism: Labilithrix sp.; assembly: GCA_019637195.1. GTDB lineage: Bacteria > Myxococcota_A > Polyangia > Polyangiales > Polyangiaceae > Labilithrix. The sequence goes on along the minus strand of JAHBWA010000040.1, from coordinate 7,538 downwards.
GGAAGGACTCCCGGGCGGCGCTGTCGTTCCCCGACGGCCGGCGCGCGGAGCCGCCGATCGCGCTCTCCGAGGTGCAAGGCTACTGCGTCGACGCGTACCGCCGGGGGGCGAGCCTGCTCGCGTCCGCCGGGGATCACGCCGCCGCGGCGATCTACGCCGCGCGCGCGGAGAGGCTGCGCTCCCTCGTCGAACGCGCGCTGTACATGCCGGACTTCGAGCGCTACGCGTTCGCCGTCGACGGGCACGGCGTCGCGCTCCCGACCGTCGTGTCGAACATCGGTCACCTCTTGTGGTCGCGGCTGCCGAGCCCGGGTCGAGCGAGGGCGACGGCCGACCTGCTGGTCGCGTCCGAGTCCCTCTCCGCTTTCGGCATCCGCACGCTGGCGGCGGGCCAGCCGGTGTACAACCCGCTCAGCTACCACAACGGGACCGTGTGGCCGCACGACAACGCCATCATCGCCAAGGGCTTCGCGAACTACGACCTGATGGATCACGCGTGCGCCGTCTTCGAGGCGCTCACCGCGGCGATGACACGGTTCTCCGACCGGCGGCTGCCGGAGCTGTTCTGCGGGACCGCCGAGGAGGGCGCCCTCGTTCGCTACCCGGTCGCCTGCAGCCCCCAGGCGTGGGCCGCGGCGGCGCCCTTCTTGCTGCTCCAGTCCGTGCTCGGCATCCACGTCGACGGCGTGCACCAGCGCATCGTCGTCCGCAACCCGAGGATGCCCGCGTCGATGAGCCGCGTCGAGATCGAGGGCCTGCGAGTGGGGCGCTCGCGCGTCTCGCTGCGACTCCGCCGCGCCGGCAAGCGCTGCCACGTCGATCGCCTCGACGTCGTCGGCGCGCCCCTCCGCACGTTCGTCGAGATCGAGTAGCGCCGCCGCCCCCCCGCGCGCGGCGGCGCTCCTCAGGAGCCCCTCAGGAGACGACGGCGCCGATCGCGGTGTCGAGGCGGGCGATCGCGTCGGCGATCACGTCCGCGCCGACGTTGAGCGCCGGGCGAAAGCGGATCGAGCGCTGCCCGCACGCGAGCACGACCATTCCGTCGGCGAAGCAGCGCTTGATCACCGCGTCGCGCGTCTTCGCGTCGGGCACGTCGATCGCGCACATGAGGCCCTGGCCACGCGCGTTGTCGACCGAGGGCCGTCGCGCCTGGATCCCCTCGAGCCCCGCGAGGAGCTCGGCGCCGCGCGCGGCGGCGTTCTCGATGAGCTTCTCCTCCACGATGATCTCGAGGATGCGCGTCGCGCGCACCATGTCGACGAGGCCGCCGCCCCAGGTGGAGTTGATGCGCCCGGCCTTGTGGAAGACGTTGTCCTCGACGTCGTCGATGCGGTCGGACACGAGGATGCCGCCGACCTGCATCTTCTTCGCGAAGCAGACGATGTCGGGCTTCACGCCGTGGTGCTGGTAGGCCCACCAGCGACCGGTCCCGCCGATTCCGGTCTGGACCTCGTCGTAGATCAGGAGCGCCTCGTGCTCGTCCGCGAGGCGCCGGAGCGCCTCGAAGAAGCTCGAACGGAAGTGGTTGTCGCCACCTTCGCCCTGGATGGGCTCGAGGATGATGCCCGCGATCTCGTGCGGGGCGCGCGCGAACGCGGCCTCCGCCGCCGCGATGGCAGCGCGCTCTCGCTCCTCGACCTCGGCCACGTTCTTGCCCGCGAGGGGGAAGCGGATCATCGGCGAAGGAATGCGCGGCCAGTCGAACTTCGGGAAGTACGCCGTCTTGTTCGGATCGGTGTTGGTCAGGCTCATCGTGTAGCCGGACCGACCGTGGAACGCGTGCTCGAGGTGAAGGATCTGGTATCCGCGCTCGCCCCGCCCCGCCGCCAGGTTCTTCCGCACCTTCCAGTCGAACGCGGTCTTGAGCGCGTTCTCGACCGCGAGAGCTCCGCCCTCGACGAAGAAGTACTTCGAGAGCTCGGCTGGCGCGGCGGTCCGCGAGAGCGTGTCGACGAACTCGGCGAAGTAGGTGGTGTACTTGTCGGAGTTCGCGACCTTTACGAGCGACGTCCTGGCGAGCCGCTCGCGCGTCCGTTCGTCGAGCATGCCCGGGTGATTGAACCCGAGCGGATTCGACGCGAAGAACGTGTAGAAGTCGAGGAGCTCACGCCCGCTCGTCGCGTCGCGCACGACCGAGCCGCTGCTCTTTTCGAGATCGATGACGAGCGGATACCCGTCGACCAGGATGTGACGCCGAAGGGTCGCGTGGACCTCGGCGCTCGGGATTTGCGATCGCCGGAACATGGCTAGCCTTCTAGCACCAACCGCCGCCTCTCGACAGTCGCCCTTCGCGGGAGCAGCATGCACGCGGCATGAACATCGACTTCTGGGCACAGCGCTGGAAAGAAGGCCGCATCGGCTTCCACGAGGGCAAAACGAACGTCTTCCTCGGACGCCACGTCGAGCGGCTCGGCGCGCCGCCGCGGCGCGTGCTGGTGCCGCTCTGCGGCAAGACGGAGGACATGGCGTTCCTCGCGTCGCGTGGGCACCACGTCGTCGGTGTCGAGGCCGTGGAGGACGCGGTGAAGGCGTTCTTCGAGGAGCACGAGCTCACTCCGACGGTCCGCGACGCCGGAGAGCACATCCGCGCGTACTCGTCCGAGCGGGTCACGCTCTTCGCGGGTGATCTCTTCGCGTGCACCAAGGAGATCGTCGGCGACGTCGACGCGCTCTACGATCGCGCGGCGCTGGTCGCGCTCTCCAGCGACGTGCGGCCGCGCTACGTCACGCACCTCCGGGCGCTGCTCGCTCCGCGCTCGAAGGCCCTCCTCGTCACGTTCGACTACACGTCGTCGTCGTTCGATCCGCCGCCGTACCCGGTGAGCGAGGACGAGATCCGCCGGCTCTACGCCGGAGCGCGCGTGACCGCGGTCGACGAAGGCCCGTTCGACGGCCCGCGCTTCCGTGAAGCCGGCGTCACGGCCACCGAGCGCTGCTTCGAGATCGAGCTCTAGCGGCTCCGCGACGCCGGGCGCTCACCGACACTCGACCGGCTCGACCGTGTAAGCGATCACGGCGCCGTCCTTCTCGACGTGGACGTCGTAGCGACTGCCGCCCTGCGCGGTCCAACCGTCCGGCACGAAGCGGACGGCGGTGAGGCTCCCCATCGTGCGCTCGAGCGGGAAGACCGCGACCGCGCGCGGCTCCCCGCCGACGCGCACCGTGACCGCGGCGCCGTCGAGATCGAGGTTCGAGCTCTGGATCGTCCAACCGACGGCGTCGAGCTTCGTCCGGCGGAAGACGTCGAGCGGGACCGGGCCGGGCGGCGGCCACGCGACCCAGGCCGGGAGCGCGAGCTCGCTGCGCGGCGCGGCGGGCGCGTCGTCCCACTCGCGCCCGTCGACCAGCGCGCAGGTGAACCGGCTCGTCGAACCGAGCCCGACGCGGTGGATCTTCTCGCTGAGGAGCCAGCGCCGGTGCACCATCGTGGACGCGTTGCCCTCGTCCTCGATGAACGGATCGATCGCCTGCGGCGCGCTCCGGTTCGCGACGAGGCTGACCGCCGAGGCGCGCGCGCCTCGGTCGGACCAGCACGCCCACTCCGGCGGCGGCGCGTGCGACAGGCTCCGGTTCGCGTGCGCGAGCAGCGCGCAGTCCTGGGCAGGGCCTTCCCAGCGCGCCTCCGCGGTGAGCTCCGGTACGCCCGCCAGCGCGCGGTAGGCGTTGACCACGCGGAGCGCGCGATCGCGCGCGTGCTCGTCGACGCGGCCGGGATCGCAGCTCGCGGCATCGCCGTTCCACGGCGCGGCGTCGAGCGCGGAGTGACCGCACGCCCAGCGGCTGCACGCGACGTCGCGCGCGGCGTCGCTCGCCGGCGGGACGCACTCCATCGAAGAGACGCCGTCGAGGCCGAGCGCGCCGACGTCGAGGTTACCGCTCTTCGTGCACCCCGCGCCGAGCGTGAGCGCCGCTCCGAGCCCGAGCGCCCACGCGCGCGGAAGGGCCGCCGTGGCCGAGGATGGCTCGGGCGCGATCGCGAGACGTCGTCGCGCCGCGCGACGGCGGCGCTCCATCGAGGTGCGCACGTGACACCAACCTCTCTGGTCCGTGCGTCGCGCCGTCGAGTCGGCGTCGCGCGAGGCGCTTCGCGCACGGTCCGGGCGAGCACCCCACGAGCAAGAAGGGGTCCGGATCGATCCCGCCGCGGGCGGGCGCTCGTCGCGGCGTCGGGGTCGGTGCTACCGTGCCCGCATGAGCTCTCTCACGACCCGCGCGGCGACCGCCGCCTTCCTCTTCTTCACCGCCTGCGCCTCGGAGAGCGACGGCGACGCGCCGCCGCCGCCGCCCGAGCCCGAGACGCTGTTCGAGACGCTGCCGGCCGCGTCGCCGAACACGCTCCGCGGCGTGTGGCAGACCACGCAGACGGCGTCGAATGGCACGGTCGAGCTCCGGCTGCGGTTCATGGACCGCTACGTCGTCGGCGCCGCGAAGTGCGTCGCCACCGGCAGCGACACCGCCGTGATCGCGGGCGGCTCGATCGGCCTCGACACGACCGCGCTCGACGCAGCGACGGGCAAGGTCACCATCGGCTCGCTCGGGTTCGAGAAGCAGGAGGGCAACGTCAAGTGCCAGGGCGGCTTGCCGGCGAACACCTACGACTTCACGATCGTAGACAACACCCTGACGCTCGCCGTCGGCGAGGCCAAGCTCAACACGGCGTTCACCAAGATCGGCGACTGAGACGAGCCCATGCGCGTACATCTGATCGGAGTCGCCGGCACCGGCATGGGCCAGCTCGCCAAGCTGCTCCGCGACGCAGGCCACGACGTCAGCGGGTCCGACGTCGCGTTCGACCCGCCGATGGGGCCCGCGCTCGAGGCCGCGGGGATCCGCTGCCAGCCCGGCTTTCACGCCGATCACGTCACCGCCGACCTCGAGCTCGTCGTGGTCGGCAACGCGATCCGCAAAGACAACGTCGAGGCCGTCCGCGCGATCGAGCTCGACCTGCCGCGCACGAGCATGTCCGGCGCGCTCCGCGAGCGCTTCCTCGCCGGCAAGCGACCGCTGGTCGTGGCCGGGACCCACGGCAAGACGACGACGTCGGCGATGTGCGCCTGGATCCTCGAGGTCGCCGGGCTCGAGCCGGGCTTCTTCATCGGCGGCCTCCCGAAGAACTTCGACGCCGGCGCGCGCGCCGCCAGCGCCAAGCGCAAGATCGTCGGCGGCGCCGCGAAGGCCGCGCCGTTCGTCGTCGAGGGCGACGAGTACGACGCCGTCTACTGGGAGAAGAAGCCCAAGTTCTTCGACTACGTCGCGCCGCCGGGCTCGCCCGCCGAGGACGTCGTCATCGTCACGAGCGTCGAGCACGATCACATCGACATCTATCCGTCGGCGGAGGTCTACGAGCGGCAGTTCGCCGAGCTCGTCGCGGCGGTCCCCGAGGGCGGCCTCGTCGCGTGCGACGCGCGCGACGCGCGCGCCCGGACGATCGTCTCCGCGCACGCGCGCGCGCGGACGGCGTTCTACGCGCTCGACAGCGACGACACCGGCGACGTCACGCCGACGTGGCTCGGCGCGATGGTCCCGGCGGACGCCGAGACCGGCGTGCAGCCGTTCGATCTCTACCTCGGCGGCTCCTACGGCGGGCGCTTCGCGCTGAAGGTGCCCGGCGCCCACAACGTCCGCAACGCGATCGGCGCGCTCGCGGCCTGCGCCGAGGGCTTCGGCGTCGACATCGAGAAGGCGCGCCAGGCGCTGACGTCGTTCGAGGGCGTGCGCCGCCGGCAGGACCTCCTCGGTACGCCGGGAGGCGTGGCCGTCTACGACGACTTCGCGCACCACCCGACCGCGGTGGACGAGACGCTGCGCGCGCTCCGCTCGCGGCACCCGGGCGGCCGCCTCTGGGCCGTGTTCGAGCCGCGCAGCGCCACCGCCTGCCGCAACCTCCACCAGCACGAGTACGCGACGGCGTTCCGCGCGGCCGATCGCGTGCTCTTCGCGCCGCTCGGGCGCACCAACATCCCCGAGTCCGAGCGGCTCGACCTCGCCGCCATCGCCCGGGCGATCGGCGAGGGCGCGAGCGCGGCAGAGGGCGTCGACGCGATCGTCGCCACCCTCGTCGCCGAGACGCGCGCCGGCGACGTCGTCGCGCTCCTCTCCAACGGCGCGTTCGGCGGGATCCACGCGCGCCTCCTCCGCGAGCTCGGCGCGCGCTCATGACGACCGCGCCCGACCCGACGACGCGTGAGGGGCTCGAGGCGATCCTCTCCGTCACCCGTGAGGCCGCGCGCGAGGCCGCTACGCTCGTCCTCGGCGGCTATCGTCACGCGCCCGCCGTCGAGCACAAGGGCGCGGTCGACCTCGTCACGAGCTTCGACCGCGACAGTGAGGAGCTCCTGCGCCGGCGCCTCGGCGACGCGCTGCCGTTCGCGATCGTCGGCGAGGAGCAAGGGGGCGCGGCCGAGCGCGTCGCGTTCTACGTGGATCCGGTGGACGGCACGACGAACTTCGTCCACGGCCACCCCTTCTGGTGCGTCTCGGTCGGCCTCGTGATCGCGGGCCAGCCGGTGCTGGGCGTGGTCATCTCGCCTCCGCTCGGCTCGGAGTGGTTCGGCTGGGTCGCGGCGTCGGGCGAGCGACGCGCGCTCCGTCGCTCCGCCGAGAACATGATCGCACGAGCGATCGTCGCCGGCGCGGAGCCGGCGCCCCGGATCGTCGAGGAGGCGTGCACCGTGAGCGAGACCGCCGCCCTCGAGGACTCGCTCCTCGCGACGGGGTTTCCGTACGATCGCCGCGTCAGCGCCGAGAACAACTTCGACGCGTTCGTCACGATCAAGCAGCGCTGCCGCGCGGTGCGCCGGTGCGGCTCGGCCGCGCTCGATCTCTGCCTCGTCGCCGACGGCACGTACGAGGGCTACTGGGAGCGCAAGCTGCGCCCGTGGGACATCGCGGCAGGGATCGCGATCGTCCGGGCGGCCGGCGGCCGCGTGACCGATTTCGACGAAGGCGGCACGTTCATGCAGAGCGGCCACGTCATCGCCACGAACGGCGCCATCCACGACGCGCTGACGACGGAGCTCGCGCGCGTCGTGCCCTCCACGCGCGCGCCGCGCGGCGCCTGATTCCGCGCCCGCGTCCGGCGAGGAGCCGTCGTGGGAGCGCTGCGGCCTTTGTGCGAAATGTTTTTCGCACAAAGGCGTGGCGGAAACTCTTCACACGATCCATCGTTTAGAGAGACGCGAACAGACGTTCGCACTGACGAGCTCGACCGGGTTGGAGGGCCGCATTCGTGAGACGCATCGCTCATCTCTCCGACGTCCACATCCTCGACGCGCGCGCCGGCACCCGGCGCGCGCGCTACCGCTTCACCACGAAGCTCGTGAGCATCGGCCAGCGCGCCCCCGATCCTCACGCCCGCAGCCGGAAGCTCGCGCGCGCCCTCCGCGCGGCGAAGGAGCAGGGCGCCGACCACGTCGTGATCTCCGGCGACCTGACCGAGGTGGGGGAGGACGCCGAGTTCGAGCTGTTCGCCGAGGTCCTCCACGACGCGAAGCTCCCGGCAGGCAGCGTCACGCTCGTCCCCGGCAACCATGACGCCT
>JAHBWA010000004.1 GCA_019637195.1 Labilithrix sp. | reverse complement strand
CTCGGGCCGCCGCCGGCGGCGCGTCATCCGCTGGCGGCGCGTCATCCGCCGGCGCCGCGTCATCCGCTGGCGGCGCGTCATCCGCCGGCGCCGCGGTCGGTGACGAGGCCGATCGCGGGCAGGCGCTCGACCGCGGCCTCGATGCGATCGATCTCGGCGTCGACCTTCTCGAGCGCGCGGCGCTGCTCGGGCGTCCCGCGCTCCTTCTCGGCGGCGGCCTCCGCGAGCGGCCTCTTCACGCCCTCCGCCAGCCACTTCTCGATGCGCGCCTGCTCGGCCTCCTGCATCGCGCGGATCTCGGCGGTCGTGCTCGGGACGAGCTCGGCGAGCGCCTGCTCGACACGCTGCGCGCGCCAGGTGAGCGTCAAAGACCGCCGCACGATCCAGGCGGGATCGTCGGTCCGCATCAGCGAGAACTCCTCCTGGTAAGCCGTCTCGCAGAGCGCCTGCACCTCGTTGTAGACGCGGCGCCACGTCGGGCCGTCCCCGGCGGCGTGCGCCTCCATCGCCTTGTCGTAGAGCGCGTCGATGCGATCGTCCCAGGCGGCGCGCTCCATGCCCATGAGCGCGCCGCTCGCGCGGTAGACGACGCGGCGGAGCGTGTCGAACGCGTCCTCCATCCGCGCCATCGGCGGGACGAGCCCCTCGCCGACGCCGCCGTGGAACTCCTCGACGAGGTGACGGAGCCGCTCGCACAGCGCCGCCAGCTTGTCGGGATCGGTGTGGATCACCTCGCGTATGCCGACGACGAGCAGGTCGGCCTCGCGCGCGAACTCGGAGCCGAGCCCGCCCCAGAGCGCCCGCTTCGCCTTCTCCGCCCGCTCGAGCAGCGCCTCGACGTCGCCCGCCTCGCCCGCCGGGCTCTGCGGCGGCTCGATGTGCGCCTGGATCTGCTGCGAGCCCACCGTCGCCTGCGCCTCGAGCCGCATCGACTCGTCGCAGCGGAGCACGACCTCGACCGGGCTGCCGACCGGGAGCTCCCGCGGGACGTCCACCGCGAGCGTCTTGATCGGCAGCCGGTTCTGCAAGATCCGGAGGACGACGGCGCCGCTCTGATCGGCGGTGAAGAAGAGGTGCGTCACCTGCGCAGGGAGACCGGTGCCGCGCGCGAGCAGGACCTTGCGATCGCGCTTACCGCCGCGCACGACCTCGAGCGCGATGTCCTTGGCGACGACCGACGCGCGCGAGAGCGCCGTCGGGCGCGGGCGCAGATCGCCCCGGTGGAGCGTGAGCGGCAGCTCGCCGACGGGCGCGCCCACGGAGGTCGAGAGCGCGAGCGTGGCGAACGTCTCCTCGGCCTCGCCGAGCGGGAGGTCGAAGCGCATGGCCTCCTTGCCGAGCGGGCCCTCGGCGAGCGCCTGCTCGCCCTGCCAGATCGCGAGGCTCGTCGCGCCCTTCGGCGCCTCCTCGACCGTGAGGCCGAGCCGGAGCTTCGTCCCCTGCGCGACGAGCGGCGTCGTGACGCGGACGCGGACGCCGGCGTCGCCGAGGATCGTCCCGCCCACGTGCGCCGCGTGCACGGCGGCGCCGAGCGCGACGCACGTGTCGACGTCGTCGCGGAGCGGCTCGGGCTCGCCCCGCGCGCGCTTGCCCTCGGGGTTGCAGAAGGTCTCGGTGACGCGCCGAACCACGAGCGGCACGCGCGTCGAGCCGCCGACGAGGATGACGTGATCGATGTCCTCCACGCCGACGTCCGCCACCTCGCGGCTCCGCGCGAGCGCGCGCTCGCAGCAGGCCATCGTCGTCTCCACGAGGTCGCCGATGATCGCCTCGTAGTCCGCGCGGCCCACCTCGCCCTCGAACGAGACGCTCTCGCCCGCCTTGTCCTTGACGAGGTCGCTCTTGTTCACGTGAGCGACCTCCGTGGTGGAGAGCGACTCCTTGATCTCCTGCGCGAGGTGGACGAGCCGCGCGAAGATCCGGCGGTCTTCGTCGCTGCCCTTCACGTCGAGGTCGAGCGCGTAGCCCTTCTCGACGAGCTGCTTGCGGAGGTGCTCGGCGTAGCGCCGGTCGAAGTCGTCGCCGCCGAGGTAGTTCTCGCCGTCGATCGCGAGGACCTGGTACTCGCCGCCGATGCAGCGCAAGATCGAGACATCGAAGGTGCCGCCGCCGAGGTCGTAGACGAGGAAGTTGCCGTCCTCGAGGCGCCGCTTCCACGTGTGGTAGATCGCTGCCGCGGTCGGCTCCTGCAGGACGCCGATCACCTCGATGCCCGCGAGCTCCCCGGCCCGCCGCGTCGCCTCGACCTGCGGCGCGTCGAAGTACGCCGGCACCGTGATCACCGCGCGGGTGGTGGTGAGCTCGACCGCCGCCGCGCCCGCCGCGCGCGGCTGCTCGGCGAGCGTCGCCTTCATGCGGTCGAAGAGCTCCGCGAGGATCTTCGAGCTGACCTCCTCCGGCGAGAGCGCGTGCGGGCCGACGGCGACCGTCGTCCGCTGGCCCATCTTGCGCTTGATCGACTCGACCGGCGCCGCGCTCGTCCCGCGCTTGCTGCGGGCGGCGTGACCGACGACGAACGCGCCGGCCTTCTCGTCCCACGAGACCGCGGAGGGCACCGTCCGGCGGCCGAACCGGTCCGCGAAGATCACGATGTCGCGCTCGGAGGGCGGCAGCCACGCGACCTCGGAGTTCGTCGTCCCGAGGTCGATGCCGACGGCGCGATCGAGGAAGGGCATGTCGCCAAGGTTAGGTCAGGGCAGGCCTCGAAGCACAGGGTCGTCCTCGAGGGACGGGACGTCGTCGTCGGCCGGCGCCGCGGCGCCGAGCGCCTCGAGCACGCTCGGCCGCGCCGCGAGATCGCGGAGCTCGAGCGCGGCCGCCGGCGCGGGGCGGCGGCGCGGGAGCGGCGGCGGCGTCCCGAGCGGTCCGCGGGTCTCGGGGTGCGCGAAGAGCGCCGCGCGGAGACGACGCGCCGGGTGCAGCGTGAGCTCCTCCCACGCCGCGCGGATGCGCGCGCGCTCGGCCTCGTCGCGCGCGTCTTCCGCGAGCTCCTTGAGGCGCGCGGTGATCGCCGCGATGCCCTCGCGCGGGTCGAGGTCGTAGCGCTCGAACGGGTTATCCACGATCGAACGAATAGCGCCGTTCGTGCGACGCCGCGAGGGTCAGCCGCCCCTTCGCTCCAGCGTCCAGAGGATCCAGTTCGCCGCCGTGCTCGCGGTGGCGACGCGCCAGCCCTCCGCGCCGAGCTGGTTCAGCAGCGCGGTCAGCTCGGGGTTGCCCCCCTCTCGATTGTCGACGCGACCGTCGGCGTGGAAGACGCTGAAGCCCGGCTTGAAGGCCGCCGCGTCGGCGCCGCCCGGGTGCGTCCAGTAGAACTCGATCATGCAGTGCTCGTAGCGGTCCATCCGGTCTCCTGTGACGCCGGGAGCGTAGCCCATCGCGACGGCGACGGTCCGGGATCTCCACCGCCGCGCGCGCGCCGGCCGAGCTCAGACCGCGATGCGCCCACGCTTCACGCGACCGAGCATCTCCTTGGCCTCGGGGAGCTCGCTCGACGCCGGATAGAGCGACTCCGCGCGTTCGAGCAGCGCGCCGACGCGCTCGAGCTCGTCACGGCGAGCGAAGACGACCATCGCGCGCATCGCGCTCATCGCCTCGTCGCAGAGCACCGAGGCGAGGACGAGCCGGCCGTTCCGATGCGTCGGGCAGATGGCCACGGCCCGCTCGGCCAGCGCGAGCTTCTGCGGGAATCGACGCTCGACCTCGGCACGGAAGACGAACATTTGCGCAGCGGCCGCGGCGTACGCGATGCGCGTCGGATCGCGCTCGACGCGCGACGCGAGGCTGTCGAACATCGGGAGGAACGGCTCGAGCAGCTGCCGGAGCGCGTCCCAGCTCCGCGCCCGATAGAGCTCCCAGCCAATCTTGTCGACGCGGTCCACCACGAAGTGCTCGACCGCTTCGTCGCTCGACGTCCAGCGCCATACGGGGACCGCGCGGAGGAGGAGCGGAAGGCCGAGGGTGGTGAGCTCGCCGCGCACGTTCGCTTCGTCGAGCGCGTCGCCGATCACCGCGAGGGCCGCCTCGATCGCGGCGTTCCGGCGTCGCTCGGCCTCCGCGCGGGCACGGAGCGCCGCCGGCGCGTGCGCTCCCGCGACGCGCGCCGCCTCGTCGATCCGCGCGAGCGCGAGCAACGCCGCGCGCCCCCCCGGCGTGAGATCGCTCGCCCCCGCGTCGGCGCGCTTCGCGAGCTCGGAGACGATCTCGAGCGGCAGACGCTCTGGCGGGATCGCGGCGTCCGCGGCGCGGTCCCGGCGCGCGCCGCTTCGTGCGCCTCCGCCGGCCCCACCCCCGCCGCGCCGCGCGCCCTCGCCCGCGCCGCCGCCGAGGACGAGCTCTTCGATCCGCGTCACGTAGGCGCGCTCCTCGGCCAGCGCGAACCACGCCGCGAGCGCGCGGACCCACGCGCCCGCGGCCTCCTCCGGCGACACGTCTTCGAGCGCCACGGCGGCGGCCTGGTGAAAGAGCGCCAGGTGATGCACGAGCTCGGGAGGCACCTCGGCGAGCACGAGTTCAACGATCAGCCGCGCGAGCGGTCCCACGTCGCCGCCCAGCGCCGCCGCGACGACGGGTGCCCCGGCCGGGAGCTTGCGGAGCTCGGCGACCAGCCCGGCCGCGCGCGGGTGCAGGACCGCGCGCCCCGACCCTCGCCCGACCGCGCGCGCGAAGAGCGCCTCGACGAGGCTCTCGTCCTCGAGGCGCTGGAGCAAGGTCTCGTCGGCGGATCGCCACGGCATCGCGGCTTCGAGTTTATGTCGCCGCCTCCGATCGTCGAACGCCGAATGTGCCGGCGCGCCGGGTCAGTCGATGCACTCGCGCTTGTATTTCCGGTGCCCCTGCTCGTCGACGATGTACGGCGGATCGCAGTCCTTCTTCGCTGGCGCAGGGCGGTGCGTCGCCGGCGGGGATCGCGGGGCGATCGCGGGGACCTTGCTCGTCGTCGTCGCGCTCGGCGTGGGAGCGCTGGACAGCGCCGCGCTCGGCTCGGGCGCGGGCGTCGCGCTCGACACCGACGCGCTGGGCGTCGGCGCGATCTCGGCGCCCGTTCCGGCGAGCGGTGGGGGCGCGACGCTCGCCGCGACCGTCGCCGACGACGCGGTGATCGCGCTGTTCCTGGCGTAGAGCGAGAGCCCGCCGAGGATCGTCCCTACGAGCGCGAGCGCGCCGAGGAAGCTCGCGACCGCGACGGTCGGGATGGGGTCGCGGCGCGGCTCGGGCGCCGGCGCGGGAAGCTCGGTCCCGAGCGGCGTGCCTCCGCTCGAGAGTCCCGTCGCCGCGGAGCCACCGCTCGACGAGATGCTCGCGTCGCTCGACGACGGCAGGCGATACGCACCATGCTCGCCGGTCCCCGGCGCCGACAGCCGCGGGACGGACGAAGCGGCGTCTCGTCCGGCGGACGGCGGCGGGCTCGACTCGAGAGGGACGAGCTCGCTCGACGCCATTTCCATCGCGGCGATCCTGCCGGCGCGCTGCTGCAAGGCGTCGCTGGCGAGCCGCTCGGTCCACTCGCCGATGGCGCTCGGGTTGGCGAGGCCGACCTTGCGCTCGAGATCGAGCGCCATCGAACGCGCGTCCTGGTACCGCGCGTCGACGTCGATCTCGAGCCCGCGCATGACGATGGCGTCGAGCTCCGGCGGGATCTCGGGGCGGAGCTCGCTCGGCTTCGGGAACTGCCCCTGGACGACGCGCGTGACGATCTCGACGTCCTTCGCGCCGTCGTGGAAGCGCCGCCCCGCGAGCGCCTCCCAGAGGACGACCGCGGCGGCGAAGACGTCCGCGCGCCGATCGACCTTGCCCCGGATCTGCTCCGGCGACATGTACGTGAGCTTTCCCTTGATCTGCCCTTCGCGCGTGACCTGCGCGCGGCCCGCGGCCTTCGCGACGCCGAAGTCGAGCACCCGCGCGACGCCGTCGGCGCCGACGATGATGTTCTGCGGAGACACGTCGCGATGGACGACGTCGAGCAGCTCGCCGCCCGCTCCCTTGGTCTCGTGCGCCGCGTGGAGGCCGAGGAGGATCGCGTGCATGATCGAGCTGGCGATCTTGAGCGGGACGGCTTCCTGCGCCGCGCGGCACGTGCGAAGCAGCCTCGAGAGCGACTCGCCGTGGACGTACTCCATGACGAGGAAGAGCCCCTTGCCCGACTCGATGACGTCGACCATCGGGACGACGTTCGGGTGACGAATGCGCGCGACGATGCGCGCTTCGTCCATGAACATCGTCACGAAGTCGGGATCGGTCGTGTAGTGCGAGTGGAGCCGCTTTACGGCGACCGTGCGGCCGAAGCCGACGGGGCCGAGCAGACGCCCAAGATGGACCGTCGCCATACCGCCCGACGCCAGCGCGTCGAACAGGGCGTAACGACCGATGATGAGCGGCTCATGCTCCGCCTTCGCCAGGGCCGCTTCCGACACGACGTTGCAAGACTAACAGGCGCGCGCCTATCCGGACAAAGCGAGGGCGGCGCCGGCCGGGCACCCACACCGTCCTACGGTGGGTTCCCGACCCGCGCCGCCGCGGGACCAACGCGCGATGCGCGCGCTCTACTGGCCGTTCGCGATGTCGTTCAGATCGGCCGCGTAGGCGTAGAGGAAGAAGAAGAAGTAGACCACGAAGCCGCGGGCCGGCTTCTGGATCCCTCGCATCTGCTTCGCCTTCGCCATCTCGGCGGGCACCATGACCCACATCCAGTAGTAGCCGTAGAACGGGATGATCACCGGCCACCACGCGAACGACGCGTTGCCCGTGACGGTCTTCAGCTCGTTCGTCATCTTGATGATGGAGAGGATGGCGAGGACCGAGCCGGCGAGACCGAAGAGGTTGCCGATCAGGCCGAGCGCGCCGACCTCGGTCACCATCACGAGGATGGTCGCGAGGATGTTGCCGACGACGATGATGCCGAACGGCAGGAGCATCGTCATGACGGGGTTGCGGACCGTGGGCTTGGCGCCACCGGGAGCCCCGCCGAAGCCCATCTGACCCATCTGACCCATCTGGCCGAAGGCGCCCTGCATCGCGCCGCCGAAGCCGCCGCCGGGCTGCTGCTGACCGTAGCCGCCGGGCTGCTGCGGCTGGCCGTAGCCACCGGGCTGCTGCGGCTGACCATAGCCGCCGGGCTGGCCGCTGGGGGGCTGACCGTAGCCGCCCTGCTGGGGCTGCTGCGGCTGGCCGTAACCACCCTGCATCGGCTGCTGCTGCGGCTGGCCGTAACCGGGCTGAGCGCCGGGCTGTTGCGGCTGCCCATAGCCACCGGGCTGCTGCGGCTGACCGTACTGCTGCTGCTGCGGCGGCTGCTGCGGCTGGCCATAGCCGCCCTGCTGGGGCTGCTGCGGCTGACCGTAGCCCTGCTGCTGCGGCTGACCGTAGCCACCTTGCTGGGGCTGCTGGCCGGGTTGACCGTAGCCGGGCTGTTGCGGCTGGCCGTAGCCACCGGGCTGCTGCGGCTGGCCAGGGTAGCCGCCGCCGGGAGGATAGCCGGGGGGGTAGTTGCCACCGGGGGGTTGGTTCATGGCGGTTATCTTACGCTCGGTTCGCGCCCGGGATCACGTTTTGTTCGCGCGGCGCTCCGGGAGACGAAATTCCCCCGAAACAGCTCGATCCAGCGCATTTTCGCGGCTGTCGGAGCGTCTCCAGGCGAGCGCGCGGAGCCTGAAAACGGCCGGACCTGCGCGCGATACGGTCGTGTTCGTTGCGTCGTGCCTACCGGCGCGGCGCCTTCGGGCGGGGCTTCCGTGTAGGACGCACAGAACTTGGTGCAGAGTGCACGGACACGGGTGCAGACTGCACGCTCGCCGTTTCGGCGCTCGCGTGCGGAGCCGGCTCCGCGAGCGCCGTGGCCGCGGGCGGCGGGGAGTGGGTGCTCGACGACAGCGCCTGAACGCTCGCGGCCCCGGCCTGCCCGTCGACGCGCGGCGGCCGCGGGCGCGCGACGCGGTACACGAGGACCGCTGCGGTCCCGGCGACGAGCAGCGCGGCGAACATGACGAGGAGCGCCGACCGCGCGCGGCGGCGGCGCGTCTGCAGCGCCGTCCAGTCCTGGACGACGGAGTGCCGGCGGCTCAGCTCGCTCGGGTCGGGCTGCGTCGGCATCTCGCGAGGCAAGCTCGACGTGACGCCGTCCACGCTGGGCGCCGGGCCGTACGCCGGATACTGGCCGGAGCCCGCCGGCCCGATCATCCCTGGCCCGAGCGCGCGGTACGCCCCCGACCCCAACGGCCCAGGCGTCATCCCCGCTGCGTGCGCCGCGTACGCGCCCGACCCCATCGGCCCGGGCATCCCCGCCCCGTAGGCGGCGTACGCCCCCGACCCCATCGGCCCGGGCGCCGTCGACGCGACCTGAGGGGTCGACGCGCGGAGCGCGGAGATCGACGAGAGCGACCCGACCTCGCGCTGGATGCTCGCGAGGCCGCTGAGCACGCCGATCGAGCCGAACGGAGCGAGCGCCCTCGCGAACGTCGCCGCCGTCGGCCAGCGCGCGTCGCGGTCGCGGGCGAGCGCGCGGCTGACGATGGCGGTCAGCTCGGGAGGGACGTCGCGCCGGAGCGCAGGCATCGGACACGGATCCTCGCCGAGGACGCGATCGAGCACCTCCTTGATGTTCGCGCCGACGAACGCCATCTGCCCGGTCAGGATCTCGTAGAGGATCGCGCCGAGCGCCCAGATGTCGGCGCGGTGGTCGACGTTCATCGGGTCGCGCACCTGCTCGGGCGGCATGTACGCGGGCGTGCCGAGGCTCCGCGTCTCGCGGGTGAAGCGCCGCTTGCCGGTCGTCGCCTTCGAGATCCCGAAGTCGAGCACCTTCACGCGGCGCGATCCGTCCGGGCGCCGCGCGAGGAAGAGGTTCGCCGGCTTGAGGTCGCGGTGCACGACGCCGAGCTGATGCGCGGCTGCGATCGCGTCGCACGCCTGGAGCACGTAGTCGACCGCCTCGACGAGGTCGAGCTGGCCGCGCGCGACGATCTCGTCCTCGAGGTCGTTGCCCTCGAGGTGCTCCATGATCATGTACGGCACGCCGCTCGGGAGCATCCCGACGTCCGACACGCGGCAGACGTGATCCGACTGGATGCGCGCCGCCGCGCGCGCCTCGCCGAGGAAGCGGGCGATCGACTCGTCGCGCGAGCCGAAGCGGTGCTCGACGAGGAACTTGATGGCGACGATCTGCTCGAGCGTCGTGTGCCGCGCCGCCACGACGAGGCCCATCGCTCCGACGCCGACCACGTGCTCGACGCGGTACTTGTCGACGATGTCACCGATGTTCACCGGTGCAGGCAGAGGGGACCGGACGTCCTGGGCCACCATCGAAAAGCATAGCGGAGCGGACCTCGGAAGGAAGGCGCGGAACGCCGGATTGAACTGAAATTACATGCTCTCGCGGCGGATGACCGGCGCGGCCAGGCGCGCTCGCGCGGGCGCGAACGATCTCGCGCGCCGCGTCCCCTGGGGGGACGCCCACGGCTCGCGGAGCAGGGACGTGGCGCGTCGCCCCCAAGCGGCGCCGGGTGGATCGGCGGAAGACGGCGACGTTGCTCACGACGCACAGCGCGCGACGATCGACTACCCGACGACCTCGCCTTTCAGGAACGAAACGCGTGACGCGCGACGTCGTCGCCACTCCGCGACGACGTCACCCGCGCGCGGGACGTCACCCACGCGCGACGTCGTCACCCACGCGCGCGGAGGTCACCACCCGCACTGCTCGCCCTTGTTCTGATCCTTGAGCCACGCGCGAAGCGGGGCGAAGTACTCGACCAGCGCGGAGGCGTCGGCCTTCGTCTCGCCGGAGAGGACGGCGAGCGCCTCGGGCCACGGCTTGCTCTGCCCGAGCTCGAGCATCGCGCGGAGCTTCGCGCCCGCGTCCTTGTTGCCGTAGATGCTGCACGTGTCGAGCGAGCCGGTGTGGCCCGCCGCCTTGCAGAGCGCGCGGTGGAACTGAAACTGGTAGATGCGCGCGAGGAAGTAGCGGATGTACGGCGTCGACGCGGGGATGTGGTACTTCGCGCCCGGATCGAAGTCCGCCTCGCTGCGCGGCGCGCCGGGCGCGATGCCCTGGTACTTCGTGCGGAGCGCCCACCAGGCCTCGTTGTACTTCGCCTTCGGCGTCTTGCCGGCGAACACGTCCCAGCGCCACTTGTCGATCATCAGACCGAACGGGAGGAAGGCGATCTTGTCGAGCGCCATCTTCATCTGGAAGTTGATGCGGCCCTTGTCCCCCTTCGGCACCGCGTCGAGCAGGCCGAGGTTCTTCAGGTAGTCGGGCGTGACCGAGAGCGCGAGCGTGTCGCCGATGCCCTCGTGGAAGCCGTCGTTCGCGCCCTGCTGAAAGAGGATCGGCAGCTTGTAGTAGTGGTGGAAGTAGTAGTCGTGCCCGAGCTCGTGGTGGATCGTGATGAGATCGTCCTCGGTCGGCTCGATGCACATCTTGATGCGCAGATCGTCGTTCCACGTGACGTCCCACGCGCTCGCGTGGCACACCACCTCGCGATCCTTCGGGCGCGTGAAGAGCGACCGCTCCCAGAACGAGGCCGGCAAGGGGTCGAGGCCGAGCGACGTGAAGAAGCGCTCGCCCAGCTGCACCATCTTCTTCGGGTCGTACTTCTTCGCGACGAGCTTCTTGTCGACGTCGAGCGATCCCTGCCCCGGGAACGGCTCGACGAGGTCGTAGATCGCGTCCCACTGCTGCGCCCACATGTTGCCGAGGAGGTGCGCCGGGATCGGCGCCTTCTCGGGGACGCGTTCCTTGCCGTATTTCGTACGGAGCTTCTTCCGCGTGTAGCAGTGGAGGTCGTCGTAGAGCGGCTTGACGTCCTGCCAGAGGCGCTCGATGTCCGCCTCGAACGCGTCGGGCGTCATGTCGTAGCCGGAGCGCCAGAGCGCGCCCATGTCGGCGAACCCGATCTCCTTCGCGCCCTTGTTGCCGAGCTCGGCGTAGCGCGTGTAGCGGTCCTTCATCACCGGCGCGATGGAGTGCCAGCCCTTCCACGCCTCGAGCAGCTCGTCGTAGCTCCGGCTCTTCTTGAGCACGCGCGAGAGGTCGTCGAGCTTGAGCGGGGTCGTCGCGCACTTCTTCGCGCCCGCAGGCGCAGTCGGATCCGTCTTCGCCGCGGGCGCCGGCTTCGCGGCCTTCGCGAGGGCCGAGCCCGGCGGCGGGCAGTACTCCCCTTTGCCGTACACCGCGGTCATCCCGCTCTGGATCTCGGCGAGCTCGCGCCGCTCGTCGGCGTTCGACGGCGCGGGGACGATCTGCGCGAGCTTGAGGAGGAGCAGCTGTCGGCCCACCGCTGGCTCGATCCCCTTCACGCCGTCGAAGCGGCGCGCCTTCTGGATCGCGTCCGTGACGTAGGCCGCCGTCGCCTCTTCGCCCGCCGCGGCGAGCGCCTCGGTGTCGTCGGTGATGAAGCTCTGGTTGACCCAGCCCGCGCGGTCGCGCGCGGTCCACAGCCGTCGGAGATCCTTGTCGACCTGCTCGATGAACCGCTTGGCCTCCTCGGGCGTGGCGGCGGAGGCGATGACCGGGGCGCGGGTCGGCGGCGTCGTCCCCGGATCGGGGCACGCCGGACAGGGCGCGGCCGGCGGGGGGGTCTCACCGCCGCAGGCAGCGGCGAGAGCGACGGAGAGGACGGGCGCGAGCGAGAGGAGGAGCCGGCGACTCATGAGGGCCGCGCTTCTACCGCGATGGGCGTTCGAAGCCAACGGCGGGGTCCAGCGGGCGGCGCGGACCGGTTGTCACGTTGTCATCGGCTGCGCTCGTCGCCCCCAACCGCGACGCCAACTTGTCGGGCGCCGCGCGCGCGCGTCGCCCGGGGCGGACGGGCGTCCCGCCGCGGAGACCGCGAACGCGCCGGAGATCGCGGCGAATTCGAGCACGGTCGGCGCCCGCCGGTTCGCGCGGGCGAGCGGCGGCACGGCCGTAGCAACCCGGAACGAGCCATGTTGCAGAAGCTCGTCTCGCTCGCCGTCCCCATGTCGGTCGCGCTCGCGGCCTTCTCCCTCGTCCACGCGATCGGGTCGCAGGTGGACACCTGCCGATTCGATGCGCTCGGGCCGGACACCGCGCCCGCGTCGATCGCGCCGTTCGCCGAGGCGCGGCCCGAGCAGCGGGCGAGCGGCCCGGAGGCGACGCGATCGGCGAGCGCGCTCCTCGAACGTGACCCGCTGGGTCCCTCCGCCGGCCCGAGCCTCCGCGAAGCCGCGGACCGCGAGGCCGATGCTCGCGCCGCGCCGCCGTGCGAGGACGTCCGTGCGGTCGCGTCCGTAGGTAGGGACGAGCCGGAGGCGCTCGCCGCGCGCGGCGTCGCGAGCCGGGGCCGCCGGGATCGCGGCCGGTCGATCGCCGACCTGCGCGTCGTCTACGTCGGCGCCGACCGCGTCTGGCTCGAGCGAAACGGCGCGCTCTGCCAGACCCGCGTGCTCTGACGCGCCCGCCCCCCCCGCGTGCTCCAGCGCGCATGCACGCGCGCTCGATCCCGCGCCCGCGCGCTCCAACGCGCCCGCCCGCGCGCTCGACTCCGCGCCCGTGCGCTGCGACGCTCCTCAGGGGCGGTCCGCGAGGTACGCGTCGACGGCGTCGCGGAGGCGCTCGATCCCGAGGGCGACGCGCTCGGGCGGGACGCTCGTGTAGCAGAGGCGCGCGAACGAGCTCGCGTAGGCGGCGCCGAAGGCGTCCCCCGGCGCGAGGAGCACGCCGCGATCGACGGCGCGCTCGAGGATCGCGTAGAGCGCGCGCTCGCCGCCGCGCTCTTCGATGGCCGGGCCGAAATCGAGGAACAGGTACGTCGCCCCCTCGGCGGCGAAGAACCGGATCGGCGCCCCCGCCAGCGCGGCGACCGAGGCGTCACGCGCGGACCGGTAGACGTCGCGCGCGCTCGCCGGGAAGGCCTCGTCGGCGAGCGCGGCGACGGCGGCGCGCTGCATCGCGACGGCGACGTTGAACGCGGTGTGCGTCGAGACGCGGCGCGCCGCGGCGATCACCGCCTCGGGCGCGGTGACGAACCCGACGCGCAGACCGGCGAGGGCGTGGCTCTTCGAGAGCGAGTGCAGCGTGATCGTCCGCTCGCGCATCCCGGGGAGCGTCGCGATCGACGGCGCGGGCGCGGCGCCGGTGAAGACGACGTCGGCGTAGACCTCGTCGGCGAAGACCCAGAGGTCGTGCTCGCGCGCGAACGCGGCGACGCGCTCGAGCTCTGCCTGCGAGAGCACCTTCCCGTCGGGGTTGTTCGGCGAGATGAAGTAGAGGGCCTTGGTGCGCGGGCCGAGCGCGGCGGTGAGGAGCGCCGCCGGATCGAGCGACGGGTCCTCGTAGAGGCGCTGCGAGACGGCCACCTCGACCGGCGCGGCTCCGCACGCGCTGAAGATGCCGGGCGCGAGCGGCCAGTAGGGCGCGGCGAGGATCACCTCGTCGCCCGGATCGAGCACGACGCGCGCCGCGCAAAAGAGCGCGTGCGTGCCGCCGTTGCCGACGAGGATCTCGGACGCCGGATCGACGTCGAGCCCGCGCCGCGCGAGGACCCGCGCGATCGCCTCGCGCAGCGGGGCGAGCCCCGCGGTCGGTCCGTAGCGGTGGAGCGAAGCGTCGTCGGCGTCGAAGCCGCCGAGCGCGCGCCGCGCCTCGCTCGGAGGCGCGATGTGCGTGTCGCCGATGTGCAGCGGGATGAGCTCCTCGCCGCGCGCGGCGAGGCGGTCGATCCGCGCCTGGAGCTCGGCGAAGACAGCCGGCCGGATCCGCCTCGCGGCGTCCGAGAGGCCTCGCTTCGTCATCGCCCCCTCGCGGCGCGGTCCGCCGTCAGAAGCCGATCTGGCCGCCGACCTCGGGACCGACGCTCGGCGCGAACGCGTTGAGGAAGGCGAAGTTCGCCCGCAGGCCGAACATCAGGGCGAACCGCTCGTTGACCGCATAGCGACCGCCGCCGCCGATCGCGATGAACGCCGGACCTGCGATGTGCCACGCGTTGACGTCCCGCTTCTCCGGCGTCCCGCCCGGCGGCGCCTCGATGACCTGCACGGGGATGTTCGTCTCGAACTGTCCGATACCCACGCCGCCGAAGCCGTACGGCGCGAAGCCCTTCTTGAAGAGCGCGTCCTGCCCGTGGACGTAGGTGGCGCGCAGCTCGAGGTGGATCGGCACCGCGAAGCGCTTGCCGTCGACCTCCGCCTCGCCGCCCGTGTAGCTGTTGAGGACGAGGCCGAGCCGGCCGCCGATGAGGACGTTCGGCGTGACGGCGTAGTCGAGCGTCAGCATCAGGCGGATGTTGCCGAGCGCGCCGCCGCCCGTGACCTTGTCGGAGCCGCGGTCCTTGGACAGGACGATCGAGTCGTTCTCCGCGGCCTGCGACGGATCGCGCGACGGGTAGTCGGTGCCGTCCTGGCGCGTGCAGTAGTAGTTCGAGTCGTTGATCGGCGTGGCCTGCGCCGTGAGCTTGCAGACGTCGTCCGCGCTCGGGACGAACGTGTAGTCGAGCGCGAGCGAGAGGCCGACCCACAGTCGCGGGCCCTTCTTGGTGCCCTCGTACTCGGTGCACTTGTTGTCAGGGCTGCACTGGTTGCTCTTGCACTCGCTGTCTTCTTCGCAGAACTCGCCGCCGTCCTTGCCGACGGGCTCGGTCTTCTCCGGGCCGACCGTCGCCTTCTTGCAGCCGGGGAAGTTCGGCGGGCAGTCGCCCGTGTCGGCGCACTGCGTGGGAGGCGACGCGTTGGGGAGGTGCGGGGGCTCCTCCACCGCCTCGGTCTTCACCGGGACCCTGTAGGGGTTGTTGCGGTCACCGCCGGTCGCGACCGGGTCGTTGTTCGCGTCGAAGCCCTGGATGTAATACTGCGTCGTGCCCTGCTGGACGTCGGCGCACGGCAGGAGGCCGCCCCAGCCCTGCTCGCCCATCTTCTTCAGCTCGACGGTCTTCCACTCCGTCATGCCGAAGCCCTTGTAGCGGGCGATCACCTTCGTGAGCTGCTCCTCGCCGCCGTACTCGACGTAGACGGGGATCGCCGTGCGGACCTGCTGCTCGGCCGCGGGCGTGTGCGTGAAGTCGCCCTCGGGCTGACCGCCCGCCGGGGCCGCGCCGCCGTTGGTCGGGGCCGCCGCACCACCACCGCCGCCGCCCGCCCGCTTCTTCGCGTCGGCGAACGCCTGCTCGAGATCCTTCGTCTTGAAGTCGGGATCGAGCGTGACGGTCGGATCGAGCTTGATCGCCTCGACGAAGTTGGCGACGCCCTTGTCCTTGTCGAGGCCGCCGCCGATCTGCACGACGCCGAGGTCACGCTTCAGGCGCGAGCGGAGCTGCGCGGAGCACTTGTCCGTGCCGCACTGGCCGATGGCCTTCTCGAGCTTCTCCGCGGCCTTCGCGAAGTCGGTCGCGAGGTAGTCCTCGTCCATGGCCTTCTTCTGAAGTGCCTTGGCGGGGCCCTCGGCTTTTCCCTGCGCGACGGCCGCGGGCGCCGTGAACAGAAGGGAGAAGCCGACCGCGAGCGGGACGAGGAAAGTGCGCAACGTCGACGCTTTGAAGGAGCTCACAGGCCGGTCCATTACACCGGTTTCGGATTATTGTGGGTAGAAAGCGCTTCCACGACGCGTCGTTGCCGTCACGCTCACGTCTCGTCGCGTGCGCCGACCGTCGGGCCCGACCACGCGGCACCTCGCGCGATCGTCCGGAGGGCGCGCGCGGCGGACCGGAGGCCCGGAGGAATCGGACCGAAAACGTGGGCTTGCCCTCACGAAGCGCGCCGTGGCGGCATTCGCCGTAGCGTCCCGAGGCGACGACGCACCGCCCCTTCGAGAGCTGCTCTCGCGGACGTGACGACGTCACGCGGCGCGTCCACCGAGCCGCGCGCGCGGCGCCTCTCCGTCAACCTCAGCCGCGCCGGCGGCTCCGCGCTACGGGCCGGTCGCTTCGGTCCGGATGAACTGAACGCGCCGGTTCAGCGCCTTGTTCGCGGCGCTGTTGTTCGGCACGAGCGGCTGCGCCATGCCGTAGCCCTTCGACACGAGGCGCGCGTCCGGGACGCCCTTGCGCACGAGGTACGCCTTCACCGAGTCGGCGCGCTGCTGCGAGAGCTTCTGGTTGTGGGCGGCGGCGCCGACGTTGTCGGTGTGCCCCTGGACCTCGATCGTGATCTTCGGGTTCGCGGCGAGGACGTCGTAGACCGCGTCGAGGATCGGGAAGCTGACGGCCTTGATGGTCGCCTTGTTCGTGTCGAACTGGATCTGCTGGGTGATCCGGATCTCCTTGGCGGTCACGACCACGAGGCTCGGACAGCCGGGGCGCTCGCCGGTGGGCTGGCCGGGGGTGTTCGGACAGAGGTCGTCGACGTCCTTGACGGTGTCGTTGTCGTTGTCCTCGTCCGGGCAGCCGTCGTCGTCCTCGAAGCCGTCGGGATCTTCCGGCTCGTTGGGGCACTTGTCCTTGTCGTCGGGGATGCCGTCGGCGTCGTTGTCGGGATCGGGGCAGCCGTCGTCGTCGAGGTAGCCGTCCTTGTCCTCCGGCTCGAGCGGGCACACGTCGCGCGAGTCGGGGATGCCGTCGCCGTCGGTGTCGGGATCGTCGGGGCAGCCGTCGATGTCCTCGTATCCGTTGTACGTCTCGCGCTGGTCGGGGCACGAGTCGAACTCGTCGAGGATGCCGTCGCCGTCGCGATCGCCCTCGCGCGCGAGCACCGGCTCCTCGCCGCACTTGTCCGCCGGGCTGTTGGCGAACGCGGCCTGCGCGTTGGGCTCGGCGATCTGGAGGTGGCCCTGCGCGCCGGACAGGTTGCCCTGATCGAGCCGGACCTGCGCGAAGAGGAGGTGCGACTTCGCCAGGGCGAGCTCGCGCGGAGCGCAGCGCATCGCGCCGTTGGCCTCGGCCTTCTTCACGACGGCGTCGATGCCGTCGATGCGCCCGCGCGTGACGGGCCCGGCGGCGCACGACGAGCCGACGACGATCGCGACGAGCCCGCACGCGAGGACGCGCGCCCGGGTCGCGACGCGCATCGTCGCCCGCGCCCGGGCGGCTGCGTCGCGCGCCGCGCCGGCGAGACGACGGCTCACTTGTCGCCCTCGCCTCGCTTCGAGGCCTGGATGTGATCGATGGCCTTCTGCGCGTACGTCTCGGCGGTCTCCGCGTAGGTCGCCGCGTCGCCGTAGCTCGCCTCGGAGGCGTGGAGCTGCGCCTCGCGCAGGTGCTCCTTCGCGTAGTAGTACTCGTACGGCGCGGCGGACTCGGCGCCCATGGCGCGCGCCTGCTCGAGACGGGCCTCGGCCGCGTTCACGGAGACGGCGTAGTAGACGCCCCCGCAGCCTGCCTGCGCCCCCCCCACGCAGACCATCGCCGCCAGCAGATAGCCCCGCATCGACGTTACGAGACGTACCAGCGCCGGACGCACCGACACAAGGAGAAACCTTGCAAGCGACGCGCGCTAGAGCCGGCGGAAGACACCGACCACGACGCCGAGGAGCATCGTCGGCTTGAAGTCGACCGCCCGGACGAGGATGGGCGCCATGGCCTTGTTGGCCGGCTGGAAGCGCACGTAGTCCTTCTCGGGGTAGTAGTACTTCACCGTGGCCTCGTCGCCGATGAGCGCGACGACGATGTCGCCGCGGTTCGCCGTGAGCTGCTTGCGGACGAAGATGTAGTCGCCGTTGAGGATGCCGGCCTCGATCATCGAGTCGCCGTGGACGCGCAGGCCGAAGACCTCACGCCCGCCCTTGAGCAGGCCGCGGTCGACGCGCACCGTGTCGATGACGTGCTCTTCGGCGAAGAGCGGGAGGCCGGCGGCGACGCGCCCGAGCACCTGGACGTCGATGACGTCGTCGTCGTCGCTCAGCGGGGGCAGGCCGGAGAGGCCGTTCGACGCCTCGGCGGGATCGGCATTACTGTTCGCGTGTGCGGTGGGGCGCAGCGCGCGCGACTTCATGTCCTCGCGCGTGAGGTAGCCCTTGCGCTCGAGCGCGCGCAGGTGATCGTTGACGCCGTTGGTCGACCGGATCCCCATTCGCGCGCCGATCTCGCGCAGCGTCGGCGGGTAGCCGCGGTCGGCAATCGACTGGCGGATGAAGTCGAGCACCATCTGCTGACGCTGGGTGAGTCCTTGCACGTTGTTCAGCGTACTGAACACGCGTACCCGAGTCAAGGAACGGGGGTCGTTTCCCGTTTTCTCTCATGCTTTCCGCGCATTGCAAAGATGCTGTCCGCAGCTTTTCAACAAGAGGATGAGGGTTTGCAGCGCGAGCGTCGGCGCGAATCGCGGAGCCCGAAAGCGCTCTCGCCACCAAGCCGCTCACGAGCTCGGAAGCCCGAAGAGCGCCGCACATCAGCGTCGCGCGCCGAGCTCGCGTCCCGGCCGAGCGCCGCGTCCCGACCGAGCGCCGCGTCCCGACCGAGCGCCGCGTCCCGACCGAGCGCCGCGTCCCGACCGAGCGCCGCGAAGTAGCGTCACGGAGCGAGCTCGCGCCGCTACTTCCAGAGTTTGGTGAGGATCTTCCCCTCGAACGGATCGCCGTGGCACGTCTCGCAGCCGTGGTCCTTCTTGTCGGCGCGCCGCATCTTGTCGACGTAGCTCTCCTGCATCCACGCGCCGAGCGCGCGGAGGTCCGTGCGGTCGAGGAACTGGGCGCGGCCGCCGTGACAGCTGTCGCAGTAGAGGAGGCCGCCGCCGTCGAGGGCGAGCCCGCGCGTGAAGTCGTTCCACATGTGGGTGGCGATCTTCTTGTTGGCGGTCGGCGCGCGAAAGTCCTTCTCGTGGCAGTGGCTGCATTTGACGCCGAGCGCCTTCGTGAACGTGTTCATCACGTCGCGTAGCGTCTTGGCGTCGAGCTTGTTCAGCGGGGGCAGCGCGGTCGGATCGACGCCGATCTCGCGAAGCTTGTCGGCCATCGCCGAGGGCTGGGCGGGCTTCATCGGCTCGGGCGGAGGCCCCGGGACCGGCGTCATCGTCGTACCGCTCGCCGGGGGCAGCGGCTCCGGCGCGCTCGCGCTCGGCGGCGGCGCCGTTGTTTCGCCCGGGCCGGGAGCGCGCGGTCCGGGGCCCGGCGCGCCCTCGCCCGGCCCGCACGCCGTGGTCGTCACGCTCGCGGCGAGCGCGGCGGCCGCGACCGCCCCGGCGAGGACGCCGCTACGGACGACCGGGGCCTCGCCGCCCTTGGACCGGACGCGCACGAGCGCCCGCACGAGCGGCGCGAACGGCATCAGAAGCGCCCGCTCGTCGACAGGAACGTGAGCTTGTCGTTCGTCTCGCGGAGGCGCGCCGCCAGCATCCGGACGCAGCTCCAGAGGACCTCGTACGCGAGGTCCTTGTGCAAAAAGAGCAGGTCGTCGAAGGCGTCCTTCGTGATGACCAGCAAGCGGCAGCGCTCGTGCGCGAGCGCGCCCGCCGAGCGCGGCGACTCGTCGAGGAGCGCCATCTCGCCGAAGACCTCGCCCGAACCGAGCACGGCGAGGGCCTCTTCGCCCATACCGCCGACCTCCCGCGAGATGCGGACCTTGCCCTCGAGGATGATGTAGAGCTTGTCGCCCGGGTCGCCGTACTGGAAGAGGCGCGTCCCGTAGGCGAGCGTCTCTTCCGTCGTGACGTTGGCGATCATCGCGAGCGCCTCGGGGGTCAGCCCGTCGAAGAACGGCACCCTCGCGAGCTGCGCCTCGCGCTCCGCGCCCGAGTCGCTGCGTCTCTGCTCCTGCACGGCCGGAGCGGCCGAGTCATTCGCCACGGCCGCAGCGTAGCCCTCCCACGATGCGGCCGTCCAGATGCGATCAGTGCGACGAGTTCGCCGCGAGCCAGCGCTCCGCCTCGAGCGCGGCCATGCAGCCGGTCCCGGCGGCGGTCACCGCCTGGCGGTAGACGAAGTCCTGGACGTCTCCCGCGGCGAAGACGCCTTCCACCGAGGTCTGCGTCGTGCCGGGCTTGGTCCGGATGTAGCCGTTGTCGTGGAGGTCGAGCCAGTCCTTGAACAGGTCCGTGTTCGGGGTGTGGCCGATGGCGACGAAGAAGCCGGTCACGTCGACGACCATCTTCTCCTTCGTCTTGTTGTTGAGGACGCGCACGCCCGTGACCTCCCCCTTCGACACGTCGAGGATCTCGTCGACCTCGGTGTTGTAGAGGATCTCGATCTTCGGATTGGCGAGGACGCGGTCCTGCATCGCCTTGCTCGCGCGGAACTCCTCGCGGCGATGGACGAGCGTGACCTTCGAGCAGAGGCCCGAGAGGTACATCGACTCCTCCATCGCGGTGTCGCCGCCGCCGATGACCATGACCGGCTGCTTGCGGAAGAACGCGCCGTCGCACACGGCGCAGGCGCTGACGCCCTTGCCCTGGAGCGCGGTCTCGCTCGGGATGCCGAGCCACTTCGCCTGCGCGCCCGTCGCGATGATGATCGTCTCGGCGGTCCACTCCTTGTCGTCGTCGCCCGCCCAGACCTTGAACGCGCCCTTCTTCGAGAAGTCGACCTTGTTCACGTCCTCGGTGCGGATCTCGACGCCCTGGTGCACGCCCTGGTCGCGGAAGTGCTTCATCAGCGTCGGCCCCGCGATCTTCTCGGGGAAGCCGGGGTAGTTCTCGACGTCGTTCGTGATCATCAGCTGGCCGCCGGGGATGCCGCCGCGCGCCAGCCCCTCGAACATGAGAGGCTTGAGGTTCGCACGGGCCGCGTAGATGCCTGCCGTGTGGCCCGCAGGGCCGGACCCGATGATGATGACCTTACGAGGCGCTTCGCTCATGGCTCCGCAGCATAACACCAAGACGAGGTGCCGCTACGGCCTCGCGCGGGTCGAGCTCAGCGGTCAGAACCGGTACGCGAGGCCGACGTTGATCACGTTCAGCGTGTTCGTGATGGTCCCGAGGTTCACGGGCCAGCTCGTGCGGTACCGCTGGGTGCCGTCGCTGCAGCGGTTCGGCCCCGTGACGGTGGCGTCCCCGGGGCACGGCGCGCCCGCGAGCGCCCCGATCCCCGTCGCGCTCCGGTCGGTGCGCGACTGGTCCGCGAAGAACGTGTGACCGTAGCCGGCCATGATCTCGATCGCGTCCGTCCGCGCCGGATCTTTCCCGAGGCGGATGCGGTACGTCCCGCCGAGGGCGAAGCCGAACCGCTGCGAGGCCGCGAAGTCGATGTGCTGGAACTGGTCGCGGCCGGCGCCGGTCTCGATGTAGGCGCCGGCGCGGAGGGCGAGCTTGTCGGGTAGGACGTTGAAGTCGCCGCCGAGGCGGATGCCGAACACGTCCCGGTACTGGCGCGGCTGGTCGGCGTTGGGGGGGATCTCGGAGTTGATCCCCGAGACCGGCAGGCGCCCGGACCCGCTCGGGTCGCTCGGGAAGCGCACCTGGAGCGCGTCGATCGCCGAGTTGTTCGCCCAGGTGAGGTTGACCTCGACGTCGAACAGATCGTTCGCGAGCGGATCGCGCCGGTAGGACTTGCCGGTCGACGCCTGGTTCTGCGCCTCCTCGAGCGAGACGCGCGGCCGGTGATAGCGGAGGCCGACCTTCGCCTCCATCGGGATGGCGAGCTTCACCTTCGCGTTGTCGCCCTTCCCGCACTTGCCTTCGTCCTGCGGTCGGCCGGTGCCGCAGTCGCTGAAGATGGTGTCGCCGTAGCCGACGCCGCTCTCGTCGCCGCGCGCGTTGGCGGCGGTGTAGAAGCTGGTCGCCGTGCCGACGTCTCCCGTCGCCTTGATCGCGTCGGTCCACTGGTACCAGCCGGCGACGTCGATCTCGGGCGTGATGCTCCAGAGCCCGCCGGCGCTGACGCGCGGGATGAAGTAGTCGCGGACCTGGAGGTTCGCGCGCACGTCGTTGTCGCTCGTCTGACCGCCGCTGTTCAGCGCGACCGTCGCGGCGGCGTTCTTGATCTTCGCGAAGCCCCAGCCGAAGCTCACGCCGAGGCGCAGGTTCGGGATCACCTCGTACCCGACGCCGACCGTCGGGAACAGGATGATGCCCGCCTGCCGCGCGAGGAGGTAGCGCTGCGGGGCCGCGCGGCGCGTGCCGCCGCCGTCCTCGACGAAGTCGGGCCAGTTCTTCTCGCCCGCCGACGACGGCCCGATGACGAGCGCGCCGATCCCTAGGCGATCGCTCACGCGGAGCGTGCCGCCGATCTGCGGGTTGAACGCGGGCTCGATGTCGTTGCAGACGCGCGGGAAGCGGCCGTCGCCGCCGGCGAGGAGGTCCACGCTGGTGTCGCCCGCGGCCTTGATGCGCGAGAAGCACGTCTGGTGAAAGATGAGGCTGTTCTGGATGGTCACGCGCGACGGCTGACCGGCGAGCCCCGCCGGGTTGAACGTCGTCGCGAGCGGATCGCTCGCGCGCGCGACCCACGCCCCGCCGCGCCCCATCTGCTCGGAGCCGTTGTCCGGCACCTCGGTGACGTTCGACGCGCGAGCTTCGCGAGGAGTAGAGACGACGGCCGCGAACGTCGGGACGACGAGCGAGGCGGCCCACAGCGCGTGGCGGGTCCGGCGGTGCACGGCGGCAACGCTAGACCCTGAGCTCAGCCGGCACAATTCAGAACCGCGCCGCGGACTCGATCGATCCGACGCGCGCGGCGCCCGCACGGCGCCGCGCGTCACTCGCGGACGGGCGTGGCCTTGAGGGACGCGCGCCCCTCCTTCACGTAGACCGAGAACTTCACGCGCTTGCAGCCGTGACGCTGCATGAGCGCGTCGCGGTTCTTCTTGAGCGTCTGCTGGAACTTCTCGAACGTCAGGCCGTCGGTCGGCTCGCCGCACTCACGCTTCGTGCGGATGAAGTCCTCGTAGACCTGCTGCCACTCGGCCGTGGGGTCGAGCGCCGGGTTGGCGCCGCTGGCGGCGCTGATCAGGTCGGCGGAGGGCTGGGCCACCATCGTCTGCTCGTCCTCGTCCTTGGCCGGCTTCTTGAGCGGCGGAGCGGCGCCCGGGGCGAACGGGGCCGGCGGAGGCGGCGCCCCGGCCTTCCCGGCCTGCGGCGACGCGGCCACGGTGGCGCTGTGCGAGCTGGCGGCCGGCGGCGGCGCGCCGGGGTAGCCGGCGGCCGGCGGCGGCGCGCCCGGCATCGCCATCGTGCGATCGGGCTGGCCGAACGCGCCGGGCGACGACGGCGCCGCGTTCGCGGGCGGCGGCGGCCCCGGACGCGAGTTCGCCGGCGGCGGCGGGGCGCCGGGGAAGCGCCCGTTGTTCCCGGTCGCGCCCGGGCTCGCGGGGTTCGCCCCCGAGAAGCTCCCCGGGCTCGACGGCACCGGCTGCGGCGGCGCCGAGCCGTCCGGCAGCGGGAACGAGAACGCGCTCATGTTGGGCTGGGCCGGCACCGGCCCGAGGATCGACTCGAGGTCGGCGGGCTTGCGCGCCGTGCCGCCGCCCTTCTCGACGACGCGCTGGATGCCCGCGTTGATGTCGGTCGCGATCGGCCGGTAGCCGCCGCGGAACCGGGGCAGGTTCAGCGTGTCGATGTGGCCGGTCTTCAGCTTGTCGGCCTGCACCTTCATCTCGCGCATCGGCATCGAGTGCTCGAGGAAGGAGAAGAGGAAGCCGAGGAGCGCCGCGGCGCCGAAGATGACGCCGACCAGCCAGAGCTTGACGTTGCCCTTGTCCGTGTCGTCGGCGCCGGCGATGAAGCCGGTGGGCGAGCTGATCGCGACCTTCGGGCGCGCGACCGCGAAGCCGCCGCCGAGCTCCCACGCGTCGCCCGGCATGCGGACGAAGAGGACCCCGCCCTTGTCGTCGCCGAGCGGGCGGACGTCGGTGCGCCCGTTCTCCTTGAAGCCCTTGTCCTCGCTGACGGCCTGAAGATCGCTCCCCAGCGCCTCGAGCGAGGCCTCGTCGAAGCCGTCGGTGCTCGCGGCCGACGCGACGCGCTGGCCGAGCGCGAAGAACGCGAGGTTCGTGCGCGTGCGCTTGCCGATCTCCTTGGTGAAGGAGTTGTCGACCCATCGGAGGCCGACCACGGCGCCGATCGGGGGCTGGCCGACCTCGTCCTCGACCGGGCGCGTGACCACGCGCGCGATCTTGCCGCCCCAAACCCACGTGTCGTCGCGGAGGAAGCCGTGGAGCGCGTCGAACACGGCCGGGTAGCCGCCGAGCTCGAACTCGCCGAAGCCGTTGACCGCGTCGTAGCCGACCTGCGCGACGAGGCGCCCCTCGCGATCGGCGATGAAGAGGACGTCGTTTTTGTACTCGGGCGGGAGCTTGTCGTTGAACGCGACGAGCGCCTTGATCCCGTCCTCCTTCGAGGCCGCCGGGATCGCGTCCTTGCCGTTCGCGCCGCGGATCGCCTTCGCGATGTTCGGGTCGACCGCGGGCAGGAGCAGGACGTCGAGGCGGCGGCGCGCGTCGACCTGGAGCGCCCAGCTCACGACCTGGCTGTCGGCCTTGAGGGTCTCTTCCATCGCCGCCTGGTTGCGGCGGTTGTACTGACCGACGGCGAGCGCGACGATGTAGTACGCCGCGGCCAAGAGCAGGGCCAGGATGACGTACCAGATGCGCGACAGGATCATCATTTGGCGTCGGTCCCTTCGTCGAGCTTCAGCGGCTCCTTGAGCTCGAAGACGCCGCGATCCTTCGCGGTGAAGTTGATCTGCTTGCCCACCTCACGACCGTTGAAGAAGGCCTTGAGCACGTAGTCGGCCGGCGGCAGCGAGAAGACGAACGCTCCGTCGCGACCGGGGTACGCCACGCCGACGACCTGCGGGTCGACGACGACGAACGTACGGACGCTCGGATAGAGCTCGTCGCGGACCTCGTAGCGCCCCGGCCCCTGCGCGGCCCAGGTGCGGACCGCGTTCGGCTGGAGATCGTCCGGCTGCAGGAGCGTCTGACCGGTCGCGCTCATCACGTAGATGCGGTGCTTGAACGGGTCGAAGTTCTTGAACGCGAGCTGGGTGTTCGGCGTGACGACGATGGTGGTCGGGAAGACGCGTCCCCCCGTCACGGTCATCCGGAACTCCTGCTTCTCCTGGTTCGCGCCGGTGGTGGCGGCGATGCAGATGTCGCGCGACGGGTTCGCCGACAGGACACGGTACTGCGCGGCGACGGAGGGCGACGGCTCACGCCACGTCCACCGCCGGGCCTCGGGCTTCGCGGCCTCGGCGTAGACCTCGGGAATGAGCTTCTCGTAGCCGCTGATCCGTCCTTTGACGTTCGGGGTGCCCGCCTGGCCGGAGGCCGTGAGCAACGCGAACGCGGAGAGCGCAGCGAACGTGAGTGGAGCGACGTTTCTTCGCATGGGCGCCAGCGAGGGTAACCCAAAAACGCTATCCTCTTCCATGTGCTGCTCGACGACGACGCGGCGAAGCCCCCGGACGGAGACGGGGGGCGAGCCCCCGGCGACGGAGGCGAGGCCGAGCGGCGCGCCGCGGCCGAGACTGGGGGCCCCGGCCCCGACGCCGGGAGCCGCCCTTCCCTCGCGGAGGCGCCGCCGCTCGCCGGGGATCCCGAGGCCGCGCGCGCCGGGGACGACGACGAGCCGCCGCCGAGCTCGACCCTGGCGCGCCCGCCGATCGTGCTCGCGCCGCGCGGCGATCGGCCCGATCCCCTCGTCTTTCGTCAGGGCGCACATCCCCCGTTCGGCATCCGCTGGTACGGCGTCACTTCACTCTTCGGCCACCTTCGGAATTTCGCCTCCCGCGCCATCGCCGCCGAGTCGGTCGACGCGCGCGACTGGATGCGCCCCAATCCACCGGACGAGCTCCTCGCCGCCGCGAGCCGGGTGCTCCAGGCGCGCGGCCGCCTCGGTCGCGCTCCGCCGGGCGCCCGCACCCTCGCGGAGGCGCTCGGACGGCCCATCTGGATCGACTTCGCCGCCGACACGGGCGACGATCGCGACGTCAGCGCGCGGGTCGGGGCGATGCTCGCCTCGACCTACGACGTCGACGACGGCGACGGCGGCCGGCTGCTCCTGCCGCGCGGCGACATGCTCGTCTTCGGCGGGGACGTGTCGTACCCGGTCGCGACCGCCGACGAGATCTACCGGCGCCTCGTCCTTCCGTGGAACGAGGAGCTCCGCAAGGTGGGGGCGAGCTCGCGCAAGCGGGTCTTGCTCGGCGCGCCCGGAAACCATGACTGGTACGACGGCCTCGACGGGTTCGGCCGCCTCTTCCGGCGGCGCATGGACGAGCCGTTCCGCGCCGACGACCACGACACGATGCCCCGCCTCGGCAAGCGGCTTCAGAAGCGACCGGGGCGCAAGGTCGGCCTCGTGGCGCGGACGATCCATCTCGACGAGGTCGGCGGCCTGTACGGGCTCGCGATCGGCACGTTCAAGTCGGTGCGCGCGTTCTTCCGAGGCACGGCCGTCAAGCGCCGCCGGCGCCTCGTGCTCCGCGGCTACGAGCCGATCCAGGAGGCGAGCTACTTCGCGCTCCCGCTCGCGCCCGGCCTCGATTTGTGGGGCGCGGACAGGCAGCTCGGGCGCGTCGACTTCCGTCAGCGCACCTACTTCACCAAGCTGCGCAAGCGCGACCCGGAGCGCGCGGTGCTGTTCGTCGCGGGCGATCCGGCGATGGCGTACGGTCACCGCAACGATCCGGGCGCCAAGATGCTCACCGCGTGCCGCCTGAGCCTCGAGCGCGATCGCGTGCTCTTCCTCGCGGGCGACTTTCACCACTACGAGCGCCGCACGGTCGGTCGGTCGCTCCACGTGATCGCCGGCGGCGGCGGCGCGTTCCTCCACGGGACGCGGATCGCGCCCTACCCCGAGCCGGCCGGGCCGCCGGACGCGGTGTACCCGGACGGCCCCGCGACGCGGAAGCTCGCGCTGCAGGTGCCGGTGAAGCTGATGATCGGCCGCGCCGGGCTGCTCGTGCACCTCGCGCTCGGCCTGCTCGCGTCGATCGAGCTCGGCGCGACGCACCGGAGCGCGGGCGCGCGCATGACGGCGACGATCATAGTGTCGACCGTGCTCACGCTCCTCCTCTACTTCATCGCGATGCAGGGACACGGCACGCGCGCGCGGCGCGCCGCGGTCGCGGTCCCGTTCGGCGTCGCGCTCGGTGTCCTGCCGGTGCTGCTCCGCGCGGCGGTCCCCCACCTCCCCTTCCACGCCGCGGACGGCGCCGTGCTCGTCACGTGCGCTTTCGCCGGCGCGTTCCTCTTCGGCGTGTACCTCACGACGCTGACGCTCCTCGGGCTCGAGCACCAGCAGGCGTTCACCGTCCTCGGGCACCCCGGCTACAAGCACTTCGTCCGGCTATGCGTGCACCGCGACGGGAAGATCGAGGCGTGGGTGATCGGAAAGGACGACGTCCTCGCCGAGGGGGATCCGGTGCTCGTCGATCGCTTCACCTGGGATCCAGCCGCGCCGACGAAGGACGCGGCCGCGTCGAAGACCGCCGCGCCGGCGAAGGACGCGGCCGCGTCGAAGACCGCCGCGCCGGCGAAGGACGCGGCCGCGTCGAAGACCGCCGCGCCGGCGAAGCCCAGCGCGACCTCCTGAGCGCGCCGACGACGACCGCCACCAGGTCCTGAGCCGGGCGCCGCACGAACGGCGACGGCCCCGCTCGCGCGGAAGAGCCTCGCAGGAGCTCGGCCGCTCGCCCATTTTGCCTGCCGGCGATGTTTTCGGCAGTATCGGGCCGCCGGCCCCGTCCCCGGGCGCCGACAGGGAGGCCATCGTGAGACTCGGCATCGATTTCGGAACGACGCGCACGGTGGTCGCCGCGGCGGACCGCGGCAACTACCCGGTGCTCGGCTTCGTCGACGACGCCGGCGACTCGCACGACTGGATCCCTTCGGTCGTCGCCGAGCGCGACGGCGAGCTGCTCTTCGGCTTCGACGCGCTCTCGGCGCGCGCCGGAAGCTCGGGCGCGGTGAGCGTCGTCCGCTCCTTCAAGCGGCTGCTCGCGGGCTCCGACGCGGCCGCCGCGCACCCGGTGAGGATCGGCGCGGTCGAGATCGCCGCCGGCGAGCTGGTCACCCGCTTCCTCGCCGCCGTGCGCGACGCGGTGCTCGAGCGCTCTACGGTCTCGGAGCACGCCCGGCGCGAGGAGCTCCGGTCCGTCGTCGCCGTCCCGGCCAACGCGTCCGGCGCCCAGCGCCTCCTCACGCTCGACGCGTTCCGCCGCGCCGAGCTGAACCCGACGGCGATCCTCAACGAGCCGTCGGCCGCGGGCTTCGAGTACACCCACCGCCACCGCGACACGCTCACGACGAAGCGCGATCACGTCGTGGTCTACGACCTCGGCGGCGGCACGTTCGACGCGTCGCTCGTGCGGATGCGCGGCGCGAGCCACGAGGTGCTCGCCACCGCCGGCGTCAACCGGCTCGGCGGCGACGACTTCGATCAAGCCATCGTCGATCTCGTGCTCGCGAGGGTGGAGCTCGCCGCGGCCGACGTGGACCCGATCGCGCTCGCGCGCCTGCGCGAGCAGTGCCGCGAGGCGAAGGAGCGCCTCAACCCGAGCTCGCGCAAGCTCAGCGTCGACCTCGAGGCGGCGCTCGGAGACGCGGCCCCGAAGGCCGAGGTCACGATCCCCGTCGCCGAGATCTACGAGGCGTGCGCGCCGCTCGTCGAGGCGTCGATCGAGGCGATGCTCCCCGTGATGACGAGGCTCGACGGATCGGAGCGCGACGACGCCGCAACGCCCGAGCACGCCGACGCGGGGAGCCGGTCCGAGCGGGACGACATCGCCGGCGTCTACGTCGTCGGCGGCGCGAGCGAGCTGCCGATCGTCGGCCGCGCCCTCCGCGCGCGCTTCGGGCGCCGCGTCCACCGATCGCCGTACGCCTCCGGTGCGATCGCGATCGGCCTCGCGATCGCCGGCGACGACGCGGGCTTCGAGCTCGTCGACCGCTTCTCGCGCACCTTCGGCGTCTTCCGCGAGGGACACGCCGGCTCGGAGATCACGTTCGACCCCATCTTCACGAGGGACACGGTCGTCCCGGCCGCGGGCGCGGGGCCCGTCGCCTTCCGGCGGCGCTACCGCGCGGCGCACAACGTCGGGCACTTCCGCTTCCTCGAGTGCAGCTCGCTGAGCGACGACGGAAGGCCGCGCGGCGACATGGTCCTGTCGGGCGACGTCCTCTTCCCGTTCGAGCCGCGGCTCGAAGGCCGCGAGCTCGCAGGCGTGCGCGTCGAGCGGATGACCGACGCGGACGGACCGCGCATCGAGGAGGAGTACGTCCTCGACGAGCACGGGCTCGTCGCGGTGACGATCAAGAACCTCGACGCCGGCTTCGAGCGCGTCTTCCAGCTCGGCGCGTGAGCTCGCCTCCCTGGCTCGGCGCGCGAGCGCATTTTCCGCCGGCCGCGTCACCGCCGGCGCGCGATGGGCGTCACGTCCGGCGGCGGCGCGGGCGGGGCGGCGTCAGGACCGACCGCTTGACCGGGGCGCCGCGGCGGGCCTTCGCGTAGCAGACGATCTCGATGTTGTTGCGCTCCGCGTCCTTCACGAACGCGGCGAAGTAGCTCGGCCCGTAGCTCGGCCGCGGTCCCGGCGGTCCGTTGTCGATCGCGCCGGCGTCGATCGCCGCGTCGTAGAACGCCTGGACCTGCTCGCGGCTCGCGACGCGGAGCGCGTAGTGCCCGCCGCCCGACGCCTTGCGGTCGCGCACCAGCCAGAAGATCTTCTCGCCGTTCGCGCCCATGCCGCACGCGTCGTCGAGCTCCATGTTGACGGTCATCCCGATCGCGCCGAGCGCGGCCTCGTAGAACCTACGCGCCTCGCGGAAGCGGCGCACGGGCACGGAGATGTGATCGAGCTCGACGGCGCCCTTCTTCACGGGTGACCTCCCGCGCGACGTGATGCGAGCGCGGTGCCGCTCGGCACGCGCGGCGCCGCGCGGCAGGAGGCGCCCCGCCACGCGCGATCGACGATCGTGCGCGCGCGCGGCCTGGCAGCGAGCGCCGCCCTGGCACGGCGTCCGCATCAC
Organism: Labilithrix sp.; assembly: GCA_019637195.1. Lineage (GTDB taxonomy): Bacteria > Myxococcota_A > Polyangia > Polyangiales > Polyangiaceae > Labilithrix. Next base: position 108,781 of record JAHBWA010000004.1, on the reverse strand, counting down.
GGGGTCGTCGCACATGAACGATCGCAGGATCTCCGCGAGGACGCGCGACTCCGCGCTGTAGCAGAGGTCTACACGTGCGGCGTGCTCGCGGCGGCGTCCGCGCGCGCTCCGAGCGCCGACCCACACGCACCGCCCGACGAGGACGAAATTGAAGCTCGACCGACGATCCCGGAGCCGCGCGTCCCGCGCGCTGCCGATGCTGACGCTCCCGCTGACGCTGCTCGCCTGCGCCGGCCTCGCCTCCCGTGGAGAGGACCGTGACGAGCCGCCCGGCAGCAGCTCGTCGGGCGGGCCCCCGCCGGGCGCGTCGGACGGGAGAGACGCGAGCCAGCCGGTCGAGCGACGACCGTTCCCGCTCACGACGCCGTCGCTCGGCGGATACGCGCTCGTCGACGCGTTCCCGTCCTCGGTCTCGCTCACCCTCCCGAGCGCGATCGTCTGGCCCGACGGCGACGGCGCGGCGCCGTTCGTGCTCGAGCGGACCGGGACGATCGTGACGATCGAAGGCGGGGCGGCGCGACGCGTGCTCGACATCGCGTCGCGCGTCGCCCTGGTGAGCGAGAGCGGCGCGCTCGGGATGGCGCTGCACCCGGCGTTCGGCGACGGCTCGGGGCCGAGCCCGTACGTCTACCTCTGGTACAACGCGCGCGGGACGCCGAAGAACACGCAGCGGCTGTCACGCTTCACCTGGAGCCCGGCGAGCCGCACGTTCGATCCGGCGTCGGAGGCGGTGCTCGTCGCGCAAGAAGAGGAGCGGCCCGAGCACAACGCGGGCCGGATCCAGTTCGGCCCCGACGGCTTCCTCTACTTCGGCAACGGCGACGACCTGACCTCCGAGACCCACCAGCGGATCGATCGCGGTCTCTTCGGGGGCATCTTCCGGATCGACGTCGACTCGCGCGGAGGGGCGATCAGCCACCCTCCCCCTCGACAGCCCTCCTCCGGGACCACGAGCGGGTACTACATCCCGAACGACAACCCCTTCGTCGGCACCCCCGGCGCGCTCGAGGAGTACTTCGCGCTCGGGCTGCGCAACCCGTTCGGCTTCTCGTTCGACCGCGCGACCGGCGCGCTGTGGGCCGCCGACGTCGGCGACACCTGGCGCGAGGAGATCGACCTCGTCGTCGCCGGCGGAAACTACGAGTGGCCGCACCGAGAGGGCGACCTCCTGCGCGGAGGCCCGCCGACGACCATCGGCACGCCGCGCGCGCCCGCCTACGTCTACACGCACGCGGAGATGGGCGACCTCAGCGCCGTGCTCGGCGGCTTCGTCTACCGCGGGCAAGACCTCCCCGAGCTCGCCGGCAAATACGTCTTCTCGGACTGGCCCTCGAACCGCATCTGGGCGCTCGACACGACGAAGACGCCCGCGACGCGCGCCACGCTGGTCGACGACCAATGGCGGCGCGTGCCCGCGGCGCTCGGCGAAGATCGGCGCGGGGAGATCTACGTGCTCCACGGCGACACCATCGCCAAGCTGGCGCGCGATCCGAAGCCTGCCGACGTCCCACGGCGGCTATCGGAGACGATCCTCTTCGAAGACGTCGCGACCCTCACGCCCGACCCGAGCCTCGTACCGTACGAGATCAACGCGCCGCTCTGGTCCGACGCGGCTACCAAGCAGCGCTGGATCCGCGTCCCCGCCGGAGAGCGCGTCGCGCTCGCCGACGACGGATCGCTCGAGGCGCCCGTCGGGACGGTCTTCGTCAAGCACTTCGAGCTGCCGGCGTCGTTCACGCCGAAGGCGCGCACGAGGCGCCTCGAGACGCGCGTCCTCGTCGTCGGCGACGAGACGACCTACGGGCTCACGTACCGCTGGAACGCCGCGGGCACCGACGCCGAGCTGCTCCACGAGAGCGTCGACGAGGTCATCGAGGGCGCGGGCTCCGGCGCGCCGCTGACCTGGAGCTACCCCAGCTTCGGGCAGTGCTGGTCGTGCCACCGCGCCGAGAACCGCGTGCTCGGCTTCACCGCAGGGCAGCTCCGGCGGACGGCGGCCGACGGAGAGAGCCAGCTCGCCGCGCTCGCCGTTCGCGGCGTGCTCTCGGAGAGCGACGTCGCGACGTGGCCGCCCGCGCTCGCGGTCCCCTCGGACACCGCGGCGTCGCTCGAGGAGCGAGCCGCCGCGTACCTCGCCGCGAACTGCTCGGGCTGTCACCACGCGGGCGCGAGCTACCTCGGCGGCGGCGAGACCTGGAACGCGTCCCCCGGTGTGGCGCTCGCCGATCGCGGGCTCCTCGGCGCGCCGCACCACAACTACCCGACCGCGAACGCGCTCGGGCTCGGCGCGGCGCCGCTCGTCGCTCCAGGCAACCCCGACGGCTCGTTCCTGTTGGCGCGGATGAAGAGCACCGACCCTGACCTGCGGATGCCGCCGCTCGGGAGGAACGTGGTCGATCCCGAAGGCGTGCTCGTCGTCGAGCAGTGGATCCGATCGCTGTCGGCGGGCGATCCCTGAGCTCGACGACGCGCGGGCGACCGCCGGGCGCCTCAGGTGCCGGAGGGGAAGAGGAGGACGAAGCGCGCGCCGCCCTCGGGCGAGCGCTCCGCGCGGATCTCGGCGCTGTGGTTGTCCATGATGTTGCGCACGATCGAGAGGCCGAGCCCGGTGCCGCGGCCCTCCCCCTTCGTCGTGAAGAAGGGCGTGAAGATCGAGGTGAGGTGCTCGCCGGCGATGCCGTGGCCGTTGTCCTCGACGGCCACGACGATGCGGCCGTCGGGGCCGAGCGTGCTCGAGACGCCGAGGCGACCGCCGCTCTCGGGCATCGCGTGGCACGCGTTGGTGAACAGGTTGACGAAGACCTGCGCGAGCTGCTCGGGCATCCCGCGCACCGGCGGCAGCTGGTCGGCGAAGACGCGCTCGACGTTCGCGCCGTGCTCGGCGATCACGTGCTCGCAGAACGCGAGCGCCTGCTCGATGACGTTGTGGATCGCGACGAGGCCCGGGACCTCGCTCGACGGCCGCGCGTAGGCGACGAGGTCGCGCGTGAAGCGGAGGATGCGGGTCGACGACTCGCCGATGCGACGGAGCCGCTCGAGGCTGTCGGGATCGCCGCTCGGCCCCTGCTTGCGGATGAGCCAGTCGGTGTACGCGACGATCGACGTCAGCGGGTTGTTCAGCTCGTGGACGACGCCAGCGGCGAGCTGGCCGAGGCTCGCGAGCTTCTCCGCTTGCATCATGTGCGAGCTGAGCGCGCGGAGCTCGCGTGCGTCCGCGGTGGCGCGGGCGTGCACGCGCGCGAAGGCGAGGCCGCGGCTCATCGCCAGGACGCCGCGGCGGACGACGTGCATCATCGGCGAGCCGTCGACCTCGAGCTGCGGATCGTCGGACGCGAGGTGCAGCGTGGTCGCGGCGCCTTCGACGTCGAGGACGCGCTCGAACTGGTAACCCGGGAAGAGGCGCGTCGGGTCCATCCCGACGGCGCGCCCCTCTTCGCCCTCGGGCACGTACTTGAAGAGGCGCTGCTCGGTCGGGTAGAGGTCCGGCGTCGACGCCGAGGCCGGCGGCTGCGGGACGAAGCAGGCGCCGACGCCGCACTCCGGGAAGATCTCGCTCAGCGCGCCGACGAGGAACTCCACGACGGCCGCCTCGCCCGAGGCGACGGGCATCTCGCACGCGGCGACGACGAGGCGGTCGAGCCAGGCGGCCTCGACGCGGAGCGAGGCCGCCGCGACGCGCGACTGGCGGCTGATCGGCACCGACGAGACGGTCACCCGTTCTTCTGGGCTGAAGGCTCCTTCCGGGCTGAAGGCTCCTTCCGAGCTGAAGGCGCCCTCCGAGCTGAAGGCTCCTTCGGGCTCGTCTTTGTTGGACTGGGCCATTCGCTACTCCCGCTCTTTCTCTGTCGGCTTGGCCACGCGCTCCGACCGCTGAGGCGTCCTCTCGGACCGCGGTCCCGCGGACGCGGGGCGCGAGCCCGGATGAACCTCGGTCCAGTCCCCCGATGCGCGCCGCGACTCGGACCGCGGCGCCTCCTCCACCTCCACGTCCACCGGCGCAGCCACCGGCACCCCATCCTCGCTCGCGCGATCGAGATCGAGGATCTTCTGCTTCCCGACGTAGCTCTTCGTCTCGTACTTCGTGATCTTCCCGATCTTGCGGACGATCTCCGCCATCCGCTCCGACTCGCCCTCGATCACCTCGGCGGCGCCGAAGGCGGGGGTCCCGGCGTCGAGCAGCCGGCGGAGCAACGTCGCGTAGTTGCGGACGCTCGTGAGCGGCTGGTTCAGCTCGTGCGCGGCCGCGCCCGCCAGCTCCGCGACGATGGCCTGGCGCTCCTGCGCGAGGAGCTGCTCCTGGGCCTGCTGGAGACGTTGCTCCATGCGCATCTTCTCGCGGAGATCGGTGAAGATGCCGACGCTTCCTACGGCCGTCTCGCCCTCCATGATCAGCGCGCCGGCGAACGACACGGGGATGGCGACGCCGCTGCCGTCGATGATCTCGATCTTGAGGTCTTCGATCCTCCCGCCGCCGACGCGGATCGCCCGCATGATCTTCCGCGCGGTCCCCTCCGGGTAGAGCGAGCGCACGTCGGTGCCGACGACCTCCTGCGAGGTCCGGCCGTAGATGCGCTCGGCGGCGCGGTTGAAGAGGATGACCCTCCCCCGCATGTCGCAGCTGATGATCGCGTCGAAGGACGAGTCGATGACGCGCTGGAGGAAATCCTTCGTGTTGACGAGCTCGGCCTCGACGGCGCGCTGCTGCGTGACGTCGCGGAACGACGCGAGGACGGCGCCCTCCTCGCGCAGCACGCTCGCGGTGTTGACGTTGACGATGACGCTCGTGCCCTCCTTCGTCTTGAGACGCACGTCGATGTCCTTCGGGAACGTCCCCTTGAGGAACGCCGCGCGGAGGTCGTGCGCGAGGCTCTCCTCCTCGGACGCGAAGATGTCGCCGAGGGGACGCCCGCGGAGGTCGCCCTCTTCGTAGCCGGTGATCTCGCGCGCCTTCGGGTTCGAGAAGAGGAGCCTGCCTTCGGGATCGAGGACGACGATGCCGTCGGCGGAGCTCTCGAAGAAGTCGGCGTAGCGCTGGAGCGAGCGCATCCGGCGCTCGGCCTCGAAGCGCGCGACGGTGACCTGCTGCGTCTGGTCGCGGAGCGACTGGAGGACGCGCGCGTTCCGGAGCGCGATCGCCATGGCGCTCGCGATGGTCTGGCAGAGCGCGAGCTCGCGGCCGCCGAACTCCCCCGGCTGCTTCGAGCGGAGGAAGAGGACGCCCATCGGCTTCGCCTCGTAGAGGATGGGCAAGATGCAGAGCGAGGAGAAGGTCGCGCCCTGCTTCGAGGTGCGGACGATCTCCATCAGCGGGTGGGTCGCGGCGTCCTCGACGACGAGGGGCGCGTTGCTCGCGAGCACCTGCTGGATCTCGGGGTACTTCACGAGATCGATCGGCAGGTCGCGCAGCTGCTCGTCGTCGGAGGCCGCGACGACGTAGCCGACGTTCTCCTGATCGCGGACGAGGACGATCGAGACGCGGTCGACCTTCGCGACCTCGGCGAGGCGCTGGACGACGGTGAAGAGGATGCCGCGGAAGTCGAGGTTCGACGCGAGCGCCTGCGTCAGCTCGAGGACGACCTGCGCGTCCTTCTCCTTCTTGCCGAGCTGCTCCATCGCGGTCCGGAGCCTGAGCTGGCCGCGCACGCGGGCGACGAGCTCGACCGGCTTGAAGGGCTTCCGGACGAAGTCGTCGGCGCCGGCCTCGAACGCCCGGGCGATCTCGTCGTCGGCGTCGAGGGCCGTCAGGACCACGACCGGGAGATCGCGCGTCTCGGGCCGCGCGCGGAGGATGCGGAGGATCTGGTAGCCGTCCGGCTGAGGCATCACGAGATCGAGCAGGACGATCGCGGGGTGCACGCGATCGAGCTGCGCGAGCGCCTCCGCGCCGGAGCCCACGGCGACGTACTCGAGCTTGGCCTTTGCGAGCGCCTGACCGAGGACATGGCGGCTCACCATGTCGTCGTCGACGACCAACACCGGCCCGGTCACCGCAGTGGGGGGCACGAGGGAAGTGTATCGGTCCGGAAGAGCCGACGGCAATGGAATGGCGAGGGTGTGGGTGCGAAGGCGCCCCCGGTCGCGGCCGCGACAGCTCGACCGCAGGGGTCTGGCGCGCGGCGGGAGGCGCTACTCGTCGAAGAGCTGCTTCTGCTTGGCCGACGGCGGCGGCGTGACGAACGGGACCTTGAGGTGCTCGTAGGCGCGGCGGGTCGCGATGCGACCGCGCGGCGTGCGGCCGAGGTAGCCCTGCTGGAGGAGGTAGGGCTCGTAGACGTCCTCGACCGTGTCGCGCGGCTCGCCGAGCGCCGCGGCGAGCGTCTCCACGCCGACGGGGCCGCCGTCGTAGTCCTCGATGATGATGCGCAGGAGCCGGCGGTCCATCTCGTCGAAGCCGGCCGGATCGATGTCCAGGCGCTCGCACGCGCGCGCGACGATGGCGTCGTCGATCGCCCCCGAGCCGAGCACCTCGGCGAAGTCGCGGACGCGCCGGAGCAGGCGGTTCGCGACGCGCGGGGTGCCGCGCGAGCGCCGCGCGATGCCGAGCGCGGAGCCCGGCGAGATCTTCACGCCGAGGAGCGCCGCGCTCCGCTCCACGATCCTCGCGAGGTCCTCCTCCGGGTAGAAGTCGAGGCGGATGATGTGGCCGAAGCGCGAGAAGAGCGGCGCCGTCAGGAGGCCGGTGCGCGTGGTCGCGCCGATGAGCGTGAACGGCTGCACGGGGATCTGGATCGACGAGGCGAAGGCGCCGTCGCCGGTCATGACGTCGATGTGGAAGTCCTCCATCGCCGGGTAGAGGCTCTCCTCGACGACCGGGTTCAACCGGTGGATCTCGTCGATGAAGAGGATGTCGTTCTTCCCGAGCTTCGTGAGCAGCCCCGCGAGCGCGCCCTTGTGCTCGACGACCGGGCCGTTCGTCATGTGCAGCTCGACGCCCATCTCGTGCGCGAGGATCTGCGCGAGCGTCGTCTTGCCGAGGCCCGGCGGGCCGGAGAGCAGGAGGTGGTCGAGCGGCTCGCCGCGACGGCGCGACGCCTCGACGAAGACGCGGAGGTTCTCCTTGTGCTTCGTCTGCCCGATGTAGTCGTCGAGCGTACGTGGCCGCAGCGAGCGCTCGAACGGCGCGTCGTCGTGCTGCGCGCCGGGATCGATCACCTCTCGCGGCGCGTTCTCGCGTGCCTCGCGCTTTGCCATCGCGACCGAGGTTATCCGCGAGCTGGGCGCGCAAGTAAAGGAGCGGCGGATATTGCCGGCGGCGCGCCGCCGTGGCCGAGCTACCATGGGACGATGGATGCCGAGCACCCAGCCCTGCGCCTGGAACCGTCCGTCGCGACCCTCCGCCTGCGGGCCAACCTGACGATCGGCGCGCTCGCGCTCACCATGCTCGTGCGGGGGTGGGACTTCGCCACGCGCATGTGGTCGCTCGGCCTCATCGAGCAGGTCCCGGACACGGGCGAAGGCGCAGGACCGGAGCTCATGGCCAGCCTCGAGACGGCCGACAAGCTGGTCGAGGTGGGCACCGTCGCGATCCCGCTCTCGTTCGTCCTCACCGCGATCGCCTTCTTGCTGTGGACACACCGGCTCGTCGCGCTGACGCGCGACCTCGGCGCCATCCTGATCTGGCGCCCTGCCCAGGCCGTCTGGGGGTTCATCATCCCGTTCGTCAGCTTCGTCCGGCCCTACCAGGTCCTGTCCGCCGTGCACGCGGCGCTCGAGCCGGAGAAGGTCACGCCGCCCATGCCGCGCGTCGATCCGTCAGCGCAGGTCGACTACCGGAGCGTCGCCTTCGTCGAGCCCTCGCGGGCGCGGCACCTCCCGGCCGCGCTCATCGGCGTTTGGTGGGGCGCGTTCCTCCTGATGAGCCTCGGCGCCCGCCTGCTCGGCGTCGGCGCGAAGGGGGCGGAGACCGTCGACGCCGTAGTCTCGATGTACCACCAGGCGATGTTCGTGAGCTTCGTGGCGGTCGCCGCCGCCGCGCTCGCGACGACCGTCGTGCGCGGACTGACCGCCCGCCTGGAGGAGCGGTTCCGCCGCATCCGCTGGTCGTCGCCCGAGGAGCTCGCCGCGCAGCGGATCAGCCTCGACCGAGAGTGAAGCGCCGCGGGGCCGCGCGCCGAACGGGGCGACGGCGACCGCGCGACTCGAGGGCTGCGGGGAGCGCCGCCATGGTCCGGGACGGAGCGCGCGACTCGAGCGGCCGACGCGCCGTCAGCCGTCGGTGCGTCGTCCTTCGTCGAGATCGATGCCCGCGTAGACGTCGACGAGGGTGACGCCACCTCCGTGCTCCGGCAAGTCGACGACGGCGTCGTCCCGCACGTGGGTGGTCAGCCGCCACTGGTCGTCCCCCTCGCGCCGGAAGTGATCGATGCGCGGCTCCCGATGGGACACGATGAGGTAGTCGCGGAGCTCAGCGATGCTCTGGTAGTGGAGGAACTTCGTGCCGCGGTCGAAGTCTTCGGTCGTGTCGGACGTCACCTCCACGATCAACGTCGGATTCAGGAGGGACGGCGGGTCGGCGTCGTCGTAGCGTCGCGGGCCGCATGCCAAGGTCACGTCTGGGTACGTGTAGAGCTTCGTCGCCGGCACGTGCACGCGCTGATCGCTGCTCAGCGTGAGGCACCCGCGACCTCGAGTGAGCAGCACGAGCGCAGCCGCGAGGTTGCTCGCGAGCGCGTTGTGCGCCGGCCGGGCTCCGGCCATCGCGACGATCGCACCCGCGATGAACTCGTGCTTTCGGTCGCTCGCGCGTTCGAGCGCGAGGTACTCCGCCTCGGTGAACGTCGTGGGCGCCGCGGTCATCCGCTCGAATGTAGCACTGGCGAGGGCGTGCCGAGGCGTCGCGGGGGCCGCGCCGCTCGCGCCGCCGAGCGGAGGTCGCCCGAGCGGACACGCTAGGCTCGAGCCAGGCCCGTAGGGACGCGGGCGCCAAACAGCGGCGCCCAGGCACGGCTCGAGGAGGCTGATCTCCTCGAGCTCGTGATCGTCTCCACGCTCTTCGCCAAGCCGTCCGCTCGCGGCGAGGAGTTCCCAGGGCGTACCGAATGGGATAGAAGGTAAGGTTCGTCTCGATTCACCGCGGGAAGAGTCCGCGTCGCACACGACGATCTCTTGGGGGAGGGATGAACGACGCCACGAGTCCCGACATCCCATCCGAGGCTCCGAAACGTTCATGGCACGTGCAGTTTTCGTGGGTCGCGGGCCCCTCGCCGCCCTGTTCGCCTTCGCCGCGTTCTTCGTCGCCCTCGTCGGGTGGACAGCTACGGCGCACGCGCAAAGCTACCCGCTGCGCCGGCCGCAGACCCCCAATACGTGGCTGCGACCGGACCAGGCGTGCCCCAACGCGCCGCCCGGGCCCGAGCGCGTCTTCAACGTGCTCAGCATCCGTGTCCCGGGTCCACACGCGAACACGCCCCTCAACGTCACCGCGACCCGCGTCTCGGGCACCGGCATCGCGCTCGACGTCTACCAGGGCTTCGGCGGCTACCTCCCGGGCTGGCATTGCATCAACCAGCTCGACGCCTCGGCGTACTCCACCGGCAGCTCGGTCACGCTGTCCACGCCGATCAACAATCCGACGGCGGGCACGAACGTCCTCGACATCGTGATCAGCGGAAATGGCCCCGCCGATACCGGTGCCTTCACGATCAGCTACAACATCGCGACGCCGTCCGAGCTCAGCTGCCAGGGCGGAGCGTTCTCTCCGGCCTCGCAGACCGGGATCTCGTCCGCCGGAGCCTCGTTCTCGACCGTGTTCACCCCCGCGCCCGGCTGCGGAAGCTGGAACATGACGGGGGTTCCGGCTTGGGTGAACGGCTTCAATACGACGGGCACCGGGACCACGACCATCAGCTACACGGTCGCAGCCAACGGCGGCGGCTCCCGCAGCGCCAACATCAGCGGCGGTGTCGTCAACAACCCCAATCGGACGAGCTTCACGGTCAGCCAGCTCGCGGCGGGTCAGTCGTGCACCTACTCTCTCGGCTCCACCTCTGCGACGCCCGGCAGCGGCGGCGGCGCAGCGAGCTTCAGCGTCAGCGCAAACAACGCCGCTTGCGGGTGGAGCGCCGTCTCGAACGCTGCTTGGATCACCAACGTCACGAGCGGCGGCACCGGCTCGGGGACCGTCAACTACACGGTCGCCCCCAACACGGGCGCCGCGCGCACCGGCACCATCACCGCCGCCGGCCACACGTTCACCGTAACGCAAGGCCACGGCTGCGCCGTGTCCCTCGACCCGACCTCGAGGACGACCACGGCGGCGGGCGGCACGTCGAGCTTCGGCGTCGTCACGGGCGCGGGGTGTCCCTGGACCGTCAGCGAGAACACGTCGTGGCTCACGGGAGTCACGGCGAGCGGCAGCGGCCCCGGCAACGTGAGCTACACGGTCGGCGCCAACGTCGACGCAGCCCGGAGCGCCACCATCGCCGTGACCAACGGCTCGACCAACGCGTCGACGAGCTTCACCGTCAACCAGTCCGCGGGGTGCGCGATCGCGCTCACGCCAGCCAGCGCGTCTCCCGGCAACGGCGGCGGCGCCTCGAGCTTCAGCGTGACCACGGGCGCCGGCTGCGCCTGGACCGCCAGCCCGACCTCGTCGTGGTTGACCGGTGTCACCGCCAGCGGCACGAACAGCGGCACGGTGAGCTACACCGTCGGCGCCAACGTGGGCGTCGCGCGCAGCGCCGCCATTCAGGTCACGGGCACCGCGACGAACGCGTCGAGCAGCTTCAGCGTCACGCAAGGAGACGGCTGCACCGCCAGCATCAACCCGTCGAGCGTGACGCGAGGAGCGGGGGCCGGCGCGGGCAGCTTCGCGATCACGATGAGCTCGACGACATGTCCGTGGACGGCGATGTCGAACTCGGCGTTCATCTCCGGCGTCAGCGGAAGCGGCACGGGCAGCGGCACGATCGACTTCAACGTGGCGGCCAACCCGGGGGTCGCGCGCACCGGGACCATCACCGTCAACGGCCTGACCTTCACCGTCAACCAGGACAGCGGTTGCACCGCCAGCCTCGATCCCACGAGCGCGGCGCCGAACGCGGCGGGCGGGAGCGCGAGCTTCGGGATCCTGATGAGCGACGCGTCGTGCGCGTGGACTGCCTCGACGGCGACGCCTTGGATCGGCTCGGTCACCGCGGGGGGTACCGGCTCGAGCACGGTGAGCTACGTCGTCCAGCCGAACGCGGGGCCTGCGCGCAGCGGGACGATCACCGCCGGCGGTCGGAGCTTCGCCGTCGACCAAGCGAGCGGATGCACCGTCACCCTGCCGGTGGCGAGCGGGAACGTCGGCGCCGGCGGCGGCAGCTCGAGCTTCGTCGTCGACACCGCGGCGGGGTGCGGCTTCACGGCCGTCAGCAGCGAGCCGTGGGTCACGACTGCGGTGACGGCGACGGGCGTAGACTTTAGCGCTCAACCCTCGTCGAGCGCATCGCGTACGGCGACGGTCACCGTCTCGAGCACCAGCACTGCCTCGAGCGCGACGTTCACGATCACACAGGCTCCGGGCTGCGTCCTCGCGCTCTCGGCCGCGGGAGCGACGCCGACCGCGGCGGGCGGCGCGGCGAGCTTCGGCGTCACGTCCGGCGCGGGATGCACCTGGACGGCCACGTCGCCGGACCCGTGGGTGCAGTCGGTCACGGTCACGGCCGATGGCGTCGACTATGGCGTCGACGCCAACACCGGTCCGGCGCGAACCGGCACCGTCGTGGTGACGAATCCCCAGACGGGGACGTCGACGAGCTTCGGAGTCGTGCAGGCGAGCGGTTGCGCCGTCACCCTCCCGGCGAGCACCGGCACGGTGCCGGTCGCTGGAGGCGCGGCGGACTTCGCCGTCACCTCGGGCGCGGGGTGCGTCGTCACCTCCTCGTCCACGGCGAGCTGGCTGTCGAACTTCACGGCCAGCGGTGGGACCGTCGCCTACTCGGCGGCTGCGAACACCGGCGCCGCGCGCAGCGGGATCGTGGAGGTCACGACCGCCGACACCGGCTCGAGCGCTTCCTACGCGGTGGAGCAAGGCAGCGGCTGCGCCGTCTCCCTCCCGGTCGCGAGCGCGAGCGTGGTCGCCGGCGGCGCGACGTCGAGCTTCTCGGTCACCACCGGCGACGCCTGCGTCTTCACCGCGACGTCCGCCGATTCGTGGCTCTCGAGCGTCATGGTGAGCGCGACCGGCGTGAGCTTCACCGCGGCAGCCAACGCCGCCGTCGCGCGCACCGGCACGATCGTGGTGACCAGCACGTCGACCTCGTCGACCGAGATGTTCACGATCCATCAGGACGGCGCCATCACGCAGCCGGCCGTCACAGAGCAGCCGGCGGACGTCACCGTCGACGAGGGCGAGTCGTTCTCGCTGTCGGTCGTGGCGACGGGCGGCTCGCTCTTCTACCAATGGCGAAAGAACGGCGACGACGTGCCCGGGGCCAACGCGGCCACGTTCACGGTCCCGTCGGCCGCGCTCTCAGACGCCGGCGACTACGACGTGGTCATCAGCAACGCCGCGGGGACCGTGACCAGCACGGTCGCCGTCGTCACGGTTCGTCCCCGTCCGGACGGCGGCACGAGCGGCGGCAGCACGCCGGCCATCGACGGCGGCACCGACCTCGCCAACGGCTTCGGCCTGTCGGCAGGCGGCGGCGCCTGCAGCTGCGACGCGGCCGGAGCACGCGCGAGCGACGGCGGCTGGTTCGCCGCGGTCGGGCTCGGGATCGCCCTCGTCATCGCCCGTCGCCGCCGCTCGACCTGAGCGGCCGCCCCCGACTCGTCACCACCCGTCGCCGCCGCTCGACCTGGGCGGCCGATCCCCGACTCGTCACACCCGTCGCCGCCGTGCAACCCGAGCGGCCGCTCCCCGACTCGCCATCCTTCCCATGCGAACATCCCTCTCCGCTGCCGTCTTGACGGCGTCGCTCGTCCTCACGTTGCCCGCGCTCGCCCAGGAGCACGCCCTCCCGCGCTACGAGATGGCGCCCACCGGCGATCGCTTCTTCGGGGTTCACGCGCCGTCCGTCCCTGGACACCTCGATCTCCACGCTGGAGCGGTCCTCGACTACGCGCACAAGCCGTTCGTGTTGCGAGAGACGGCGACCGGCGACGTCGTGAGCAGCTACGTCGACCACCAGCTCCTCCTCCATACGGGCGTCACGTTCGCCCTGTGGAACCGGCTGGCGCTCTCTGCCGCCTTGCCCGTCGCGCTCTCGCAGGGAGGGGACGATCCGAGGTACCTCGGCGTGACGCAGAGCTCACCCGACAAGGCCGCGGCCGGCGATCTGCGCACGAGCGCGCGCTTCGCGCTCGTCGGAGAGCACGACAGCACCTTTCAAGTCGGCGTCGGCGCGCACTTGTGGCTGCCGACCGGCTCGAACCGTCTGCTCATGAGCGACGGCACCGTCCGCGCCATGCCGTACCTGGCGCTCGGCGGCCGACTCGGTCCCGAAGGCCGCGCCATCTGGAACGTCTTCGGGGGGCCCGAGCTGCGTCCTTCGCGCGATCTGCTCGGGGCCGAGCTCGGCACCATGATCCGAGGCGGCGCCGGCGCGGCCTATCAAGTCGGTCCTCGGCGCGACGTGCAGCTCGGTGGCGAGCTCAACGGCTACGTCGTGCCGCGCGAGCCGAGCTCACGCACGACCGGCATCGAGCTCCTGCTGTCCGCGAAGCTACGGTTCCTGGACGACTTCGAAGCGGGCCTGGCGGCGGGCCCCGGTCTGGTCGGCGGCGTCGGCGCGCCGTCCTTTCGCGGGCTCCTCGGCCTCGCGTATACGCCGAGGCTCCCCGAGAGCCGCGATCGCGACAGCACCGCGCACGCCGACGTGCCGCCGCCTGCTCCTGCGCCTCCGCTCGACAGCGACGGCGACGGCGTCGCCGACGACATCGACGCATGTCCGTCCGAGAAGGGCGACCCCGACGGACCGCGTCCCGGCTGTCCGGCCGCGCCGCCGCCCCCGCCGCCCGAGCCCGTGGCCACGGCGCCGGCCGATGCGCCGGCCGCTCCGCCCGAGAAGCCGAAGATCGAGGACCGCGTCATGTTCGCCCTCGACTCCGCGGACATCGACGCGAACGGGCAGGCGGCGATCGCGCGTGTCGCCAAGGCCATGGCCTCGCGACCCGACGCGCGCGTGGTCATCCAAGGCCACACGGACGACACCGGGACCGTCGAGTACAATCAGGCGCTCTCGGAGCGGCGCTCGCACGCGGTGAGAGACGCCCTACTTCGCGCGGGCGTCAGCGAGTCGCGCATGGAGACCCAGGGCCTCGGCCCGTCGCAGCCGTTCGACACGTCCGGCAAGCCCGAGGCTCGCGCCCAGAATCGCCGCGTGGACTTCCGCGTCGTCGATTGATCCGCGAGGCGCGCCTGCGCGAGCTCCGGGTGCGCGTCACTCGAGGTTGATGAAGTCGCAACGCTGCTCGCGAAGTTGCCACGCGGCGCTGTTGCGGACGGCGACGCTGGGGTGGCCGGTAGCAAGCTCGGTCGCCCGAGCTCGCGCGGTCGCCGTCGGGATGCACGCCAAGGCCTCGGCCGCAGCGGATTGAAGGTGGCGCGCGGCCTCCGCCTCCGGCGCAGCGTCGTCGACCTCCGCTTCGAGAAGCACGGCGAGACGGGATTCGAAGGCGCCCTCGCGGAGATGCTGCATCAGCCGGAGCACCATCGATCCCGTCGATACGTCGCGCACGAGATGACGGCGCTCCTGAAGAGTCCAGGAGCGATCGAGCGCGTCGAGCATCGCGGCCGCGATGGCTTCGTCGCCGCGTGCTCGGTCGAGCTCTCTCCGGATGTGCTCCCGCTCGCTCGTCCCGAGGGCATACGCGACGAACTGCGCGACGCTGTCTGCGCGCAGCTCCACGCGTGACGGGAAGCCAGCACTGTCCGGTAACGGCGGCATCGACGCCTCGGAGTCGGACGTCGCGACGCCCGAGCATGCCAGACATGCCAGGGCGGAGGCGACCAGGCCTGCGAATGCTCGGAGCGTGAAGCGCTGCATCATGATGCGATGGCGCGACATGATAGCACGCAGTCGGTAGAGGTCTGGGGCCGCGGGCCGCTTGCGGACTGAGCTCGGCGACCTCACCTGGAGGGCTTCGACGAGCTGCACGGCGACGTCGCGCGTGCGCTCGCGGAGCGGAGCGCGATCAGCCGAGCAAGCGTTCGACCGCCGCGACGACGATCTCCGCGTCCGGTGGGACGTCGGGCGCGAAGCGCTCGACGACATTGCCGTCGCGGTCGACGAGGAACTTCTCGAAGTTCCAGAGGACCTCGTTCGCCTCGCCGGGCTGGACGCCGTAGCCGATCAGCTTCTGGCGGAAGTCCGAGCCCGGGAGCGAGCGCGCGGCGGGCTGCGCCGCGATCAGCGACGCGTAGAGCGGATGGATCCCCTCCCCTTTCACCACGATCTTCGAGAACATCGGGAAGGTGACGTCGTACGTCGTCGAGCAGAAGTCCTTGATCTCGGCCTCCGTGCCGGGCTCCTGACCGCCGAACTGGTTGGCGGGGAACGCGAGCACCTCGAAGCCACGGTCCTTGAAGCGCCGGTAGAGCGCCTCGAGCGCCTCGTACTGCGGGGTCAGCCCGCACTTCGAAGCGACGTTCACGACGAGGCGAACCTTGCCGGCGTGCGCGCCGAGGCTCGACGCTGCGCCGTCGATGGTGGGGACCGGGATCTGCTCGATGGCCGAGGACATGGTGCGTCCGATGCTACCCGGCTCCGGCGGGTTTCGCGCGGCCCTCGCGCGGGCCCGGCTCGCGCGAGGCCACGGGTGTCGCGCTCGACCAGAAGCCGGCTCATCGATCTGGCGCGATAGCTCGCGAAGCTCGGCGTCTTTGACGAGCAGCTCGCCGGTGACCGTTGAAACAGCGTCCTCGTCCTCGACGATCTCGCGTGCAGCCTCGGTATGTGTCGATGTCGTGCGCGGGTCTTCTTGCCCGTGCCCTCATGACGAGCGAGGTCGCGGTCTTTCAACTCGGCCGCCCACGAGTCATGGCGGCTACCGAAGGTTCACACGCTTCGGGAAAGGCGCTCGCTACCGCCGTCAGCAACCTCCTCGAAGCACGTGTCCAGCGTCACGTAGATCGACCATGGGTCGACCATCAAACGCCGGGCCATCGCGTCGACGACTCGTCGTTCAAGTTCGTCCCGGCGAACTCCCTTCCACAGCGCGTCGGCCAGAGCAACGAGGAGCTCCTCTAACGAGCACTCGTGGCTCGCCCATTGGGCATGGGTGACGCAGCATCTTGCCACGGCGGGATCGATCCCCCGTTCAAGGAGCAGCCCTCGACCTGCTTCCTCATGGTTCGAGCCGCCGCCGGCCAGTTCGTTCGGGTGGAGGATTTTCCCCGTGTCGTGAAGCATCACTCCGGCACGGACGAGCCCGTCGTCCACGGAAACGCCAAGAACTCGGACCCGCTCCAAGAGAAGCTCGGCCGCTTCGAGGACGAGCGCCCCATGTCTGACGAGACGGTCGGGGGCCCCGAGCTCTCGAAGAACGGCTCTGGCCTCGTCCACGGTCGTGACCCGCCGAACCGACATCGGACGCGAACATAGCGACGGTTGCTAGCGTGTGCTCACCGAAATGCGTCAACCGGAATGGGTGCGGCTCTTCTCCGGCGCGATTGGAGCGCAACGAGATCGATCACTTGACCCTTCTGAGCCGTGGCTTCGGGCGGGGAGCGGGTCAGGGATCTTGCCGTCTTCGTAGCGTGACGCGTGATGACGCTCCGCGTCTCGCTGTCCCGCTCGAGGTGGAAGGCCCTGGGAGGCATCGAAGTCCTTCGACGCGGCCACCGCGAGGCCTCCGTCAGGAACGTGACTCGCCGATCCCCTCAGGCGAGCCCGAGGCGCGCGAGGCCGGGGAGGACGACGTCGCGGACGGCGGCGTCGATCACCTCGTCGTTGTCTGCCGCGGAGAGGTGACCATGCGCCGGGATCCCTTCGGACGGGAGATGCTCGTCCGGCTTCACCCATCCCGCCCGGTTGACGGCGATGAAGCTCCGCGCCCTGGCGCGGAGCTTCAGACGCACCGACGCCGACACCGCGTCCGAGCCGAGGTGGGCCCAGCCGAGGCGCGCGTGATCGATCTCGTCGCGGAGGTGGTAGTGATTCGCGGCCCGCGCCGTGGGACTCGTCGCGATCTCCCAGCAAGACCGTATCCACTCCGACGCGATCGACTCGTTGATGCAGCACATCCCGAGGCAGAGGAGCGCGACCTCCGAAGGCTCGTCGCCCGTGCCGAAGTCGGGCAGCGCGCCGTCGCGTGGCGCGGGTGCGTCGACGGCGGCGCCGAGGTAGCGCGACGCGAGACGGACGCAGAGCTCGCCGTGCCGCTGCTCGTCGTCGACCGCCTTCCGGGCGAGCGCCACGACGGCGTCCGCGGCGCCGACGTCCCGAAGGCGCGGGAGGAGCGCGCCGAACGCGACGGCGACGCCGAGCTCGGCGGACGCGCGGTGCAACCAGTGTCCGGCGATCGCGACGCGGAGCGGCTCCGGCAGCTCGTCGACGGTCGGATCGTCGGGCAGCTCCAAGCGCGACGGCGCGACAGCGATCACTTGATGTACGCGCAGGGCGGCGTCGGGCGATCGGAGCCGTCGGGGCACGTGCCGGCGTCCGTCGGCTCGGCCTCCTTCGGTGGGCCAGCCTCGGCCGGCACGAAGCCCGAGCTCGACGCGCGAGCGTCGGGCTCCGTCGACGCGTCGTCGCCGGCCGGCGGATCGCTCGGCTCCTCCCGACCGCCGCACGCGGCGATCCCCTGAGTGAGCGAGACGCCCGCCAGGACGATGGCGGAGAAGAGCGGTGAGCGGCGCATCTGAGATCCTCTCTAGGTGTTGGCCGAACGATGCTGCATGCTAGCTCGCTACTGCGAGCAGTTCTCGAACCGGAACTGAGCGATCGCCCGGCACGACGCGCCCGCCCTCGCCTCGCGAGAACGCGCCGTCAATGCCCGACTGCTCGCCCGACGCGGCCTGCTTGCCGGAGATACGGAAGCCGATCCGTCGGGCGACGCCGTCACGTCTCCCGACGCGGGATCCGACGCGCTGCCCGTACACGCGGTCACCGCGTTCGCGCCCAGGACCGAGAGGCCGACCGCGATGCTCCGCGCGGTTCGCATGGGGAAGTAGAGCACATGCGGCTGCGACCTGTCGCTCGGACACGCGGGTCAGAGCGTCGTCGAGACGGGTTCCACATGGCACGGGTCCCCCACGCTCGCCCAGCGGACGGTGGTGCTCTCGTCGAGCAAGGTCGCGTCGCGTTGTCTCACGACGAGGCTGACGTTCTCGTCGGAACCTTCACGAACCAGGTAGATCACCGTGATCCTCATCGTCCCGGGCGCCGCGCCGGGTCCAACAGAGCCGCGGGTCGGGCCTCCTTCGTAGGAGGAGAGCCCGGCGCCGAACGACAGCTCTCCGCTCGGCGCCGGGGACCGACCCTCGCACGTGGCTCCGAGGCACGCCTCGACCAGGAGCGTGCCCCCGGCACTGGTCGCGGCGACCTCGCGCGTCATCTCGATGTCGAAGGACGGGTCGGAGGGGGTGCACGTTCGCTCCTCGGCGCACCCGGCGGCCCCGGCGAGCAGCTGCGCAAACAGGACGAAGCTCGCGCCGAGGACGAAGGGGTAGCTGCGTTTCATTTCTGTCTGCCAATCTCGTGAGTCGGTGGGCTTCGTGCGCGGGGAGAGAGGACTGTCGGCCATCCGGGTGAATCATGGTCGAGCCCCCAGAGCGTCCAGCGAGCAAGCAAGAGCGGCGGCGGCGCGGTCCCGTCAGTCCGCGGCGACTCCTTCGCCGAGGGAGTCGATCCGGATGCGAACGGCCTCGACGTTGGCGTAGCTGGACCAGGCGTGGAGATAGACGTGCTCGCAGCTGATCCCGAGCGGTTCGGCGAAGTGGAGCTCCCCTTGTTGCGCCTCGGAGTCGTCGAGGATTGGCCACGACCTGCCGTCGGAGAGGCGGATCAGACGAAAGC
This sequence comes from Labilithrix sp., assembly GCA_019637195.1. Classification (GTDB taxonomy): domain Bacteria; phylum Myxococcota_A; class Polyangia; order Polyangiales; family Polyangiaceae; genus Labilithrix. The sequence goes on along the minus strand of JAHBWA010000004.1, from coordinate 89,837 downwards.
CGCTCTGGCCCCATCCCGAGGGGATTTCGGGGAAGCTCTGGATGGCCGCGTACCCGCAACCCACCGCGTAAGGCCGCCCCCAAGCGGCGCGCGGCTCCGACCGCACGCGCCGCTTGGTCGCGGCCACGGTGGCCGGGTCGAGCGAGAACTTCGCCGTCCAGTGCTCGTAGACATCGAAGACGAGGGAGTTGAAGTTCGTGCGGCCGCGCCCCTCCAGCCACACCATGTCGACCCCGTCCGTCGTGAAGCTCTCGACGCCGCGCGTGACGTCCCTCCCGTCATCGAGCAGCGTGAAGATCCCGCGCTCCTTCGTCCAGATCTTCACCGCCGAGTGACGCGCCGTCGCGGCGACCCAGTAGAGCGTGTCTTCTTGGAAGTGGTACCTCGAATAAGGGAGGTCCTGGTCCTCGCTCGTGGGCGAGATCGTGGCGACGAGCTCGCCGGTCGCGAACGAGTAGACCCGGCCGGGAATCGTCGCCTCGATGAACAACGAGCGACCGGGCTTGTAGTGATGAGAGAAGACCGGGTTCGGCTGATGCCCTTTGGGGAAGTAGACGCGAGGCTTGAGACTGTCGAATGTTCCGCCCACCGCTCCGCCGACCTTCATGTCGTCGGACGAGTCGTGGACCCGCAGGAGCACGTGGCCGAAAGCGGCTTCATCGAAGGGGTTCGGCAGACATTTCCCATTCGCGTAGAGCGCGGTGTGCACTGGCCCGTCAGCTTCGGCGACCATCGTGTACGCTGCACCGGTCGGGAGGACGCGGTCGAAGAGCAAGTACGCCCGCGCATCCTCGACGTAGACCGAGGTCGGGAAGACCGCGCCTCCCTGTTGTCCGCTCGCCGCCCACGGCGTCGCCATCCGCTCGCAGACCATCCCCGGCGGCCCCGACACCCCCGCGTCGGTGAGGCTCACCGCGTCCGTGAGCACGCTGCACGGCTCCCACGCCACGGGAGGCGGCAAGTACCTCCGCTCCGTCGCATAGTAGAACCCGCACGAGACGTCGTACTCGCTGAGGAGCTTCCAGCCCTCGAGCGGGCTCGGCGGCTCGTCCGGTTGCCACTCCGGTTGCGTACTGCCGCGGCCTCGATCCGCCCCCGCGTCGACCGCTGCCCCGTCCGCGATCGCCGGATCGTCGCCGACGCTGCCGCCACATCCGCCGGCCCATACGACGCTCATGCCGACGGCAGCGGCGACCAACGCCGCCGCGCTCCGCGTCACGATCGAACGCGTCGCCGACCGACTCGCCGCTCTCGAGCGCGTCAGCACCGCGCCCCACCCGACGCGGACCAGCTCGGCTCGTCGCCGAGGCGTAGCGCGGGGCTACGCCGACGCTCGGTTCGTCGACCGCGGGAGAAGCCCGCGGTCGTCGGTGGCGCTGCGCACGTCGTCGTCATCAGCCCCTCCCCTCTCTCGGCGAGGACCTCGCCGAGAGACTGCGCCCCCGAGAGCGGGGGCATGTTCGCGAGCCGTCGGCGTCAGGGCACGACGGTCACGTCGAGCGTGGCGACGCCGCTGGCTCCGTCGAGGCCGTCCATGAAGAGGAAGTACTCCTTGTTGGCGGTCACCGGGAACGTGATGACCTCGTGGACGACGGACGGACACGTGGAGAGGTTCGACTTCTTCAGCTCCGACGCCGGATCGCCGCAGACGGTGCGGGCGTGCACGAGGCCGCCCACGAGGCCGTTGATGCGGGCGGTGAGCAGACCGCTGGTGTTGGGGACGACGCGCACGACCCCGTCGCGCGCGTTGCCGCCGCAGGCGCTCACGTAGCTCGGGGTCAGCTTGCTCGTGTCCAGCGTGAGGACGCCGCGGCGCGGCTGGTTTCCGCTACCGGTCAGCGTCATCGCCACGCCGGGGCACGTGTCGGCGGCCGGGAGCGACTCGAGCTTGCACGTCGACGAGCAGCCGTCGCCGGAGACGGTGTTGCCGTCGTCGCACTCCTCCGTCGCGCTCGGGACGAAGAAGCCGTCGCCGCAGCCCGAGGGCGTGAGCTCCAGGTCGAGGGTGAAGCGACCGAAGTCGGCGGCGCTCGCGGTGTCGACCACGACCCAGAGGGTCTCGCCGGCCGCGATGGGCACGTTGAGCGCCTCGGTCGCGCCCTTCGGCGCGTCGTTGCCGCAAGCGAGCGGCGTCCCGCTCGTCGCGCACGGCTTGCGGAAGCCGAGGACCGCGTCGAACGCCGCGCTGTCGACGCGGGCGCGGAGGATGCCGGCCTCGGGGGCCGTCACGGCGAAGTACGCCTCACGGCCGGGCGCCTGGCAGACGTGGTTGGTCGTGGTCGTGAAGTTGTGGGCGGAGTTGTAGCCCGTCGTGCCGCGCGCGAGCGTCGCGGAGTACGTCCCCGCTGCTCCGGTGGGCGCGAGGGTGACCGCCTCGGCGGCCGCGCAGGTGCGGGGGCCGTGGGACTCGATCTGGCAGCTGGACGAACAGCCGTCGTCGTTGTCGGTCCCGCCATCGTCGCACTGCTCGCCACCCTCGATCACGCCGTTGCCGCAGACCGCGGGCGAGACCTTGAGGTCGAGCTTGAAGGCGCCGCTCGCGGGGGTACCGCTGCCGACCGCGCTGTCGACGAAGACGTAGTAGGTCGTGCCCGCGAGGACCGGCGTAGTGACCTGCTTGGGCACGCTGCCGAGCCCGTCGAGGATGAACGGATTCGTCGTCGCGTTGGCGTTGTAGCTGCAGGCCAGCCGGCTCGCGCTGTCGGCGCACGTGCCGTGGACGTAGACGATCGTGTTGAACGCGCCCTTCACGTCCGCCGTGAGGAGGCCGTCGATGTCCGGGGTGACCGCGTAGACGACGTCCGGCGCCGTGCCGGACGCCGTGCCGCAGCCGGAGAAGCTGTTGCTCGCGCCGGTCGTCGTGTTCGCGATGGTGGCGGTCCGCGTGCCGTCTCCTTGCGTCACGAGCGCCAGCGGGTGCCCCGGGCAGCTCCCCGCCGCCGGGCGCGCCTCGAGCTGACACGTCGCCGAGCAGCCGTCGCCGTCGACCATGTTGCCGTCGTCGCACTGCTCGTTGCCGTCGAGCGCGCCGTTCCCGCACGCGCTCGGCGTCACCGTGACGTCGAGCGTGAAGGGCCCCGCGTAGTCGACCGAGCCCTGACGATGCCCCTCGACGAACAGGTAAAACCACTGGTTTTGGCCCACGGGGAACTCGAGATCGAGACCGCCCGGCTCCTCGCGCTGCGTGCAGCCGAGCTGATACGCGGTCGCCCCGCAGTCGGAGCGGGCGTGGAGGTTCGCCTTGGTATAGCCCGCGCTGAGGTGCGCCTTCACCGAGCCGGCGACGTCCGACTTGAGCGCATAGACCATGTTCGGCCCCGCCCAATAGAAGCACCCGATCGACTGCTGCGTCGTCGCGCCGTGCGTCATCGTGTTGCCGGCGAAGCTCATCTTCCGCACGGCTCCCGGCGCGCCGGTGAGGAGAAACGGCTGCCCCGGACAGTTGTCGACGACGCCGCCGGTCTCGAGCGTGCACTCGCCGGAGCACCCGTCGCCGTTCTGGGTGTTGCCGTCGTCGCACTGCTCGGGCAGCTCGGCGACGCCGTTCCCGCAGACCGCAGCCGAGACCTCGACGTCGAGCGTGAACTCGCCGCTCGTCCCGCCGTAGCCGTCGACGACGACGAAGGTCGGCGCACCGGCGAAGACCGGCACCTCGAGCTTGGTCGTACCTCCGGCCGTGGACTGGATCCCCTGGCAGCCGGTCTCGCTCTGGGCGTTGTCGCAGGTCGTCCGCGTGGAGACGATCGCCGGGAACTCCGCGGTGATCGTCACGGTCGCTTTGCCCGAAGACGGCGGCGTGATCGCGTAGACGACGTCCCGCCCGGATCCGCCACCGCACGCGCTGCCGAAGTGGTTGTACGAACCGTTCGTGGTGCCCGTGACCGATCCGTGGAGGAGCTGCGGTTGGCCGGGTGCAGGCGTCAGCGCGATCGTCTCACCGGGGCAGTAGTCGGCCGGTGACGTGACCTCGATCTTGCAGGTCGAGCTGCAGCCGTCGTTGTCGAGGAGGTTGCCGTCGTCGCACTCCTCGGCGCCCTCGCGCTTCCCGTTGCCGCACACGTTGGTAGGCGGTCCGATCGGCACGTCGCCGCCGTCGATCGCCGTCTGGGCGTCGCGAACGCCCGTATCGGCAGGCCCGGCGTCCACTCCGCTGTCGACGTCGGGCGACGCCGGCCCGTCTTCGCCGTCGGTAGCGCACGCGGCCAAGGCCACGCCGGAGAGAACGAGGAACGATGCGAGGAGACTCGGGAGGCGGCTCATGGCGTCACCGTGAACTGGATCTTGGCGGCGCCCGAGGCGCCGTTGATGCCGTCGACGAAGAGGTAGACGGGCACGTCCTTCTGGACGGCCGTGGTGAAGACGCCGAGGTTCGCGGAGCAGCTCGCCCGCGGAATCTCGGTCATGACGTCTGCGCACTGGTTGCGCCCGTAGAGCAGGATGCTGTAGTTGGCGGTCGCGCGGGCCTCGAGGACGCCGGAGACGTCGGAGACCACGCGGACGATCCCTTCGGGTCCGCTGCCGCCGCACGCGCTCGATACGTTGCTCGCGAGCCCCGTCGTCTGCACCGTCGCGACGCCGCGGCGGGTCGCCGTACCCGCGCCGGTGAGGAAGACGGCGTGGCCCGGACACGCCGCGAGCGCTGGGAGCGTCTCGAAGGTGCACGTCGACGAGCAACCGTCACCGTCGACCGTGTTGCCGTCGTCGCACTCCTCGGCGCCGGCGACGAAGGTGTCGCCGCAGCCGGACGGCGCGATGTGCAGATCGAGCGTGAAGCGCCCGCGCTGAACCGTGCCGGTGACGTTCTGGCCGTCGACGATGACGCGGTACGGCTGCCCCGCGTTCACGGGAACGACGACCTGCTGGCCGCCGTTCGAGACGGCAGCGTCGCACGCGAGTTGCGGGCCGGTGCCGGCACCGCAGCCGTTGCGGACGCCGACGGCCGTGCGGAACGTGGCCTCCGTGACGGTGGCCGTGAGCACGCCGCTGATCGGGGCCGCCACGTCGAACCAGGCGTCAGGACCGTTGCTGGAGCACGGCGAGAGCGTGTGCGTCGACGTACCGCCGGTGGTCGCGTGGTCGAGGTTGGTGGTGCCGGAGACGATCTTGGCCGAGTAGGTCCCGTCGGGATTCGCGACATAGGTCACCGGCGGCGCGGTCGAACAGAGGTTGCGCGCCTTCTCGGCCTCGAGCTGGCACGTCGCCGAGCAGCCGTCGCCGTCGTCGGTCGCGCCGTCGTCGCAGGTCTCACCGCCCTCGACGACGCCGTTGCCGCAGACCGAGGGCTTGATCTCGAGGTCGAGGACGAACGGCCCCTCGACGCCGGCGGCGTTGCCGTCAACGACGAGGTAGTAGGGCGTGTCCTTGTCGACGGCCGCGAAGAACGTCTTGGGGCCGTTCCCGGTCGAAGCCTTGGAGCACGCGCCATCGAGGGGCGCGGTCGCTTGCGGCGTCACGCACGCCGCGCGGAGGGAGGCGAAGAGGTTCGCCTGCCCACCGCCGACGGTGACCTCGAGGTAGCCGTCGATGTCGCTCGTGAGCTCGTAGACGACGTCACGAGCGGTGCTCTGGCAGTGAGCCGTCGTCGTCGAGGACCACTTGCTCGCAGGCAGCGTCTCCCCGGGCGCGGGGACCGTCGTGCCACGGACGCGCAGCGTTCGCGGGCCTGGCATCCCCGACTCGAGGCGGATCGGCTTGCCAGGACACGTGTACGACTCGGTGCTGCGCTCGACCGTGCAGGTCGAAGAGCAGCCGTCACCGTCGACGGTGTTTCCGTCGTCGCACTCCTCGCCGCCGTCGACGAGGTCGTTGCCGCACGCCGCCGGGGTGAGCGTGGCGTTGAGGCTGTAGAGGCCGGCGTTGGAGGTGGCGTTGCTGTCGACGAAGACGTAGACGGTCTGCTCGGCGAACACCGGCACGGTGCTCGTGAGCGGCGTCAGAGCGTCCGTCGCTCCCGCGCAGTCGAACTGGGAGTCGTTCGTCGTCCCCGCGCACTCGCGACGGAGGTGAAGGAGCGCGTTCGGGTAGTTCGCGAGGAGGTCGAGCTTGAGCGCCCCGGTGACGGTCGGCGTGATCGCGTGGATCGCGTTGGGGCCAGCTCCCGTCGACGCGCAGCCGGTGGCGTTGCCGCCTCCGTGCGCGAGCGTGCTCGTGTCTCCGGCGAAGCTCGCCGTCGTCGTGACGCGGTAGGGCATGCCCGGACACGCCGACGCGCTCGACGTGTCCTCGAGCGCGCACGTCGAAGAGCAGCCGTCACCGTCGACCGTGTTGCCGTCGTCGCACGTCTCGGGGTACTCGGCGAGCCCGTTCCCGCAGAATGCCGTCTGCACCTCGATGTCGAGGAGGAAGTCGCCCTTGCTCCCGCCGAAGCCGTCGACCATGAAGTACACGGGCGCGTTCGGGAAGATCGGGAAGGCGATGTCGGTCGCGGCACCGGCGACCGTCGGGTTCTTGCACGCGAGCTCGGTCTTGATGTCCTCGCAGCCACTACGCGCAGAGAGCACGGCCGCGAACGGCGAGACGACGCGCGCGACTGCGCGGCCAACGGCGGGGGAGGTGACCTTGTAGATCATCTCGGGTCCCGAGCCACCGCCACACGTGGCGCCGTAGTGGTTGAAGAGGTCCGCCGTGCTCCCGGACACGCTGGCCGTGTAGAGGGTGCCACCCGCTTGCTGGGTGAGCGGGACCTCGACGGCGTTCGAGCAGAGATCGCCGGGGCCGGCGGACTCGCGGACGCACGTCGAAGAGCAACCGTCACCGTTCGCGCGGTTGCCGTCGTCGCACTCTTCTCCGGTCTCCTTCTTGCCATTGCCGCAGCGAGTCGCTGGCGGCCCAGTGTCGGGAGCGCCTGCGTCGACCTCGGGCTCGACGTTTCCGCCGTCGGCGGCAGCGTCGGCGCCGGCATCGTTGTCGAGGTCGAACGAGAGGGGGCCGTCGTTGGCGGCGCAGCCGACCGCGACGGGGGAGAGGACGAGCGCGGTGGCGAGCGCGCGCAAAAGGAGCTTCTTCGGCAAAGACATCGCGCGTTTCTCCGTCAGTTGGGGCGCCGGATGCAGCCGAGCACGACGTCGAGCTTCGGCTTGGCCTCGGCGGGCGCTCCGCGCACCAGCTCGCAAGAGGCGGGGCAGAGGATGATCCGCTCGGGCGTCTTCGGATCGTCGTAGTAGAAGCCGCCGGTCGTCGCACCGCACGCGGCCTTGTTGGCGACGCGGCGGACGTTGACGGTCGGATCGTTGTCGCCCGGCGTGAAGTTGAGCTCGACGGAGTCGAGATCGAGCACGCCCTTGTCGGGCGGAGGCGTCGGCAAGACGTACTCGCAGCCGATGGCGCTCGTGCGGATCGTCTCGAGCGCGTCGAGCAGCGCCTGCTGCGCGGCGGCGCCGCCGCCGACGTTGAACGCCGTCGGCGCGCCGCCGCCCGCGGCCGCGACCTTGTTCAGGTTCGAGAACGTCGCGCCCTGCATGCCGACCGCGAAGGTGCGGACCGACGGTTCGTTGCCGCCCGGCTTCGCGCCGAGCGCGGCGATGCCCGCGACCGCGTCGATCCCGCCGCCGCAGCCGGCCGGATCGCCGTCGGTGACGAGAATGACCGCGCCCGCGTGCGGGGCGCTCTCGGCGAGCCACGTACGCATCGCGAGGATCCCGCCTTCGAGCGCAGCGCCCATCGGCGTGCCGCCGCCCGGAGTCGTGCTCGTGAGTCGCTGCTGGATCGGAAGGACGTTGTCGGGCAGCGGCCCGATCGGCACCGAGAGGTTCGCGTAGACGCTCGGGCTGCACTGGTCGCCCGCGACCGGCGGGAAGAACTGGAGCCCGACCTGCATGCCGACGACCTCGGAGCGATCGACAAAGGAGCGGATCGCGTTCGTCGCGCTCGCCCACATGTCGGTCGACATCGAGCCCGATCGATCGAGCAGCACGACGAGCGCGAGCGGCACGGCCTGGCCTGTCACGGCCTCGCTCACGCACTTGCCGCCGTCCTCGGGCTCGCCGGCGTCGAGCTCGGAGTCGAAGCCGGGAGCCGGCTCCTCCTCCGGAGGCGCCACGAACGCGTCACGCGAGCTCGACGAGCACGCCGCGGAGAAAATCCCCGCCGCGAGCAGCGACGCGCCGACGATACCGATCAAGGAAGAGCGCTGCGCGCCGAGTCCGCTGTTCATGTCGTTCCTCATGAGGGCGTCACCGTGATGGAGAGCGTGCCGGGGCCGGTCGCGCCGCCGAGACCATCGATGAAGAGGTAAGTCGGGATCCCCTCGAAGACGGGGAACGTCACTTCGCGCTCCGTCCTGTTCGGGCTCGCGGGCGCATAGGCGCTACAGCCGAGCTCGCTCGCGCCATCGCTGCAGGACTCGCGCGCGTAGAGCACGGTCGGCCAGATACCCTTGAGCTCGACGCGCATCGTGCCGGTGACATCGGAGGTGACCGCGACGACGCCGTCGCGCGCGCTCCCACCGCACGTGCCGGAGTAGTTGGCCGTGAGGTTCGCGGTCGACAAGGTGACGACCGCGCTCCGAACGGCGGTGCCGACACCGGAGAGCGTCACCGCGTGCCCGGGACAGGTGTTCGATCCGGCCAGCGCCTCGAGCTTGCACGTCGCGCTGCAGCCGTCTCCGCTCGTCGTGTTGCCGTCGTCGCACTCTTCGACGCCGCCGACGACGCCGTCGCCGCAGTCCTCCGCCTTGACGGAGACGTCGAGGGTGAAGGCGCCGCGATCGTTGTTGAGGTTCGGCGCGTCGACGATGATCCAGTAGGGCGTCCCCGCCGTGACCGGATAGGAGAAGTGCTCGCCTCCCGGGCCCGCGGTGCGGTTCGAGCAGATGAGGAACGCACCGCCGGTGCTCGGCGGGCAGGCCGAGCGGAGCGCAGGCGTCACGTTGTAGGTCGCGTCGACGTTGACCGCGAGCACGCCGTTGATGGGCGGAACGATCCTGAAGAACGCGTCGCGCCCAACGGTCGCGCCACACGGCGCGGCCAGCGAGGCGGCGCTCGTGAGGTTCCAGTTGCCGCCGGTCAGGCGGGCGCTGTACCGATCCGTCACCTCGTCGTGGACGAGCGTGATGTCCTCGGCGCTCGCGCAGTCGTTGCGCGACGGCGTGCCGAGCGGCTCGATCACGCACGTGGAGTCGCAGGTGTCGCCGTCGACGGTGTTCCCGTCGTCGCACTCCTCCCCGCCCTCGATGCGGCCGTTGCCGCAGACGGCCTTCTCGAGCACGGCGTCGAGCGTGAACGGCCCGTCGAAGTTCGTGGCGGTCGTCGGACCGTCGACGATCAGGTAGTAGGTCTCCCCCGCGTTGACCGGCCCCTGGACCCTCTCCTCACCGTTGCCGCCGTTCGCGTTCCCGCACGAGATGCTGCCGGTCGTGGTCGTGCTGTTCTGGGCCAGGCAGTTCGAGCGGAGGTCCAGCGTGAGGTTGAACGCCCCCTTTGCGCGCGCGCTGAGGTAGCCGTTGAACGGCGGGACGAACTGGTAGATGGCGTCCTTGCGGGCCGTGGTGCCCGACCCGCACGTCCGCGCCGCGGCGGAGAGCGGCGTCGTGCTCGCCGAGGTCCGGAAGGTCAGCGGACCGTCGACCGCGTCGCCGGCGAAGGCGATCGCCGCGCCTGGGCACGTGTCGATGCCGGCCGGCATCGGCTCGAGCGTGCAAGTCGCGCTGCAGCCGTCACCGTCGTCGGTGTTGTCGTCGTCGCACTCCTCGGGCGCCTCGAGCACGCCGTTCCCGCACGTCGCGGGCGCGAGCGTGAGCTCCATCGAGTAGAGGCCGCCGCTGGGGAAGCTCGCGCCCGTCTTGCTGTCGACGAAGAGCGTGTACGTCTGGTTGGCCGTGACCGGGAGCGTGACACGCACCGGCCCGGTCGGCTCCATTCGACACTCGATCTCGGTGCCACTGCTGAAGCACTCACGGCGGACGTGGATCGCCGCCTCGGGCCACGCCGCGTGGAGCACCGCCGTGAGCGCGCCGTCCATCGTCGGAGTAATGGCGTACGCTTGGTCCTTGCCACCGGCGATGCTGCCGCAGCCGAAGGCGCCCATCGTGTTCGAGAGGAGGCTCACGTCGCCCGCGAACGACACCGTGCGCGGTGTGGCCGGGTCGCCGACGAAGCGGTAAGCGATGCCGGGGCACGCGCCGACGCCGGGGTTTCCGCCCTCGAGCTGGCAGCTCGCGGAGCAGCCGTCGCCGCTCGTGGTGTTGCCGTCGTCGCACTGCTCCGGGTACGTGGCGACGCCGTCGCCGCAGAACGCCGTCGAGATCGAGACGTCGAGCTTGAACTCGCCGCTCTGACCGGCGGCGCCATCGACGACCACGTAGAACGAGTCGCCAGGGTTGACCGGCAGCGCGATCTCGGCGGAGCCTCCACCCGCCGGCATCGCCTTGCAGCTCGTCTCGGTCGTCGGGACCGTGCAGTCCTTGCGCACGTAGAGGAGCGCCGCCCACTGCGCGCTCAGCCGGACGACCGCGCGCCCCGCGACGTCGGCCTTCACGTGGTAGACGAGATCGTTGCCGTTGCCCCCGCCGCACGTCGGGCTGTCGAGCGTCGGCTTCGCGTTCGACGTGTTGCCGGTGACGCTGCCGACGCGCGCGTCTCCGCTGGCGGTCATCGGCAAGAGCGTGCCCGGACAAGCGCTCGCCGGCGCGGTCTCCTCCGTGCAGGTCGCGCTGCAGCCATCGCCGCTGCGCGTGTTGCCGTCGTCGCACTCCTCGCCCGGATCGAGGTTGCCGTCCCCGCACGCGGGCTCCGGCGCCGCCTCGGGGAGGACCCGACCGCCGTCGGTGCCCGCCTCGTCGGGCAAAAGCTCGACGCCGACGACCTGATCGGACGCGCACGCGGCGAGCGTCACGCCCACGAGGGCGACGACGAGCGAGAGCTTCATGGAGAGCGTGCGAAGGGAAGACGGTTGCTTCATCGTTTTTGGCCCCGGGCTCGACGCATCCCACCCCCTCCCAAGGGTGCTCGTCACCGCCCTGACTTCTTGTCGTCGCCTCGGCGACGACCGGGTCATCGCGCGAAAATTTTGCGTGATCGAATTTGATAAAAGCCTACCGACCCGAAAATTCCGCTGCGAGCGCGAGCGTGACGATCGGTGGGCACTCCCCGCACCTCGGTCGTGGCCACCGAGCGGCCTCTCTTGGCTTGGTGCGAAGCGCAGTGCGCGCGGATCACGAACGCACCGTTCGATGCTTGGCGCGGATCGCCCTCACCCGCCCGCTCTCACCCGCCCGCGCAGCTTCTGCGTCGCGACGCACGCCTTGCTCGCCGATGCGCCGTTTTCGCGAGGTTTCCCGTCGATCGCGCGCGGCACGCGCGGTGCTTGAGGAGCGTTCGAACGGAGAGCCCTGATGAAACCCGAAGCCACGACCCGAACCGTCATCGTCGCCGCGCTCGACGGCTCGACCGCCACCGAGCAGGTCATCGTCACCGCGACGCGCATGGCGCGCGCGCTCGACGCCGACGTACACCTCGTCCATGTCGTCGACATCGGCGCGTCCGGGAGCGGCGGCGCCGCCAGCGCGATGGAGGCCATGCGGGAGGGGCAGACGCTCCTCGAGGATACGAAGGCCCGGTTGTCCGGGGAGCTGGCCTCGCGCATCATCGTGCACCTCGCGTTCGACACCCCGTCGCGCTACGTCATCCAGCTCGCGCGCGATCTGGGCGCGGACCTCATCGTCGTGGGGACGCACCGCAAGGGCATGCTCGATCGCCTGTTCCTCGGCTCCGTCTCGGAGGCCGTCGTCCGCGGGGCGCCCTGCCCGACGCTGGTGGCGCGCGCCAAGGAGCACGCCGCGGTCCCCGAGATCGAGCCACCTTGCCCGGCGTGTCGCGCGGCCGAGGAGGCGAGCGACGGCGAAGCGCTCTGGTGCGCGCAGCACTCGGAGAGGCACGCCCGCGCGCGCCTGCACTACGAGGTGCCGGCGTCGTTCGGCGCAGGCTCGATGTTGGTGCGCCCGATCCCGTGACGTAGCCGGCACGGCTCGCTCGGCGGCGCCGCCACGGCACGCCGCGCTCAGCCCGCGCCCGACGCGAGCCCCGCGAGCCGATCGCGGAGCGCGCGCGTCGCGTCGATGAGGCGGCCCTTCAGCGTGAAGCTGCCGTCGGCCTCGCGGTGCGTCCCGTACGACTTCAGCTTCACGGCAGCGCCCGAATCGCTCGCGAGCGACGCTTCGAGGCGCGCGCCCGGCGGCGCCGGCGTCGTCGAGCGGAGGACGATCGCGTCGTCGACCAAGCTCACGACCTCGGCGTGGCCGCCCTTCGACCACGTGACGTGCGCGGCCGGGCCCGCGGGCGTCTCGGCGCTCATCCGCGCTCCTTGCGCGCGCGGCCCATCGCGACGCGCGCCTCGCGGTCCGCCGTCTTCGCGGCGATGTCCGCCCGCTTGTCGTGAGTCTTCTTGCCCCGCGCCAGGCCGAGCTCGACCTTCACGCGACCGCCCTTGAAATAGAGGCGCAGCGGGATGAGCGTCATCCCCTCGCGCGAGACGGCGCGGTCGATGCGGACGATCTCCGAGGTCTTGACCAGGAGCTTGCGCGCGCGGCGCGGCTCGTGCGGGAACGCCGCGGCCTGCTCGAACGGCGCGATGTACATCTGCTTGAGCCAGAGCTCGTCGCGCTCGACGGCGGCGTAGGCGTCGACGAGCTCGACCTTGCCGGCGCGCATCGATTTCACCTCGCTGCCGACGAGCACGATGCCCGCCTCGAGCTTGTCGTCGATCGCGTAGTCGAACGTCGCGCGGCGGTTCTGGACGATGATCTTCTCGATCGCGTCCTCCTTGGCCGCCTTCTTCACCGGTGCGCCCATCGTCGTCCCTCGTCAGCCCCCGTCGGCCGGCGGGAGCTCTTCGCCCTCGTACGGCAGGAAGGTCGGCTCCTCGACGTGCGCGATGTCGAGCTTGGACTCGAGGTTCTCGACGCGCGCGCGGAGCCGCTCGTTCTGCGCGACGAGCGCGCGGATCATGTCCTGCACCGGGTCGGGCAGGTTCGCGTGGTCGAGCGCGGCGTCGAAGCGGTGCTTCGCCGGCACGATGACGCGCGCCGGGACGCCGACGACCGTGGCGCCCGAGGGGACCGGGCGGACGACGACGCTCCCCGAGCCGATGCGCGCGCCCTCGCCGATGTCGATCGCCCCGAGGATGCACGCGTTCGATCCGACGACCACGCCGCTCTTGAGCTGTGGGTGGCGGATGGTCCGCGCGAGCGAGACGCCGCCGAGGACGACGCCCTTGTAGAGGAGGCAGTCGTCGCCGATGGTCGCGGTCTCGCCGATGACGATGCCCATCCCGTGGTCGATGACGACGCGCCGGCCGATGGTCGCGCCCGGGTGGATCTCGATGCCGGTGACGAAACGGTTGAGGTGCGCCAGCGCCCGCGCGGAGAACGGCGCGTCGTTCGCCCAGAGATCGTGCGCGACGCGGTGCATCCAGAGGGCGTGCACGCCCGGGTAGAAGAGCGCGACCTCGAGCGGCGAGCGCGCCGCGGGATCGTTCGCGCGGACGGCGGCGAGGTCCTCGCGCGCGTGCGCGACGGCGGCGGGGATGCCGCGGATCCATCGCAGAGCCGCCTTCGTCAACGACATGGCCAGAACACCCGGTTCGCGGGGGGCGACAGCTTAGCGTAAAAGAGGCCTGGAAATGAGCCTCTTCCCTCGCGCCCCGCGCGTCGCTCCCCCGAAGAGCGTCACCAAGCTCGAACGCAAGGCCGTCCACGCCGTCGCCGACCACGGCGTCTTCCGCGTCGATCGCCTGCAGTACGACGGCCTGCCGCGGGACGTCTTCGTCTTCGCGTGCCCCGACTGGTGCAACGTCGTCGCCGAGACCGACGCCGGCGAGCTCGTCCTCGTGTGGCAGTACCGCTTCGGCACCGACGCGCTGTCGCTCGAGATCCCGGGCGGCGTCATCGACGAGGGCGAGTCTCCGGAGGCCGCCGCCCTGCGCGAGCTCCGCGAGGAGACCGGGTACGAGGCCACGTCCGTCGAGCTCCTCAGCGTCGTCGAGCCGAACCCGGCGCTCCAGGGCAACAAGTGCTTCACGTACCTCGCGCGCGGCGCCCGGTTGGTCGGGGCGACGGCCTTCGACGATCTCGAGGACCTCGAGGTCGCGCTCGTCCCGCGGGCCGATGTCGCCGAGGTCCTCGACTCCGGTCAGATCACGCACGCGCTCGTCGTGAGCGCCCTCGAGACCTACCTGCGCCGCTTCTCGCGCGGCTCGAACGCGACGAGCTCGCCGTCGTACGGCTCGTAGCCGTCGTCGGCGTTCGCCGCCGGCGCGACGAAGCGCGGCGCGGTGACCTCCTCGACGTACTGCGACCACTCGCGCTCGAGGGCCTTGCGGAGGAAGTAGCGCCCGTCGCCGACGCCCATCGAGAGCACGACGCGCCGGAGATCGACCGCCAGCGCGCACGCGTTGGGGTAGCGCGCCTCGGGATCGACCTCGAGCGCACGGAACATGACGCCGTCGACGCCCGCGGGAAGATGCGGCTGGAACGTCATCGGCTGGACGTAGCCCTCGCGCGCCAGACGGATCGACTCCGAGTTCGTGAGGCCGACCGGGAACCGCGGCCCGACGAGGAGCTCGCGGAGCAGCACGCCGAACGAGAAGACGTCCGAGCGGGCGTCGGCGACCTGCCCCCGCGCGACCTCCGGCGCCATCGTAGACGCGCGGGTCGCGACGCCGCGCAGGCTGCGAATGCTCGACGTCGCGGCGCGGGTCGTGCTCGCCTCGAAGTCGCTGACCTTCACCTCCCCGAGCCACGAGAGGAGGACCTCGCGCGCCGACAGCGCGTGGTGCACGACGCCGAGCTGGACGCCTTCGTGATCGCGCGCGACGCGCGCGCCCGCGAGGCCCTCGGCGATCTCGGCCGCGATGAAGAGCGCGAGGTCGAGCGGGAGCCGGCGCTTCTTCGCGGTGTACGCCTCGTGGAGCTGGGCGAGCGACACGCCCGCGATGAGCTCGGACAGCACGAACGGGCGCCCTCGCCAGTCGCCGTGCTCGTACACGCCGACGACGTTCGGGTGCTGGATGCACGCCACGCGGCGCACCGTCCGCGTCAGGGTCTGGCGGACCTGCTCGGCCTCGTCGCTCGAGACGGCCTCGAAGAGCTTCACGGCGACGGGCCGGCGCACGCCGCGGCTCGAGCAGACGAGGCCGCGCTGGACGGTCGCGCCCCCGCCCTTGCCGAGCACGTCGAGCAGCTGGACGTGACGGCCGTCGCCGAGGTCCACACGCTCTTCAGGTCCCAGCTGCCGACGCTTCGAGCTCACCATGGCGACCGCAACGAGAGCTCGTCATGCAACGACCGAACCGTACGCGCTTGCCCACGGAATGCCGCGAAACCGCGGGGTGATCGCCCCCGCGCGGATCCGGGGGGATCCGCTCCGCGGATCCATGTTCGATCTCGGACAGTTAGGGCCTCATGTGCGCACTTGTATGCTCGCGGTCCCGCCGGCGCGACGGTGCGCGACGGTGGTAGACATCGGATCGTCATGAGGGACGCCCCCGCGCCGCGACTCCACCTCTTCGTCTGCGCCAACCGCCGCGAGGGCTCTCCGCTCGGCCCCGGGTGCGGCGCACGCGGTGACGCGGTCTACGACGCGCTCAAGCGCGAGGTCGGGCGACGCGGCGAGATCGCGACGACGTGGGTGACGAAGACCCACTGCCTCGGCATCTGCCCCCGGGACGGCGCGACCGTGGCGCGGTGGCCCGCCGGCGCGACGAGCGCGATCGTGACCGAGGTGGCTCCGGCGGACGCGGGCGCGCTCCTCGACGCGCCCGCTCCCGGGCCCGACGCGAGCCGCGGCGCGAGACCGGACGAGCCCAGCGTCGCCGAGATCGCGCGCGAGCTCGACGCGCTCGAGGAGCTCCAGCGGAAGAAGGTGCTCGACCTCGCGCGCCGCTTGAAGCCCGGGCTCACGCTCGAAGACGTGCAGAACCCGCACGACTTCCCCGAGCTCGACGATCCCGACTGGCACTACGCCGACGGCGTGCTCGCCGGCGTCCAGTCGGTCAAGAGCGCCCTGTCCGCGATGATCCGCGGCCGAGCCACGAGAGAAGACTGATGGCGAAGAAGAAGCCGAAGGGCGAAAAATCGAGTCGCGAGCCCGAGCTGCCGAAGTTCGGAGGGTTCAAGCCGCTCGCGGCTGGGCTCGGCGACCTCAAGGCGAAGATCGACGCCGAGCAGCGCGCCAAGGAAGAGGCGGATCGCGCGCGCATCGCCGCCGGCAAGCGCCCGCTGCCCGCGCCCGCGCAGCGCCCCGCGCCCGCGCGCGTCGAGAAGCGGACCGCCGAGAGCGATCGCGACGACGAGCTCGCGTTCCATCGGATGATGAGCGGCGTCGTCCCGCTCGAGGACCGGGGCAACCGCGTCCCCGTGGCCGGCACCGCCCGCGTCACGCCGAACGAGACCAAGCCGGTCGACCTCCGCGAGCGTGCGCGCGAGGAGGCCAAGGCTGTGCTCGATCACCTGCATCACCTCGTCGACGACGCCGTCCGCTTCGAGGTCACCGACGACGGCCGGCGCGTCGAGGGACGCCGCGTCGACGTCCCGCCGGCGCTCGTGCGCGATCTCCGCCGCGGCAAGCTCCCGATCGACGGCCGTCTCGATCTGCACGGGCTCGGCGCGGAGGCGGCGCGCGAGAAGCTGCTCGAGTTCCTCCGCGCACAGCGGACACGCGGCGAGCGGTGCGTCCTCGTCATCCACGGCAAGGGCGAGCACTCGGCCGCGCCGGGCGGCGTCCTCCGCGGCGAGATCGCGGCGTGGCTCTCGCAGGGCCGCGCGCGCGAGCACGTCGCGGCCTTCGCGACCGCGCACGACGAGGACGGTGGCGAAGGCGCCGTCTACGTCGCGCTCCGCCACTGAGTGGCTCACGCACAGTCCTCGGCGCACAGAGGCGATCTTGCGTCGCGCCCGACGCCGCGGGCGTGAGCGACGTCGCGCGCGGGTGACGCTTCGCAGCATCATCGATCGGCCCACGACGTTCGTTCAGGCTGGCCCGATGCACGTGTCGGGACTACTGTTCGCCGAGGACTGCAGCACGCCACCTTCACGGAGCTCCGATGGTCGAAAAGCTTCAACAAATCTGGGTCGACGGAGAGCTCGTTCCCTGGGACGACGCGCAGGTCCATCTGCTCACGCACTCGTTTCACTACGGCCTCGGCGCGTTCGAGGGCATCCGCTGTTACAAGCGCGCGGACGGCAAGAGCTACATCTTCCGCCTCCGCGAGCACGTCGACCGCCTGTTCGACACGTGCAAGATGGTGCTCCTCCAGCCGAAGTTCACGCGCGAGCAGATCATGCGCGCGTGCGCGGACACGCTGAAGGCGAACAGCCTCGAGGAGGGCTACCTCCGGCCGGTCGTGTTCCTCGGCGAGGGCGCGATGGGCATCTACGCGCCGAACAACCCCGTCCGCGCCACCGTGATCGCGTGGAAGTGGGGCGCCTACCTCGGCGACGAGGCGCTCAGGAGCGGCATCCGCTGCAAGGTCAGCTCGTTCGCGCGGCACCACGTCAACGTCAGCCTCGCGAAGGCGAAGATGATGGGCCAGTACACGAACAGCGTCCTCGCCAAGCGCGAAGCGAAGCTCGGCGGCTACGACGAGGCCATCCTCCTCGACCCGAACGGCTACGTCTCCGAGGGCTCGGGCGAGAACATCTTCCTCGTCAAGAAGGGCAAGCTCATCACCCCGGATCTCTCGTCGTCGATCCTCGAGGGCATCACGCGCGACACGATCATCACGCTCGCGCGCGAGATGGGCCTCACGGTCCAGGAGGCCCGCCTCACCCGCGACCAGCTCTGGCTCGCGGACGAGGTGTTCTTCACCGGCACCGCGGCCGAGATCACGCCGGTGCGCGAGATCGACGACCGCGCGGTGGGCGACGGCGTCGTCGGCCCCGTCACGAAGAAGCTTCAGGCGAAGTTCTTCGACGTCGTGCGCGGCAGCGACACCAGTCACCCCGAGTGGCTCTCCGCCCTCTGAGCGCGCTCGCGCCGGCGGCCCGCGCGCCGGCGCTCACGAGGGGGGCGCTCCTCCGCGCGCTGGCGGCGGCGACGCTCGCCGCGGCGTGCGGAGATCCGCCCGTGACGACGGCGGCGACGCGCAGCCCGGCCGACGCGCCGGCTCCTGCCGCATCGACGGCGGCGCCCGAGTACGCGCGCGACGACGCCGCGTGGGGCAAATTCCACTCGAAGCGCTTCCAGGCGACCATCCCGCTGCCCGACGGGCGCGCGTGGAAGATCGACGATCACCGCGGCGCGGAGCTCGTCGCCGTCCACCCGCCCACGGACTCGCGTCTCACGCTCGTCGCGACGCAGGAGGACGAGCTGATGAACCGGCAGCGCTGCGAACAGCGCGCGCGCGCCCGCGGCTGGGTGATGAAGCCGGCCCTCTCGACGGTCGAAGATCGGGTCACCGTCGGGCCCGACGCCTACGACTCGCGCGTCTGGGTCGCGATCGATCCCGCCGGCGAGGGCGGCACGATCGAGGGCCACGTCTTCCTCTTCGGCGCCTTCCTCCGCCGGTGCCTGCTCGTGCACCTCGCGACCCGCATCCCCTCGACGAAGGACGACGAGGTCCTCGCCTCACGCCTCGCCGTCGGCAGCGCGCGCATCGTGACGGCGATCACGATCGACCCGCTGCGCACCACCGACGACGCCTCCGTCCCGCGCGACAAGCCCGACATCCGCCGCTGAACGCCCGAGCCGCCACTCGTCCGGCAGCGCCAGGCTCGAGAGCGGGACGAGGCATACGGTCGAAGTCGACTCCGATGAGGAGCGCCACGTGAGGGGCGGCCGATCGCGGGCATGGTGCGCGGCGCGAGACGGTGGTTAGGTGGCCGGGATGATCTCGCCCGCCGCCGCCCGCATCCACGCGCTCCGTAACGTCCTCGCCCGCCACGGGATCTCTGCCTTGCTCGTCCCCTCCGCCGATCCGCACCTGTCGGAGTACCTCCCCGAGCGCTGGCAGGGGCGCGCGTGGGCGTCGGGCTTCACGGGCTCGGTCGGGACGCTGATCGTGACGCCGAGCTTCGCGGGCGTGTGGGTCGACAGCCGCTACTTCACGCAGGCCGACGCCGAGCTCGCGGGCTCGGGGATCGCGCGGATGTCGCTGCCCGCGTCCGGGAGCGCGGCGCACCTCGACTGGCTCGCGGAGAACCTGCCGGAGGGAGGCACGCTCGCCGTCGACGCGGACGTGCTCGGCTACGCGGCGTCGCGGGCCTTGAAGGCCGCCGTCGCCAAGCGCCGCGCCACGCTGCGCACCGACCTCGATCTGCTCGGCGAGGCGTGGTCGGACCGCCCGGCGATGCCGGCCGAGCCGATCTTCGAGCACCTCCCGCCGTTCGCGACGGTGACGCGCGCGGCGAAGATCGCGCGCGCCCGCGAGGCGCTCACGGCCGCCGGCGCCGACCACCACTTCGCCTCGACCCTCGACGACGTCGCGTGGCTCTTGAACCTCCGCGGCGCGGACGTCGCCTACAACCCCGTGTTCCTCGCGCACCTGCTCGTCGGCCCGACCGAGGTCGTGCTCTTCACCGGCGCGGAGAAGCTCGCGCCGGAGCTCACCGCGCGTCTCGCGGCCGACGGCGTCCGCGTCGCGCCTTACGAGGGCGCCAAGGCGGCGCTCGCGGCGCTGCCGGAAGGCGCGCGGCTGCTCCTCGATCCCGCGCGCGTCACGCTCGGGCTCGTCGAGGCCGTCCCGAAGCGCGTCGCCGTCGTCGAGGCGCAGAACCCCACCGTGCTCTTCAAGGCGGAGAAGACCGCGGAGGAGATCGCGCACGTGCGGAGGACGATGGAGCAAGACGGCGCGGCGCTGTGCGAGCTCTTCGCCTGGCTCGACGGCGCCGTCGCCCGCGGCGAGCGCGTCACCGAGCTCACCATCGACGAGAAGGTCTGCGCGGCGCGCGCCCGCCGGCCTCACTTCGTCGGCCCGAGCTTCGCGACGATCGCCGGCTGGAACGCGAACGGGGCCATGCCCCACTACCGCGCCACGCCCGAGAGCCACGCGGTCATCGAGGGCGACGGGCTCTTGCTCGTCGACTCCGGCGGCCAGTACCAGGGCGGCACGACCGACATCACGCGCGTCGTCGCGATCGGCGCGCTCACGGACGATCAGAAGCGCGACGTCACGGCGGTGCTGAAGGGCATGATCCAGCTCTCCCTCGCGCGCTTTCCGCGCGGGATCCGCGGCGGTCTGCTCGACGCGCTCGCGCGCGCGCCGATCTGGGCGATCCTCGCCGACTACGGCCACGGGACCGGCCACGGCGTCGGCTACTTCCTCGCGGTGCACGAGGGCCCGCAGGGGATCTCTCCCGGCGGCGCCGCGCTCCCCCACGCGATCCTCCTGCCCGGCATGATCACGTCCAACGAGCCGGGCCTCTACCGGCCGGGGCGCTGGGGCGTCCGCGTCGAGAACCTCGTGCTCACGGTGCCCGCCGGCAAGTCCGAGCTCGGCGAGTTCCTCGCCTTCGAGACGCTCACGCTGTGCCCGATCGACGTGCGCTGCCTCGACCTGACGCTCCTCGACGCGCGCGAGCGCGCGTGGCTCGACGCCTACCACGCCGAGGTCCGCGCGCGCCTCGCCCCGCACGTCGACGGCGACGCCCACGCGTGGCTCGTCCGCGCGACGGAGCCCCTGCCCTCCTGACCCGCGGACCCTCGCGACCGTGGCCGGCAGCCAAGATCCCATCGAGAAGCTGATCGCCCGGAACCGCGCGGCCGGCTTCCACTACGAGATCGCGGAGCGCTACGAGGCCGGCATCGTCCTCCGCGGCAGCGAGGTGAAGTCGCTCCGCGAGGGCCGCGCCCACCTCACCGACGCCTACGCGGCCATCGAGCGCGGCGAGGCGTGGCTCCGCCAGATGCACATTGCACCTTTCTTCGCCGCGCGCGCCTTCCCGCACGTGGAGCGCGGCGCGCGCAAGCTGCTCCTCCACGCGCGGGAGATCCGGCAGATCGAGCGGGCCGTCTCGCGGGAGGGCTACACGCTCATCCCCCTCGCCCTCTACTTCCGCGGCGGCTACGTGAAGGTCGAGCTCGGCGTGGGCCGCGGGAGGAAGGTCCACGACAAGCGCGCGCTCCTCGCCGAGCGCGACGCCCAGCGCGAGGCGGCCGAGGCGATCGCGGCGCGGCTCCGCCGCGGGCGGTGAGGCGCTCCCGGCGGCGCGAGCCGAACGTCCTACGGGCGCGGTCGGGACGACGCTACGATGGCCAGCATGCCCCTGCGCTCCATGGCCCTCGTCGCCGCGCTCGTCCTCGCCCTCGCAGGGTGCTCGAACCCGCACGACGAGCCCTTCCCCGACACCGACAAGCCGGTCCCCGAGCGCTACACGAAGGCCCTCGCGAAGCTCTCGCCCGAGGACAAGGAGCTCCTCGACGGGTACTTCAAGCGTCACGTCTTCGAACCCGGCAGGGCGCGCACGATCGGAGACGCGATCTCCGATCAGCGCGGCTGGCTCGCCGACGAGCCCCGGCGTCGCGCCCAGAGCGACGAAGCGCGACGCCAGATCGACGCGCTCGTCGAGGTCCGCGTCCTCGAGCGCGATCGCGACACCTCGAAGCGCGGCGAGCCGGTGCGCCTGAAGCTCGCGATCCAGAACCTCGGGACCAAGGCGATCCGTCGGGTCGAGGGGACCTTCGAGCTCGACAACGGCGTCCAGGCGCTGGTGTCGAAGCTCGAGCTCGACGTGGAGGTCGATCCCGGCAAAACCGTCGAATGGATCGGTCACCTCACGACGAGGGTCGCCGGCGCGCTGAGGCTCGCGGAGAGCCTCGGGAACCAGCCCCTCGAGCGGTACACCATCGTCTGGAAGCCCTCGGCCGTCACGCTCGAGGACTTCACCAGGGTGAGCGTGGAGTGACGCAGGGGGCGACGGCCCCGTGCGCCGCGCTGGCACAACTTGGCGTGCGCCACCCGCCGCCCGTGTCCGCGGACGCGGAGAGGCCTCGCGCCGAACGAATGGAAACGCCTGGAGATCCTGCGCGAGGGTCTTTTCCGCGAGATGGCCCGGCGTTTGCTCATCGCATCGCCCATGAGCGTCACCGTCCGTCGAGGCACGCCCCGCCTCTCGCACCTCCCGCGCGTGGTGCCCGTGCTCGCCCTCCTGGCCTTCGGGCTCGGCGCCTGCTCGACCAGCACGGAGCCCGTCGGCGCCCCCGCGAGCGACCGCCGCGAGGCCGACGATCCCGTCCAGCAGACCAGCACCGCGATCTCTGCGCTGTGCAATGGCCAGCCCGGCGTCACGTTCATCGCCCGCACCGCTGGAGGGCAGCCCTCGCTCTCCCAGCAGATCGTCGGCCAGAACGGGTACTCGTCGCTCGTCGTGACCGGGGAGTGTCGAGCGTACTGCACGAAGGACGGCAAGACCTTCACGAGCGAGCTCGATGAGACGAGGCGGCGCGCGTTCGTCACCAATTTCCGGCTGACGGAGCTCGCGGACCACGTCGGCAAGGAAGCCGTCGGCTCCGGCTGCTTCGACGGGAGCCCGACGAGCATCTCGTTCGGGGGGCACGCGGTCACGGGCCGCGATTGCGGCGAGGAGCCCGCGGAGAGCGCCTGGACGAAGGCTGTGTTCGACCACTACCGAGCCGTGGTCGAGGACTGCGCCGCCGGACGGACGGCGTGGGAGGGCGACGGCCGCTACCTCCTCGTCGCGTCCGACGACGCCCGCGACGTCGTCTTCGCGGACGCTCCGTCGTGGCCGCTCGCGGACGCCGCGTCGAGCGTCGCGACGACCTCCGCAGAGGCCAACACCAGCGCACTCCCGTCGCTCACCCGGCTCGTGAGCGGCGCAGACGCCGAGAAGCTGCGAGCGCTCCGCGCGAGCTTCGACGCCTCGGGGATCCGCGCGAGGCTGGGCATCGACTTCATCCCCGTCGTGGACGCCGAGGGGAAGCGCTATGAGCTGATGTTCCGGGACGCGCTCCCCATCGAGGGCAGCGACGGCAGCTTCTAGCCGCCGCGGCGACGAAGCCCTGCCGCGAAATCAAGGCCTGGCGCACCGGGCGCGCGGGACGCTAGCGCCGACGCCGGCGATGCAGGAACGTCGCGAGCGCGAGCCCCGCGATCGCGAGGCCGCGCCACGCGCCGGGGGCGCTGGGAGACCGCGCGGCCGAGCAGCCGCTCGCCGGCTCGGCGGGCGCGGACGGGCCCGCGTCGGCGTCGTCGGGCGGCGGCGTCTCGCCGATGGTCGGGAGCGTCGAGCCCGCGCACTCGCTCGCGCACTTGTCCGACGCGCAGGCCGCGAGGGCGACCCGAGGTTCGTTCCGCTTGCAGGACGGGAACGAGTCCTTCCGCTTGAGGCAGAGCGTGCAGCGCCCGTCGACGGTGCAGTCGCGCATCTCGTCGCAGCACGCGCTCTCGACGCACGCGGCGCAGGCGTCCTCCTCGTCGAGCTTGTAGCCGCACTTGCCGACCGCGTCGCACGACGGCTCGCCGGCGCACTCGTCCGCGCAGGCCTGCATGCAGACGCAGCTCTTCGCGGCGGTGAAGGGCCCCTCGGAGATCGGAAACTCGGAGAAGCACTCGGCGGCGGTCTTCTTCCCGTCGCCGATGCACTCGTAGTAGCCGCGGCACTCGTCGTCGTTCAGGCACGAGGTGGTGAGCTGCGCGCACGTGCCCGTGCCGCCGGTGGCGATGGTCTCGCAGACCGCGCAGCTCGGCTCGGGCACCTTCGCGAGCTGCCGCCCGTAGAACTCGAGGGCGCTCGTCACGCGCGCGCTGTACCCCTCGCGGTTGCAGCCGCCCGACACGAAGGAGTGGATGCCCACGACGCGCGCGCTCGCGCCGGAGCCCGCGATCACCGGGCCGCCGCTGTCGCCGAAGCAGACGCCGCTCGCGCGCTGGTCGTAGCCGAGGAGCTCGGGGGTGACCCTGGCGAGCGGCTTCTTCACGAAGCGGCGGCTCGTGTTCATGCCGGAGCCCGTCGTGCCGAAGCCGACGCTCGTGACCTCCATTCCCTCGGCGAGATCGTCGGGATCGTCCGTGAGCGGGATCACCGGAGTCGACGCGTCGACCCCGCCGATGCGGACGATCGCGAAGTCGTAGCCGAGATCCGCGCTCGAGTAGCGAGGGTCGGCCTCGTAGTCGATCACGCTGTACTGGATGAACTCGCCCGTCCCGTAGTCCTCCGTCTGCAGGACGAGCGCGACGCCGGAGTCGATGCAGTGGGCCGCCGTGGCCACCCACCCGATGCCCCGCGCGGCGTCGCGCTTGACGATCGTCCCGGTGCACGCGCCGCCCGCGCTCGAGTCCTTGCCGAGCAGCAAGGCGACGACGGCCGGGTGCGCTTTGTCGAGGGCGCCGTTGATGATGGCCGACTCGGAGCGGCCGAGGACCTCCGCAGGCGGCGGGCCCGAGGGGCCTGTCGAGCATGCCCATCCGATGACTGCCAGCGGGACCAGTCGCAAGAGGCGTGATGCCATCGTCGTTCGCCAAGGAGAGCACGAACGGCTCGCGCGGGAGACGACAATCCGGCGCGGACGGGCGCCGGCCCCGGGTGCGGGGCAGCCGCGCGCCAGCGCTCTCACCGACCGCCCGCGCGGTGCGACCTCGGCCCGCCGCGTCGTCGTATCGCCGATCGACCCGCCCGAGTCCCCCGGACGGTCTCCAGTCGTCGTAGGCTCCTCGTCGCCTGCTAGAATCGCCGCGCGATGAGCCCGCTCGACACCGACGTGGCGATCGAGACGCCGGAGCACATCGTCTTCCATTACCGCGTGGCCGGTCCCGCGCGGCGCGCGCTCGGGCACGTGCTGGACCTCGCGCTCTGCTACGGCGCGGTCGTCGTGCTCGGCCTCGTCGTCGTGCTCGCGGCGCTCGGCGGCGGGATCGAGTCCGGCGAGATCGGCGCGGCGGCCAAGGCCGGCCTGGGGCTCGTGCTGCTCACGCTCTTCGCCGTGCAGTGGCTCTACTTCGTCGTGTGGGAGGCCGTCTTCGGCCGCTCGCCGGGGAAGATGGCCGTCGGCCTGCGCGTCGTGACGACGTCGGGGCGTCCGATCGGCTGGCGCGCGGCCGCGCTGCGCAACCTGCTCCGCGCCGCCGATCTGCTCCCCGTCGCGTACGTCGCCGGCGTCGTGTCGATGGCGCTGTCCTCCCGGTTCCAGCGCCTCGGCGATCTCGTCGCCGGCACGATGGTCGTCGTCCCCGAGCGCGCGCGCGCCGCGAAGGCGCTCGTGCTGTCGCCGCCGGCCGAACCGCGAGAGCTCGGCGGCCTCCCGGACCACGTCGCGCTCGACGCCGACGAGCGCGTGGCGATCGAGCTGTTCCTTCGCCGGCGACGCAGCCTCGGCGCCGCGCGCGAGCTGGAGCTCGCGAGCATGATCGCGCGGCCGCTCGGCGAGCGCCTCGGCTACAGCCACCGCGATCCGTCGCGCCTCCTCGCGCTCGTCTACGACCGCGCGGTCAACGCGGGCCGCGCCGAGGCGCCGCCGTCCTCGTGGCACCCGAAGGCCAACGACGCGCGCCGGTCGGGGCGACCGTGAGCGTCGCCTCGACGCTCACGGAGAGGGCCTTCGCCGACCGGCGGCGCGGCGAGTGGGAGGAGCTCGACGCGCTGACCGTCGAGGCCCGGCGCGGGCTGAGGAAGCTACCGCCCAACGACGTGGTCCGGATGTCGCCGCTCTACCGGAGCGTCTGCGCCGACCTCGCCGCAGCGCAGGCCGCGCGCTACAGCGCGCCGCTCGTCGACTACCTGCTCGGACTGACCGCGGCCGCGCACACGGTGATGTACGGACCGCACGCGCGGGCGAGAGACGACGCGCGGAAGGGCGGCGTCCGACGGGCATGGCTCACCCTGTTCCCGCGGGCTGTCCGCCGCTTCAAACGCGAGATGCTGCTCGCCGCGGCGCTCTTCTTCGTGCCGTTCGCGCTCGGTTGCCTCCTCACGCTCCGCGATCCATCGTTCGCGTTTCGTGTCGTGCCCGAGGCGATGCTCCGCCCGCTCACCGAGGCCTACGCCAAGGGCTTCGCCGGCGGCCGCGAGGCGGGCGAAGGCGCGCTGATGGCGGGGTTCTACGTCTACAACAACGTGGGCATCGCGCTCCGTTGCTTCGCGCTCGGGATCTTCGGTGGGCTCGGCTCCGCGTTCTACCTCGTGCAAAACGGCCTCTCGATCGGCGCCGTCCTCGGCTACGTCGCGTCGCAGGGCGCGGGCGAGAACATCGTCGTGTTCATCGTCGGCCACGGATCTCTCGAGCTCGGCGCGATCGTCCTCGCGGGCGGATCTGGCCTCTCGATCGGGTGGTCGATCATCGCGCCCGGCGAGCTCTCGCGCCTCGCCTCGCTGCAGAGGCGCGCGCGCGAGATCCTCGTGGTCGTGGCCGGGGCGTCGGTGATGCTCTTCATGGCCGCCGCGATCGAGGCGTTCTGGTCGGGCTCGAGCGCTCCGAACGAGGTGAAGGTCACCGTCGGCGGGACGCTCTTCGTCCTCGTGGTCGCTTACGTGCTCTTCGCGGGTCGCGGCGACGACGGGGAGGCGGCGTCGTGAGCGCGGTCGCGCAGAAGGCCGCGCCCGCGCGCGGCGGCGTCGATCTGCTGCGGGCGCGCGTCGCCTTTCGCGACCGGACGGTCTCCGACGTCCTGGATCTCGCGCTCCGGTTCACCGTCGTCGAGGGGCGCTCCTACGCGAAGGTCGCGCTCGGCTCGCTGCTCCCGGCGGCCGCGGTCTCGATCTTCGCGGGATGGCAGCTCGGCTGGACGGCGGCATGGGCGATCGCGCTGCCGCTCGCCGCCGTCGCCGAGATCCCCTTCACGGTGCTCGCGTCGCGGCTCGTGTTCCAGGACGCGATCCACGCCCGCGAGGTCTTCCGCGCGACGCGCGACGACGGCCCGCGCGTCGCCGTCGCCAGGCTGCTGTCGGCCGCGCTCATCGCCCTCGGCGCGTCTCTGTTCTTCGTCCCGGGGCTCTGGCTCGCCACGATCTTCCTCTTCCTCTCGGAGGTGATGCTGCTCGAGCGCGCCTCGCTCGGGCAGGCCTTCGGTCGCGCGCAGCGCGTCGCCGCGAGCGCGACGTCCGAGGTGCTGGTCGGCGTGCTCGCGCTCGGGCTCGTGCCGATCTGCAGCGTGCTGCTCACGGACGTCGCGGGGCGCATCGTCGTCGGAGAGCTCCTCCAGTTCCGTCCTCCGCGGCCGGTGTGGACCGAGGGGGGCGGCGTCCTCGCGTTGGTCGGCCTCTTCGCGCAGGTCCCCTATCTCGCGACGGCGCGCTTCTTTCTGTACCTGAACGTCCGGACGCGCGCCGAGGGCTGGGACGTCCAGACGCGCTTCGCGGCGCTCGCCACGCGCGCGCGCGAGGCGACAGACGAGGGACGATGAAGCGCGCGGTCGTCGCCTTCGCGCTCCTCTCGACGATGGCCGCGCACGCCCGCCCCGCTCGCGCGGAGAGCGAGGCCGCTCGCGAGGCCGCCTCGATCGACGCGAGCGCGAAGGCCGCGTACGTGGAGGGGAAGTACACCTTCTGCACCGCGCCCTCGAGGCCGCTCGGCATTCGGCAGCGTGGGCTCTGCGGGATCGCCGCGGAGCTCGACGACTGCGAGGGCTTCCAGAAGGCGTGCAACGTGGGCGAAGCGCCGAAGGAGCCCGGGTGGCTCGATCGGATGGCGGAGTGGCTCGGGCCCGCGGCCACGGTGCTCCTCTACGCGCTCGTCGGCGTCATCGTGGTCGCCGTGGCCGTCCCGGTGATCCGCGCCCTCGCGAGCCGACGCCGCGATCGAAAGCTCGCGCGCCGCGCGTCCGAGGCTCCGAACCGCGCGCACGTCGTCGAAGACCGCCCAGTCCACGCCGAGGAGATCACGGACGCCGAGGCCGCGCTCCGCCTCGCCGGCGAGCACCGCGCGCGCGGGCAGCTGAAGGAGGCGCTCGGCCTCTACCTCGCCGCGTCACTCGCCGCGCTCGATCGCCGCGGCGCACTCCGCGTCGCGAGGCACCGTACCAACGGCGAGTACGTGCGCGGCTGCGAGGAGGCGGCTGCGCGCGCGCCGCTCCGCGAGATCGTGCGCGAGGTGGACAAGGTCGAGTTCGGCGGAGCGCCGCCGACGGACGACGTGCTCTCGCGCGTCGCGGCGCGCGCCGAAGCGATCGTCCGCGTGAGCGCGAGCGCGCTGATCGTCCTCGCGATCGGGCTCTTCGCGTCCGGCTGCTCTCCACGCCAGCGCGGCGACGATCCCGCCGGCGCCGACCTGCCGATCGCGGTCCTCGAGCGAAACGGTTTCCGCGTCGGCTGGCTCGAGACGTCGCTCGCGACGCTGCCGATCCCCGAGGACGATCGGGCCACCGAGGAGGCGCCGATCGTCATCGTCGACGTGGAGAAGGTCCCGCTCGAGGACGAGGCCGCCGCGCACATGATGCGCTGGGTCGAGACCGGCGGCGTCCTCGTGCTGTTCGGTCACGTCGACGACTGGCCGAGCGAGCTGCGACCACGCGAGGTCACGGCGGAGACCCGCGACCTCGTGGTCCGGGCGTTCGCCCCGCGCGCCGCCCTCAACGACGAGGGCGACGAGGAGCTCTCCGCGCCGATCGAGATCGCCGGCGGGCGCACGGCCCGACGGGACGCCTTCGCCTGGAGCGCGACCGCGAGCGCCGAGGAGCTCGCCTTCCTCGGCGACGCCACGTACGCGGCGAGGAGACGGGTCGGCGAGGGCATCGTCCTCGGCGTCGCCAACGACGATCTGTTCACCAACGTCGGCGTGATGCCCCCGCGCAACGCCGCGGCGCTCGTCGCGCTCATCCGCGCGGCGGCGCCGGATTCGCCGCGGCGGACCGGCATCGGGGCGCCGATCCGCGACGTCCGGGTCGCGAGGGCGGAGGACGGCATCCCACCACCGGCGAATCCCTTCGCGGCGCTCGTCGCCGCCGGGCTCGGGAAGGGCGCGTGGCACGCGCTGGGCGCTGCGATCCTCCTCTTCCTCGCGTACGGGATCCGCCACGCGCGCCCGCGCGCGGTCGCGGCGCCGGCGCGACGCGCATTCGCCGAGCACGTCGAGGCGACCGGCGCCTTCTACGGGAAGACACGCGCCCACACCCACGCGCTCGGCGCGTACGGACGGTTCCTCGAGGTGCGCCTCCGCGAGAGCCTCCCGCGCGGCGCCGATCCGGTCGCCTACCTCGCGGCGCGCTCCGGCGCCGCTCCCGAGCGTGTCGCCGAGGTGTACCGGCGCGCGCTCGAGGCGAAGGCGGGCGACGCCCCGCAGGGCGACGAGCTCGAGCTCATCGAGGAGCTGCGCCTCCTGGCGGAGAAGGCGCTCGGCACCTCGGGCGCGACGCGCGGGTGACGCCGCGACGGAGGCAACGAAAGCCCTACGCCGAGCGGCGCGCGAGCCGCGCCGATTGTTCCGCGTGGCGAACAGACTAACCGCGAGATCGCCCTCATCGCGGTCCGGAGCGGGCCCTAGCGTTCCAGTATCCGGAAGGGAGGAGCGCTCGAATGAAGGCTCGCAGGTCCAGGTCGACGTTCGTGCAGGACGCGACCGTCTGACATGTTCCGCGCGCTCCGCCGCCGGTACCGCAGCGACGCGCTCGATCTGATGACCGAGGGCCACCGACAAGTGCGCGCCTTCAGCCGGCTCGCGGTCGTCGTCGCCGAACGGACCGACGCGCCGCTCATCGACGTCGTCGACGACTGCGGACGGATCGAGTGCTTCTTCGCCGAGGTGCTCCCGCGCCACGTGCGCGACGAGGAGGACAGCCTCGCGCCGCGCCTCCGCGGACGCTCTCCCGTCGTCGACGCGGCGCTGGCTCTCACGCACGAGCAGCACGCGGCCCACGGCGCGCTCGTCGAGCGCTTGTGCGTCTCCACCGCGGCGCTCCGGGCCGACCCGGGCGACGCGAGGAACCGGTCGTCCCTCCTCGCCATCGCGCGACCTCTCGCGCTCGTCCTCGAGGCTCACCTGCGCGCCGAGGAGGAGGTCATCTACCCCGCGATGCGCACCCTCATTCCACCGGGCGAGCTCGACGCGCTCGGTCGCGAGCTCCGCGATCGGCAGAGCTCCGAGCGCCATCTCCGGAGACCTCGGGGTGTCAAGCCGCGCGACTGAGCTTCGGGCCGCGGCCCGCCGTCGACGCGGTCGCCCGGTACGGGCCCTCAGGCGAAGCTGGCGACGAGGGCGCGCGCCTCGACGATGTTGTCCTCGATGCTGCAATAGGTCCAGCCGCCGTAGCGCCCCACCGGATAGACGCCGCGCGCGCGGAGCTCTTGCGCGAGGCGCGCGTGCTCGAAGATCGAGCGCTGCGTGATGTGGACGTACGCCGGATCCATCACGACGTTGTGCTCGGCGATCAGGCGGTGGCCCTTCGTCACGCCGGTCTTCTCGAGATCGGCGAGCACACGCGCGCGCGTCGCCTCGACGTCGACGACCGCGTCCCGCGCGAAGCCGATCTCCACGTAGAGGCTGAGGCGGTCGGTGTCGAAGATGTTGTCGTAGAAGCCGACGCGGTAGAAGACGACCTCGCGATCGGGGAAATAGACCCAGTGGACGTCCTTCTGCCCCTTGCGGTCGAAGCCGAGGTTGAAGACGAGCACCTTGTTCCACGAGTAGGCGCTCGCGTCGTGCGGGACCTTCGCCGTCGCGAGGAGCCGGTTGAACGGCGCCGACGAGACGAGCCGATCGAAGCGGATGTCGCGCTTGTTCGTCCGCGCCACCTTGGCGTCGAGATCGATCGAGAGCACCGTCTCGGAGAGCGCGACGCCGCCCGGACGGACCGCGCTCGCGATCGCCTTGACGTACTCGATCGCGCCGCCCTCGGGGTACGTGAACCGGGCGTTGTAGGTCGCGTTGTCCGCGACCTTCATGTTGCGGATGATGTCGGTCAGGTCCGCGTGGGGAAAGAAGCGACCCATCGCGTCCTTGTCGAGGGACCCGAGATCGCACGCGTAGAGCTTCTCGTTGTACGGGATGAGGAACTTCTCCGCGATCGAGCGCCCGAAGCGCGCGTAGAGCATGGTCTCGAAGCTCTCGGCCGCGCTCGCGGACGCCTCCGGCGCCGGCGGCGCGTGCTTGCCGAGGAGCTCCCGGGGGGCGCGCGCGAAGTAGAGATCGTAGAGGCAGTCGATCAGCTCGTCCTTCGGGAGCTGGTGGATGTTCTTCTGGAACGGGAAGTCGATCTGCGTGCCCTTGTATTCGATGAACGAGCGCTTCTCGACGTCGAGGATGCGCTGCTTCGGCATGCGCTCGCGGAGCCACGCCTCGATCTCCGGGTGCTTGAAATGGAAGAAGTGGCCCGAGTAGTCCCAGACGAACCCCTCCTTCTTGACGGTCTTGCAGTAGCCGCCGATCTCGGCGTCGCCCTCGAGCACCAGGTAGTCGGTGTCACCGCGCTCGCCGAGCGCTGCGGCGGTGGCGAGGCCGGTGATGCCCGCGCCGACGATGAGGGTGCGTACGCTCGTCGTATCCATCGCGCGACACGGTAGCAGATGTTAGTTTTTGCCCACCCCGATGACGCCCGAGGCCTTCCAGCAGAACTTCGACCGCATCCGCGCCCAGATGGCCCAGGTGGTCGTCGGGCAGGAGGAGCTCGTCTTCGGCCTCCTGGTGACGGCGATCGCCGGCGGCCACGCGCTGATCGAAGGCGCGCCCGGCCTCGGTAAGACGCTCGTGGCGCGCGCGTTCGCCCGCGTCTCGGGCGCGAGCTTCAAGCGCGTGCAGTTCACGCCCGACCTCATGCCGAGCGACGTGACGGGATCGAGCGTCTTCGAGCGGCAGCGCGGCGACGGGACCTTCACCTTCGTCCCGGGGCCGATCTTCTGCCAGCTCCTGCTCGCCGACGAGATCAACCGCGCCCCGGCGAAGACCCAGTCCGCCCTGCTCGAGGCGATGCAGGACAGGCAGGTCACGGTCGACGGCGTCTCCCACCCGTTGCCCGCGCCGTTCATCGTCGTCGCGACGCAGAACCCGGTCGAGTCGCAGGGCACCTATCCCCTGCCCGAGGCGCAGCTCGACCGCTTCTTGATGAAGCTCACCGTCGCCGATCCACCGCGCGAGGTCGAGCAGCAGATCGTGAAGAACCACGCGACGGGCTTCGATCCGACGGACCTTTCGGCGCTGTCGCCCGTGACCTCACCGGAGGAGCTCGTCGCGCTGAGCGCGCTCGCCGGCAAGGTGCGCATCGACGACGCCGTCGTCGGCTACGTGGTCGACCTGGCGCGCCGCACGCGCGAGGACCGCGCGATCGAGCTCGGAGCGTCGCCGCGCGCGTCGATCGCGATGATGAAGGCCGCGCAGGTCGTCGCCGCGAGCGAGGGGCGCGACTTCGTCACCCCGGACGACGTGAAGGCCGTCGCCAAGCCCGTCCTCCGGCACCGCGTCATGCTGCACCCGGACGCCGAGCTCCAGGGCATCGGCGCCGACGAGCGCATCGACGACATCCTGCGCTCGGCGCCGGTGCCGCGCGCGGCGCCCGAGGTCCACGCCGCCGCCGGCTCGGCCTGAGACGCGGAGCGGCCCGGTGGTCCCCACAAGGCGCCTGGTCGGCCTCGCGTTCGTGGCGGCCGCCGTCGCGATCGTCGCCGGCTACGTCCCGGGCGTGGACGCCGCGTGGATCGGCATCGACGCGCTGCTCGTCGGGATGTGCGGGGCCGAGGCGCTCGCCGGCCGCCGCCGCCGCGTCGAGGCCGAGCGCCGCGCGGCGGCGATCTTCTCCGTCGGCCGCCCCAACGCCGCCACGATCGTCCTGTCGAACCGGAGCGACCGCGCGATCGCGGGGACCGTGATGGACGACCCGATCGAGGACGCGACCGTGACCGGGCTCCCCGGATACTTCGAGATCCCCGCGCACGGGACCGCGGAGCTCCGCTACGAGATCACGCCGACGCGACGCGGGCAGCGGCGGCTCGGCGGCGTCACCGTGCGCTACGCGCTGCCGCTCGGGCTCCTTTGGCGTCAGGAGCGCGTCGAGCTCCCGGAGGTCGTCGACGTCTACCCCGACGTCCACGCCGCGCGCGCGCTCGAGATGCTGCGCCGGCAAGGACGCGAGGACGCGCGGGTCGGGTCGCTCCGGGTCCGCGGCGGCGACACCGAGTTCGAGCGCCTTCGCCCCTACCAGCGCGGCGACGAGATGAAGCACGTCGACTGGCGAGCCTCGGCGAGGCGCGCCGATCTCGTCGCGCGGCAGTACCAGGCGGAGTCGAACCAGAACGTCGTCTTCGCGCTCGACGTCGGGCGCAGCATGCGCGGGGAGAGCGGCGGCCTCACGAGCGTCGATCACGCGCTCGCGGCCGCGCTGCTCACCGCCGACGTGGCCCTCCGCGGCGGCGATCGCGCGGGCCTGCTCACGTTCGACGATCGGCCGCGGAGCTTCCTCCGTCCCACGGGAGGACGCGCGGGAGGACGGAAGCTCACCCGCGCCGTCTACGCGCTCGACGCCGGTCTGGCGGCGACCGACTACCGCGCGGCGATGGTGTACCTGAAGACGCAGGTGAAGGCGCGCTCGCTGTTCGTCATCTTCACGAACCTGCTCGATCCGCGCGGCGCCAAGGAGCTCGCGACCGCCGTGCGGAGCCTCTTGCCGCGGCACCTCCCGCTCTGCGTCCTGATGCGCGACGCGGAGGTCGAGGCGCTCGCGCTCGCCGAGCCTCGCTCGGAGGCAGACGTGCTCGTGCGCGCGGCGGCGGCGGAGTCGATCGCGTGGCGCGACGGGATCGTGCGGAGCCTCCGCAGCGCCGGCGCGCTCGTCCTCGACGCCCGCCCCGAGGACGTGACGCCGCTCCTCGTGAAGCGGTACCTCGAGGTCAAGGCCCGCCGCCTCCTCTGAGGTGGCCTGTGATACGACTGACGCCATGACGCGCGCTCTTCGTGCTGCCGTCTTCGCGGCAGCGACCGTCTCCGCCGTCGGCGCGCTCTCGAGAGACGCCTCGGCGGCGCCTGCGTGCGCGACGCCGAAGACCAGGTGCAGCGGACACTCGGGCTACTACGCGGCCACCGAGGACATCGATCGGCTCACCGCCGTGGCCGACCCGATCCTCCGCGACGTGCGGGCCTGCCTCGACCGTGTCGGCGCGACGGAGGTCGCCTCGGTGCTCCTCATCCGCTGGGACTCGGAGGGCAAGCCCGTCGACGTGAAGATCGACGTGCCCGGCTACGAAGGCCTCCCGTGCGTGCAGAGCGCGCAGAGCAAGATCTCGACGCTGGAGAACCCACGCGAGACGTCGATCCGGTGCGAGCTCGGGTGCCCGCCGCCTCCAGCGCCGAAGCCGTCCGCGCCGCCCGTCGTCGTCGCGCCGCCAGCGACGGCGCCAGCGGCGACGGCGCCGCCCCCGGCGAAGCCGGCAGAGCCGCCGCCCGCGGCGCCCACGGCTCCGCCTCCTCCGCAGTACGAGAAGGTCTGGTACGGCTATCAGACCCTCATCGCCGACGCCGTCTCGTTCGGCCTGCTCGTCGGCGGGATCGCGTCGAGGACGAGCGAGGTCACGACGACCGGGTACCTCGCGTTCTTGCTCGCGACGCCGACCGTCCACATGGTGCACGGAAACGTCGGACCGGGCTTCGGCAGCATCGGGCTCCGCCTCCTCGTCCCGCTCATCGGCATGGGCGTGGGCGCGCTCACCGGCCTCATCGTCGGCTCGAACCAGGGAAACGGCTCGCTCGACAGCTTCGGACGCGGCGCGACCGGCGCGGCCACCGGCGCGGTCGTCGGCGGCCTCATCGGGGGTGGCGCCTGCGTCGCGATCGACGCCGGCGGGCTCGCCTACACGAAGGAGCGCGTCGACGGCGGGACGGCGACGCAGTCACGGCGACGTCCGCCACCGTGGTTCACGCTCGCGCCGTCGTTCGACGTCCGGGGCGACCGCGCGGCGCTCGGGATCGCCGGCCAGTTCTGACACGCGACCAGTCACGGAGCGTTCGCGCGCGCGGCCCGGGGCCGACCCGAGCTGGCCCAGGCCAGGCGTGCGCGGCGGCAAGTCGGCGAAAGAACGAGGCACGCGAGCGGCACGCGCGCTGCTGAGCGCTTCGTCACGCCGCGCTCCCACGGCGCGAGCGCTGGAGGTCCGCCGTGCCCACAGACCTGGACCGCGAGGAAGCCCCATGCCCACCGTGCTACTTTCATGACGATGCGGGCGATGATGACGCCGAGCGATCCGACCATCTATCCGGAGACGGACGAGATGGGCGAGGGTGAGCTTCAGAGGCTCATCTGCGAGCTGCTCCGTCCGCTCCTCGCGCGCTTCCTCGCGGAGCGCGCGCACGGCGACGTTCACGTCGGCTCGAACCAGTTTCTCTACTACGAGAAGCACAACTCCGCGGCGCGGATCGCGCCCGACGTCTACGTGCTGCCCGATGTCCCGCAGGCGCGCGTCGCGCGGAGCTGGAAGCTGTGGGAGGTCCCCGCGCCTTCCTTTTGCCTCGAGGTCGTCAGCACCGTGGTCGCGAAGGACTACGCGGCGTCGCCGGCGCTGAACGAGCGCGCCGGTACGCGCGAGCTCGTCATCTTCGATCCCGAGCGCGACGGCGACAAGCGCTGGCTCTGGCAGGTCTGGCGGCGCAACCGCAGCGGCTCGCTCGCGCTCGCGGAACAGACCAACGACGACCGCGTCCGGGCGGTGACGCTCGGGTGCTTCCTGCGCCGCACGGGCGCGGGCGGAGAGACCCGCATCCGCCTCGCGACCGGCTTCGGCGGGCGTGATCTCGTCCCGACCGACGCCGAGCGCGCCGAGCGCGAGGCGCTGCGCGCGACCCGCGAGGCCCAGCGCGCCGCCCGCGCGGCGGTCCGCGCGGCGCACGAGGCCGAGCGCGCCGATGCGGCGGAGCGGCGCGTCCGCGAGCTCGAGGCGAAGCTCGAACGAACGCGCAAGAAGTGACGCGGCGAGCCGCGTATCATCGCGCCACCCGCGATGACGCGCCCTCGGCAGGAGAATCGACGCCGACGAGCGGTCTCACGATGGCGGAGACCGTGGATCCGGTCGATCGTCTTCGGGGCGGCGGTGGTGAGCCTCACCGTCCACGCGGCCGCCTTCGCGGCGGCGGTCGCCCTCCGGCCGCGAGGCTTCGCCTTCGGCGACCTCCACGCGTGGAGCAGCACGTGGCTGCCCGCGGCGGCGGCGATCGTGACCGCCGGCGCGCTCGTCCGCTTCGTGTTCTTTCGGTCCTCCGGCCTGTTCGTGTCGCTCGTGTCGGCGGCGATCGCCGGCGGATGGCTCGCGGCCGTCGTCACCGGCAGCGCGCTCTTCCCCGTGTCGATCGGCGTCGAGCGCGCGGTCGGCCCGGCCGCGCTCGCGCTCGCGCTCGCCACGCTCGCCTGGGCGACCAAGCTGCGGACCGCGCCGAGCCTGGCCGCCGCCGGGGTCGGCGCTCTGATGGGCGCGTTCTCGATCTTCGCGGAGCGCGCGCCCTCCCCGTCGACGCGTCCGCTCGGGGGCGAGCTCGCCGAGGTGAAGGGGGAGCCGAGCAAGGACGACGCCGCGACGGGGCAGGTCTCGTTCCCGTGCGGGAAGGAGCACGTCCGCGTCCGCCCGCTGCTCACGTTCGAGAGCCGCTCACCCGACGCGACGTGGACTGCGCTCGCGCCGCCCGAGGCGTTCGGCCCCCGCCGCACGTTCGAGGCGTTCGCGAAGGAGAAGAGCGGCTTCCGCGCGCGCTACGCCGACGACGGCGAGACGTCGCTCGTCGCGACGAAGGACGCGAAGGGCCTCGACATCGAGGCCGTCTCCAGGCTCCCGCGCGCGGTCTACTCGCACCTCAACGCGTTCGCGACGATCTACGTGCCGTTCGAGGCCGCGGTCGCGTTCGGCCCGACCGGACGAGAGCGCTTCGACGTCGAGCCGGAGGACTACCCTGCCGGGCGCCCGCTGCGCTTCGCGTACCTCGGCGCCGACGTCGCGTTCCACGTCGTCCGCGCGAGCGAGTCGGCGAACGGACCGTACGAGGAGCTCGCGAGCGGCCGCCTCGGGCGCGACGAGCCGCTCGCGATCGAGATCGGGCATCGCGACGGCGGCGCGGGTTCTTGCAAGCTCACGTTCGCCGACTGGACGTCGCAGGTGAGCACCGAGCCGTCGCCTTCGGCCGGCTGGGGCGTCCCGCAGAACTCGATCCAGCTCC
This sequence comes from Labilithrix sp., assembly GCA_019637195.1. Lineage (GTDB taxonomy): Bacteria > Myxococcota_A > Polyangia > Polyangiales > Polyangiaceae > Labilithrix. Next base: position 52,845 of record JAHBWA010000004.1, on the reverse strand, counting down.
ACGCGCGCGGCAAGGAGGCGCTGATCGTGCTCACGCTCGCCGAGACCGGCGTAGGTCGAGGCTTCCAGTCCGTCGGGCACGCGCCCGGCGTCTACCGGAACCGGATACGTGTCGACACCGTCATGACGGCGGCGCCACCTCCGAAGGCGAGCGCCCCGTCACTCCGGCCGCGCTGACGGCGGCGCCACCTCCGAAGGCGCGCGCCCCGTCGGCGGCGCTACTTGTCCGAGGTGATGTTCCGCTTGGCCAGCAGGTCGGCGAACGTGCCGAACTTGGCCTCGCGCTTCACCTGCGCGCGGTACTGCTGGTAGGCGTTGCGCTCGTTCTCTTCGTTGAGCGCCTTGATCGAGAGCTTGAGCTCGCCGCGGCGAGGATCGAGCTCGGTGATCTTGACGTCGAGCTGCTTGCCGACGGGGAAGAGCTTCCGCAGCTCCGTGCCGCGGGGCGTGCCCGTGGCGGAGGCGCTCACGAAGCCGCGGGCGTTGCGGCCCGTCGCGCCGAGGACACGAACGACGAGGCCGCCCGACTCCACGCTGACGACGACGACCTTCACGACCTTGTGGAGCTGGACGCGCTGCGGCTCCTCGTTCGCCGCCTCGCCGGTCGGCGCCGGGTGGAGCGCGATGCGGTGCTGGCGCTGGTCGACGTTGGCGACGACGACCTCGATCTCGTCGCCGACCTTGACGACCTCCTCCGGGTGCTCGATGCGCTTCACCGAGAGATCGGCGCTGTGGATCAGGCCGTCGATGCCCGGCTCGAGCTCGACGAACGCGCCGAACGGCTGGAGGCGCGCCACCTTGCCGGTGTGCTTCGTCCCCTGCGCGTACTTCTGCGCGACCTGGCTCCACGGATCTTCGATCGCCGCCTTCCGCGAGAGCCAGAGCTTCCCGCGCTCGTCGAGGCGGAGGATCTTCACGCGCACCGTCTCGCCGAGCTTGAAGACGTCCTTCGGCTGGTCGGCGCGGTTGTGGCTCATCTCGCTGAGCGGGACGAGGCCCTCGACGCCGCCGACGTCGACGAACGCACCGAACGGGACGACCGTGCGGACGATGCCGTCGACGACGCCGCCCATCTGGATGTTCTTGAGCGCTTCCTCGCGCTTCTCCTTCGCCTCGGTCTCCAGCATCGCGCGGCGCGAGAGGACGACGTCCCGCCCGCGCTTCGCGTACTGGGTGACCGCGAAGGGCAGCCGCTTGCCGACGAGGTGCGAGAGGTCTGCGCCCGGCCGGAGCTCGACGTGGGAGGCCGGCGCGAACGCGCGGAGGCCGTCGACGTCGACCTCGACGCCGCCCTTGATGGTGCCGGTGACGAGCCCGAAGATGAGCGCGCCCGAGCGCGAGGCCTCCGAGACGACGGGCTTCGCCTTCTGGACGCGCTTCGGGTGGTGGGTCAGCACGACGAGGCCCCCGCGTCCGCCGTCGTTGTGCACCAGACCGACGAAGGGTGCGCCGGGCTCGAGGATGACGTGCGGGAGCTGGGCGCCCTTGTCGTCGGGCTTGTCCGCCGTGCCCTCGGCCTGCGCGCCGTCCGCCTCGGCGGGTGCCCCCTCGGGGGCGCTCACCGCTTCGGCCGCCGCGCCTTCCGACGCCGCGCCTTCGACAGCGGCTTCCGTCGCGCTCGCGCCTTCCGACGCCGCGCCTTCGGCCACCGCGCCTTCGGCTGCCGCGCCTTCGGCTGCCGCTTCCGTCGCGCCTTCCAACGCCGCGCCTTCGGGCGCCCTCGGCTCGACGGCTACGGGAGCGGCCGGAGCCTCCTCCGCGCTCGCCTCGACCGCCTCGCTCGAGGTCTCGTCGGTCACCGGCGCGTCGTCGCCCTCGGGCGACGCGCCCGCGGCAGCGCCGGCAGCGCTCGCGGCGCGGGCGGCGGCGAGCTCGTCGGCCTCCTTGCGGTCGGCCTTCGTGTACTCCTCGACGTCGTCCTCGGTGATGAGGAGCTCTCGCAGATCGAAGATCGCCTTCGCCTTGCCGGCGAGGTCCACGTAGAGCGCGTCCTCGGTGAACTCAATCACCTTGCCGAACACGACGTCGCCGACGTTGAACGCCGGGCGCTCGCGCTCGACGCGCTCACGCTTCGGCTTCGGCTGACGCGGCGGGCGCGCCTCGCCCTCGGCCGGAGGAGCCCCCTCGGCGGTCGCGGCGCCCTCCGCCGCTTGCCCCTCGCCGGGCGGCCCCTTCTTCTTCCGCCGGCGACGCCGACGCTTCTTCGGCGCACCATCGGCCGTCGTCCCCGGCGCGCCGCCTTCGGCCGCCTCGGCGCCGTCGGCGTCACCCTCGTCGCCGCCGTCGTCGGCTCCCCCGTCGTCTCCTGCATCGGGGGGCGCGCCAGAGTCGCCCGACGCGTCGACGCGCGCGTCGGCTCCGGCCTCCTTCGGTTGCTCGGTGGACGTCGTCGGTGAAGCCGCCTCGGCCGGCGCCGCAGCGTCGTCGGCTCGAGCCGGTGCCTGCGGAGACGGAGCGTCCGCGGCGGGAGGAGTGTTGGGATCGGGGGTTTGGGGATCGGTCATGACGAAAACGCGGGCAAAAATCACCCTGGAAAAACGGGGGCACCTTAGCGCACGGGCCGGCACGGGCGCCAGACCCGTGTTCATTGGGCTCCCCGCTCGAAGCGCGGGCAAGAGAACCTAACGACTCGCGGTCGACGCGCCAACCTGCGCCGAGGCGGGATTTCGCTCGGGATGGGAGCGCGCGCCCCCATCCGAGACGTGCGGAAGCCGAGCGCGGACGTGCGCCGGGCGCGTCCCTGGCGGCGCGATCGCATCGAAAGCGAGGCCGTGAGCCGCAAGGCGGTTCTGGTAGTAGAAGAGGAGCCGCGTATCGCGGAGCACGAGCTCGGTGCCGCGAGGCGCGAGGACCTCGTTGGTGTGGTACCCCGCGAACGCGCGCAGGGCGTCGTCGACGAGGGCACCGCCCCGCTTGCCCTTCATGGTGGGCGACAGCGCGATCTCTCCGCGCGACTCCATCGTGGCGAGGCGCTCGACGAGGACGTCGACGTCCTCCGCGAGCTCGGCCTTGGGGAGCGTGACGTCGTCGCGGTGGCGGAGGACGGTGAAGAGGTCGGCCTTACCGACGGCGCGTCGGAGGCGCTCGAAGGCGCACGACGCGACCACGTGGGTCGACATCACGACGGTGTCGCGCTTGAAGGCCTCGACGATGCGCTCCCCGAGCTCGCGCGTGTATTCGGCGTCGCGCGCGGGATCGAGCGCAGGCTTCCCCTCGCGCCCGACCACGTAGCGCTCCGCGAGCGCCGTCCGCCCGCGCGCGTCGTGGCTGACACCCTCGTCGTCGACGTAGTTGCCGAAGCAGTCGAGCGGGCGCGAGAAGCGGATGACGCACGCGCCGTCGAGGCCGAGCAGCTTGTTCGAGAAGGCGGCGACGCGGCCGAAGCGCGTCGATTCGTCGTCGTCGATGATGTAGCGGTGCTTCCCCTCTTCCTGGAGGAAGTCGTCGATCAAAGTCTCGGCCTCGAGCGTGAGCAGGTAGTTGATCGTGGCAGGCACGAAGAAGACCGGCTGCTTCTTTCCGCGGACGGTGCTGCGCACGAAGGCCTCGATCCCGGTCCCTGCGAGGCCGAGCTTGAGGCGCCGCTCGACGCCGCCCGACCGCGAGCGCGTGCCGCCGGGGAAGAAGAGCGAGTGGTAGCCCCGCTCGATGAGCACGCTGGAGTAGGTCTTCAGCACGTCCTTGTAGAGGGAGTGCCGGAGCCTCCGGTCGACGCGGTACGCGCCGAGGTTGTGCATGAAGTAGCTGAGCACCGGGTTCGTGAAGAGGTTCTTCCCGGCGCCGTAGACCGCGGGCGGGAGGCCCGCGCGCTCGATCGCGAATCCGAAGACGACCGAGTCGAGGTTCGACAGGTGCGTCGGCACGAAGACGATCGTGCCGATCTCGCTGAGGCGCCGGATGTGCTCGCGCGGTCCCTGGACGAGGATCCGGCTGTCGAGCGCGGTCAGGTCGAACGACCCCGGCAGGTTGCGGAGCGTCGCGCGCGGCGAGAGGAGCGCCCCGAGGAGCGGCGCGGTCACGCGGGACGCGAACTTGTAGACGCGACGGTCGAAGTTGCCCGCGACGTCCCACGCGTAGCGCTCGGCGTAGTGCGCGAGCCGCTCACGCAGCTCGGAGTCGGTCATCCGGCCGAGCTGCGCCGCGAGCGAGCGCCACTCCGCGAGGTCGGGGTGCCCCGAGCTCTGGAGGCGCTTGGACTCGAGGTAGGCGGCCTCGTTCAGCGCGAGGAGCGGGTCCCGTGTCTGGGTGGTGACCCTGAGGACGACCTCCTCGACGATGGACGAACGTGCGGCGTTGAAGCCGAAGATCGGAGCGCTCACGCCCTCCATCAGACCTGCCTCCTCGCCTCGCGTAAAGCCACGAAGCGCCCGGCGGAGCGGACGCAGAGCGCGGAGGGCTCTCCCCGCGCTCGATTCCTCGTGTATGGTCGGCGCCGTGCGTTCCATCGGGAGCCGCTGCTCCGCCGCCGTCGCGACCGCCGCGCTGCTCTTCGCGCCGGCGCGCGAAGCTCACGCGGCCCCGCCCAGCGATCCGCCGGCCACCGGCCCCGCTTACCGCGTGAACCTCGCGTACGATCTCCCGGCCGTCGCCGTCGCCGGCGTCGTGTCGACCTCGTGGCTGCTCCGAGGCTCGCTCGCGCCGCCGCACTGCGCCCCGGTCTGCGAGCGCGAGGACGTCCCCGCCTTCGATCGGTGGGCGGCGGGCCGGTGGGAGCCCGGCTGGAGGACCGCGTCCGACATCGGCATCGCGGCGATGCTGGTCGGCGCCGGCGCCACGCTGTTCGTCGCGGAGTCGCCGCGCAACGCCGCCGTCGACGCGATCGTGGTCGGCGAGTCGGTGCTCTTCGCGAACACCCTCGCGATCGTCGCGATGATGGGCGCGCGGCGCCCGCGGCCGCTCGCCTACGGGGACGCGGCGCCCATCGAGGAGCGCACGAACGGGAACGCGTCGCTGTCGTTCACGAGCGGGCACACCGCGGGGGCCGCCGCGGCCGCGACGGCGACCTTCGTCACGCTCCGGCGCCTCGACTTCAGGTACGCGTCGTGGATCGCGCTCGGCGTCGGCGCCCTCGGCGCTTCGTTCGTCGGCGGCGCGCGGATCCTGGCTGGTGACCACTTCCCCTCCGACGTCGCGGCCGGAGCCGTCGTCGGCGTCGCCTCCGGCGTCTTCTTCCCCGCCCTCCACGAGCGAACCGGCACGCGCGTCGCCTCCGCGGGCAACGGGCTCACGCTCTCCGGAACCTTCTGAGCCCGCGAGCACGCCGACGGCCGGTCGAGCTCCGCCGGCCCGCGGAGGCTCGGTCAGAAGGCGCGGCTGAAGCGAGCTGCGAACAGCGGGAGGTACGTCGGCACCAGCTTCCGCTGCGCCTCGAGCGCCGCGGGATCGACGTTGGGCGCGCGGAGGGGCGAGTCCTCGCTCACGCCCGTGTAGAGGAGCCGCGCGACCCCCGCGCCCACCGTCAGGTGGTTGGTCGGTCCGAGCTTCCAGCTATGACCGAGCTCGACGAAGGCGTTGTGCGAGTACGTCTCGATCGCGAACGCGCCCTTGTAGAAGTACCCGACGCCGACGTACGGGCGAACGCCGCGGATGTTGAAGAGGAAGCGCGTCGCGCCCGAGACGTGGACGGCCGGCCCGATGTCGAGCCCCACGCCGCCGAAGAACTCGACGCCCTTGATCTGCTTCGGCATCCACCCGAGCACGAGGCCGAGGTTGCCCTCCGGCCCGGAGCCGGCGACCGCCTCGATGACGAAGATCCGCCGGCGGCTGTCGAGGATGTGCTCGAGCGGCTCCTCGTCGCCGTAGATCCGCCGGCCGCGCGGGGTGTGCACGCCGACGTCCTTCACGTGCGAGGTCGTGTCCTGGCCCGTGCCGGCGCGCGGATCGGGGCCGTTGTCGACCTCACCGGCGACGGCGGGCGCGCAAAGCAGCGCGAACGCCGCCGGCAAGAGGAGCGCCGCCGCGCGCCTCACATGACCCTCCCGAGGACGATGCTGAGGTAGCTCTCCCACGGGCGCGCGCGTCGGGCGGCGAGCGCCGCCTCGGCCTGGGCGTTGTCGACGCCGTTGGGATCGATGAGGTACGAGTTCACGAGATCGCCGGTGAGGATCCCGCGGACGCCCAGGAACACCTCGACCCGGAAAGAGCCCTTCTTCCACGCCGTCACGCCGAGCTCGAGGGGCGCGACGTAGGCGAGCCAGTAGTGAGTCCGGAGGCGCGCCTCGATGTGGGCGCCGCTGCCGAGGAACGTGTCCACGCCGAGCACCTGCGTCCGGAGCCGGAAGCCCAGCGCGGCGACGCCGCGCGTGTCGACGAAGCGCTCCACGTTCGGGCTCACGAGGAGGCGCGCGTGGATCCCGTAGCGCCCGCCGGCGAAGTAGGTCGCCGACACGCCGAAGAGCTGGTCGTCGACCAGCGAATCGCCGACGACGCTCCGGAGGCTCCGCTCCAGGACGACGCCCGCCGTCCAGTCGGGCCGACGGGAGACGACGTCCTCGAACGTCGGCGCGCCGGCCTCTCCCCCGCGAGCCGGAGACGCGCCAGTCTCCTCGCCGCGAGCCGGAGACGTCCCGCCCTCTCCTCCGCGGCCCGAAGCGGCTCCGCTCTCCCCGCCGCGCGCCGGCGACGCGCCGCGCTCCTCGGCCCCCGCCGTTGGCGCGCCGACCAGGACGACGAGCGCCGCGGCGACAGCGAGGGCCTTCCTCGGTACAATCCGCTCGCGATGCGGCATCCGCGGCTGATCGAGTGGCTCCTCGTGGCGGCCGTCATGCTGGCGCCGACCACCTGCACGCCGCTCGTGCTGTGCGTGCCGAACGACGACAGCGACGGGTTCTTCTCGCAAGGCGACTGCGCGCTGACGAACCGCTCGTCGTTCCGCGGGCACGAGTGGATCACGGTGCTCGGCAACCAGGACCTCCCCGCCGCCGAGCGCTTCCCGAGCCGCGAGGTCGCCGAGATCGTCGAAGGCAACCGGCGCGTCGACTGGCCGAAGGAGCTCCTCGTCCACATGGCCCACAGCGTGGTCGCCTACGCCAACGCCGCGACGGCGCTCCAGGACCGACCCGAGAACCAGCCGCTCCACTTCCTCCTCGGCCCCGACAACGACAGCGCCGACGCCACGAAGCTCGCCCGCGAGGTCATCCGATCCCGCACCGTCCGCGCGCGAGCCGCGTGGAGCGAGGACCGCGTCGTCGCGCTCACCCGCATCGGCGAGGCCCTGCACACGATCCAGGACTCGTTCAGCCTCGCCCACGCGGTCCGCGCGCCGGCGAGCGCCGAGCGGCCGTGGTGCATCGAGCAGGTCAAGGCGTACATCACGCGCGCGCCCGGGTTCGAGCTCCCAGGGCACCTCTACCATGGGGGCAGGAGCGGCGACACGATCGGGCACATCACGTCGCTCGACTCGATCTACCGCTCGGGCCGCGACTGCAACGATCCGCGGACCCAAGAGGCCGTCGAGGGCTGCCTCGGCGACGAGGCCCGCCAGGCGCGGCTCGCGACGCGCGACTACCTCGCGCTCATCGGGGCGCTCGTGCGCGACGTCGAGAGCGACGACGCCGACGTCGACCGCGCCCTCGAGGGCTTCTTCGCGGTGCACGTCGCGCTCTGTCCCTGAACGGCGCACGTCACCCCGGATCGCTCGGGGCGGGCCGCGCGTCCGGCGCGACGTTCGGCTCGCACAGCACCGTCACGCGCGCGACCGGGAAGCCGACGAGCAGCCAGTGGTCGGTGTAGAAGTCGAGCTGCGCCTGGGCGATCCGGCCGCAGCGATGCTTGCGACGGATACGCTCCAGCAAGACGGCGTAGTGGTCGGGCTCGCTCAGCGAGAGGACCCCGAAGATGAGCAGCCCGCTGTCGTCCTCCGACACGAAGCGCGCCGCGGGCGGCGCCACGTGGGTCGCGTCCCCTCCGATCGCGGTGCGCGAGTGGTGAACCGTGCACCCGACGCACGCGAGAGCACAGGCCAGGATGGCGGCTCGCACGACGACGACTCTACTCCAGCGAGAGCTCGCCCGGTACCCACTCCGCGAGGATGCTCCGCAAGAGCGGTCGGCTGCGCTCCGCGCACGCGGAGACGAGCGACGCGAGGATCGGCCCCATGTCCTCGCCCCGCGCGGCGGCGACCGCCGCCGTGAGGTCGTCGCGGAGCTGTCGGTCCGCTCCGGCTCGCGCGAAGAGCGCCGCGGCGAGGTCCCAGCCGAGCAGGTGCGGATCGAAGGGCGTCGACGTCGACGCGAGGTGCGCCCAGCCCTCGACCGACACGCGCGGCGGTCGCCCGAGATCGCGCGTGGGGCCGCGCGCCGGATCGCCGACGACGCCTCTCCCGGTCGCGACGGCGGCCGCGAAGTCCGCGACGCCCTCGTCGAGGACGGCGATGACCCGACGGCCGACGTCGCTCCGCGGCGCCTCCGCGCGACGCGCGAGGACGACGACGTGGGTGAGCTCGTGCGAAAGGACGGTCGCGTCGAGCGGTCCGCCGGCGGGCACGAGGACCTCGGCGCGCGCGCGGTGGGTGCGCGCGCCGGCGGCGCCGCCGCGTGGATCGAAGTGTACTACCACCGGCGGCAGATCCGGCCAGCGCGCGTCGCGGACCGCCGCCCGGACCGCGATGAACGTCGCCGTCGCGGCGGCGCGCTCGTCGCAGCGCGCGACGTGGCCCGGACGGAGCGCGCCGTCGGTCGCGAGCTCGCTCCCGACGAGCACGCGCACGCCGTCGTGGTCGAGCGTCGCGCCGCCGGCCTCCGCGCAGGCCGCCTCGCGATCCGGCCCGAGGCGCGCCTGCTCGAGCCGCCACGCCGCCACGCCGACGGCGAGGCCGGCGACGATCGCGACGGCGAGGCGTCTCCGCACGACCTACGTTCGGGCCGGGACGCGCCTCGCGAGCCCCTCGACGATCTCGGTCACGACCATCGTGGCGAGGCGCTCGTAGAGCGAGTCGCCCTCCTCGCGCGTCGCCTCCGACGGCGCGCCGGTGTACGCGCGGCTCATTCCGATCTCGGCGAAGGTCGCCTTCCCGGCCTTGATCGCGTCGCTCAGGCTGAGGCCGACCGTCGGCAGCTCGCCGAGCGCGCCGCGCACGTCGTCACCTGCGGCCAGGACGAGCGACGTCTCGTAGCGCCCGGCGTGGCAGTCGCCGCGCTTGAACTCGTCCGAGAGGGTGCGCCCCCAGCGACGCGTGAGCGGGCACGCGACAGACGCGGTCCCCGGCGGCAGGCCGTCGATGGCCGCGCGGACGGCCGCGTCGTGGGCCGGCTCGAGGTGGTTGTTCACGAAGCAGACGTGGACGAAGCCGCACTCGAGGAGGCGCTCGGCGACGGCGCGGAGCATCGCGGTCAGCGCCGCGGCCGGCACGCCGATCGCCCCCGCGAACCCGCGGGCGTAGTCGGTCACCCCGTACGGGATGCTCGGCGCGATCACGGCGGCGACGCCGTCCGCGTCGAGCCGGTCGGCGGCACGCGCGGCGCACGTCTCGCTGATGGTCGTGTCGGTGCGGAGCGGTAGGTGCGGGCCGTGGGGCTCGACGCTCCCGACGGGGACGATCGCGACGGCGGAGCCCGCGGAGACCAGCTCCCCGACCTCCTCGTAGGTGAGGTCCGCGAGGCGCCGCGCCATCAGGCGACGCTCCCGCGCGCGCGCAGCGCCTTCTTGTCGACCTTGCCGCGATCGTTCTTCGGCAGGTCCTCGACGAACTCGATCACGCGCGGGTACTTGTAGCGCGCGAGCGTGGTCTTCACGTGCTCCTGCAGCGCGCCGGCGAGGTCGGCGGTGGCCGCGTGACCGGCGCGGACGACGACGAACGCCTTCGTCTTCACGAGGCCGTCCTCCTCGACGCCGATGACCGCGGCGGCGGCGACCGCCGCGTGCTCGAGCAGGCACTCCTCGACCTCGAGCGGCGCGACCCACTGCCCGCCGACCTTGAGGAGATCGTCCGCGCGCCCCGCGAAATAGAGGTAGCCCTCCGCGTCGACGTGGAAGAGGTCGCCGGTCCGGCACCAGTGACCGTGGAACGTGCGCCAGCTCTTGTCGCGATCGAGCCAGTAGCCCTGGCTGACGCTGTCACCCTTCACCCAGAGGACGCCGATCTCCCCCGGCGCGCAGGGCGTCGCCCCGGCGCCCTCCGCGTCCTCGGGCAGGACGCGGAGCTCGTAGCCCGCCACCACCTTGCCGAGCGAGCCGGGCTTGATGTCGCCGGGCCGGTTCGACGCGTAGATGTGGAACATCTCGGCGGAGCCGATGCCGTCGTAGACGTCGCTCGCGAAGCGATCGAGCCAGCGCCGGAGGAGCGGCTCGGGGAGCGCCTCGCCGGCGGACAGCGAGAAGCGGATGCTCGAGAGGTCGAGACCAGGCTCGCCCGCCTTCTCGAGCGCCTCGTCGTGCTCGAGGAGCTTGCCGAGCATCGTCGGCACGTTCGTCACGATCGTCGGCCGGTACATCGCGATCGCGTTCGCGAGGCTCTCCGGCGTCGGGCGCTCGCTGAAGAGCCCCGCCGTGCCGCCGACCGCGAATGGGAACATCAGGTTCGTGCCCGTGGCGTAGCCGAAGAAGAGGCGCGGCACGCTGACGGTGACGTCGTTCTTCCGGTACCCGACCGTCTGCTTCGCGTAGACCTCGGTGTTGAAGGCGAAGTCGCGGTGGGTGTGGACGTTCGCCTTCGGCTCGCCGGTCGAGCCGCTCGTGAAGAGCCAGATCGCCGGCTCGTCGCGGTGGACGTCGACCGGCGCCCAGGGCTCGGCGGCGGCGAGCAGGGGCGCGAGCTCCTTCACCTTGCCGGAGAACGCCGTCCCCGCGATGGGCGCCTCGGGATCGCTCCCGGTGGGAGCATCCGGCACGACGAAGATCGCCTGGACCTCGCTGGACGCCGCCTCGACCCGCGCGCGGAGGACCTCGGCGACCGCCGGCACGGTGACGATGGCCGTCGCGCGCGTGTAGCCGACGAGGTACTCGAGCGTCTCCGGCGGCGCGAGCGGGTTGCCCATCGCGACGACGGCGCCGCGGGCGAGCACGCCGAAGAACGTCCAGGCGAACGGCGGCACGTCGGGGAGGATGATGAGGACGCGCTCGCCGCGGCGGACGCCCGCGGCCGCGAGGAGCCCGTTCATCCGCCGCGTCTTGTCCGCGACGACGTCGTATGTGTAGCCGCGGTCGCCGAAGCGGACGGCCACCCGCTCGCCCATGCCCTCGGCGAGGCGATCGAAGAGGTAGTAACGCGCGAGGCTCAGGTCTTCGGGGAAGGTGATCACGGCCGCTCTCGCTTACCCCCGAGCCGGCCCCCGAGACAAGGGGCGGCGCGCGAGCTCGGCCGCTTCGCCCGCGAAGTCGGGCCGAAGTCGATCAGTCGAACGCGCAGCGCGCGCCGATCGCGTAGTAGCCGTTCTGCTGTCCGCTCTCGTTCCACGTCCGGACGCCGCTCAGCTTCTCGTGGTTTTCCCACGACATCGTGTACGTGAAGCGACGCACCCCGTCGTTCGCCCACGTCAGCAGGTTGCCGACGGCGTCCGCGACGCCGAGCTTGTTCGAGCCGAGCGGCCGCCGCCCGGGCGGCGCGACGAAGAAGCTGCGATCGAGCGGACCGCTCCCGTCCAGGCGCATGTTCGCGGGCGGGTTCGGCGTCGCGTAGCTGTAGCGATGCACGAGCCGCGGATCGGCGGGGTGGTCGCGCTCGCTGTAGGGCGCGTTGTCCTGGAACTGCCACGGCCAGGTGTGCCGGTCGCCCTCGTTGGTGATGAGCGCGATGTTCTCGTCGTGCGTCGTCAGCCGCCCGCCGTCGTAGACGCAGAGCGCCTGGGCGAGGTGCCAGGGGACGCAGTTGAGCCCCTTCTCGTCGAGCACGTCCTTCGAGAAGTCGCTCGTGTCGCCGGGGAGGTCTTGCCAGTACGTGCGCGCGCCTTTGCCCTGCTGGGTGATCGAGCAGCCGCGCTTGAGGCCCGGCCCGAGCATGAAGAGCGCGTCGCTCATCGACGCGGGGAGGATCGAGGTCCACTCCTCGTTCCAGCCGTCCGGACTCGACTCGGCCCACTGCTGCAGGTTGCCGTCGAACCGCTCGACGAAGGCGCGCATACGCCCGGCCGTGACATGGTACTTGCCGACGCGCGTGCCGCTGCCGAGCGTCGCGGTCGCGCAGCAGCTCTCGTGCTTCGCGTCGGCGGCGCCAGTCTCGCCCGCGCCGCAAGTGTCGCCGCCGAAGTGGCCGGTGCAGCTCTTGAACGCGACGCACTTGTCCGCGTAGGAGCACGCGTCGCTCTGGCAGTCGTCAGAGGTCTTGCAGCCCTTGTCGACGGCGCACTTGGGGGCCTTCTTGCCGCCGCAGTCCACGTCCGTCTCGTCGCCGTTCTTGATCCCGTCCGTGGGAGAAGGCGGCTTGCAGGTGCCGCCGATGCACGAGGCGCTCTCGCAGTCGCGCGCGATCGCGCACGACTTGCCGTCGGCGCACTTGGGCGCCGCCGTGCCGCCGCAGTCCACGTCCGTCTCGTCGCCGTTCTTGATCCCGTCGGTCGGGTTGCCGCCGGGCACGAACGCGGTGCACTTGCCCGCCATGCACGTGAGCGACTTGCACTCCGCGTCGTCGGTGCACTCCTCGCCCTGATCCTTGCCGTCCGGGTTGGGCGCGCCGGCTTCGGTCTCGCTCGTGCACGCGGACGTGCCGGCGAGGACGATGCTCACGACCGAAGCGAAGCCCAGGACGACGCGCGCCAGGCGCGAGGACCGAGGGGCGACAGGGTTGCTGCGGATCATCGTGGGCGGAGCCTTTGCACGAAGCGCACCTCGTCGTGGATCGAGCACGACTCACCTCATTCTCCGAGGAGCACGCGCGAAGCGGCCCCCTCGCGCCGGCGGAGCGCCGCGTTCGGTGGATCACCTCATCCCCAGCCGGCAACCGCAAGCATTTCATGACACTAGAATGATCCCGTGAAATCGAAATCGCCCGCGCGTCCTCGCGTCGGCGTCGTCCACCGTGAACGCGCGCGACGAATTCCGGCATAGTTCGAACGTGAGCACGGGCGACGATCTCCGACTGACGTTCGGTCTCGCCGCGGCTCCCGACGCGAAGGTCCTCGCCGCGTTCGACGAGCTGGCGGCGTGGATCGAGACGCACGCGGGGCTCACGCTCGAGCGCCGCGCGGCGACGACCTACCAGGACCTCGCGACGAGCGTCCGCGAGGGAGCGAGCGACGTCGCGTGGCTACCGCCCGTCGTGTACGCGTGGCTCGCCGAGGCGGTGACGCCGATCGGCAGCATCGCGCGCGCCGGCAAGACCAGCTACGCGGCGGCGCTCGTGGTCCAGAGGGACGCGACGATTCGATCGCTCGCCGATCTCCGAGGCGCGCGCGCCGGCTGGGTCGATCCATGGAGCGCAGCCGGCTACGTCGTGCCGCGGATCGAGCTCGCGCGCGCCGGCGTCGATCCGACGACGACGTTCCGCAGCGAGGCGTTCCACGGGACGCACCGCGACGTCCTCTCCGCGCTGGGCCGCGGCGACTGCGACGTCGCCGGGACGTTCGCTCGCGCCCCCGTCGGCGACGCGGCGACGACCGAAGGCTCGTGGTTCGAGCTCGAAGGCGTCGAGGTCCGCGTGCTCGCGACCTTCGGCGCGATCCCGACCGACGTGATCGCCGTCCGCCGGAACCTCGCCCCCTCGTCGCACGAGCGCGTCGTCGATGCGCTCCGGCGCGCGGCGGCCGACGCGTCGGCGCGCGAGCTCCTGCGTGCCGTCTTCGGCGGCGACGAGCTCCACGAAGGCCTCGAGCCCGGCCACGACGCGCTCCGGCGCGCCTTCGAGCGCGCGACCGCGAACGGACTCTTCGACTGACGGCGCCCGCGCGCCGGCGGCTCGCCAGCGACGCCTGACCGAACTGAGACGCAGGGGCGGCGCGCGACCGCGCTGGCCTCGTTGTTGCTCTTTCGCTCCCTGTCGCCTCGCGAGCGTGAAGGCCACGCGCGACCCGACGGATGGAGAACAACGAGCATGAACGAGAGTCACCTTCGGATGTGGAGCGTCCTCGCCATCGGCGGCCTCGTCGTCACCGCCCTGGCGGCGGCCTGCGCTGTCGAAGATCCCGCCGCGGACGCCAGCGGCGCGCACGAGGCTGCGGCGGACGACGCGCGAAGCCCCCAGGACGACGCGGCGGCTCCCGAAGTGCAGGCGCGCGACGCCGGAGCCGCCGACGGAGACGCGGCGTTCACCGAGCCCACGCCGGCGGCGCTCGGCTCGCGGCTCGCGCTCTGGCTCCGCGCCGATCGGGGCGTCGTCGGCACCGCCGAAGGGCTCACGCGATGGGAGGACCAGTCCGGGAGCGGCAACGACGCGCTGCCCGCCGGCGCGGGCTTCATCGCGCCGACTCCCGACGGGCTCGAGGGCCACCCGTCGATCCACTTCGCGGGCACGGGCACCGGATACCTGACCATCGCGGACTCGCCGACGCTCCACTTCGGCACGGGCGACGTCACCTCGTTCGTCGTCTTCTCCCACTCGAGCGGGCCTTCGGCCACGAGCCGGATCGTCTTCACCAAGCAGGCCCAGGTGTCGCCCTACGCGGGCTTCGGCGTGTTCGCGAACGTCGGCGGCACTTACGGGCTGGGGACGCACCTCCGCTCTCCGGGGCCCTTCGTGACGCTCGCGGGCGACGAGCCGGAGGTGTACGCGACGCGCACGCCCGTGCTGCTGGTGAGCCGACGCACGAACACGCTCGCGCTCACCGCGACCGCGAGGACCTCGTCGGCCTTCGATTCCGACGCCCCGACCTTCGAGGACGCCGTGGTCGACCTGACGAACGACGCGCCGCTCCGCATCGGCGGCCAGGGGACCGTCTCCCAGGCGCTGAGAGGCGACATCGCCGAGATCGTCATCGTCCGCGGATCGATGACCCCGACCGAGCACGAGTCGGTCTCGGCGTACCTCGGCGCGAAGTACGACCTGCTCCCGAAGCTCTGACACGACGCCTTGGCCGCGCGCGGACACAGTGCCGGCACAGGTGCCGGCGGGCGACCGCCGCCGCCCGCCGCTCGAGGCCGACGGATCGAGCCGCGCCGATCGCCCGGGCGGCGCGCTCGACGAGGCGGCCCCCGCTCGAGCGCGGTACAGTCGACGGACGATGAAGGCGGCAGCGGGACTGGAGGCGACGCTCGGACGGGTCGGCCTCCGCATGGCGAGATCGCTCGAGCTACGCGACGTGCTCGACGAGATCACGCGCGGGCTCGTCCGCGACCTCGAGGCCGCGATGGCGCGCATCTGGCTCATCCGACCCGAGGAGCCCGGCGTCCTCCACCTCGTCGCCAGCGCCGGGCTCTCCGAGCGCCTCGACGGCTCGCACGCGAGGATCCCCTTCGGCTCGCTCAAGATCGGGCAGATCGCCGCCACGCGCACCCCGGTGTGCAGCAGCGACGTCCTCGAGGATCCGCGCTTCACCGACAAGACGTGGCTGAAGGACAACGGGCTCGTGACGTGCGCCGGCTACCCACTCGAGTTCGACGACGAGGTCCTCGGGGTGCTCGCGATGTTCGCGCGGCGGCCGCTCACCGAGCTCGAGCTCGAGTGGCTCGGCATCTTCGCCGCCCAGGCGTCCGTCGCGATCGAGAACGCTCGCCTCTTCACCGAGGTGACGACGCTCACGCGGCGCCTCGAGGCGGAGAACACCTACCTCAAGGAGGAGCTCGGCGACGCGGGCCGGACGGGCATCGTCGGGCAGAGCGCGGCGCTGACGCGGGCGCTCGAGGCGCTCGCGCGCGTCGCGCCGACGCGATCGACGGTGCTGCTGCTCGGCGAGACGGGCACGGGCAAGGAGCTGTTCGCCCGCGCGCTCCACGACAAGAGCCCGCGGCGCGACGGCCCGCTCGTGAAGGTCAACTGCGCCGCGATCGCGCCGTCGCTCGTCGAGAGCGAGCTGTTCGGCCACGAGAAGGGCGCGTTCACGGGCGCCGTGCAGCGGCGCCTCGGGCGGTTCGAGCTCGCGCATGGAGGCACGCTCTTCCTCGACGAGATCGGCGAGCTGCCGCTCGAGACCCAGGCGAAGCTGCTGCGCGTCCTCTCGGAGCACGAGCTCGAGCGCGTGGGCGGCACCAAGCCGGTCCGCGTCGACGTCCGCGTGGTCGCGGCGACGAACCGCGACCTCTCCGCCCAGGTCGAGGCGGGCCGATTCCGCGCGGATCTGTTCTTCCGCCTGAACGTCTTCCCGATCGAGCTGCCGCCCCTGCGCGAACGGCGCGACGACATCCCGCGGCTCGCCGAGGCGTTCGTGGCGAGCCTCGCCAACCGGGGCGCCGCGCCGGCGACGGTGGACGACGACGCGCTCGCCTACCTGTCGGCCTACGACTGGCCCGGCAACGTGCGCGAGCTCCACAACGTGCTCGAGCGCGCGTCGATCCTCTCCCGAACGGGCCGGATCGGCGTAGAGGATCTGCCCGACCTCGCCCCGCGCGGCGAGGTCGACGGCGGCGACGGAGACCGCGAGCCTGCGCCGAGCGGAGCTCCGCTGAGGGAACGCGTGAGCGCCTACGAGCGCTCGCTCGTCGCCGACGCGCTCCAGCGCGCCGAGGGCAACCAATCGGAGGCGGCGCGACTGCTGCGCACGAGCCGCGCGACGCTGCAGTACAAGATGAAGCTCCACCGGCTCTGATCGCGAATCCCCTGCGCCGAACCTTCGGCACCTGCCGGATTTTCGGCGGGGTCGATCCGCGACAAATGCCGGATAGTCCGGGGGTTCGAGCCGTGGCATTCCCGGTGCACCGTCACGGGCATGCGCGATCGAACCTGCCACTGCGGGCACCGCCTCGGAGACGCCGCGATCCAGGAGGAGCCCGAGTACACGACCTGGGGATGGATCATGCTGAGCATGCTCGGCATGACGCCGCGGCCGCACCACATCTCGTTCCGCTGCTTCCTCTGCCGGATGGAGGTCGGTCAATCGCGCGACCCGAAGCTCCTCGCGCGTCGCAGCCCGCGCGCGACGGCCGCGTGAGGTAAACCGCGAGTCGCCGTTCCGCGCCCCCGCGGCGCTTCGCGGACGAGCGCGGCTCAGCTCGGCACGTGGACGTCGAGCACGTCGGTCATGGGACCGCGGTTGCCGGCGAGATCGTACGGCCGGATCGCGTAGCGGTAGTCGCCGCCCGCGACGACGCGGCTGTCCTCGTACCGCGTGGAGAGAGCCCGCACGCTCGCGTGATGGACGAGCGCTCCGCCCGTCGTCGCGCGCTCGCCGCGGAACACCTGGTAGCCATAGACGGCCTCGTTGTCCGAGGCCGCCTGCCAGCGGAGGAGGACCCTGCCGTCTTTGCACTCGGCGCGGAGCCCTGCGCCCGCGGCGGGCCACGCCGGCGGCTCGGTGTCCGCGCTGAGCGGCGCCTGCCCGAGCTTCTTCGGCCAGAGCGTGCAGTCGACGCGGCGGAAGCTCTCGTCGAGGGCCTTGCAGACGTTGCCGTAGAGGCAGCGGACGACGGTGTCCTCGCGCCCCGCGCGCCACTTGTTCGGGAGATCGGGATCGGCGAGGAGCGCCCGCGCCATCCCGACGAGATCGCCCTGCCCCCGCGCGACGACCTTCTCGGCGAGCTCGAGCGAGCCGAGCTTGCCCGCCGCGATCACCGGCGTCTCGAGGCCGGCGCCCCGGAGCGCCGCGCGGACGGCCTCAGGGATGTAGAGGTTCGCGCCGTCGGGGTAGGCGCTGCCCGGCATGCAGCGATCGCCGGAGTAGCCCGTGTAAGGGTAGAGCGGCTCGCCCTCGATGACCCGCGCGTCCTCGAACTTGCCGCCCGCCGAGAGCGAGACGTAGTCGACGCCGGCGCGCGCGAGCTCGATCGCGATCGGCCCGGCGTCGAGCACCGTGTAGCCGTTGCGGATGCACTCCTCGCCGAGGAAGCGCACCCCCACGGTGAAGTCGTCGCCGACGCGCCGGCGGACCCGCTCGACGACGCGCAACGGGAGGCGGAGGCGGTTGGCGAGCGAGCCGCCGTACGCGTCCTTGCGTGGGTTGAGCCGCGAGAGGAACGACGAGAGCGTGTAGGCGTGCGCCATGTGGAGCTCGACGCCGTCGAAGCCGCACTCGCGCGCGCGCACCGCCGCGGCGCCGTACGCGTCGACGATCGCGTCGATCTCCTCGAGCGAGAGCATGTCGACCGTCTGCCTCCAGCCGGAGCGCGCGATCTTGAGGAAATGGATGATCTGCGGGACGACCTTGCTCGGCCCCGCGTCGTGGACGCGCGCGCGCAGATCGGAGAGCCCGGGCTTGAAGTCGTCCGAGGAGATCCGGAGGAGCGGGCCGCTCTTCGCCCCGTGGACCGCCATCGCCTCGAGCACGATGAGCCCGACCCCGCCGCGCGCGAAGCGCACGTAGCGCGCGCGGATGTCGTCGTTGACGAGCCCGTCTTCGCCCGACAGCCGCGTCACCATCGCGGGCAGGACGAGGCGGTTCGGCAGGACGACGTTCCGCAGCGGGAAGGGCTCGAAGAGGACGCTCATGGGTCTGTCGCGACGCTCAGCGGGGCTGCGCCGTGAGCGCTCCTCCGATGATGAGCTTCTGGATCTCCGTCGTGCCCTCGTAGATCCGGAGCGGCCGGATCTCGCGGTAGAGCCGGTCGAGCACGTTGCCCTCGGTCACGCCGAGGCCGCCGAAGAGCTGGACCCCGCGATCGATGATGCGCTGCGCGGCCTCGGTCGCGTACATCTTCGCCATCGCGACCGAGACGCCGTCGCCGCGCGCGCGCGCGGCGTCGCCCTGCGGCTGGTCCTTCTCCCAGGCCGCGCGGCAGACGAGCAGGCGCGCGGCGTCGAGCTCCGTCGCCATGTCGGCGAGCGCCGCCTGCGTGAGCTGGAAGTCGGAGAGCGGCTTTCCGAACTGGACGCGACGCGTGACGCGCGCGATCGCCTCGTCGAGCGCGCGGCGTGCCATCCCCACGGCGGCGGCGCCGACCGACGTCCGGAAGACGTCGAGCGTGCCGAACGCGAGGCGGAGGCCCATCCCGACCTCGCCGAGGAGCGCCGAGGCGGCGACGCGGCAGCTCTTCATCGCGAGCCGGCCGAGCGGGTGCTCGACGCTCATCGCGATCGGCTCGGTGAGCAGCCCCTCGGCGCTCGCCTCGACCAGGAACGCGCTGATGCCCTTCTTGCCGGCCGCGGGATCGGCGTTCGCGAAGACGACGTAGTGGTGCGCGATGCCGACGTTCGAGATGAACACCTTCTCGCCGTCGAGGATCCACGCGTCGCCCTCGCGCCGCGCCGTCGTGCGCATCGAGGCGACGTCGCTTCCCGCCTCGGGCTCGGTCAGCGCGAACGCGCAGACGCGCTCGCCGCGCACGACCTCCGCGAGCACGGCGGCGCGCTTGGCCCCCTCGCCCGCGAGGAGGATCGGGTGCGAGCCCAGCCCCTCGACCGCGAAGATCGAGTCCGCGAGGCCCGACGAGTACGCGAGCGCCTCGCGCGCCACGCACAGCGCGCGGACATCGACCGCCGCGCCGCCCGCGCCCCACGCGCCGCCGCCCTGGTTCGCCGGGACGAGCAGCTGGAGGAGCCCGAGCTCGCCGAGGCGGGGGATGACGCGCGGCGGATCGTGCAGCGCGACGTCGCCGTCGTGGATCGCGTCGCACGCCTCGCCGAGGCCGCGGTGCGCCGCGTCGAAGAACATCGGGAGCGCCGCCCACGAGGGGCGGACCTTGCGGGGCGTCGGCTCGGACATGGTCACTGCTCCTTCGCCGCCGGCGCGCGCTTGCCGCCTGCGTCGAACGGTCCGCTCGCGCCCTCGAAGACGATGGGGCGCTTCTCGACCCAGGCGTCGTAGGCGGCGCGGAAATCGGGGTGCTGCATGCAGATCGCCTGGACCTGCGCCTCGGCCTCGATCGCCACGTCGAGCGTCATCGTGTGCTCGCTCTCGAGCATCTGCTTCGTCATCGCGTGCGCGAACGCGGGGCCGGACGCGAGGCGCTCCGCCAGCGCGCGCGCCGTCTCCAGGCACGCCTCCGGGGCGACCACGCGACCGAAGAGCCCGATCCGCTCGGCCTCCTCCGCGCCGACGATATCGCCGAGGAAGAGCAGCTCCGTCGCGCGGCCGAGGCCGACGACGCGCGGGAGCAGGTACGTCGCGCCCATGTCGGCGCCGCAGAGGCCGACCTTCGGGAAGATGAAGCCGATCTTCGCCGTCGAGCTGGCGATCCGGAAGTCGCACGCGAGCGCGATGACGGCGCCCGCGCCGACCGCGGTGCCGTTGACCGCGGCGATGACCGGCCGGCGGAGCGCGCGGATGTTGCGGATCAGCGCGCCGGTGACGCGCGTGAAGGCGACCAGCCCCTTCATGTCGCGCGCGAAGAGCTCACCGATGATGCTCTCGACGTCGCCGCCCGAGCAGAACGCGCGCCCCTTCCCCGTGATCACGACGGCGCGCACGGCGTCTTCGTGATCGAGCGCGGCGAACGTGTCGCGGAGCTCCTCGTACACCTCGAACGTGAGCGAGTTGAGGCGCTCGGGACGCGCGAGCGTGATCGTCGCGACGCCGCTTGGGGAGAGCTCGTACTCGAAGGTCTTCGGCTGGATCGTCATCGGGTCGTCCTCTTCAGCTTCGTTCGGTCGTGCCTGCGCCAGCTTCGTTCGGTCAGGCCTGCGTCGCGCCCTTCGCTCCTACCTCGCGCGCGTGCGCCTGCGCCAGCAGATGCTCGCGCAGCATGCCGAGCAGACGGCGCAGCTCGCGCCGGTCGGACGACGGCAGCGCGCCGATGAGCTCGCGCACCTGGCTCGCGTGGAGCGGCAAGAGCTCGCGGATGAGCGCGCGTCCTGCGCGGGTCAACCACACGCGGACCACGCGGCGATCGGACGGCTCCGAGCGCCGCTCGACGACGCCGTCGCGCTCCGCGCGGTCGACGAGGCCGGTCACGTTGCCGGCGGTGACGAGCAGCGCGCGGCTGAGCCCGGCGAGCGTCTGGCCGTCGTCGCGCGCGAGGCTCGCGAGGAGGTCGAAGCGCGCGAGCGTCGTCCGGTCCTCGAGCTCGCGGCGGAGCTCCGCGAGCATCAGCGAGTGGCAGCCCAGCAAGCGGAACCAGAGGCTGACGGAGTCGCCTTGATCCGCGCCGTCTCCGCGCGGGGCCTTCGCGGCGTCGCGGCCCCTCGCGCGCCCGCGACGGCGGCTCGCGCCGCTCCGCGTCGTCGTGACGCCGGTCGGCACGAGGCCTCAGCCCGGGAGCGAGGCGACGCCCTCGATCTCGACGAGGGCGCCTGGCTCGAGCAGCCCCGCGACCTTCACGAGGCTCATCGCGGGGTAGTACTTACCGAGGCGCGCGCGCCAGCCCTCGCCGATCGCCGGGGTCGCGGCGCGGTACGCGTCGAGGTCGGTGACGAACGCGGTCAGCTTCACGAGGTGCTCGGTCGCGCCGCCCGCCTCACGGACGACGGCGATGACGTTGTCGAGCGCCTGTAGGAACTGCGTGGCGAAGTCGGGGCTGACGATCCGCGCGTCCTTGTCCCAGGCGATCTGCCCGGCGATGTGGAGCACACGCCCCTGCGAGACGACGCCGTTCGAGTACCCGCGGGGCTTCGGAAAATGCGCCGGCGTGATGACCTGATATCCCATGGAAGGCTCCCTGCCGCCGAGCCGTCAGCCGAGAGTAGCGGCGGCAAGAGGCTTAGGCGCGATTGCTTGAGTTGTAAAGGATCGCTAGCGGCGCGCGGCGCGCGTGAGGCGATCGGCGACCGCCCACCACCCGGGGTCGGCCGGGACCTCTTCGATCACGACGAGATCCACGCCCGCCCGGTCGACCTCGTAGAGCGCCGCGAAGAGCCCGCGCGCGTACTCCTCGGGCGAATCGGCGAGCGGGACGACCGTCGCGCACCCCGCCGCCGCGCGGCGCGCGCCGTCCGTCACGACGATCGCCGCGACGCGCGCGCGCTCGAGGCCGGCCCGGGCGATGGCCTGCGCGATCGCCTCCCCGCCCCGCGCGGCGAGCAGGACGCGGGTGCGCGGCGCGTAGTGCTTGGCGGCCATCCCCGGCGCCGCCCGCGCAGCGTCCCCCTCGATGCTCGCGTGCTCGTGGACCACGCGCGGCTCGAGCGCGCGGAGGTCCTCGAGCCGCGCCGCGCCGGGGCGGAGGACACGCGGCGGATCGTGCCCGAGCGAGAGCACGGTCGACTCGATCCCGAGCGAGGACGGTCCGGCGTCGAGCACGAGCTCGACGCGATCGCCGAGCGACCGGACCACGTGCTCGGCCGTCGTCGGCGACACGTGCGTGTGCGCGTTGGCGCTGGGCGCCGCGAGCGGCTCGCCGACCGCGCGGATCAGCGCGAGCGCCACCGGGTGGGCCGGCGCGCGGAGCCCGACCGTGTCCAGGCCTCCGCTCACCTCGGGCGGCACCGCCGGAGCGCGCGGGACGACGAGCGTGAGCGGCCCCGGCCAGAGCGCGGCGGCGAGGCGCGACGCGCTCGAGCTCCACTCCGCGGCGAGCGAGCGCGCCATCGCCTCGCCGTCGACGTGGAGAATCACGGGGTGCCCCGGCGGGCGCCCCTTGGCGGCGAAGATCTTCCGCACCTCCTCCGCGCGGAGACCGCGCGCGCCGAGGCCGTATACCGTCTCGGTCGGGAACGCGACGAGACCGCCGCGCCGCATCACCTCGGCGGCGTCGGCGATCGCAGCGGGATCGGGCTGGGCAGGATCGACGGGGACGACGCGCGGCACGGCGTGAGACCATAGCGCGGTCTCGAGCGCTCGCGGCCCCCGTGGCACGAGAGGATCCCCAAGGCCCCGATCCCGAGCTACCTTGCCGAGCTCCATGAAGCCGTCGCGCGTCGGGTGGTCGTCGAGGATCGTGTCCGGTGGGCTCGCGGGCGTCGTCGCGGGCGCGCTGACGCTCGCGTGCGGCGGGGGCGGCGCGAAGGCCCCGGCCGGAGCCTCGTCCAGCGCCGACGCGGGGGCCGAGGGCGGCGCCGCGGTGGAGCTCGCGACCAGCCCTCCCCCGACGGGCCTCCCGCCGATGGCGTCGATGCCCCCGCCGGGCGTCGCAGGCTCGAAGAAGGCGAAGCTCCGGAGCGACGCGACGCTCGCCGCGTGCAGCGGCGCCGGAAGGACGCGCGCGAAGGATCCGGCCGAGCTCGTGAAGAAGCTCGGCGAGGCGTGCGCGGCGACGTCGAAGATGAAGCCGCTCGGCGCGGTGCTGCGCGGACAGCAGGCCGACCGCGAGCCTCACCAGGCGAGCACGTTCCGCGCGGAGGCGAACCGGTGCTACCGCGTCTACTTCGGCGGCGACGAGGCCGTCGCGGACATGGTCGTGGTCCTCCGCGATTCGGCCGGCGACATCGTCGCCGAGGCGCCGAGCCCGGCGGCCCCCGATGGCGGCGCCGTCTGCTTCACGGCCGCCGACGAGGTCTCGCTCCTCGTCGCGGTCGGCAGCGGAAAGGGCGCGTGGGCGGCGCAGGTCTGGAGCGACTGATCCCGCCGAGCGCCCGTCGCTCGCGTCCGAGACGCCCCCGTCGAGACAGCCCAAGCGCGCGCGCCAGACCCTCCCCGACGAGTCACTCCCCCTCGAGACAGCCTTGGAGCGCGCGCCAGGCCGCCTTGATGTTGGCGAAGCGCTCGTCGGCCTCGATCGCGAGCACCTGGACGACCCAGGCGTCGAGGTCCGCCGGGAGGTCGGGGCGGAGCGCGTGGAGGCTCGGGCGCGTCTCCATGGTCGCCATGCGCATCAGCTCGATCGGGCTCCCCTCGAAGGGCATGCGACCGCCGAGGATGCGGAAGACGAGCACGCCGAAGGCGTAGACGTCGGCGCGGGCGTCGGCGCGCACGGCCCCGCGACGCCAGACCTCCGGGGCGATGTAGCCGGGCGAGCCGGCGAAGGCCTCCGGCGCCGTGATCTTCGGGCTGCGCGTCAGCTTCGCGAAGCCGAAGTCGAGGAGGCGCACGCCCCCGCCCTCGCGCGGATCGATGACGAAGACGTTCTCCGCCTTGAGGTCGCGATGCACGATGCCGTTCTCGTGCGCCGCCTGGAGCGTCGCCACGATCGGCTCGAGCAGGGCCGTCAACCACGAGCGCGTGGCCCGCTCTCCGCGTCCCTCGCGCAGGTGGAGGACCGAGCCGAGGTCGGCGCCGTGGAGGAGCTCCATCACGAGCGCGGTCGCGCCGTCGTCGGTCTCGCACTGATGCAGGACGCGGACCGCCGCGGTGTTCTGCAGCTGGCACATCACGTACGCCTCGCGGAACATCCGCTCGCTCGCGTCGGGATCGCTCCACTCCGAGACCTTCAGCGCGACGTAGTCGTCCTCGTGGCGGTCGTGCGCCTTGTAGACGACGCTCTGCAGCCCGCTGCCGATCATCTCCAGCAGCTCGTAGCGACCGGCCACGACCTGGCCGGACCGCCCCTTGAACTCGTGGGAGCCGAGCACGGCGCCATCCTACCCGGTCGGTGCCGACGCGCCACCCGGACGCCGCTGGAGCGCACCACGCGCCACCCGGACGCCGTGGAGCGCACCACGCGTGCCGCCCGCCGCCGCGCCCGGCCGTCAGGGGCGCGCAGACGAGCGCCGCCTCCCGCGGGGCGTCAGCGGAGCTTCGCCCAGGCGGCGTCGATGCGGTCCTGCCACGCCGCGATCGCGAGCTGCGCCTCGATCGACGCGCGCGCGAACGACCAGCCGCGATCGCGGTAGCGGGCGAGCAGGCGCTCGGCGGCGGCCGACTCGAGGACGCGGGCGCCGCTCCAGAAGAGCGCGTGGACGTCCTTTCGCTCGACGTCCTCGAACGCCTCCTCGCGCAGGGTGGCCTCCACGAGAGACGCCACGACGTCGTGCATCGTCCCGCGGAGCGGCTCGACGTCCTCGCCGCGCGCAGCCGCGTCGATCATCCGGACGAAGTGCTCGGCGCTCTCGGCGACCCAAGCGAAGACCGGCTCGAGCTCGTGGAAGCGAAAGAGGACCGGCGCGGACACGCCCTGGGCGAGCGCCGCCGGGTGCGCGAACAGGCCGAGGTGGTTGCCACCCTCGAGCGCGAACGGGACAAAGCAGGGATCGGTCCAGATCTCGAGGTGCGCCCAGGCGTCGGCCCACTCGAGGTCGAACAGCCGGAGATGCTCCACCGGCCCGCCGTCATGGATCGCCGAGATGGTCGAGACGAGCGCGGCGATCTCGTCGCGCGGCATCCGCTCGCGGAGCGCCTCGATGTCGGCGATCCCCGTGACGCCCGCCGTCGCCGCGACGGCCCACGGCGCGGGCGTGGCCGCCAGCGCCGCCTCGCACTCCTTCTTGATGGCTTCGACCTCCGCCTCGACGGCGGGCCGGAGCGCCTCGCGCTCGCGATGCGCGGCGAGCGCGGCGGTGGCGCGGTCCGGCGTGGCGGCGCCGGTGGCGTTCAGCACCTTCGCGCGGAGGCCGCCGAGCGGATGCGGAGCGACCTCGACGACCCAGACCTCCGCGCCGACGGAGGGCCGCAAGCCCACGCACGCCGAGTGGCCGAAGCGGATCTCCTCGCCGGACGACAGGCGGATCCGGCCGATCGAGTCGTCGGGGAGCCAGCTCGTGATCGTCCCGCGAACGGGCAGCTCGGGGTTGGTCTGGGGGGTCGCCATCGCCCGCGGCTTTTCCCCCCGCGCCCTCCGAGGATCAAGGGTCGCCGGCGCCGTCCGCTCCGGGCTCGCGGGGCCTCCCGGAGCCCCGTCCGT
The DNA here is from genome assembly GCA_019637195.1 of Labilithrix sp. GTDB lineage: Bacteria > Myxococcota_A > Polyangia > Polyangiales > Polyangiaceae > Labilithrix. The sequence continues at coordinate 27,244 of JAHBWA010000004.1, read as the reverse complement.
CCGCCGTAGCCGACACTCGACCTCTCGAAGTTGGCGTGTCTCTTGAGCAAAAGCTCGCGCGTTCGAGGGGCGACCTGGTGGACGGTTCCCTCAGAAGCCTTGCCCAGCTCAGGGCCGTGATCACTGGTCATCTGCTCCCTTCAAAATCAATGAACCAAGTAATTACATGAACTTGCTTACCATCCGCCATCCCGGCACACCGTGTGCTGCAACGTGAGCGTTCCCGCTACCCCACGAGGCCCCATGAAGCGCTGCTCGCTCCTCACGAAGATCATCCTGACCCTCGGCGTCGTCACCGGTTGCACGCTCGGCGTGGGCGGCTGCGCGGTCGACGGGACCGACGGAGAGGACGACGGCGACGAGGTCTCGCTGGACGATCTCGACGACGAGGACGAGGCGACCGCGACGTCGTCGAGCGAGCTCGGCGGCTGCAACCAGTGCACGAACTGCGTGAAGTTCGCTCGCTGCAAGCAGCCGCGCCTCCCCTACGGCCTGACGTACTGGCGCGACAAGCTTCGCATCATCAACAGCCGCACCCCGCGCGCCGGCTGCGTCGCCGTCATCAAGACCGGCAGCGCCTACGGCCACGTCGCCTACGTGCGCCGCGTCAGCGGGAACACGATCCACATCGACGAGGGCAACTGGGGCCGCCGCTGCAACAGCCGCTCGGGCACCGCGGCCGCCCTCAAGATCCAGGGCTACTGGTGCCGCTGAGCCGCTGACTCGAGGCGCCGCCCGAATCGACCTCTCGGCTCACTCGTGACGGAGCGCGACGATCGGGTCGAGCGTCGCCGCGCGCCGCGCGGGGAAGAAGCCGAACGCGATCCCCGTGAGCGCGCTCGTCAGGATCGCGACGGTGAGCGCGACGGGATCGAGCTTCATCGGCCAGCCGAGCGTCTCGCCGAGGAGGCCTATGACGCCGACGCCCGCGAGCGCTCCGGCGAGCCCGCCGATGAGCGCGAGCACGACCGCCTCGACGAGGAACTGCGTCATGATGTCGGCCGCGCGCGCGCCGATCGCCATCCGGATGCCGATCTCGCGCGTCCGCTCGGTCACGCTCACCAGCATGATGTTCATCACGCCGATGCCGCCGACGACGAGGCTCACGCCCGCGATCATGACGAGCAGCGCGGTGAGCAGCGAGTAGATCGCCGTCTGCATCTGCTGGAACTCCTGCTGCGTGCGGATCCAGAAGTCGGGCTCGCGACCGTCCTCGATCCGGTGACGCTGCCGCAGGATCGAGTCCACCTGCGCCACGGCGCGGTCGGTCGTCTCGGCGCTCGAGGCGGAGACGAGGAGCACCCCGGCGAAGCCGGGCGCCGTGCGCATGACCCGACCGCGCATCGAGCCGATCGGCATGAGCACCATGTTGTCCTGATCGCCGCCGAACGGGGCCTCGCCCTTCGACTCGAGCACGCCGACCACTCGCCAGGAGTGCCGGCCGATGCGCACCGTCCGCCCGACCGGGTCCTCCGCGTCGAAGAGCTTCGTCGCGACCGTCGTGCCGAGGACGCAGACCTTCGCCTTGGTCGCCTCGTCGTGCTCGTCCCACTCCGCGCCGCGCGCGACCTTCCAGCTGCGCACCGGGAAGAACGAGCGCGTCGATCCGAGGACCTGCGCCGACCAGTTCTTCTCGCCAGCGACGATCTGCGCGCGCGAGCGGAGCGCCGGCGCCGCCGCGGTCACGCTCACCGCCTCGCGCACGATCGCGCGCCCGTCGTCCTCCGTCAGCCGCACGCCCGCGCCGAGCGCGCCCTTGGCGCCCGAGGCCGCGGCGCTCTGCGGCGCGACCAGGATCACGTTCGATCCCATGTTCTCGATCTGGCTCGAGACGCGATCGCGCGCGCCCGCGCCGAGCGCGGTCACGGTGACGACGGCGGCGACGCCGATGAGGATCCCGAGGATCGTCAGCGAGGCGCGGAGGGTGCTCCGCACGATCGACGTGAGCGCGAGGCGGACGCCGGTGAAGAACGCGGAGAGCACCGCTACTCCGTCCTCAGCGCTTCGATCGGATCGAGCGCCGCCGCGCGGCGCGCGGGGAGGAAGCCGAAGACGACGCCGATGACCGCGCTCGTGGCGGCCGCGACGGCGATGGCGGTCGGCGTCGGCGTCGCGTTCCAGCCGAGCGCGTGACCGAGCCCGAGCGTCGCGGCCGAGCCGACCACGATCCCGAGCACGCCGCCGGCCAGCGAGAGCACGACGGCCTCGACGAGGAACTGCACGAGGATGTCCCGCTCGCGTGCGCCGATCGACAGGCGGATGCCGATCTCGCGCGTCCGCTCCGCGACGCTGACGAGCATGATGTTCATCACGCCGATCCCGCCGACGACGAGGCTGACCGCGGCGACGGAGAGGAGCAGCGAAGAGAGGACCTCGGCGATCGCCCGCTGCGCCTCGCGCATCTCCGACTGCGTGTTGACCTTGAAGTCGGACTCGCGCCCGTCGGGGATCCGATGCCGCTGGCGGAGGATGCTCGTCACCTGCGCCTGCGCGCGCGTGGCCGTCTCCTCGGAGCTCGCGCTCGCGAGCAGCATGTCGACCCGACCGGGCGACGTGGACATCACCCGCCCGCGGAAGCTCCCGATCGGCATCAAGATGCGGTCGTCCTGGTCCTCGCCGAACGGCGAGTTGCCCTTCGCCTCGAGGGTGCCGATGACGCGAAATGGAGAGCTCCCGACGCGGATCGTCCGACCGACCGGATCGAGATCGCCGAAGAGCTTGTCCGCGACGGTCTGTCCGATCACGCAGACCTTGGACTTCACGCTCTCGTCGGCCTCCGTCCACGCCTCGCCCTTCGCGATGCGGAAGCGGCGGACCGGGAAGTAGCTCGTCGTCGTGCCGACGAGCAACGTCGCGACGTTGCGGTCGCCGGCGACGACCTGGCCCGTCGTCGAGAGCCACGGGGCCACGTGCGTCACGCTCACGGCCTCACGCGCGATGGCGCGGCCGTCCCCCTCGGTCAGGCGCCCGAGCGTCTTCGCGCGGACGCCGGACTGCTGAACGCTCTCCGGGTTGATGAAGAGCGCGTTGGACGCGAAGCTGTCGATCTGATCCCCCACGCTCGCCGACGCGCCGCCGGCGAGCGCCGTGACCATCACGACCGCGGTGACCCCGATCAGGATGCCGAGCACCGTCAGCGCCGCCCGGAGCTTGTTCCGGACGATCGCGGAGAGCGCGAGCCGGACGGCGCCGAGGAAGAGGGTCACGCGGCCTTCTTCTTCGTCGGCGGGGCCGGCGCGACGAGCGGCGCGAGCAGCGCGAGCACGAGGTAGCGCGCGAGCGCGACCGCGGCCAGGCCGACCAGACCGCCGGCGAGCGCGAGCGCGAGCCGGCCACCCTCGAGGTCGTCGAGCCGGTCGAGCAACGCCTTGCTCCACGGCATCCACCCGAGCGCCGTCGGCGGCGCGAGGACGAGCGCCGTGCCGAGCGTGTAGGCGAGCGAGACGCGCACGCGCTGATCGCTCGTGAGCGGACGGCCGAGGTGTCTTCTCGCGTAGCGCACCGCGAGGATCGACTCGAGGACGAAGCCGAACGCGACGGGGATCGCGGTCGACGTGACCTCGAGGATCGCGCGACAGTACGCGACGCCGAGCAGGAGCCCGATCACGCCGCCGAGCGCCGTCATCGCGTAGAGCCCGCGCGGGACCGGCCCGCCGAGGCGCAAGCGCTCGGCGGCCGCGGGATCGAGCGCGCCGGCGTCGTCGGCCAGCGCCGCGTCGGGCGGCGGGAGCTTCTCGAGCTCCGCGGCGGCGTCGACGCTCGGCTCGCGCACGTCGCTGACGATCCGCCCGTCGCGGAAGGTGACCACGCGCGACGCGCACGCCGCGATGTCGTGCTCGTGCGTGACGAGGACGATCGTGATCCCGCGATCGCGGTTCAGCCGCTGGAGGAGCGCCAGGACCTCGAGGCTCGTGCGCGTGTCGAGGTTGCCCGTCGGCTCGTCGGCGAGGAGCATCGGCGGGCCGGTGACGAGCGCCCGCGCGATCGCGACGCGCTGCTGCTGGCCGCCGGAGAGCTGGTTAGGTGTATGATGCACGCGATCGGAGAGCCCGACCGCCGCCAGCGCCTCGAGCGCGCGCGTCCGCCGCTCGCGCGCGCCCGCCCCGCGATAGACGAGCGGCAGCTCCACGTTCTCGAGCGCCGTAGTGCGCGGCAGGAGGTTGAAGCCCTGGAAGATGAAGCCGATGAGGCGGTTCCGCAGGATCGCACGGGCGTCGCTCGAGCGGCCGCCGATGTCGAAGCCGGCGAGCTCGTAGGCGCCGCGGGTCGGGCGGTCGAGGCACCCGAGGATGTTCATCAGCGTGCTCTTCCCCGAGCCGCTCGTCCCGACGATCGCGACGAACTCGCCCTGCTCGATCTCGAGATCGATCTCGCGGAGCGCGCGCACGACGCCCGCGCCGGACTCGTAGTCCTTCGACAGGTTGCGGCAGGCGATGAGGACCTCCATCGACGGCGCTCCTCAGGTGATCGACCGCAAGGGTGACGGCGGGGAGATCATGCTCGGTTCGTCCTCGGCCGCTCGCCTGAGGCGCGCGCGCGGCGGTGTGGGCTCAGAAGACCTTGCCCTTCCTCTTCTTCTCCGGATCATCCATCTCGTCGGTGACGAGCTTCACGTCGGACGCGAGGTCGCCGGTGACCTCGGTGTTGATCCCGTCGGTGACGCCGATGCGGATGACCCGCGTCTCCGTCTGCTCGTCGCCCGGCTTGTCGTTCACGAGGACGTGCACGCGCCCCGTGCCCTTGGCGAGCGGCGGCTCGGGCGGCTGCGGGACCGGCTTGCCGTTCGGGCCCATCGGCGGCGTGGGCTTGTAGCGGAGGGCGGCGTTCGGGACGCGGAGCGTGCCCTTGGCCTCCTTGGTCTTGATGGTGACGGTCGCCGTCATCCCGGGCCTCAGCTTCTCCTCCGGGTTCTCGACCTCGACGACGGCCGAGTACGTGACGACGCCCTGGACGTTGTTCGGGCTGTAGCGGACCTGCTGGACGGTGCCCTTGAAGGCCTCGCCGGGGAACGCGTCGACGACGGCCTCGGCCTGCATCCCCTCCTTGAGCTTGCCGACGTCGGCCTCGTCGACGTCCGCCATCACGCGCATCTTCCGGAGGTCCTGCGCGATCATGAAGAGGACCGGCGCCTGGAAGCTGGCGACGACGGTGGAGCCGGGATCGATGGTGCGCGAGACGACGACGCCGTCGACGGGCGAGTAGATCTTCGTCCACCCGACGTTGGTCTGCGACTGCTGGAGCTGCGCTTGAATCGCGCCGATCTGCGCCTCCGCGGCCGCTTGCTGCGCGCGCGTGACCTCGTACTGCCCCTGCGCCGTGTCGAGCTCGCCCTTGCTCGCGAGTCCCTGCTGGAAGAGGCGCTGGGTCCGCTCGAACGCGACCCTGGCCGCGGCGTGGTTCGCCTTCGCGCTCTCGACCTGCGCCTTCTGCGCGAGGACCTGCGCGGAGACCTGGCTCACCTGCTGGCCGTACTGGATGGGGTCGATCTCCGCGAGGATCGCGCCCTTCTTCACGACGGAGTTGAAGTCGACGTGGACCTTCGCGACGCGGCCGTTCACCTGCGAGCCGACGTCGACCTGGAGCAGCGGCTGGACCGCGCCGGTCGCCTGCACCTTCTCCGCGACGTCTCCCGTGGACGGGAGCGCGGTCACGTACTTCGCGGGCGGCGCGGGCCGGTTCTTCGCGCGGTAGGTGAGCCCGCCACCGACCAGCGCGGCCACCACGCCGAGCGCAGCGACCCGGCGAAGCCAGCGGCGCCCGCCCTCTTCGGCGGCCAGAGCACGGCGGACATCGTGAGTGATCGCAGCACGTTCGGTCATGGGTCGCGCCGGCTCCTGGGGGGTAGCAGCAGGCTCGGGGGTGTCGCCGCGCGCCATAAGCTCGCGCGGACCATAGATATTCCCCGGCCGCTGTCCAGCTCCACCAGGCGCATTTCTCCTCCGATGCCGCTCGGTCGCTGCGCGCTCGAGACGCGTGGCATCGCCATGGAAACCGCCGGCGCGGCTCGGTCGTTCCGCTCCGGGCGTATCGACGCGTCCGGCCCGCGCGTACCCAAAGAATCCCACTGTCCTTTTGTCAGACCCCCCGTGGACACGGTATCGTCGCTTGCCGCCCTCGCTTTGGGCGGCGCCGCCTCGGCGGAAGGAGAGACCGAGCCGTTCTTCGGTCTGCTCTCTCTCGCCGGTGGTGACGGTGGCTCGAGCAGTTCCGAGACGAGTCGCCCCGAGGCCCCGCCGGTCTCGCATGCGCGACCGGCTGCACCACCGCCCAAGCGTTCGCGCGGGGCGACATCGATGAAACCAACCGACCGCGACCTCGTCGAGCGCGCAAAAAACCAAGGGGATGCCGAGGCGTTCGGGCAGCTCGTCCGCCGCCACCAGCCGCGCATCCACCGCCTGGCCGTCCACATGCTGCGCGACCGCGCCGAGGCCGAGGACGTGGCGCAGGAGACCTTCATCCGCGCCTACCAGGCGCTCGCGCGGTTCGACGGCCGAAGCGAGCCGTACACCTGGTTTTACCGCATCACGATCAACCTCTCGCTCAACCGGATCCGCTCGAGAAAGACCTCACGCACCACCCACGACACCGACGATCCCCGGCTCGACGGCGTGCTCGTCGACAAGCGGCCCGAGAGCAGCGATCCCGCGCTCAGCGCCCAACGTCATGAGCTGTACGAGACCCTCGCCAAGGGGATCGACCAGCTGAGCGAGACGCTCCGGACGACGCTCATCCTCGTGTGCATCGACGGCCGATCGCACGAAGACGTCGCGCAGATCCTCGGGGCGCCCGAGGGCACGATCGCGTGGCGCATCCACGAAGCGCGGCGCAAGCTGAAAGACTTCATGCAGACCCGGGGCTTCGACCCCGAGGGAGATGGGACGTGAGTGAGACAAGAGGGAGCAAGAAGGGGCCGGTCGACATCGACCGGGCGCTGCGCTCGTGGCCCGATGTCGAAAAACCCCAGGGAGACTGGGACGACAGGGCCCACGCCGTAATGGAGCTCGTCCAGCGCGGCGAGCGTGGCGCATCCGCTGCATACGCCTCTGACGAAAAATTATTCGAAGGGCCCCTTGGACAATCTCCTGAGGACGGTCATAACTCCGCGGCCCCTGGGGGATCGCCTGTGACCCACCCCCTGAAGCGTGAGGGAACACCGATGACGATGCCTGCTGACCGAGAGCGCGATCGCCGAAGCCTCCAGGACCTGGCCAAGATGGCCCACGGCCTGACCCCGCCGCCGTCCTCCGTCGCGCCCGTGCCGAGCGGCGTCCAGCACGCCATCGAGAGCTCGCAAAGCAAGGCAGACGACTCCGGCATCGTCGATCTCGCCGCCGCCTCCACGGCCGATCCCGGCGCCGCTCTCCGCGCCCAGAGCACCGCGCTCGCGAGCCAGGGCCTGTTCGACGAGGAGCCGCACTCGCAGCGGCCTGCGCCGCTCAGCCACGCGCCGGTCACCGCGCCGCTCGGCGCGCAGGCTCACGCGCAGCCCGCGCCGTCGGTCCCGCCGCCGAGCCTCGCGCCGCAGCAGGCGGTCGCGCCGTCCGTGCCGCCCGCAGCGTACGCCCCGGCGATGGCCCAGACGCACGAGCAGCCGAAGAAGAAGGGCGGCGCGGTCGTCGCGCTCGTCATCGGCGGCGTCGTCGCGCTCAGCGCGGCGGCGGCAGGTGGGCTCTTCTTCATGAAGTCCCGCGCCGAGAGCGCCGCGGCAGCGGCCGCTGCTGCCGCGACCACCGCCGTGCCCGTGGTGGTGGCGCAGGCCGACCCGACGCCGGCGACGGCGGAGACCGCGCCCGTGGACCCGACGCCGACCGAGGCGACGCCGGATCCGGTCGAGGCCGCTGAGCCTGTGGCCGAGGCGACCCCCACGCCGATGACCGCGCCGCGCGGCAAGGGCGCGATGACGCCGAAGGTGGCGACCAAGGGCGCGAAGAGCGAGCCTGCGGCGGCGGCCGCCAAGCCGGAGGGGCCGGCCAAGATGACCGAGAAGGACCTCGGCGCCCTCGCGGGCGGCCCGGCCGGCGACCTCGGCGCGGCCATGAAGAAGGAAGTCGGCGACGACGCCCCGAAGACGCCGGCTGCGGCGACGACGGGCGTGAGCGCGCCGACCGGAAACGTCCCGCAGAAGCCGTCGCAGGGCGCCGTCACCGGCGCGCTCGGCGCGGTCCTCCCTGGCGCGCGTGCGTGCCTCGGCCCGGACGATCCGGTCTCGCGCGCCTCGGTGGTGTTCGCGTCGAGCGGCACCGTCCAGAGCGTGAACGTCTCCGGCCACGCCGCCGGCAAGCCTGCCGAGGCGTGCATCAAGGGCGCGCTGATGAAGGCGAAGGTCCAGCCCTTCGCCGAGCCGAGCTACACGGCGAACATCACCGTCCGTCACAACTGATCCCGAGCGCGCCAGCAGGCGCCGCGGGTCCGCACGAAGAGGAAGAGCGACGCCGCGCGAGCTGCGTCGCTCTTCGCGTTCGCGCGCCACGACTCTCGCGTTCGCGCGCCACGATTCGCGTTCGCGCGCCACGACTCGCGGTTCGCGCGACGGGCTCTCGCGTTCCGCGCGCCACGACTCGCGGTTCGCGCAACGGGCTCTCGCGTTCATAGGGTGCGGCCTGCCTCGCTTGACAGGCCGCGCGACTTTCGCCAAGGTGCGCGGCCCGGTTGTCCCGCCTCGTGCGGGCGCCGTTTCTCCTCACCCGCCTCTCCCGCCCACGGCGGGGCCTCACCGAGGATCTTCGAGATGGTTTCGTCCACCCAGCAGTTCGAGCGCATCCGCAAGCGCAAGCAGACGACGGCCGGCAAGCGCAACAAGCGCGTCCGCCGCCGCCTCGGAACGCCCGCGTTCCCCGTCCACCCCGAGGGGTACAGCGCGACGGCGCCGGACGCGAAGCCGGCCAAGAAGGCCTGACGAGCGCCTATCTCGCGAGCAGCGCGGCCTCAGAGACGGCGCCGCTCGCGGCCCGGCCGGCGGACTGCCCGGGCACGAGCAACGCACCCATGGAACCGGCTCAGGCAACGCGGCGCGCGTGCAGCACGGCTCCATCTCGCAGACGGCGCGGCGCTCCATCTCGCGACCGCCGATGTCTCGTCGTAGCGAGGCGCGCTAGAAGCGGAACGACAGCGAGCCGACGGCGCCGCCTGCCGGGAGTGGCGCGGCCGCGATGCGCGGCGTCGTGGACGGCCCCCGCGCGCCTCCGCCTCCGCGCGCCTCGCTGGGCGCGCCCCAGTCGGTGAACGCGACGCCGACGACCGCGGTGGCGATCGCCGAAACAGCGGCGCCGGCGAGGAGCACGTTCGTCGCGACGACCAGCGGCTCGCCGGCGTCTTGCAGCGCAGTGCACCCGGGCGCGGGGCCCTCGTCACATCGCTTCGCGACGAAGTCATCGTGCTTCCCCTTGGCGAGGAGCCCCGTCACGGCTGCGCCGGCGCCGAAGCCCACCGTGACCGCCGCGCCCACGAAGAACGCGATGGGCGAGAGGCCGGAGCGGGGCGTGGAGCTCGGCTCCCCACCGCTCTGCGGCGGAGCGGCCGGCCGTGGCGGAGCGGCCGGTCCGGGCGGCGCGCTCTCCGGCGCGGGCGCCGGCTGCTTGGCCTCCATCGGCGAGAGCACGAAGGTCTCGCCTGCGCGCACGTCGACGACGTGCTCACGAGGCTCGCCGTCGACGCGCACGACCACCGAGTGACGGCCGACCGAGACCCAGGCGGGGCCGTCGCCGGTCAGCGTTCGGTCGTCGAGGGTGGACGTGCACGTCGCCGACGCGGGACACGCGATCCGCACCCTGCCTGCGCGACCGCCGAGCTTGGCGCGCGCCGCGTCGATGCTCGCGGAGAGCGCGGGCCCCGGCGGCTCGCGAGCGCTCCGCTCGAGGAGATCGGCGCCGAGGACCGGATCGTCGGCGTCCACCGCCGCGTCGAGCGCCGCCATCAGCGCGACGGCGCTCGGCGCGAGCGCGTCGGCCTCGGCGAAGGCGAAGGCGGCCGCGCGCAGGTCGCCCGCGTCATGAGCGCGAACTCCCCGCGCATAGGCCTCCTTGGCGCGCGCCCGATCCGCGTCGGTGGAGTCGGCCTCGGCGCTCGCCGCGGTGAGGACCGAGGCGAGCGCGAAGAGCGCGAAGAGAGGCCGGGCGCGGGCGCTCACGGACACCCCGGACCGTCGCACGTGCAGTAGCCCGCGCCGCAGTTGATCGTGCACTTTCCCTGGCAGTCGGTGGAGCACACGCCGGCGCTGCAGTTGATCGTGCACGTCGCGTTCGCCGCGCACCCGATCTGGCAGGCGCCCGCGGCGCAGTTGACGACGCAGTCGCTGCCCGCGCTGCAGGTCGGGACGCACGCGTTCGCACCCGAGCAGTTGAGCTCGCACGACTCACCCTCGCTGCACGCGCAGGTGTTGCGGCAGGTGAGCTCGCGGCGTTCCGAGGACGGGACATCGGGGCGTCCCCCATCGCCCGCGACGGAGCTGTCTCCGCCGCCCTCGCCGACGGTGAAGTCGTACGTGCAGCCCGACCACGCGCACGCGAGCGACAGCGCGACGACCGCGATCGATGCCCGGCTTTGCCACGTCATGAGTGCATCGGCGTCTCGCCCTCTCCGATCGCGCCCGCCTCGTCCTACCCGTCAACGTCGTGAGGCGGGCTGCTCGCCGACCTCGCTCAGGAACAGTTGCCGCCGCTGCAGCTGTTGTCGCAGCTCGCGCCCGCGGCGCACTTGAATTCACAGTTTCCACCGGAGCAGTAGTTGTCGCAACGAGAACCTGCGAGGCACTCGAACGTGCAGCTGCCGCCGGAGCAGGAGTTGTTGCACCGCGCGCCGTCCTCGCAGCGGATGACGCACGAGCCGCCCGCGCAGTCGTTGTTGGCGTCGGCGTCGGCGCGCACGACGAAGGTGCATGAGCCAGCCGGACAGTTGTTGACGCAGTCGCCCGTGCACTGGCACGAGATGGTGGAGATCGAGCCGCACGCAGGCAGATCGCTCCCGCCGGAGCTCGACCCGCCGGAGCTCGACCCGCCGGAGCTCGACCCGCTCGAGCCGTCACCGCCGGACCCGTCGCCGCCCGAGCCGTCACCCCCCGCCCCCTTGCCGCCCGAGCTGCTGCCGCCGGAGCTGCTCCCACCGGAGCTCGATCCTCCCGGGAGACCTTCGCCATCGTCCCGCACCACCGTGCACGCCGCGAGCGCCATCACGACCGAGCCCACCAGAACCAACCGTGCGACCATCGAGTCCTCCGTCCGTAAGAGGAGGGCGACCGCGCCCTCGTCCAACTCGATGTCCACGCGGCATGCCGGCTGAGAGCTGCGCAATTTCGAGCATTTGTACCCCCGATCGCGACGCCGGTGTCGCGATCGGCCGGCGACGACGGAGCGGCCCGCGTCACCGACGACGCAGGTATCGGCGGACGATGGTGGCGTCCGGTGGCGGCGTCACGGCGACGGCGTGTCAGGCGGCGACGGCCTGTCAGGCGACGGCGTCAAGGCGACGGCGTCAGGCGGCGGCGGACGGCAGGGTCAGGTGTCGTCGTCGTCGAGCTCGGCGGAGCGAAGCCCGAGGCGCGCGATGGTCCGCTGGAGGAAGCGGCGGCTCACGCCGGCGAGCTCGGCGGCGCGCGTGAGGTTGCCGTTCGTCTTCCGCATCATCGCGCGGACGTAGACGTTCTCGAACTCGCTCGTCCAGGCGTCGCGCGCGTCTTTCAGCGGGAGGTGGAGCGGCACGATGCTCTCGACGCCCTCCGGCAGGACGCCAGCGCGCGCGGAGGCGTCGTTCGCGGCACCTCCGTCGGGCGACGCCGCGCGCGCCGTCTGGCCGAGGGTCACCGCGCGCTCGATCGCGTTGCGAAGCTCGCGAATGTTCCCCGGGAACGCGCGCGCGCGGAGGCCGTCGACGAGCTCGGCCGGCAGCCCGCGCGCCGCGGCGTCGGGCTGACCACGCGCCGTCATCAGCTTCTCGTAGAGGTGCCGCGCGATCTCGGGGATGTCCTCCTTCCGCGCTCGAAGCGGAGGGAGCACCACCTCGACCACGGCGAGGCGGTAGTAGAGGTCCTCGCGGAACGTGCCCTCGTTGACCATCTGGGCGAGGCGGCGGTTGGTCGCGCAGACGATGCGCACGTCGACGTCCGTCTCCTTGCTGGACCCCACGCTGCGAACGCGGCGCGACTCGATCGCGCGGAGGAGCTTCGCCTGCATCGCGAGCGGCATCTCCCCGATCTCGTCGAGGAACAGCGTGCCGCCGCTGGCCTCCTCGAAGGCTCCGACGCGGTTGTGCACCGCGCCGGTGAACGCGCCGCGCACGTGGCCGAAGAGCTCGCTCTCGAAGAGGTTCTCCGGGATCGCGCCGCAGTCGACCGGCACGAACGGCCCCTTCGCCCGCGGCGAGCCGGCGTGAACCGAGCGCGCGACGACGTCCTTGCCGGTGCCCGTCTCACCCTGGACGAGCAGCGTCGTGTCGGAGGGAGCGACGCGCTCGAGCACGGCGTAGACCTGACGCATCTCGAGGCTCCCGCCGACGAGCTCGCCGAAGCGCGTGCGCTCGGAGATCGCGACGAAGGCCGGCTCGTCGGTGGACTCGACGCGAAACGCGGACGAGCCGCAGCGGACGACGGCGCCCGGGCTCACGTCGGCGTCGCGGACGCGGACGTCGCCGACGAAGGTGCCGTTCGTGCTCCCGAGGTCGCGCACGGTGACCACCCCGGCCTTCACCTCGAGCTCGACGTGGAGCCGCGAGACCGAACGATCCGCGAGGCGGAGCGCGCAGCCCTCGGCGCTGCCGACCTTGGCCTTGTTGCCCTCGAGGCGGAGCCGCGCGCCGCGCGACGGACCGTCGACGACGACGAGATCGACCGAGAGGATCTTGAGGCCGCGGCGATCGAGCGAGACCTTCGCGGTCTCGTCGAGGACGAACTCCGACATCGCCGTATCGTACGCGGTTCGGCAGCAGGTCACGACGGCGACCGCTCGGCCCACCGAGAACGCGCCGGCGGCGAGGTCGCTTCGGCCGGCCGCGAGACGCGCGAGCGGGGCTTCCTGGTCTTCTTCGACGCGGCGACCTCGAGGCCCTTCATGCCGATCGCCCGCCGTGGCGACGGCTGGATCGGAGCCAGGGACGCCCCCTAGTCGTACGGATTCGCGGGCGGCTTCTTGACGGTCGGCGCGGCCGTCGGCATCGTCGGCGTCGGGGCCGCGCTCGACCGTGACGGCGCCCGGCCTCCGTGGGGACGCGCGGTGACGCGAGGTGCGACGGTCGCCGGAATCGCGGAGGCTTGCTCGCTGAGCGAGGGGCTCGGAGCAGCGGGCGCCGGCGCGGCGTCCGCGCTCGCCGCGGTCGCGGTCGCGGCCTCCGCGGTCGTGCGGGCGCGCGCGCCCGCCGACGGCTCCGTCGACGGCGCGGGCGTCGTCTCCGCAGGCGCGGTCGTCACGGTCGGCTCCGGCGCCGCGCGCGTCAGCGCGACGGCCGCGCCGATCCCGATCGTCACGAGGAGCCCAGCCCCGACGAGGAGCGGGACGAGCGAACGCTTCGGCAGAGGCTCGAGCGCGTACGCGCTCGACGTCAGCGCGTGCTGGGCGGACGGCTCGCGGCCAGCGCCGTCGTGCTCGGTCTCCTCCGAGCGCAGCGTGCCCGCGCCGGGCGCCGCGACGATGCCCGCGCCGGGCGCCGCGACGATGCCCGCGGCGGCGGGCAGCGTCGCGATCGCGGGACCGGCGAGGGGCGCCGCGGACGCGAGCGTGGACGACGCCTGAACGCCACCGCGCGCCGCGACGTGGATCGACGGCGACGCCATCGTCGCCGCGGCCGCCGCCGCGAGCACAGGCGACGGCGACCGCGACGCGACCATCGCGGCCGGCGCGTTCAGCACAGGCGACGTCGCAGGCGACGCGACCATCGCAGGCGACCCGTTCAGTGCAGGCGACGTCGCCGTCGCGGGCGACGTCGCAGGCGACGCGGCCGTCGCGGGCGACGCGGCCGTCGCGGCCGTCGCCATCGCAGGCGACGCATTCAGTACAGGCGACGTCGCCGTCGCGGGCGACGTCGCCGTCGCGGCCATCGCGGGCGTCATCGGCTGCGTCGACGGGATCGCGCTCGGCGACGCGAGCGTCGCCGAGCGACCGGCAGCGCCCTCCATCTTTGGGGTCGCCGCCGCGCTCGCGATCGTCGGAGGCCCGAGCGGCGCCGTCGACGGTGCGGCTCCCGGCAGATCGAGCGCCGGCACGCCCATCAGGCTCGCGACCGAGGGCTCGTGCGCGAGCTTCGCGCGGACGAGCGCTCGCCGCTCGGCGATCGCCTCGCCCACGAGCTCGGTCAGCGTGGCCGCGACCTCCGTGTGCCCCCCGAGGAGCCCCGCCGCGCTCGCGGCGGCTTCGAGCGCGGCGCCCATCGCGGCCGCGTTCTGGAAGCGCTCGACGCGGTCCTTGGCGAGCGCGCACGCGACGACCGCGTCGAGCGGCTCGAGCTCGGGCGCGAAGGACGACACCGGCGGCGGCACGAGATCGAGGAGCCTGCGGAGCGTCTCGGCTTCGTTGTCGCCGCGGAAGCAGCGGGTGCCGGTGAGCGCCTCCCAGAGGACGACGCCCATCGCGAACACGTCGAAGCGCCGGTCGATCACCTCTCCGCGGAGGTACTCCGGCGGCATGTACGCGAGCTTCCCCTTGAGGCTGCCCTCGCTGGTCGACTGCCCCTGCTTCCGCGCGAACTTCGCGACGCCGAAGTCCGTCACGCGCGAGATCCCGTCGGTGCCGACGAGCACGTTCTGGGGCGACACATCACGATGCACGAGCCCGACGGGCCGATCGCGCTCGTCGACCAGCTCGTGCGCCGCGTGGAGCCCTGCGCAGGCGTCGCGGACGATCCGGACCGCCACCCGCGGCGGCAGGCGCGCGCCCGAGCCGCCTCGCTTGCTCGCCGCCACGAGCAGCTCACCGAGCGACGCGCCCTCGATGAAGTCCATGACGAGGCTGATCGAGTCGCCGTCGATCTCGACGTCCCGCACGTCCACCACGTTGGCGTGACGGATCATCGAGGCGAGCCGCGCCTCGGCCACGAGCTCGCCGCGAAAGCCCGCGTCCTGGAGCAGGTGCGGGTGCGGCTTCTTGATCGCGACGAGCTGACGAAAGCCGAGCGCGCCGCGCACCGTCCCGATCCAGACGGTCGCCATCCCGCCGGACGCGAGCTTCAGGATCGTCTCGTAGCGCGGGGCGCCGATCATCGCGGCGCGATCGTATCAGCGCTCACCGAGCGTCGCGCCTCTTCTCGCCCGTCCACGCCCGCCTCGGTCGGCCTCGCGCCGGAGCGGCGGATCAGGAGGGAGCGGCAGCGTCGGTGTCGGGCCCCGGGGCGCGGTAGAGCGCCCACCACCGGGCCGCGCTGCCGACGATCACGAGCATCACGCACGCGAGCAGCAAGATCGTGACGATCACGTTCACCATGCCGGTCGCGTAGGTCGCCGGCTTCTCGAGCATCGGGAGGAAGATCAGGCGGACGCTCTCGATGCCCGCGGCGATCGTCGTCGTCCCGACGAACGCGAGCGGCGCCAGCGTGATGAGCGCGTAACGCTTCTTCGTCGCCTCGCGGAGGAGGATCGTCGTCGCGACGCAGAGCGCGGTGCAGGCGAGCAGCTGGTTCGCGATCCCGAACATCGGCCAGATCGTCGAGATGCTCCCGGTGAGGATGAAGTACGACCAGCCGGCGACGATGAGCCCCGTCGCCACGAACGCGCCCGTGCGGCTCGTCGACTTGCCGAGCTCGGGCGACAGCCGCCCCATCATCTCCTGCATCAAGAAGCGACCGATCCGCGTCCCCGTGTCGATCGTCGTCAGGATGAACAGGGCCTCGAACATGATGGCGAAGTGGTACCAGTACGAGAGCAGCGTCTTCATCCCCGGCAGGCCGCTGAAGACGCGCGCCATCCCGACGGCGAGCGAGACGCCCCCGCCCGTGCGCGCGGCGACGACCTCGTCGGCCTCCGCCTGCAGCGCCGGGAGCTCCTTCACCTTCACGCCCAACCGGAGGAAGTCCGCGTCCTCGAGCATCGTCGCGCGCGGCGCCTCCGCGTCGACGTTGTAGCCGAGCGCCGCGAGGGAGCGGTTCGAGAGGGCGAGCGCGTTCGAGAGCACGACCCTCTTGCCCGCGAGCGCCGACGCCGGCTCCCCATCGGCGAGCCCGAGGAGCTTCCGATCGTGCGCCGACAGCACCGGATCGAGCCGCGCAAGGTCCTCGGCGCTCCGCGCGAGGCCCGCGCCCGCCGTCTCCGGGCTCGCGACGATCGCGACGGCGGGGTTCGTGTTGATGGCGACGTAGTCCTCCTGCGGCATCGCGCAGGCGGCGATCAGCGCCGTGATCCCGACGAGGCCTTCCATGAGCATCGCGCCGTAGCCGATCGATCGGCAGTCCCCCTCCTTGTCGATCATCTTCGGCGTCGTCCCGCTCGCGACGAGCGCGTGGAAGCCGCTGATCGCGCCGCACGCGATCGTGATGAAGACGAAGGGGAAGAGCGGGCCCTTGACGATCGGACCTCCGCCGTGGACGTACTCGGTGACGCCGGGCATCTGGATCCGCGGGTTCACGACGATGACGCCGACCACGAGCAGCGCCACGGTCCCTATCTTCACGTAGCTGGAGAGGTAGTCGCGCGGACAGAGCAGCATCCAGACCGGCAGGATGCTCGCGACGAAGCCGTACGCCGCCATCGCGAGCGTGAGCGTCGTCTTCGAGAGCTTCAGGTGCTCCGCGAACGACGAGTCGCCGACCTGCTTTCCGAAGACGAGGGCCAGGAGGAGCAGCGCGATGCCAGCGATCGTCGCCTCGCGGATCCCGCGCAGCGAGCCGCCGCGCACGTTGTGGATGTAGAGCCCCATCAGGAGCGCGATCGGGATCGAGGCCGCCACGGTGAACACGCCCCACGCGCTCTCCGCGAGCGCCATCACCACGACGTTGCCGAGACCCGCGAGCGCGATGACGACGATGAAGAGGATGGCGATCGCCGTGACGAGCCCGAGCGTCGGCCCGAGCTCCTCCCGCGAGATCTCCGCGAGCGAACGGCCGTTGCGGCGCGTGCTCGCGACCAGGATGACGAAGTCGTGCACCGCGCCGCCGAGGACGACGCCGAAGAGGATCCAGAGGAAGCCGGGGTAGAACCCGAACTGCGCCGCGAGCACCGGGCCGATGAGCGGGCCCGCGCCGGCGATCGCGGCGAAGTGATGGCCGAAGAGGACGACGCGGTTCGTCGGGTGGAAGTTCTGCCCGTCCTCGAGGCGGTGGGCCGGGGTGACGCGGGCGTCGTCGAGGCAGAGCACGCGCGCGGCGATGAACGCCGAGTAGTACCTGTACGCGATCGCCAGTACCGCGAGCGCCCCCAACATCCACCAAGCGGCGTGCATGGCGGTGCCATAGCGCATGTCCGATCCCGGCAGAACGGCCCGGGCGACGCGCGGCCTCCGACCGCCATGACGCCGAGCGTCAGGAGCGCGGCGCCGGCCGGGCGAGCTCGTAGCGCATCAGGTGATCGAGCTGCCCCCGCGCCGCGTCTACCTGCTGGCCGATCGCCTCGGCGACGCGCGCGACCCGCGAGCCGTCGGAGCCGTCGGTCTCGCCCGCCTCGGCCGCCGCGAAGGCCTGCCGCCCGGCGCGCGTGATCACCTCGAGCGCGGCCGAGCCGACGCTCTCCCGCGCGCGGTAGATCGCCCCGCCGACGCGCGAGGCCGTCGAGGCGGTCACCGCGTCGAGCTCGAGCGCGACGTCGAGCGCGAGCGCGAACGCGATGGCCTCGCCGAACACGTCGTGGCTCCGCTTGACGTCGAGCACGACCGCGACCTTCCGCACGACGAAGCGCGCGGCCGCCGTGAGCGCCCTCTCGCCGAGCCCGCTCGCGCCGGCGCGCACGTAGCCCTCGACGATCGCCTTGGCGACGGGCGCACCGCCCGTGAGGCCCGCGCGTTCGACCACCTTGCGCGCGATCCGACGGAGGAGCCGCGCGAAGAGATAGTCGTCGACGAACGGCAGCGGCACGAACGGCGTGATGCTCGATCCGACGGCCTCGATCAGGACGAGACCGACGAGGTCGCGCGATTCGCCGTTCGTGATCTTCTTCGTCGCCGCGTTCGTCATCGCGCCACCCTCGCCCCCGCTCCGTCATCTTACGCCGCGTGGCGCCCTCGAAAGACCACCGGCGCGATGGCGTCGACCCCGCTACGGCGGGCGAGAGCGTCAACGATGTCTGACACTTGTACACCTACGAGCGCACGGCAGAGCGGTAGACGGAGGCGATTCCGGCGCCGCCCGGTAGAATGAACGAACGATGGCCATCGGCGCGACCAAGCCCGCTGTCCCCGCGGCCGTCGCCGACGCCGCCGCCGGCAAGGAGCGCCCCGAAGACGTCGCGCGGGCGGTCACCGTCGCGCCGACCGCCGCCGAGTCCGAGGACGTCCGCATCCCCGCGGGGACGATGGTCGCCGATCGCTACCGCATCGCCCGTGTCCTCGGCGAGGGCGGCATGGGCGTCGTCTACGCCGCCGAGCATGTCCTCATGCGCAAGGAGGTCGCCGTCAAGGTCCTCCACGCGGAGATGTGCACGATGCCCGAGGTCGTCGCGCGCTTCGAGCGCGAGGCGATCGCCGCGGCGCACATCGATCATCCGAACGTCGCCGGCGCGACCGACTTCGGCCGCCTGCCCGACGGCGCGTGTTACCTCGTGCTCGAGCTCCTGCGCGGCACGAGCCTGCGCGACGAGATCGCGAAGGGGCCGATCCCGCTCGGGCGCGCGCTGCGGATCATGCGCGGCATCGCGTCCGGCGTCGCCGCCGCCCACGCGAAGGGCATCGTGCATCGCGATCTCAAGCCCGAGAACGTGATGCTCGTCGATCGCGACGGCGATCCGGACTTCGTGAAGGTGCTCGACTTCGGCATCGCGAAGGTCGACGCGTCCGTCGCTGCCGCGCCGCAAGCCGGCAGCAAGGTCCTGACGCGCATCGGCTCGGTGTTCGGGACGCCCGAGTACATGGCGCCCGAGCAAGCCGTCGGCGACGCCGTCGACGCGCGCGCCGATCTCTACGCGCTCGGCGTCGTCTTGCTCGAGATGCTGACCGGCAAGTGCCCGTTCAGCGGCAACGCGCTGTCGATCCTGCGCGAGCGCATCCTCGCCGTCGGACCGCCGGACATGTCGGAGGTCACCGATCCTGGCGCGCGCTCGCTCATCGCGCGCCTGCTCGCGCGGCAGCCGGAAGACCGCACGCAGACCGCGGCGGAGCTCGGGGCCGGCCTCGACGCGCTCCTCGACGACCAGATCGGGCGCCACTCGCGCGTGTCGGTGTCGAACGTCGCGCTCCCGCGCGGCGACGGACCGAGCGTCAACGCGACCACCGCGGCGATCTCGCCGCCGGAGCCGGCCGGGCCGAGGCCGCGCTGGCTCATCCCGGCCGCCGTGGCCGCGCTGCTCGCGGTCGCCTTCGGAATGTTCGGGCTCGTCAGCGTCCTCACCAAGCCGAAGGCCGAGGTCGCGAAGACTCGGGCCGCGACGGTCGTCCCCGCCGAGGCGGCGTCCGCCGGCGGCACCGCCCCCGCGACGAGCGAGAGCGCCGCCGGCGCGGCGGCTGCCGGGAGCGCGGCTGTTGGGAGCGTCGACGGCGCCGCGAGCGCGGAGGGCGAGGAGACGATCGAGCTGCCCGCGACGGACAGCGCTCCGAGCGCGACCGCGCCGACGGCCTCGGCCGCCTCGGCGCGCGCGACGCCGCGGGCCAAGCCAGCGCCGCGACGGCGCGCCCCGCCGCCGAAAAAGACCGGACCGGGAGGGATCTACGTCCCGCCGCCCAAAGACTGGTTCAAATAGCCGACCTCGCTCGTCACAGTCTGGCCTCCCCGGCCGACACCCGTGGAGCCCGCCGCGACGGCGGCGCAGAGGAGGCGGCGAGATGGTGAGGACTCGGACGGCAATCGCGGCGGTGACGCTCCTCGGGCTCGTGGCCTGTCGCCCGGCCGAGAGCCGCCGGGCGATCGCCGAGCCGGCACCTGCCGAGACCGCGACCACCACGACCGCCGCGACCGCGACCGCGAGCCCGTCGGGCGCGCCGATGCCCGCGCAGGCGGGCCCCGTCCAGACCGTAGAGAGCGCGCCGCCGTCGCCTCCCCCGCCCGCGCGCGTCGAGCACCTGCTCGTGCCAGGCGATCGGGTCGCGTCGATCG
Organism: Labilithrix sp.; assembly: GCA_019637195.1. Classification (GTDB taxonomy): domain Bacteria; phylum Myxococcota_A; class Polyangia; order Polyangiales; family Polyangiaceae; genus Labilithrix. The sequence goes on along the minus strand of JAHBWA010000004.1, from coordinate 7,099 downwards.
TGCGCTCCTCGGACGGCGCGCCGCCGCTGACCGTCTTCTTGCCGGGCGTGTGCTCGAACGGCGGCGCGTACCTCCACACCTTCCCCGAGGCCGCGCGCAAGCAAGGCGGCGTCGTCGCGATCGAAGGCGACCAGCCGTGCGGCGGGTCCACGGAGTTCCGGACCTTCTCGTGGGACGCGGCGCGCCAGCACGCGCGCGTCGAGGCGGCCCTCGCCGCGGCCGGCCTCACCGAGGTCCCGCGCGAAGGCATCACGATCGTCGGCTACTCGCAGGGCGCGGCGCTCGCCGAGCAGATGGTGCAGCGCTGGCCGGGGCGCTACGCGCGGATCGTGCTCATCGGGGCGCCGAGCAACCCGTCGCCCAAGAACCTCGCGCGGGCCCGCGCGCTCGCGACGATGTCCTGCGACCGCGACGTCCCGGCGCGCATGAAGCAAGCGGCTCAGGCCGCGACGCGCGCCGGCGTCCCCGCGACGTACTTCGAGATGCCCGGCTGCACGCACGGGAACGTCACCGAAGGCGAGCGCATCTTCGACGAGGCGTTCGGCTGGCTGCGCGCCAACGAGCGCGCGCTGGATCCCCAGGCGACCGCCGTGAAGATCGCGGGCAGCCCGCCGTCGTGAGCGACGTTGCCGCTGGCGGCCGGTGCGCGTAGCCTCGCGGGCGATGCGACACGGCGCGGTCATCGTTCTCTCGCTCTCGCTCTTCGGCTGCGCCGCGGCGTTTCGCGGCACGAAGGACAAGGTCACCGTCGAGTCGACCCCTCCGGGCGCCGAGGCGTCGAGAGGCCCACGCAAGCTCGGGATGACGCCGACGCAGATCGAGGTCGAGCGGAGCGGGATCACGCAGGTCACCCTCACCAAGAGCGGCTACGAAGACCACAACGGGGTCGTGAAGAAGCAGATGAACCCCGGGTGGCTGACGATCGACATCCTCACGTGCGTCTTCCCGGTGGCGCTCTGCATCCCGATCATCGTCGATGCGCTCACCGGCGCCTGGTACGACGTCGACAAGAAGTACGTCGCCACGATGAAGCCGGGGACGTCGGGCGCCACGGTCGCGGCGGCCGCCACCGACGGCGCCATCCCGATCGGCGAGGAGACGCCGAGCACGCCGGCTCCGGCGGGTCCGCCGCCGGACATGAGCGAGTCGGAGCGCAAGGCGACCGCGCGCGCCGCGTACCTCGAGGGCGTCAAGCTGCAGGAGAGCGGCAACTGCCCCGAGGCGCTCCCTCGCCTCGAGGCCGCGCAGAAGTTCTTCAACGCGCCGACGCACCTGCTCCACATCGGGCAGTGCCAGGCGGCGACCGGAAAGCTGGTCGAGGCCGCGGAGACCTACGAGCTGCTCGTCCGCGCGTCGCTCGCCAAGGACGCGCCCGACGTGTTCCGCCAGGCGCAGGACGAGGGCAAGAAGGAGCTCGGCCAGCTCAAGCCGCGCATCCCTACGCTGCGCATCCAGGTGACGCCCGGCCCGAGCACCCTGTCGAGCCTCGTCGTGAAGCTGAACGGCAGCGCGATCCCCAACGAGGTGCTCGGCATCGCGCGCCCGGTCAACCCTGGGAAGTACAAGGTGACGGTGTGGGCCGCTGGGTACAAGGAAGCGTCCGACTCCGTCGACGTCGGAGAGGGGACGCCAAAGGCCCTCGAGCTGAAGCTCGCGAAATAGCGCCTCCCGCGCGGGCGATCTCCCGCGCCCGGCACACCGGGCGGCGCACGTCGAGCCGCGGGCGCGCCCCTCCTCGAGCTCCGGCGCTCCGCGACGCGCCGGGCGTTTTCCGAGTGCAAGCGGCGCGCGGCGCGGCGATGATTTGAAGTCATGCACAGCGTTCAGCCGCTCGGCCGGCTCCTCGTGACGTCGGGCCTGCTCACGCAGCAGGCCCTGGACGAGGTGCTGAGCCTCCAGAGGTCCGACGGACGGCGGCTCGGTGAGCTGCTCGCCGAGAGGGGGCTCGTCCGACCGCACCAGCTCGCGCAGTTCCTGTCGCATCAGCTCGCGTGCCCGTGGGTCTCGCTCCAGCGCGTCGAGATCTCGCGAGAGGCCGTCGCCGTCTTGCCGCGCTCGATCGCGCTCGCGCATCACATGGTGCCGGTGCACCTGCGCACGACCAAGGGAGCGACCACGCTCTACGTCGCGATGGACGACCCGACCGACGACGTCGCGCTGGCCGCCGCCGCGGCGGCCGCCGCGATGCCGGTGAAGGCGATGGTCGCGCTGACGAGCGAGATCCGCGAGCACCTCGAGCAGCTCTACGGCACCTCCGTGCCGGCGGCGACGCCCGGGCCGCCCCCGGTGAGGGAGCCCTCGCCGTCGTCCGCGTCGATCTCGGCGCCGGCGATCTCCGTGAAGGACGCGTCGAGCTCGGCGAGAGATCCCTCGACGACCTCCACGCCGTCACGATCGCCGAAGCCGCCGCCGCCCAGGCCGAGCGGGGCGCCGCCGGCGCGCGAGGAGCAGTCGCTCCTCGACGTCATCGAGGTGCTCGAGGAGGATCCGTCCTCGCGCCCGCCCCGTCCGAAGGTCCTCGTCGTCGACGCGAACGAGGAGCTGCTGGTCCGCGTGCGCGCCGCCGCGGCGAGGTTCGGCGGCGACGCGCTCGGCGTCCCGCTGGCCGAGGTCGCGAGCGCGGTCGCGGCGAACGCGCCGTCGGCCGTCGTGGTGACCGAAGAGGTCTACGCCAACGAGCGCTCCGGGCTCGACCGGCTGGTGCTCGAGGCGGGCGCGCTGCTCCTGGTCGCGAGCGAGGCGTTCGAAGCGCATCAGCTCGAGGGGCTGCTCGCCGACGCGCTCGAGCGTTGGCGCCGCTCGTCGTACGAGAAGGGCACCGTCCTCGAGGGACGCTACGAGCTGCTCCGTGACCTCGGCGGGCGCCTCGCCGGCTCCCGCTGGGAGGTCCGTCACCTCCGGACGGCGCGCCGCTCGCTCCTCAAGATCGGCGTCCGCGTCGCCAGCGACGAGTCGGACTCGGAGGCGGTGCGACGCGAGCAGCTGGCGCTGGCGAGCTTCAACCACCCCGGCTCGGTCGATCTGCGCGACGCCGGGACGACGGAGTCGGGCGATCCCTACATCGTCGTCGAGATGCTCGAGGGGCGCACGCTCGAGGGGCTCGTCGCGGCGCGCGGCGCGCTCCCGCTGGCCGCGGCGTGCTCGCTCATCCGGCAGATCGCCGACGTCCTCGTCGCGGCGCACGAGTCGTGCGTCCGCCACGGCGAGGTGCGACCCGACAACGTGCTCGTCGTCCGCGACGCGTGGGGCGTCGAGCGCGCGAAGCTCGTCAACTGGGAGGCGGCGAACCTCGTCGAGGGCGCGCCGGACACCGCGATCGACCTCGCGGGCATCGGCGCGTGCGCGTTCCTCGCGCTCGCGGGCCGGACGCGACACGAGGGCGAGGACGTTCGGTCGATCCGATCGGGATCGTGGGCGCCGCAGGAGCTCCCGCCGACGCTCGCCGCGGTCATCGCGCGGACGCTCGCCGGCGCGGGGGCGGATCGCTTCACCTCGGCGCGGGAGCTGATCGAGGCGCTCGACGCCGCGGCCCCGCCCGCGCCGGCATCCATGCGCCTGCTCGACGCGAGCCCCGAGCGCCGCGGGAAGTCGATCCGACCGCTCCGACGATCCGTCGCGCCCCCGCCCGAGGCCGAGAAGGTGCCGCCGCCCCCGCCGAGCCCGGCTCCCTCCGAGATGCGACGCTACCCGCGCGCGGCGTACCGGACGCCGGTCCGCGTCGAGGTGCCCGGCATCGGCGCCGTCGACGGCCGGAGCGAGGACATCTCGGAGGGCGGCCTCTTCGTCGTCACCCGCGGCAAGATCGCCGACGGGGCGCAGGTCACCGTCCGCTTCGCGCTGCCGATCGACGGCAAGGTCGTCTCGGAGAGCGGCGTGGTGCGCTGGAGCAAAGCTCCCCACTCGGGCGACGGCGGCGTCGCCCGCGCGATCGGCATCGAGCTGACCTCACCCGGGCCCGAGTCGATCAAGCAGATCAGCCGCTACGTCTCGTTCATGGCCGCGGAGAAATGAGCGCTCGGCGCGCGACGGCTCGCGAAGCAGGTCACGCTGGCAGGCGCCCGCGAGGCCGCGCGAGCGACCTCCAGACGAGCGGACGCGTGCGACGGTCGTGCTCCGCGGCGAGCGCCCCACCGACGGCACGCCCGCCGAGCGCGGGCGACGCCATCACGAGCCGGTGAAGCGCGGCGGGCGCTTTTCCATGAACGCCGTCATCGCCTCCGCGAGATCCTTCGAGGCGAGGAACGCCGAATTCCACACCGCCGCGAAGCGCTCGCCGTCGAGGATGCGCCGCTCCTCGCCGTACGAGAGCACCTGCTTGATGCCCTGGACCACGAGCGGCGGGTTCTCGGCGATCGCGCGCGCCATCTCCCGCGCGGCGTCGAGGAGCGCGGCCTCGTCGTCGTAGACGTCGTTCACGAGGCCGATCCGGAGCGCCCGCGCCGCGTCGATGTCGGCGCCGGTGTACGCGAGCTCGCGCGTATGGCCGTGGCCGATGATGCGCGGCAAGCGCTGCAGGCTCCCCAGATCGGCGACGATCGCGACCTTCACCTCTCGCACGCTGAAGCGCGCGTCGCGCGAGCACAGGCGCACGTCGCAGGCCGCGGCGATGTCCATCCCGCCGCCGATGCACGGCCCCGCGACGGCGGCGATGACCGGCTTCGTGCACCGCTCGACGAGATCGGCGGCCCGCTGCCACTCGCCGATGAGACGGAGCAGCTGCGTGCGCTCCTTCGCGAGGTTCTCCGGAGCGATGAGCGGCATCAGCGTCGACGCGACGCCCTTCAGGTCGAGACCGTAGGTGAAGACGCCGCCCTTGCCGCGCAGGATGACGACGCGCACGGACTCGTCGCGGTCGAGCTCGGTGAACACCTCCGGCAGCTCGCGGAAGAACGCGAGCCCCATCGCGTTGCCCTTCCCCGGGCCCGTGAGGATCACCTCGGCGATCGCGCCGCTCTGCTCGACGCTGAGAGACTCGTAGCTCTTCTTGCTGGGGGTGTCGGCGCTCATGGGAGCGCCATCTTACGCCGACAGCGCCCGCGACGACGAGGCTCGCGTCTCAGCGCGGCGCGAGGAAGACGCCGCGAGCGCCCGCGACGACGAGGCTCGCGTCTCAGCGCGGCGCGAGGAAGACGCCGGCGCCCTCCTCGGTCCAGACGACGCTGGTGCCGTCGACGGCCAGGTCGGTCACCATGCCGCGACCGCACGCGACGAACGACTCCTCGACGGCGTCGCCGCTCGACTCGAGCGCGCGGATGACGTGCTTCACCTTCTCGTCGGGCGCCGCGGAGCGGACGAAGAGCGCGCCGTCACGCGCGATGGTCGCGCCGAAGAGCGCCTGCGTCTTGCTCTGCTGCGCGTCGAGGATCGTGGTCGGGTTCGCGCCGGTGAGGTCGCGACGCTCGACGGCGGAGCCGACGCTGCAGAACGCCGCCCGCTCGTTCACCGCCAGGCTGCAGCTCGCGTAGCCGATGCCGAAGACCTCGGTAGGCTCGCCCTGCTCGATGCCGTTCTCTTCGTCGCCCAGCGCGACCTTGAAGATGCGCTGCTGATCGCGCACGTACCAGACGGCGCCGCTCGCGATCTGCGGGTTCGTGATGACGTTCGCGCTCTGCGCGAGCGCCGTCCGCACGTTCGGGTTCTTCTTCTTCACCTGGAAGATCGTGTCGCCGTCGCCCGTGTCCGCGAGCAGGTAGAAAGACTTCTCGTCGGACGCGAAGACCCGCGTGCCCGCCGCGTTGAAGTCCGTCGCCGCGGTGACGCCCGGGAGCGCTCCGTCGGCCGCGGTGGGGAAGTCCGGGAACGCCGGCTCCGGCGCGGGTTGGCCGTCTTTGTCCTCGGGCACGATCGCCTGGACGACCCGGATCGTCGCCTCGGTCGACTCGGGCGTGGTCTCGATGAGCACCATGGCGGTCTTGTCGACGTACGAGCGCACGAGGTTCGGCGACGTGTAGAGCTCCTTCTTCTTCGTGCCGTCCTTGAGGACGCGGAAGACCTTGGCGCCGGCCTGGTAGTAGACCGCGGAGCCGGCGATGCGAACGTCGCGCGCGTCCGTCGCGTCCGCGAGCGTCGTCGGCGGCTGCACAGCCGCGCACGCGTTCTCCGCGGACGACGGCGCGGCCTCGGAGCCTGCCGTCGTCTCGCCGGAGCCGGCGCCCGCGCCGCGGTTGCTCGCGCCCGGCTTGCCGCGGAGGCTCGCGCCCGTGTCGTCGTCCGCGCAACCGATCAACGCCGCGACCGCACCACACACGACCAACGCGAGAGCCTTGCGCATGACGAACCTTCCCATCCGCCGATCGTCATCGATCGGCACCAGCGACTCGGACCCGCCCGCAGATGCGCACTGCAGTCGGCGTGCCGGGAGTCGCGACGCGGCGGCGTCCGTTTTCTCCGGATTTTTACCGTGTCACCGCGACGTCTCACACACCAGGGGGCGGATCGCTCGTCGACCTGCGCGCTCATCCCACATCGGCGAGCACGCGGAACGCGCGTGCTCAGGCCGCGTGCGCGCAGAGGAACTGGGCGAAGTGGTCGGCGACGTAGGCCGCCGAGTCGGCGACGCGCGCGGCGTAGCGTTCATCGGCGTCGATGACCTCGACGATCGCGAGGCAGCGCCCCCACGACATCGCCGGCGCCGCGACCACGGTGCGCGGCGCCCCGACCACGTGGAGGCGCTTCGGCGCCAGGCGCGGGAGCTCGCCGTCGAACCGCATGGTCACCGAGCGCTGATTGCAGATGACCGCCGACGCGACGAGGTCGTCGTCGCTCGCCTCCGCGGACCCGATGATGTCGAAGTCGCCGTCGCCGTGCGCGCCGATCGCGCGGAGCTCGCGGCTCGTGAGGTCGTGCGTATGGATGACGACCGCGCGCGCGCCGAGCGCCTTCGCGAGCGTCTCCGCGCACATCTCGGCGGCCTCGCCGGTCGAGCGCGCGAACGTCAGGCCGTACATTCCGTCGAAGATGAGGTCGGTCGGATCGCTCATCGACAGACGCAACAGCTGCGGCTGCGAGGCGACGGGAGCAGCCGGCGTCATCGGCCGCATCACCGAGACGGGCGGCGGAGCCAACGATGCCGGCGCGGGCGGCGCGATCGACGCCGGCG
>JAHBWA010000039.1 GCA_019637195.1 Labilithrix sp. | reverse complement strand
CGCGCCCCGCCGTCCTGCGGGCCCCGCTCCGACGACCGGGACGATCGAGGTGCCCGCCTCGCTGATGACCGTCATGGTCGACGGCGCTTACAAGCGCGTCCAAGGCGGGCGCATCGTCGTCTCCTGCGGCCGGCACCGCGTCAACGCGGGGCGCGGCACGCAGAACATCGATGTCCCGTGCGGCGGCGTCGTCTCCGTCATGTGACGTCTCCGGCGTGTGACGTCCCGTGCGGCGTCGACTTTGTCATGTGACGTCTCCGGCGTGTGACGTCTCCGTCATGCAACCAGGGCCGGCGCATCTCCTTTCACGGTGATCCCGTAGAGGCTGAGATGCCGAGCTCGCGGGGAGTCGGAGCGAGGTCTGCGAGCGCGACCGGGGTTCGCGGGTCGGGATCCGCGAGTCGCGATGCGCGGGTCGGGATCCGCGAGTCGCGATGCGCGGGTCGGGATCCGCGGCTCTCGGTCGGGATTCGCGAATCGGACCCCGCGGGTCGCGAGTTGGAGGTCGTGGTCGCGCACGCAGACGGAGATCGCGAGCGTCACGTGTCGTGGGTCTCGTGACGTGACGACGGGGCTCGTCGTCGGGCAGGGGCGAAGGTCAGAGCTTGCCGTCGAGCGGATCGAACTGCCCGCCGCCCTTCTGGGTCGGATCGCTCGTCGAGGCCTTGCGCTTCGCCTTCGTCGCGCCCTTGCGGCGCGAGGGCGCGGCGGGCTTCTTCCCCTTCTTGTCCGCCTTCCCAGGAGCTGCGGACGCGGACGGGAGCGAGTCGATCGACACGCCCGCCGACGGCGTCGCGGAGGGGAGCTCCTCGACCGGGGCAGAGGGAGGCGGCGACGCGGAGATCGAAGGCTTCGCGGTGAGCGCGACGGGCACGTCGGCGGCGGCCGGGGCGATCGCCGTCGCGCGAGTGGACCCCGCGCCCTCGATGCTCGGCGCCTTGACGAGCGAGGTGACCTTCGCGGTCAGCTCGTCGACCCCGTAGCTCTTGGCGCCGAAGGCCGCGCCACCGACCAGCGCGACCGCGGCGAGGGCGGCGAGCGCGCGTCCGACACGGCGCTTCGGGCGGAAGGTGGCGAGCTCGGCGGTGTCGAGCGCGCCCGGCATGAAGGCGGACGGCCCGAGCGTGACGCTCGGCGGCGCGATGTCGGTCGCCATCGGCGCGATGCTGTTCGGCTGCGCGTCGATGCCCGCGGCGTCACCGAGCGTGCTCCACCGAAGCGCGCCCGCCTTGAGGACCATCGTGCGCTCGTCGACGACGCCCGCCTGAAACGCGGCGTCGAGCTCGTCGAGGCTCATCGTGCGGACGACGCCTCCCAGCTGCACGTGCCAGAGCTCGAGATCGTTGCCGCTCGCTCTCACGTCGATGCTCATCGGTGTGCCTCCGTGCCCGGAGCGACGCCGAACGGAGACGCTCGCTCGCGGAGGACGCGACGCGCGCGTTCCGCGGAGGGAGCCCCCGTTCTCCTCGTGCCCGCGAAGCCGCCTTTACGTAGCAGCCGCACATCCACCGGCAACCGAACGAGCCGCGCGCGCAGGCCGATTTTCCCGCAGCGAGGACGTACTCGTCCGTTCGGGATGGACCTCGGACGCCGAGGGTGCGCGTTTCGCGTCGGAGCGAAATCGACGGCGCGGCGTGACGCCGGCGACGGCCTGTCGACGATGCGCGTTTCGCGTCGGAGCGAAATCGACGGCGCGGCGTGACGCCGGCCCGTCGACGATGCGCGTTTCGCGTCGGAGCGAAATCGACGGCGCGGCGTGACGCCGGCGACGGCCTGTCGACGATGCGCGTTTTCGCGTCGGCGCGAAATCGACGGCGCGGCGCGATGCCGGGGCCCCTCGACGATGCGCGGTCAGTCAGCAGCAGGTGAGGTGCGGGGTGCGCTTCGGACCCGGAGTCGCCGTCGCGGAGTGGCGGGGAAGCGCCGGAAGCCGCCGCCGCGAGAGCCGGCCGAGAGGCCCTTCGGCAGCGGGAGCGCGGGACGCGTCGCGCGCGCGGCGGCCTGGCGGCAGCGCCCGACCGCCGCGTTCGTAGGCGCGCGGCGCGGCGCGTGCATCCGCACGCGCGAGCCCCCCATGTCGCCGACGCGCGCCGCCCGCCCGCCTCCGCCGTGTCCCTCGCGCCCGGAGCACCTCGGTCGGCACGCCGTCCTCGGGAGGATCGCGGGCGGCGGCCTCTCGACGATCTACCTCGGCCGCCGCCACGCCGACGGCGTCCTCGTCGCGCTGAAGGTCGTTCGCCACGATCTCCGCGACGACGACGAGGTGCTCGCGATGTTCTTCGACGAGGCGCGCCTGCTCGAGCGGCTGGTCCACCCGAACATCGTCCGCACGCTCGAGCACGGCGCCGATCCGGGCCGCGCGTTCATCGCGATGGAGCTCCTGCTCGGGACCTCGCTCGCCGACGTCCAGCGCGCCTGCGCCGCGCGCGGGATGGGGCTGCACCCCGAGGCGGTCGCGTGGATCGGCGCGCGCGTCGCCGACGCGCTCGAGCACGCGCACGAGCGGACCGACGACGGCGGACGGCCGCTCGGGATCATCCACCGCGACGTGAACCCGTCGAACGTCTTCCTCGGATTCGACGGCGAGGTGAAGCTCATCGACTTCGGCCTCGCGAAGTGCCACGGGCGGGCGATCACCACGCGTCGCGGCGTCATCAAGGGCAAGCTGCCGTACCTCTCGCCGGAGCAGATCATGCAGCTGTCGCTCGATCGCCGGAGCGACGTCTTCGGTCTCGGCACGATGCTCTGGGAGCTCTGCACCATGCGCCGTCTGTTCGGACGATCGACCGACATCGCGACCGTCCGCGCCGTCCACTGCGGTCCGATCCCCGATCCGCGCGCGCTCGCGCCGGACGTCCCGCGTGAGCTGGCGGCGATCGTCCTGCACGCGCTCGAGCGCAACCGCGAGCGCCGCTACGAGAGCGCCGGGAAGATCGCGCGCCACCTCGACGCGCTGCTCGGCGAGGCTGGCCGCGCCGTCGCCGCCTCGCGCCTGGCGGACATGCAGCGGATGCTCTTCCCCGCCGAGCTCGAGCGGCAGCGTCGCTGGAAGAAGCCCGCGCTCGCGCGCGTCGTCTGATCGCACCGGCGGCGCCGTCCGCCGCACCGCCCCGGCGCCGGCTGCTCCGAGCGCCGTTTGCGCGGCGCGAAGGAGCGCGCGGGGCGGGTCACATCGCGCGGAAATCGCGCCCCTTTTCGGCGCCATGTCCCCCATGGCTTGCGCGCACGGCGCACCAGTCGTAGTGCGGTTCGCTGTCCGTGAGAGCGCCCTTCGCAACATCCGGCTCGTCGCGGCCTCGCGCGTCTTCGAGCCCGCTCGCTCTGCTCTCGATCGCCCTGATCGCCGGGACACCTGCGTTCGGCGGGTGCAAAGGCCACGGCTCGTCGAGCGGCGCAGACGCGTCCGCGACGACCGAGACGACGAGCGGCGACGACGGCCCCGTCACGGTCGAGGCCATCGACGCCGGCGCCGACGTCGAAGGTTCGACGCCGCGGATCGCCGCGCTCGATCAGGTCACGCCCGTCTTCAACATGACCGCCTGGCCGGCGAAGGATCCGTCGAAGACCAGCGAGGAGCGCCAAGGCGCGCAGCGCCTCGGGTACCTCAGGCGCGGGCAGGTGCTCGCCGTCAAGCCGAACGTCATCAAGAAGAGCAACTGCGCCGAGGGCTGGTACGAGCTCGCCACCGGCGGCTTCGTCTGCGGAAAATACGTGACGACGGACCTCTCCGCGAAGGAGCTCGAGACCGCGCCGCACCCGCCGTACACGGATCGCCCGCTTCCTTACGACTACGGTCTCAACCTGACGAACGGCGCGCCGCTCTACCGCCGCCGCCCGCTGAAGAAGGAGCGCACCGAGCTCGAGAAGGGCCTCGCGGTCGGCAAGACGAAGAAGACCGACGGCGGCGCCGCGCCGAAGGCGCCCTCCGGCCCCGAGACGCCGTGGTACCTCAAGGACCACAAGGGCCAGCGCCCGCAGGTCACGATCGAGGACATTCGCACGAACGAGCAGGGCGGGCTCGTGGTCGTGCGCATGGTGCGCGGCTTCTACCTCTCGCTCGACAAGAGCCTCTCGACGGCGTCCGGCAAGTTCTGGCGCAACACGGCGGGCTTCCTCGCGCCGGCGGATCACATCCTCGTTCACAAGTCGACGACCGAGTTCGAGGGCGTCAAGATCGGCGCCGAGGGCGAGAAGCGTCACCTGCCGCTCGGCTGGGTCGTGAGCCCGCGCGCGCAGCGCTACAGGATCGAGGAGGGCGATCCGACGCGCGCCGACGAGAAGAACGGCAAGCTGAGGCGCGGCGATCCGCTCGACCGCTTCACGATCGCGCAGCTCACCGGCAAGAGCGTCACCATCGAGGGGCGCGGCTACTTCGAGACCGACGAGGGCTGGTGGCTCCGCGACATCGACGCCGCCGTCACCCGCCCCGGACCCGCGCCGAAGAACCTGGCGCCGGGCGAGAAGTGGATCGACATCAACCTCTCGACGCAGTCGCTCGTCGCGTTCGAGGGGGACAAGCCCGTCTACGCGACCATCGTCTCGACTGGCCGCCACGACGACGAAGACAAGTCGAAGGACCACCGCACGGTGCAGGGCGAGTTCCAGGTCCGGGAGAAGCACATCGCGGCGACCATGGAAGACGACGGCGCGAGCGACGGCCCGTACTCGATCCAGGACGTCCCGTGGATCATGTACTTCGAGGGCGGCTACGCCTTGCACGGCGCCTTCTGGCACTCGCGCTTCGGCCGCGAGCGGAGCCACGGCTGCGTGAACATGACGCCGCACGACGCGAAGAACGTCTTCGCCTGGGCGGGGCCCAACCTCCCCGAAGGCTGGCACGGCGTCCGCGCGACCAAGGAGAACCCGGGGACGCGCATCGTAGTCCACGAGGACCCGAAGCCCGCCTCCAGCACGGCCGACGCTCCCGCGCCCGCCCCGGCGAAGAAGAGCGACAAGTCCGACAAGGGCGAGAAGTCCGGCAACGCCGACAAGCCCGGCAAGGGCGACACGACGGCGAGCGCGGAGAAGAAGCCGGGCAAGACGCCGAGCAAGGTCGACTGAGCGGCCGCCGTTACTGCGCAGCGATCCATCCGCACGCGGCGCGGCGCACGCGGCCGGGCCGCGCCGACAAATAGGGAAAGGGCCGCATCGCCGAATTGCGATGCGGCCCTAGGACGGAGACCATCGAAGGCGCGAGAGAGCGCCGAGGAGAGGGGAGCGGTGGAGACGATCCCTCGGCGCCGTCGATGTCTGTCTCACCCTTCTGCGCGGAGCGTGCCGGCGCCTCTTCACGGGTGTTGTCTCCTGGACATCCGCTTTTCTCCGCGCGCGTCGCGGCGGCCTCGGTGCGAGGCGGATCGGCCGGCGTCCAGCAGCGCGTTCGCGCCGATCCGCCGAGACGCGCGCCCCGCACTCCACGCGCCCGGCCGACGGCTGCAGGCAGCATGTAGGGCGAGGTCGGCCTCGCTCGCGCGCTCAGCGGAACGGCGCCGCCGCGTCCGGCCCGTGGGCGTGCGCCAGGTGGAGCTCCTCGCAGTCGATGTGTGTGGGCGCGTAGCACGCGCCGCAGCACATCCCGTCCGCGCCGATCGTGATCCGCCGGCTGCACTCGACGCACGTCCGCCCCGCGAGCTGCGTGATCCCCGCGCCGCCGTGCCACCGCGGATCGCTCGAGTCGACCGGGTGCTCGCGCCGCACGCGGGCGTCGTGCGCCAGCGCGGTCGTGAGTCGAAGCACGCCGGCGACGACGAACAAGCCGCCCAGCATGAACATGCGTGAGTCGTGGTTGATTCCCGCTGCGACGACCACCAGGGCGAGCCCTGTGACCATCAGCGCGCCTCCGAACCCGATCGAGCCCGTGCTGTTCAGCGATTCCGGATAGCCCATGCGTCTGCTCCTCCTCGCCGCAGCTCACGTCGCACTTCCGCGATCCCGATGTGATGCGTAAGTTGGTCGCCACGATGAACTACGACGATCAACGGCGGTGGCAGTCCCCGCACGGTGCAATCGCTCGGCCCATGCCCCTCGTCAGCGACGCCCTCTGGGCGACGTATCGCTGGATGGCGGCTGGGCTCGCTCTCACGGGCCTCGTCGCGATGCTGGTGGCGAGCTCGCCGGCCGCGCTCGAGATCATTCTCGGTAACCGCATCGTCTTCTACGCCTTGCTCTTCGGGCAGCTCGGGCTCGTCATGGCGTTCAACCACGTGGCCGTGCGCGCGAGCACAGGGGCCGTCGCGGCGATGTTCTTCGCCTATGCGGCGCTGACCGGCACGACGATGAGCGTCATCTTCCTCGTCTACACGGCCGCATCGATCGCCTCGGTGTTCTTCGTCACCGCAGGCGCGTTCGCCGGCCTCTCGGTCGTCGGGCTCGTGACCAAGCGCGACCTGAGCACCATCGGGCGCTTCGCGATCTTCGCGCTCATCGGGCTCATCCTCGCCTCGATCGTGAACATCTTCCTCGCGAGCAGCGGGCTGCAGTTCCTGATCAGCATCGTTGGCGTCCTCGTCTTCGCCGCGCTGACGGCGTACGACACGCAGAAGCTGAAGGATCTGTTCGCGAGCGGCCAGGCGCACGCCAACATGCCGCTGGTCGGGGCGCTCATGCTCTACCTCGACTTCATCAACATGTTCCTCTTCCTCCTCCGCCTCTTCGGCCGCCGCCGCGACTGACCGAGGACGACGAGAGAGACCGCGCGCGCCGCTCGCCGGCGGGCGCACCCGGGCCGTGCGGCGCCTGACGTGCCGGGCGGCCCTCTCACGTGAGCGGGGAGCGCGCCGTCAGCCGGCGGCGCGCTGCTCGAGGGCGGCGAGGATGCGATCGAGCCGGTCGACCACGGCCTTGGTGTCGGCGTCGCTCTTCTTCGCGGCGCCGGGCTCCCCCAGCACGCCTGCCGCCATCGAGGGACCGAACGTCATCAACGCGGAGCCGATCGTCTTGCCTTCGGCCGTCTTGGCGAAGATGTCGCTGTAACCGACGGAGAGGTTGGTCGACACGTAGGTGAGCGCGTCGTAGAAGGTCTTCACCTTCGGGTTGTGCCCGCGCTCAGCGCGATAAAACAGCCAGCTCGCGACGAGCACCGCGGTGACCGTCGAGCCCATCGGATCGTCGGCGTATTTCTCGCGGACGCCGGATTTGAGGCGTGCGAGCGCGTCGCGTCCGAAGTCCGGCTCGGTGGCCGCGGCCAAAGCGGCCAGGACGAGGAGCGGGCGCTTCTGCATCGTCCGGATGCTACGCCCCGAAAGACGAGCCGTCGACCGGGCCGATGGCGTAGGCTCGGGGAGCGGACCATGGCGCCTTTCCTCGCGCTCGCGCTGACCTTCCCCGCGGTCGTCTACACCGTGCTCCTCGGTGTCGCCCTCGTCTATTGGGTCTTCGTCATGGTGGGCGCCGCTCACGTGAACCTGCTCGGCGACGGCGCCGTGGACGCGGCGGTCGACGCCGCCGCGGACGTCGCGATCGAAGGGATGGCGAAGGGCGCCTTCGAAGGCGCGACGAAGGGCATCCTCGAGGGCGCGGCCGATCGGCTCGAGGGCGTCGGTCAGGCGGGGGACGTCGGCGACGTCGGCGGCGCCAACGCCGGAATCATCGCCGCGCTCAAGCTCCGCTCGGCCCCGGCGACCGTCGTTCTGAGCGGCCTGCTGTTGTTCTCTTGGATCTTCACGATGCTCGGCATGAAGGGGATCCTCGCGCTCCTGCCGGGCGAGGGGCTCGTCCTCACGCTGGCGAAGGTGGCGCTGCTCGTCGTGGCGCCGGTCTTCGCGCTGCTTCCGACGTCGCTCGTGGTGCGGCCGTTCGCGCGGGTGTTCACGCCGATCAAGGCGACGACGCACGACGCGCTCGTCGGCAAGATCTGCACGATCCGCACGGGCACCGTGACCGACCGGTTCGGCGAGGCGATGCTCGAGGACGGCGGCGCGGGCGTCGTCGTCCGCGTGCGCGTCGAGTCGGGCGAGCGGCTCGGGCGCGGCGATCATGCCGTCATCGTCGGCTACGACGCGACCCGGCAGGAGTTCACGGTCGCGCCGCTCGACGAGCTGGACGACCTCCTCGACGACGAGCCCCAGCGCGGACGCCGCGCGCGCTGAGCGGGCGAGGTTCGGGCGGTGCGCCGGCGTCGGTGAGGTGTCGCACGACCTCACGGCTCGTCCGTGGGCCGCACGAGCTCACGGCTCGTCCGTGGGCCGCGCGAGCTCACGGCTCGTCCGTGAGGCCGCGTGCCTCGAGCGCGCGTCGCACGACGGCGTGCCGCGTGCTCGTGAGCACGTCGTTCTCGTCGGCGGTGCGCGCCGGGTCGAGGCTCGGCTCGATCGACAGCGCGGGCTGTCGGCCCGCGCGGCGGCACCGCGCGAAGCGCTCGAGCGCGACCTCCGCCGTCGAGGAGAGCTCTTCGGCGCCGCGCGCGAAGCGGACCGTGACGCTTCGGCACTCGGTCGTGAGCGCGGTGATCGGCGCGCAGCGCCCGCGCGTGCAGAGCTCGTCGGCGCCGCAGCTCGTGTGCTCCTCGCACGCCGGCCCCGCCGCGCCGGTCCCCGGCACCTCCGCGCCCGTCGTCGTCGTCTCGCGGCTCGCCGTGTCCGGTCGCCGGTGCGCGCGCGTCACGACGAACAGAGCGACGAACGCGAGCAGCCCGAGGACCCCGAGCCACCACGAGGATCGCGCGCGCCGATCGTGATGCTCTGCCATGGCCACGGACCTCCGTTCGTCGACGTCGCGTCGTGCAGAACGCGTGCCGGTGTCCGGCTCGGCGGTCGCGTCACGCTCGCGTCGCCACGAGCATCGAGCGGTCGCGGAGCGCGGCCGTTGGCGCGCGCGAGAGGGGCGCGGAGCCACGCAGTCGCGCTCGATGGCGGTCGAACACCGCCGTCCGCGCGCCCGAACGGGGCGCCTTCAGCCCGATCCGGTCATCGGCCCGATCTGGTCAAATGAAGACCTTCGAGTCGACGCCGACTCCACCCGGACCGTCGCCGGGGGCTACTCGGAGCGTCACCCGATCGTTCGCCGTTGCGGGCCCGTATCCAGAGATCTTTCGTCGTACGGGGAGACCGCTCGGCACGTCCACCGATGGGTCGTCGTCGTCGTCGAGGAGGAACGTTCGCTCGACGTCTCCGACCAGGACGGAGACCGTGCCGGTGGCGTCCTCGTTGCTCCCGAAGTTGACGTAGAACGGCTGTCCGGCCTTCGGGAACGGGTCGATGTACGGTTTGATCGGCATGGTCACGGTCCTTTCGTGCTCGGGACGGCGGCGGTGGAGACCACGCGCGGCGGCTGCGGAACGCCGAGCCCGGTCACGCCGAGGAGCTCGACCGCGTGGAGCACGTCCGCGGAGACTCCGACGTAGACGTTCGTGTTCCAGTTCTTCGTTTGGCTGTTTTCGAAGACGTAGGCGCCCACGGACGCGCGAACGAACATCAGCGGATTGAGGCTGACGCCTGCGAGGAACGCGCTCGCGCCGTCGTCGCGCGGGTCCCGCTCCCCCACCACCTGCGCGCGAGCCCCGATGTCGACCGAGAGCAGGTGTTTCCAAGACCCCGCGTCGAAGATCGTCTTCCCGTTCCCGATGCAGCCGTCCCAGACGCAATACGAGATCATGAGCGGCATCACGACCTGATCGAGCCCGCCGACGTAGACGATCCCGGTCGAGGCCTGAAAGCGCCGCTTCTCGGCGTCCTGCTCGAGCAGCGCCAAGCCGACGTGCTGCTGGGTCATCGTCGACACCCGAACGCGGAGCTCGTCGGTGATGCGCCGCGTGTCCGCGTCGAGCGACCGCGCCGCGTTGGCGAGGAAGACCCTCGCACGGAAGTACTTCAACGCCGCGATGGAGTAGCTCTGCGGATCGATCGCCTCGCCGTTGCTGATGACGGCCTGGCTCACGCTCACGAACGAGCCCGTCGTGGAGGCGTTCGCGACGATCACCTCGTCCTCCGTCACCGTCGCGAGCACCCCCTCGAGCGTCGTTACGGCTTGAAGGAGCGCTTGCGCCCTCGGCGAGGTCGCCGCGCGCGCGGGCGCCTGGCGCTTCCAGACGTCGACGGCCATCGCAGAACACTTCTTCAGCCCGTCGAACGTGCTCCCTTTGTCGCGAAGCGAGTCGGCGACGGCGGCCTGGCAGGCGGGCCCGGCGGACGATGTCTCCACGGCGGGCGGGCTCCTCATCACGGCCGTCGTCTTCGCCACCGAGTCCTCGAGCGGCGCCAACCGCTCCTCTCCGCGGCGCCGGGCGATCTCGCTGAGCTTGTCCAGGGCGAGGGAGGCGAGCTCCCAGTCCCCGCTGGCGGTCTTGTGAAAGCCGATCGTCTCGAGGACGAGCTCGTCCCCGGGCTTGCCGCCCTCGGTGCGAAGGTCGCGCACCGGCGCGAGCGCGTCGACGACGGTCCTGGATCTCGCGCGTACGGCCCGCGCGATCGCCTCCTTGCGCGCGTCGTCTGTCGGAGGTGGAGAGAGCGCCGCCGTCTCGTCGAGCGCGCGCTCGACGACGGCGATGGCTGCGCCGATAGCGTCGTTGGCCACCCTGACGGCGGCCGATTTCTCCTCCGGACGAAGCTCGAACTGGAACGTCAGGACGAGCGTCGCGGTCTCGTCGGGCTTCGGCGAGTCGGGGAAGACGAGCTGCCAGTACGCCACACCGTCGGCCCCGACGACGCTCCGCTCGCCTTTGCCGCCCCACGTGTACTGCGCGACGAGGCTCACGTTCCTGCCCGAGTCGGCTTTCTTCCACTTCGGTTGACGCAGCGTGAAGCCGCCGCCGCTCGTCGAGACGGCGTGTTCCGGCGTGGGGGGCGTATCCGCCGCCGCGGAGGGCGCGCCGGCGAAGAGGGCGACGCCGGCGATCGCGACGCCCGCCAGCGTCGCGACTCCGCGCCGGCCGCGGGCGCGCGCGCGCAACTTCGAGGTCGATTCAGCTCGCATCGGGACCTCCGTCCGAGAGGGGGGCCGAGGCTCCAGCGTCCGGGGCCTCGACGACGACGTTCACGCGCGAGACCGGGCGGTCTTGGGCGCCGGCGTCTGCCGTCACGGCGGCGGCGGTGAGGCCGCAGAAGACGGGATAGTGCCCCGGCGCCGCGGCGCTGCTCACGGCGACGCGCACCGCGACCACGCCGTTGACCGACAGGCCCGCGACGGCGTCGCGCTTCGTCGTCGCACGCGCGGTCTTCGTGTCGCTGCTCGGCGTCTCGAACGTCAGCGGCGCGCTCTCGTCTGCAGCGAGGAAGGTCTCCACGTCGTCGACGCCCTCGCCGGTCGCCGATTTCGCCTGCAGCGCGAACGAGACGCTCTCACCAGGCTTCGCGCGTACCTCTCTCGACGCCGGAAACACATCGAGGGCGACGACGTCCGCCCGCGTCCGCGGCTCGAGATCGTCGAACCGACACGCGCCGGCGGCGAGCGCGAACGTGAAGGCGGTCAGGACAGGGCGGCACGATGTCACGTTCGACCGCTATCGCCGACGTGCTCCGGCGAACATCACCCCGGGGGCTTAGCCGCCGTCTCCAGCCGGATAGCGTGACGCTCCCCTGGGCCATCGGGGTGGGGTAAAGGGGGCCCGGCGATCCAGCCTCGTCCGGAAATCCCCCATAAATCCGATATGGTCACATGGTACGACATTTGGATACGTGAGAGCATGCGCTCCGTCACCTCGGTCTTCGCCCTCTCGCTCCTGATCGCCGCCGCCGGCAGCCTGGTCGCTTGCGCGCCGGAGGACGGCGACCACGCCGACGAGGCCCAGCAGGACGTCACGGGCGGCTCGGGCGCGATCGAGTCGGCCGTCGTCTACTTGTTCGACGGCGCGCAGATGAACCTGACCCCGCCGAAGTGCGCGGGCGCGCTGCTCGGTGAGAAGGTCGCCGTCACGGCGAAGTCGTGCGCCAAGGAGGGGATGATCCTCGGGCGCGCCGCGGACAAGGACGGCAAGGGCGCGCGCGCGAGGGTCGTCGCCGTGCACGTGCCCGCCGAGGCGGACGCCGACATCGCGATCGTCGAGATCGACCGCGCGATCGGCGGGACGCGCGCGGTGATCACCCACGCGCCGCTCCGCGACGGCTACAAGGTCAACGGCATCGCGACGACCGACGGCGCGGGCTTCTTCGATCCCGACGAGGGCGAGGCGTCGTCGATCACGGGGCGCCTCACCTCCGAGACGGAGCTCCACAGCACGATCTTCCCGGCCAAGGGCAGCGAGCTCTGCGCGGGCGACCTCGGCGCGCCGGTCTGCTCGAGCACGTCGACGAAGCTCGCCGGCTTCAACATCCGCGGGACCTGCGGCCTCTCGGGCCTCGTCATCGCGTCCGATGCGCCGCCGGCGCCCGCGGCCGACGCGGCCGACGCCGCGAACGCGCCCGCCGCCGCCGACACCGGCAACGGCTGCTCTGGCGGCGCATGGAAGGTCGCGCAGCTCGGTCGCTACGCCGACTTCATCCGCGAGCACGCCCCCGACGCGTTCAAGCCGATCGTCATCGACAAGCCGATCCTCCGGAACTTCCCGTACGCCCCGGCCGGCCTCTGGGGCTACCAGACCGGGGGCTCCGTCTCCGCGTGCACGATCGAGACGACGAAGCTCGATCCGATCGCCCCCGGCGGTGAGGCGAAGGTCACGGCGAAGGTCTCGTTCAAGGAGATGCAGGCGCGCTCGGCGCCGTTCGGGCGCTTCGGGATCGCGCTGAAGAGCGCCCCGACCAAGGTGCGCTGGCTGCCCGCCCGCGCGACGACCGAGCCGTCGGGCGCCGCGTTCGACGCGACGTTCGAGGGCTCGGTGTCGGCGCTGGCCGCGGGCGACTACATCGTCGCGTTCCGCGCGTCGGCCAACGGCGGCGAGGCGTGGACGCAGTGCGACCTCGACGGCATCGACAACGGCTTCGACGTCGCGAAGACGCTCGAGCTCGAGGTCGGAGAGAAGCCGGCCGACGCGCCGGAGGACGAGACCAAGCCCGAGGACGCGTCGCCGCCGGCCGACACCTCGAGCCCGGCGCCCTCGTCGTCGGACGCGGACTACTCGGATCCGCCGGCCGACGACATGAACGATGGCGACTACGCCGACGACTACTACGGCGACGACGAGCCGGCGGTTGCGAAGCAAAAGAAGAAGACGTCGTCGAACGGCTGCTCGGCGAGCCCGACCGGCGCGGGCGCGAGCGCCGGCCTCCCGATGCTCGGCGTCCTCCTGGGCGTCGCCGCGTTCATCCGCCGTCGCCGCTGACGCCGTCGCGGCTTCGCGCTCTCCGGGCGGGGGGCGCCGCCTACTGTTGCAGGCACGCCGTGTAGGCGGTGGTCTCGGACTCGCACTCGGCGGGCGCCGTCGCCGTCGGGACGTTGCCCGACTTGCAGCTGGCAGCCGTCGTGTGCGTCTTCATGCAGACGTACCAGGCCTTGGCGGTCTGCTGGCACTGCGCGTCGAAGTTCGCGAGGACCAGCTTGCAGAGCGTCTTGCACTGAGTGGCGGCGTCGCCCGGGCAGTCGGCGGAGAGCGACACCGTGTGGTCGCACATCTCGCCGCAGCTCGCGAGGACGTCCGGCGCGATCGTGGCCGTCGGACCGCCGTCGCCGCTGGAGTCGCCGTCGCCGCTGGAGCTGCCGTCGCCGCCCGAGCTGCCTCCCCCCGAGCCGCCGTCACTCGCGCCGCTCGATTGCTTCCCCGAGATCGGCTTCGGCGCCGGTCCGGTGTCCGAGCCGTCGCATGCGGTCGTCAGGAGCCCGACGGCGACCACGACCACGAGCTGTGTCCTCATGAGCTGCCCCCCCCTTCGCCCGACGAGTCTAGCACGGACGACCCGGCCCCGAACGAGGGGCGCGCGCGGTTGGCGTACCTGTACGCGTGTCGAGGATCGGCCGCCGCGACTGAAAATGGCGCTCCATTCCGCGGAGCAGACATGCGACCCTTCCCGCCCCGGAAACGGGGGGCGCGCGCGGATGTCTCGCACGTGTCCAGGCGCTCCACGCTCGCGTGGAGCTCCGAGAGCCGGCCTCACGCTCGCGTGCTGCCGGCGAAGCGGCTCCACGGTTCGTGGGGAGAAGAGAGTCGTCCATGCCCGAGACTGCCATCCTCGTCGGCGCCATCGTCGGCGCGCTGTTCATCATGCTCCTCGGCGTCCTCGCGATGTTCACGCGGTTTTACCGCCAGGTGGAGCAAGGCAAGGCGCTGATCGTCAACACGACGGGCAAGGACGCCGAGGTGGCGTTCACCGGGCGCATGGTCTACCCGGTCATCAACCGCGCCGAGACGATGGACCTCTCCGTCAAGACGATCGACATCGACCGTCGCGGCAAGGAGGGGCTCATCTGCAACGACAACATCCGCGCGGACATCAACGTCACCTTCTTCGTCCGCGTGAACAAGACCGCGGACGACGTCCTCAAGGTCGCCCAGGCGATCGGCTGCGCGCGCGCGAGCGATCCGAAGACGCTCCAGGAGCTGTTCACGTCGAAGTTCGCCGAGGCGCTCAAGACCGTCGGCAAGCACTTCAACTTCGAGGAGCTCTACACCAAGCGCGACGACTTCAAGGACAAGATCATCGAGGTCATCGGCAAGGACCTGAACGGCTTCATCCTCGACGACGCCGCCATCGACTACCTGGAGCAGACGCCGCTCGAGGCGCTCGACCGCGACAACATCATGGACGCCGACGGCATCCGGAAGATCACCGAGATCACCGTCCAGCACAACGTGAAGACGAACGAGCTCCGCCAGCGCGAGCGTATGGAGATGGGGAGCGAGAACCTCAAGTCCGACGAGGCGATCTTCAACTTCGAGCAGCGCCGCGCGGAGGCCGAGGCCAAGAAGCTGAAGGAGATCGCGATCGCCCAGGCGCGCGAGCAGAACGAGGCGGCGCGCGTGGCGAGCGAGGAGTCCAAGAAGACGCACATCGTTCACCACAAGAACGAGGAAGAGGCGCTCATCGCCGAGCAGGCGAAGCAGCGCGGCGTGGCCGTCGCCCAGAAGAACCGCGAGCGCGAGGTCGCCGTCGAGACCGAGCGCGTCGAGAAGGCGCGCCAGCTGGAGGCGATCGGCCGCGAGCGCGAGGTCGCCCTCGTCGGGATCGCGCGCGACAAGGAGGTCGAGCAGCAGAAGAAGGAGATCGCCGACGTCGTCCGCGCTCGCATCGCCGTCGAGAAGACCGTCGCGATCGAGGAGGAGCACATCAAGGACGTCCGCACGATCGCCGGCGCGAACCGCGACCGCGACGCCCTCAAGATCCAGGCGGAGGCGGAGGCCGCGACCGCGCTCGTCAAGCAGGTGAAGGCGGCCGAGGCGGCCGAGGAGGTCGCGAAGCACGCGGCCCGGCAGAAGTCGATCACCGCCGACGCCGAGCTCGAGACCGCCGACAAGCTGGCGCGCGCGAAGATCCGCCTCGCCGAGGGCGCGCAGGCCGAGGCCGCCGCCGAGGGCCTCGCGAAGGCCCGCGTGAAGGAGGCCGACGCGCTCGCGACCGAGAAGCAGGGCCTCGTCGAGGCGCGCGTCGCGCTCGAGAAGATGCAGTCCGTGGCGGTCGGCGAGGAGCGCCAGGGGCTCGCCAAGGTGAAGGTCAAGGAGGCGGACGCCGCGGCGGTCGAGAAGCTCGGCATCGCCGAGGCGTCGGCGCTCCGCGAGAAGCTCGTCGCCGAGGCGTCGGGCGAAGAGCAGAAGGGCCTCGCGCTCGCGAAGGTCACGCGCGAGAAGCTGGTCGCCGAGGCCGCGGGCATCGCCGAGAAGGCCGCGTCGATGAAGGCGCTCGACGACGCGAGCCGCGAGCACGAGGAGTTCCGCCTCCGGCTCGACAAGGAGAAGACGATCGAGCTCGAGACGATCCACGCGAAGACGAGCGTGGCGGAGGCCCAGGCGCAGATCCTCGCCCAGGCGTTCTCGAACGCGAAGTTCAACATCGTCGGCGGCGACGGCGCGTTCTTCGATCGCTTCGTCAAGGCGGTCAGCGTCGGCCAAGCGATCGACGGCGCCGTCGACGCGAGCCCGCACGTGAAGAGCCTCGTCGAGTCGGCGATGCGACCCGACGACGAGGCCGTGCTCGGCCTCGTCGAGAAGCTCCTCGTCAACGATCCGGCCGCGTCGGCGCGCCTCAAGGCGGCGACGCGCTCCGGCCCGGCGGGCTCCGGCGAGTAAGCGCTCGCGGCGGCTGCGGCCCGCGTCGGAGACGCGCGCAGTCTTTGCGCCTCGTTGCAAGGGAGCACGGACGCGTGCAGCGGTGGAACGACGGTGGTGTAGCGCCGACGCTGCAACGAGATGCGGACGCGACAGGCGCCGAGGTCTGACCCTCGGCGTATCCTTTCGAGAAGAGGCCGCATTTCGTTCGCGCTCGAGGCCCGCCGGAGCGCGGACCTGGGTGCGGCGCGCGGAGGCACGCCAGTTGCTATGCGCGGCGTTCGAATGAACGTGAAACGATTTTCGAAATCCATCTCCGCTCTCCTCGGAGCGTCGGCGGTCGCCTGGGCGATCCCCTCCGAGGCGCAAGGGCTCCCACTCAATCGCTTCGATCCCGCGCCCGCGGGGGACCGGATGTTCGGCGTCCAGTCGCCGTTCGCGGCGGGACGCGCGACGCCGCACCTGATGCTCCTCGGCGACTACGCCCACAACCCGCTCGTCCTTCGGCGCACGAGCAACGACGCCGAGGTCGGATCGGTCGTCAGCCATCAGCTGTTCATGCACCTGAACGGCTCGGTGTCGCTCTTCGACCGGCTTAACCTCAACGTCAACGTCCCGGTCGCGCTCGCGCAGGGCGGCGAGAGCCCGACGACCGGCGGCAACGCCTTCGCGTCGCCGAGCGGCGCCTCGTTCGGCGATCTGCGCGCCGGCCTCCGCGTTCGGCTCCTCGGCGAGTATCACGACGCGTTCCAGCTCGCCGTCGGCGGCTACGTCTGGTTCCCCACCGGAGAGAGCGACGCCTTCGTGGGCGACGGCAAGGTGCGCGGCATGCCCCAGGTCATCGTCGGCGGCCGCACCGATCGCATCGTCTGGTCGGCGGCGGCCGGCCCCGAGCTCCGCTCGCTGCAGAGCTACGGCGGCGTGGAGCAAGGCACGATGGTGAAGGGCGGCGCGGGCATCGGCGTGCTCCTCGGCGAGTCGCGGAACCTGCAGGTCGGCCCCGAGGTCAACGTCGCCTTCTCCACCGAGAGCGTCACCGAGCGCACGACCAACGCCGAGGCGCTCCTCGGCGCGCGGTATCGCTTCATCCGCGACTTCGAGGTCGGCGCGGGCTTCGGCCCGGGCCTCACGAGCGGCGTCGGCACCCCGCAGTTTCGCGGCGTCCTCATGATCGCGTACACGCCGGAGCAGCGCGCCGATCGCGACAAGGACGGCGTCTACGACGACGTCGATGCGTGCCCGGACGCGTTCGGCGAGCCGAGCGACGATCCGGCGAAGAACGGCTGCCCGGCGCCGAAGGATCGCGACAAGGATGGCATCCTCGACGACGTCGACGCGTGCCCCGACACGTTCGGGCTCCACAGCGACGATCCGGCGAAGAACGGCTGCCCGCCGCCGTCCGATCGCGACGGCGACGGCATCTACGACGACGTCGACGCGTGCCCCGACGTGCGGGGCGTCAGGAGCGACGATCCGGCGAAGAACGGCTGCCCGTCGGATCGCGACGGCGACGGCATCTACGACGACGTCGACGCGTGCCCCGATCTGAAGGGCGTCAAGAGCGCCGATCCGGCGCAGAACGGCTGTCCGCCCGACACCGACGGCGACGGCATCCGCGACGACGTGGACGCCTGCGTGAACGAGAAGGGCAAGCCGGACCCCGACCCGACGAAGAACGGCTGCCCGACCGCGGTGCGCGTCACCGACGGCGCCATCGTCATCCTCCAGCAGGTCCAGTTCGACACCGCCAAGGCGACGATCAAGAAGGCGAGCGACGCGCTGCTCGACGAGGTCGCGTCCGTGCTGAAAGAGCACCCCGAGATCCTCAAGCTAGAGGTCCAGGGACACACCGACAACCGCGGCAACGCGAAGAACAACGAGAAGCTCTCGCAAGACCGCGCCGCCTCGGTGACGAAGGCGCTCGCGTCGCGCGGGATCGACGAGGGCCGCCTGGCCGCGAAGGGCTACGGCCAGACCATGCCGATCGACGACAACCAATCCGAAGCGGGGCGGCAGAAGAACCGGCGCGTCGAGTTCAAGATCCTCGAGAAGGCGGCCAAGGGAGCGAACGATGCGAAGTAAGAAGGTACTCTCGGTAATGGGCGCGGCCGCTTTGGGCCTCGTCGCGAACACCGCCTCAGCGGTCCCCGCGCTGCGCGTGCAGGTCGATCAGCGCGGCGACTTCGTGCTCTTCGGCAACACGCTCGGGCACGACTGCGCCGGGGGGACGGCGGCGCCGGTCGTCGGGACCGTGGGGGCGTGCGGCACGAACACGGGCGACTCGGCCCCCGACGTCTTCTGGCGGGCCGACGTGCCCGCCGCGGGTCAGGCTGCGGCCAACAGCTCGATCACCGCGGCGCAGGCGCGGAGCACGGCGGTGCTCGCGCTCCCGGCCGGGGCGACCGTCACCCACGCGTACCTCTACTGGGCCGCGACGCTGGCGACGAACACCGACGATCGCACGGCGGTGCTCGAGCGGCCCGGCGTGTTCACTCAGAACATCGACGCGATCACCGCGAACCGCGCGGGGATCAGCTCGCAGTTCGCCTACCAGTCCGTCGCGGACGTCACCGCGCTCGTGCAGCAGCACGGCGCCGGCGCGTACCGCGTCAGCGGCGTCGACGCCCGCAACATGGTCAGCACCGACAACGACACGCTCTTCGCCGGGTGGTGGATGGCGGTGTTCTACGAGCTCGCGAGCGAGCCGCCGCGCAACCTCGCGCTCTTCGACGGGCTCGACACGGTCTGGGACGGCAACCCCGTCACGGCGACGCTCTCGGGCTTCCGCGTCCCCAACGCCGGGTTCGACGGCAAGCTCGGCGTCGTCGCCTTCGAAGGCGACGGCTCGATCAACGGTGACGAGCTCTTCTTCAACGGCGGCGCCGCGCTGACGGACGCCGTGAACCCGTCGAACAACTTCTTCAACGGGTCGCGCTCGTACCTCGGCATGCCGGTCTCCACCGCCGGCGACCTGCCTCAGCTCACGGGCGGAGCGCGGAGCATGTCGGGCGTCGACATCGACGTCGTCGACATCACCGGCAAGCTCACCGGCGGGCAGACGTCGGCGCCGATCCGGGCGACGAGCACGCAGGACGTCTACCTGCTCGGCGGGTTCGTCACGTCGATCTCGACGTACCGTCCGGACTTCACGACGTCGACCAAGGCGGTGCGCGACGTCAACGGTGGCGGCCTCTTGCCGGGGGACACGCTCGAGTACACGATCGTCGTCAGGAACACGGGCAACGACGCGTCGCGCGACACGGTGCTCGTCGATCCGCTCCCCGCGGGGGTCACGTTCGTCCCCGGCTCGATCGCCGTGACCGCGGGCCCGAACGCCGGCGCAAAGACCGACGCCGTGGACGGCGATCAGGGCGAGTACGACGCCGCGACCAGGACCGTGACGGTCCGCCTGGGCACCGGCGCGAACGGCGCGCAGGGAGGCTCGCTCGCCATCGACGCGTCCTCGACCGTCACGCTCCGCGTCACCGTCGACGCGAACGCGACGGGCACGCTCGCGAACCAGGCGACGATCACCGCCGGCGGCGTCCAGGGCGCCCCCTCCGGCAGCGCGGTCACCGACGGCAACGGGCCCGTCGCCGGCAACCCGCCGACCAGCGTGGTCGTCGACGACTGCGACACGACGCTCCCGTGCGCCGCGCCGACGCCGTTCTGCAAGACGGACGCGCACCCGTACGTCTGCGTCGAGTGCGGCAGCGACACCGATTGTCCCGGCCTCCGCCCGACGTGTGACGTCGCGACGAACACCTGCAGCTGCGTCCCGAGCGGCCCCGAGGTGTGCGACGGCAAGGACAACGACTGCGACGGGACGATCGACGAGGGTTTCCCGAACGTCTGCTCGGCGTGCACGAGCGATCCCGACTGCGGGAACGCGACCAGCGGTCGCGTGTGCAACGACACGAGCCTCGTCTGCGTCGACGGCTGCCGCGGCCAAGGCGGCAACGGCTGCCCGAGCGGCAAGGTCTGCTCGTCGACCACGGCGGCCATCGGCTCGTGCGTCGATCCGAGCGCGCGCTGCACCACCGACGCCGACTGCGGTGACGCCGTGAGCGGGCGCGTCTGCAGCGACGCGAGCGGGACGTGCATCGACGGTTGCCGCGGGCAGGGGGGCAACGGCTGCCCGAGCGGCAAGGTCTGCTCGTCGGACTCGAGCGCGGTCGGCCGTTGCGAAGACGGCGGGGACGGCGGGCTCGCCGACGACGACATCCTCGCGTCGGGCAACGGCATCCTCTGCAACGCGCGCCCGAGCGGCGCCGCGGGGTCGAGCGTGGCGATGCTCGCCGTCGGAGCGATGGCCGCGCTCGCCGCCGCCCGGCGCCGGCGCCCCCGACGGTAGCGCTGGGAGAGGGCGAGCTCCGCATGGCGGCGGGGCTCGCCTCTCTTCTCCTCACGGCTCCTCGCCGACGGCCTTTGCCCGCTGGTGCTGGAGCCTCACGCGCTCTTCGCGAGCGCCTCGTCCGGTCCGGCTCCGAGCGACCTCGCGGTCCTGACCGCGCCGGGCTCCTCGGTTCGGCTCGTGCTCCGCGCGCACCTCCACCGCCCTCGGCGACCGGCTCGCGGACCACGGACACGCGGCGGCCTGACTCCCCGGACTCGGCTTCGGAGACCGACCCGGCGCCGGTCCCGACGCGGCGCTCTCGCGGCCTCGAGACCCGGGCGAGCCCGCCGTTCGAGCCGCCTCGACGGCACCGCTCCTGAAACTGACGCTTGCCAGCCGGGCGCCTGTCGGCCTAAGCGCGAGTTGCAGATGTCGAAGAAGACGACGAAGGGCCCGACTCGCTCACGCCAACCGCTTGCCTACCGCCTCCGCCGATCCCCCGTCCACGGCACGGGGATGTTCGCGACGCGCGCGATCCGAAAGGGGGCCTCGATCATCGAGTACCTCGGGGAGCGCATCACGCACGACGAAGCCGATCGGCGGCACGCGCACAAGGCCGAGGACGACAACCACACGTTCCTCTTCACGGTCGACTCGAAGACCGTGATCGACGGAGGAGCGGGCGGCAACGCCGCGCGCTTCATCAACCACTCGTGTGAGCCGAACTGCGAGGTCATCATCGACGACGGCCGGCTGTTCATCGAGGCGCTCCGCGCGATCCGCCCGGGCGAGGAGATCGTCTACGACTACCGGATCACGCGGGACTCCGGTGACCCGCCGGACGTCGAGCGCATCTTCGCCTGCCGCTGCGGGGCGCCGAAATGTCGCGGCACGATGCTCGCGCCGCGGAGGAAGAAGCGGGCTGCGAAGCGCGCGGCGTCCTCGAGCGGGCGGAAGAAGACGAAGGCGGCGCCGCCCACGAGCGGGCGCAAGGTGAAGAGCGTCCCCACGAGCGGGCGGAAGGCGAAGAGCGCGCCGTCCTCGAGCGCCCGGAAGCCGAAGAGCGCGCCGCTCTCGCGCGGCCAGACGACGAAGCGCGCAGCGGCGCCCGGCGGCCAGACGACGAAGCGCGCAGCGGCGCCCGGCGGCCAGACGACGAAGCGCGCAGCGGCGCCCGGCGGCGCGAAGAAGACGAAGGGCGCGACGTCCCTTCGTTGAACCCGCGCGCGGGGCGCTGATAGGCGATCGACGCGGCCTTCGTGACGGGCATCGCGCCGCCGCGCGCGGTCGTGATGGTGCGCGCGATCCCGCCGCCCGACGCGGCCTCTCCCAGCGTGAAGAAGCCCCGGCGTGGACGGTCTCGACGTGGTCGTGGAGGTCGTCGCTGACGCGCAGCGCGAGCGCGTCGCCGTCGGCGGCGAGCCCGACGAGCGCGTTGAACGGAGAAGAGGTGACGAAGGCGCCCGCGGGATCGGTCACGAGGGGCTCCTTTCGGACAATCACGGGGCCGCGGTCCGAAATCCAGGTACGATGACCGCCCGCGGCCGCGCGGGACGGGATCGGCCCATGACTTCGCAGATCGAGATCGGCAACGCATCGAACGGCGCTCCGCCGGGGAACGGCGACGCGGGGGCTGCCAGCGCCGCGCAGACGCTCGAGGGCGGGAGCTACGACGTCATCCGCAAGCGCCTCCTCGAGCAGGCCTCCGAGCTCGGGTCGAAGGCCGAGGCCCTGAACGAGAAGCGAAAGAAGGTCTTCGGCGGCGCCGAGCTCGCGCTGATCGCCAACGAGCGCGTCCGCACGGAGCACAACTGCATCGCCCGCGACGTCATCAGCGTCGGCGAAAACCTCCTGTTCGGCTTCCAGGTCTTCATGGGTCTGAAGACGGAGACGGCGGTGAGCGACGTCTTCGCCTTCTACAAGTTCGAGCGGCACGAGGGGTCGGACGAGTGGGACCTCGGAGAGCTCCCGTTCGAGGGCCCAGGCGCCTTCCTCGCGGACGCCGCGTTCGTCAAGGAGCTCCGCGACACGTTCAAGTACGCGAAGGACGCGCGTCTCCTGCGGCTGAAGCGCACCGACACCCGACTGCTCGCCACGGTGCAGATCGGCAGCGCCGCGACCGACGCCAAGGTGCTTCGCTGGTCGATCGACGCCGCGGGGCGCGTCGCCTACATGGACGCGCGCGGCGACGAAGAGGCGAAGCCGCCGCGGCAGCTCGACTTCGAGTGGACGCAGACGACGCGCGACGACCAGGTCCCGGGCCCGCATCCCCACGTCGTCATCCTCGATCAGTGCTTCGTCGAGACCGTCGGCGGAGACCTGACGATCAAGGTCGAGAACAACACGAGGGACGGGCGCGGGATCTACCGCGAGCCCGTCGACGATCCGAACCAGACGCTCGACGACGGCGACATCGCGTACGCGCAGGTCGGCCAGCTGATCTTGCTCCGCGTGAAGCCCTTCCGCGAGGACGAGTACCGCTACCTCGTGTTCGACACGCGCGCGAAGCGCGTCCTGCGCATCGACGCGATCGGCCAGGCTTGCCACGAGCTGCCGGAGGACCACGGGATCGTCTTCCCGGGCGGCTACTACCTCCAGAGCGGCGACTACAAGCTCTTCGACGGCGAGAGCGACGACCTCGAGTTCGAGCGGGTCATCAAGTCTCCGAACGGCGAGGACATCCTCTACGTCTACCACCGTCGCGACGAGGGCGAGTACCTGCTCCTCCCGTACAACTTGATCCGCAAGGACGTCGCGACGCCCATCCGGTGCCATGGCTACAGCCTCTTCGCGGACGGCACGATGGCGATCTTCCGCGCGGTCGCCGAGCCGACGCGCGTGCACCCGTTGCAGATCTGGCGGACGCCGTTCAACACGGTCGAGAACGCGGCCGCGAAGCCCACGGACGGCAGCTACCTCGGCAAGGTCGGCAACGCCGATCTGGTGCGCGGCATCTCGGACGCGCTCTCGCTGCGCCGCCTGGCGACCGCGGAGCGCCCCTCGCGCACGACGTACGAGGACCTGGTCGCGGCGGTCTCCCGCGCGATCGACGCGCACTACTGGCTCGGTCACGCCGAGGCGGGGGACCTCGCCTCGACGCTCCACGCCATCAAGAAGACGAGCGAGCTCGTCCTCGACGAGTTCGACAAGGTCGAGGCGATCGAGCGGCGCGCCGAGGAGGCCCTCTCGGACGCAGAGGCCGCGCAGAAGGAGCTCTTCGTCCGCGTCCGCCCCGACGATCTCCACGTCGTCGAGGACTACCTCCGCGCGCTGACGACGCTGCGCCACCATCGGGGGCAGCTGATCAGCCTCAAGGATCTCCGCGGCGTCGACGTGCACGCCGTCGCGCGGCTCGAGAACCAGCTCGTCGAGCGCTTCGACGAGGTGAGCGAGGCGTGCGTCGCCTTCTTCCTGAAGGACGACGCGTTCAAGCCGCTCGTCGATCGGCTCGACGTCGCGGTCGAGAAGATCGAGGCGACGACGAAGGCGACGGAGCTCGCGCCGTTCGGCGAGGAGCTCGACGTCGTCCACCAGGGGCTGACGCTGCTCGCCGAGATCACGGGCTCGCTCAAGATCGACGACGCCACCGCGCGGACGCGGATCCTCGAGGGCGTCAGCGCGGCGTTCTCCCACCAGAACCGCGCGCGCGCGGTCTGGCAGGCGAAGAAGCGCGAGACGGCGGGCAACGAGGCGCGCGCCGAGTTCGCGGCGCAGTTCCGCCTCTTCGGCCAGGCGGTCACCGGCGCGGTCGCGCTCTGCGACACGCCCGAGGCGTGCGACGAACAGCTGTCGAAGCTCCTGCTCGGTCTCGAGGAGCTCGAGGGCAAGTTCGGTGAGCTCGACGAGTTCACCGCGGACCTCGCCGCGAAGCGCGAGGAGGTCAACGACGCCATCGGGGCGAAGCGCCAGCAGCTCCTCGACGAGCGCCACCGCCGCGCGCAGAACCTGATGACGGCGGCCGAGCGCATCCTCTCGGGCGTCGCGCGCCGCGCGGCGACGTTCAAGACGCCCGACGAGCTGAACGCGTACTTCGCGTCGGACGCGATGGTGCTCAAGCTCGCCGACGTCCAGGCCGAGCTCGCGAAGCTCGGCGACGGCGTGCGCGCCGACGAGGTCGCGTCGCGCATCAAGTCCGCCCGCCAGGACGCCCTCCGCGCCATGCGCGACAAGGCGGATCTCTTCGACGGCGGCGCCGGCGACGTCATCAAGCTCGGCGAGCACCGCTTCAGCGTCCACACCCAGCCGCTCGAGCTCGTCCTCGTGCCGCGTGACGGCGTGATGACGCTGCACGTCACCGGCACCGACTTCTTCGAGGCGATCGACGACGTCGACCTCGCGGCGGCCAAGGACCTCTGGGACCGGACGCTCCCGAACGAGTCGTCCGAGGTCTATCGGGGAGAGTTCCTCGCGACGTCGATGCTGCTCGACGCCGAGGAGGGCAAGGCGGGCCTCACGATCGAGGCCCTGACCGACGCGTCGCGCGCGGGCACGCTCGTCGACAGCGTCCGCGCGTACGCGCAGGACCGCCTCGACGAGGGCTACGAGCGAGGGATCCACGACGCCGACGCGGCGCTGATCCTCGACAAACTGCTGGCGCTCCGCGCGAGCGCAGGGCTCCTCCGCTTCGCCGCCGACGCCCGCGCCGTCGCGCTGCTCTGGCTCTCCAGCCTCGACGCGGACGCGAAGAAGGTCCTCCACGCGCGCGCGCGGAGCCTCGGGCGCCTCCGCCTCGAGACGCAGCACGCGGGGGCGCAGGCGGCGCTGGCCCGCGGGCTCGAGGGGCCCATCGCCGAGCACGCGCGGGCGCTCGGCCTCGAGCCGACGCGCGGCGACGTGTCGAGCGCGGCGCGCTATCTGGTCCTCGAGCTCGCGGAGGAGAAGCTGCGCCTCGTCGCGAGCGCCGCCGCCGACAGCCTCCGGCGCGGCTTGATGTCGTTCCTCGACGAGGCCGGCAGCCGGCGCGCCTTCGAAGAGGAGCTCCGCACGCTCGAGGCGCACCCCGCGGAGCGCCTCGCGGTCGCCGTCGCCTACGTCGACGCGTTCGTCTCGACGAAGAAGGTCGAGCACGTCCGGCCGTTCGTGCGCGAGGCCGCCGTGATGCTCGTCACCGACGGCGGGGCGGGGAGGGGCGTCGATCGCGAGCCGAGCGCGGCCACCGTCGAAGCCGAGGTCACCGGCCTGCTCGGCGCGCACCCGCGGATCCAGGACCGCGCGATGCACGTCGCGATCGACGAGGTGCTGGCGCGCGTCGTCCCGTTCATCGAGGAGGCCGCGCCCCGGTTCCGCGCGTTCCGCAAGCTCAAGGCCGACATCGTCGAGCGTGAGCGGCGCCGCCTGCGTATGAGCGAGTTCGCGCCCCGCGTCCTGACGTCGTTCGTGCGGAACCGGCTCATCGACAACGTGTACCTGCCGCTCGTGGGCGCCAACCTCGCCAAGCAGATCGGGAGCGTCGGCGCGAAGAAGCGCACCGATCTCATGGGCATGCTGCTCCTCGTCTCGCCGCCGGGCTACGGCAAGACCACGCTCATGGAGTACGTCGCCAGCAAGCTCGGCCTCGTCTTCATGAAGGTGAACGGGCCGGCGCTCGGGCATGACGTGACGTCGCTCGATCCGAACGAGGCCAAGAGCAGCACCGCGCGCCAGGAGGTCGAGAAGATCAACCTGGCCTTCGAGATGGGCAACAACGTGATGCTCTACCTCGACGACATCCAGCACACGAGCTCGGAGCTGCTCCAGAAGTTCATCTCGCTCTGCGACGGGCAGCGCCGCGTCGAGGGCGTCTGGAAGGGCAAGACGCGCACGTACGACCTGCGCGGGAAGAAGTTCTGCGTCGTCATGGCGGGCAACCCGTACACGGAGTCGGGCGCGCGTTTTCAGATCCCCGACATGCTCGCCAACCGCGCCGACACTTACAACCTCGGCGACATCCTGGGCGGGCAGGAGGACCTCTTCGCCTCGAGCTACATCGAGAACTCGCTCACGTCGAACGGCGCGCTGGCGCCGCTCGCGACGCGCGAGCCGGGCGACGTCCAGAAGCTCGTGCGGATGGCGAAGGGCGAGGACGTCCCGCTCACGGAGCTGTCGCACGGCTACTCCGCGGCGGAGGTCGAGGAGATCCTCGGCGTCCTCCAGCGGATGCTCAAGGTCCAGTCGCTGCTCCTCGACGTGAATCAGGAGTACATCAAGTCCGCGTCGCAGGAGGACGCCTACCGGACCGAGCCGCCCTTCAAGCTCCAGGGCAGCTACCGCAACATGAACAAGCTCGCCGAGAAGATCGTCTCGGTGATGAACGACGAGGAGCTCGAGCAGCTCATCGACGACCACTACGCGAGCGAGTCGCAGACGCTGACGACCGGCGCCGAGCAGAACCTCCTGAAGCTCGCCGAGCTCCGCGGCCGCATGTCGGACGGACAGCGCGCGCGCTGGAAGGAGATCAAGGACGCGTTCGTCCGCGTGGGGCGCTCGGGCAAGCAAGGTGACGATCCGGTCGCGCGCGTCACGGGCGCACTCTCGGGCGTCGACGAGCAGCTGCAGCGCATCCGCGAGGCCATCGGCCAGGCGACGATCGCCGCGACCTCGGCGGCGGCGACCAAGGGGAGCGACGCCGAGGCGCTCGCCCCGGTGCTGGAGCGGATGCAGCAGGCGCTCCGGCCGCTCGCGAAGCCTCCGCGCGTCGAGCTCCGGATCGACGACGGGAGCGCGGCCGCCGCGGTCGCGGTCGTGAACGTCGTCCGCGAGCAGACGGAGGCCTTCCAGCGCGTGATCGCGAGCCTCACGGAGCTCGCCAAGCGCGCGCAGGAGGCGCCGCAAGCGGCGGCGATCCCGCGGGCCGAGCCGCACCCGGCCTACATCGGGCCGTCCGGCACGCTCCCGCCGCGGCCGCCGGAGCGCGCGCCGAGCCCGACCTTCCCAGGCCCGGCTCCCCTGCCGCGTCACGCGGGGGCGACCACGCCCCCGCCGCCCGGGAGCCTCGTCGACATGCGGCTCGAGGAGCTGGTCGGCGCGGTCAAGCGGCTCGAGCAGCGCCTCTCGACGCTGTCGACGTCGCTGCCGCGCTTCGACGTCGCGCTCGACGCGACGAGCCCGAGCACGTTCTGGCGGAGCCTCGACGGCGACGACGTCGTCCGCCACGGGGGCCTCTTCGTCGCGACCTACGCGAAGCTTCCGCCGCTCGGGGCGATCCTCGCGCTCGGCCTGACGTTCCCGGGCGGCGTCCGCACCGAATGCCAGGGGCAGGTCGCGTGGGTGCAAGAGCACCTCGGCGAGGACACGCCGGCGGGCTTCGGCGTCAAGCTCCTGAGCGCCTCGGGGGACCTCGCGGCGATGATCGCGCAGTTCGTCCGCTTCCGGGAGCCGCTCGTCCGCGAGTGATCGCGCTCCGCGCGGGTGGCGGACGCGGCGCGATGAGCGAGGGCCGGCCCGCGAGCGACGAGGCGCCGGCGGCGGCCGAGGTCCGCTCGCGGGTTCCGCTTGCGCCGCCGCCCGCGCCGCTCTAATCACCGGGCGTGCGTCCGAGGTCCGTTCTCTCCGCCGTGCCGCTCGCGGCCGCGCTGCTCTTCGCGGCGGCGTGCACACGGAGCGATGGCTGGTACGAGTCGGGGCCGCGCCCGCACATCGTGAGCGTCACGGGGCCCTCGCTCAGCGACGGGCGCGTCCGCAACACCGTCCTGTGCAGCCCCGATGCGACCGCGGGCGCGTGCCCGATGACGCTCGGCGTGACCTTCCGCCTCCCCGAAGAGCACTTCGTCTGGAAGGCGCTCGTCCGCTTCCAGAACGACGGGAGCGAGGACGGCGTCGATCGCGAGTACCTCGTAGAGGAGCGGTTCGGGGGCGGTGACGCGGACGTCTCGGTGAACGTCCCGGCGTTCGTCCCGCCCGGGCTGATCCGCGCCGGCACGCTGAACCGCTTCTCCGTCCGCCTGGTCTCGGGCGCCGGAGAGCTCTCCGACCCCTCGACGCTCGCGGTGACCATCCAGGAGCCGCCGCGCGAAGACGGCGAGCCCTGACGCGTCGCGGACGCGCGCGCCGTCAGGCGATCGTCTTGTCCTGCCAGCGCCCGCGTCGGAACAGCGCCGCGGCGACCACCGCCTGCGCCGCGTAGGCGGCCGTGATCGCGACGAACACGCCGCGCGGGCCGAGGCCGAGCCCCGTCGCGAGCGCGTACGCGACGGGGAGCTTGAACAGCCAGAAGCAGCCGAGGTTGACGATCATCGGCGTCACCGTGTCGCCGGCGCCGTTGAACGCCTGCACCATCACCATGCCGTAGCCGAAGACGACGAACCCGAGCGCGACGATGCGGAGGCAGTCCGCGCCGTACGCGGCGACCGCCGCGTCGTCCGTGAAGAGGCCCACGAGCAGGTGGGGAGCGAGCGCGAACACGACGCCGACGGCTCCGAGGAAGACGACGTTGTACCGCGCGATCTTCGTCACCGATCGCCTCGCGCGCTCCGGCGAGCCCGCGCCGAGGTTCTGCCCCACGAGCGTCGCCGCCGCGTTGGCGAGGCCCCACGACGGCAAGAGCGCGAAGATCGCCACGCGCATCGCGATCGTGTAGCCGGCGAGCGCCGCGCTGCCGTACGCCGAGAGGATCCGGACGAGCCCGAGCCAGCTCGCGGTCTCGATCAGGACTTGGAGGCTCGCGGTCGACGCGAGGCGGAAGATCTCGAGGATCACCCGCGGGCGCGGCGCGAGGTGCCGGGCCCTCAGCGCGAGCCGCCCGCGCCCGCGCCCGAGCACGAGCAGCTGGTAGCCGACGCCGACCCCGCGGCTCACGGTCGTCGCGACGGCCGCGCCGGCGACCCCCATCCGCGGGAACGGGCCGAGACCGAAGATGAAGCACGGCGCCAGCGCGATGTTGAGCCCGTTGGCGATCCAGAGCGAGCGCATCGCGATCGCGGCGTCGCCCGCGCTCCGGAAGATCGCGTTCACGACGAAGAGGAGGAAGATCGTGACGCTCCCCCCCAGCATGATCGCCGTGTAGCCGGAGCCTGTCGCGACGACGCTCGGAGGGGCGCCCATCGCGGCGAGCAGGTGAGGCGAGAGCAGGGCGCCGGCGGCGCCGAGGAGCGCGGCGCAGGCGAGCGCCACGAAGATGACCTGACCGGCCGCCGTGGCGGCGCCCTCGAGGTCCTTCTCGCCGGTCCGCCGCGAGACGATCGCCGTCGCGCCCGCGGACAGCCCCATCGCCAGCGCATAGACGAGGGCGAGCATCGACTCGGTCAGCCCGACCGTCGCGACGGCGTCGGACCCGAGCTTCGAGACGAAGAAGATGTCGACGACCGCGAAGAGCGACTCCATCGACATCTCGAGCACCATCGGCACCGCGAGCAAGAGCACCGCGCGCTCGATCGGGATCGACGTGAGCTCCTGCTCCGTCCCGCGGAGCGCCTCGCCGACGGTCGCCCAGAAGCTCTTCGTCTCGACGGGGCCCGCCACGGCGTGCAGTCATCGTCCGGCGGCGGCCTCGCGGCAACCTGCTTTCGCGCGGTCAGCGCTCGCGTTCGCCTCCCGCGCGCCACACCGGCAGAGCTCGCGGCGAGGGGCGCCCCTCGAGCAGCTCGTGCGGACCGTAGCGGTCCTTGTAGGCGAGCGACGCGCAGCCGGAGACGCGGTAGCCGAGGTAGACGTACGAGCGCCCGAGCCTCCGCGCCTCGTCGCAGAGCATCACGACGTGCGCCGTGCCGAGCGACGCCGGAGCGTGCTCGGGGTCCCAGAAGAAGTAGACCGCGGAGAGCGAGACGCCGGTGTCGTCGACGATCCCGAGACCGACCAGGCGATCGCCGGCGTCTGGATCGGTGAAGCTCACCTCGCGGACGCACGGGTGCTGGAACGCGAAGTCGAAGGCGTAGCGCTCGGCGTCGAGCGGGCTCTCTCCCCAGCCGCGCGCCTCTTCGCGCTGCGCGTGCCAGCGGGCGTAGAGCGCGAGCCGTTCGTCGTCGATGATCGGGCGCCCGACCGTGCGCGTCAGGCGCGCGGCGTTCTTCCGCGCTCGCCGCTGGCTCTTGCTCGGACGGAAGACCTCCGGCCGCAGGCGCAACGTCACGCACTCCTGGCAGTCGGCGCAGGCGGGGCGGAAGTACATCGGCCCGAAGCGCCGCCAGCCGCGCTCGAGCATCGCCTCGAGCTCGGGCGGGCTCACCTCGACCTGCAGGCGAATCTCGAGCGACGCCTGCATCGCCGGCAGGTAGATGCACTCGTGCGGCGGCTCGGTGAGGTGTTGGAGGAGCCGCGCCACGCTTCCATGACGCTGACGCATCGCCGCCGCCGCTGCAAGCGCGAGGTGACGCTCGGCCCCCCGTGGCGTACGCTCGAAGGCCATCCATGTACAAGGTGCTCTTCACCTCGGACTACGAGATCCACGGCAGCGGGATGGGGTCACCCAGGGACCTCGTGGTCGATCCGACGACCCGCATGCTGGACCAGCTCGACCGCTACGGCGGCAAGCTCACGATCATGGCGGACGTCGGCGAGATCCTGAAGTTCAAGGAGTACGCGGAGACGACGGGGGACGACCGCTTCCACTGGGGCGGCATCGCCCGGCAGATGCAGCGAGCCGTGAAGACCGGCCACGACGTCCAGCTCCACATCCACTCGTCGTACTTCAACGCGACCTGGGACGAGGCCAAGGGATACTGGAAGCAAGACTACGCGGAGTACGACCTCGCGAGCCTCCCGTACGAGCGCGTCCGCGAGATGATCCGCCGCGGCAAGCGCCTGCTCGAGGAGACCTGCCGCGTCGCCAAGCCGGACTACGAGTGCTTCGCGTTCCGCGCGGCGAACTGGTCGATGCAGCCGTCGCCGAACATCGTGCGCGCGTTGATCGAGGAGGGCTTCCGGATCGACACGTCCGTCTGGAAGTACGGCGTCTACGACGACCTCGTGAAGTTCGACTACACGGGCGCGCACAGCGATCTGGTCCCGTGGCCGATCGATCCGAACGACGTCTGTCGGCGTGACCCCGCGGGCCGGCTGTTCGAGTTCCCGATCTACACCGAGCAGCAGCCGCTCTGGGTGTTCTTGACCGCCAACCGTGTCTACCGCGTGATCGCGCAGCGGCTGAACCCCTTGCCGAACCCGGACGCCGTGGCCGATCCGATGGCGGGGGCGCCCGCGGCCGGTCCTCCGCGCTCGCTCGTCGGCCGGGCGCGCGGGCTGGCGAGCGCGCTCGCGAGGCCGCACCCCTGGAAGGTCGACTTCAACCAGTGCACCGGCAAG
Source organism: Labilithrix sp. (assembly GCA_019637195.1). Classification (GTDB taxonomy): domain Bacteria; phylum Myxococcota_A; class Polyangia; order Polyangiales; family Polyangiaceae; genus Labilithrix. The sequence goes on along the minus strand of JAHBWA010000039.1, from coordinate 32,630 downwards.
CAGCTCATCGAGGGGCTCCGGCGCGTCGAGGCGCGCTACGGGCACCCGGACGCGCCGCTGCCGTTCGTGCTCATCGGTCACTCGAAGACCTTCACGAGCCACAACGAGCGGAGCCTCCGCCCGTTCCTCGAGTTCGTCGCCGCCCACCCCGACCGCTTCTCGTTCAGCACGTTCGCCGACTTCGACGCCGAGCGCTACCGCACGCCCGTCGCGGCGTGAGCCGGTCCGCTCAGGGGAGGACGCGCTCGGCGCCGGCGTAGATCGTCATCGATCCCTCGCGGACGAAGCCGGCGAGCGTGACGTTCGCGCGGCGCGCGAGGTCGACCGCGAGCGAGGACGGGGCCGAGACGGAGGCGACCAGCGGGATCCCGGCGGCCAGCGCCTTCTGCACGATCTCGAAGCTCGACCGACCGCTCACGACGAGCAGATGCCCCGCGAGCGGCGCCGCTCCGGCGAGGACGCGCGAGCCGATGACCTTGTCGACGGCGTTGTGCCGCCCGACGTCCTCGAACGTCGCGACGTGCCGGCCGTCGAAGCCGACGAGCGACGCGGCGTGGCAGCCGCCGGTCCGCGCGAACACCGGCTGGCGCTCGCGGAGGCCTTCGATCGCGCCGGCGATCACCGCGCGGGCCACGCGGCCCCCCGAGGGGAGCGGCGCGACGCGCGCGAGCAGATCGTCGATCGAGCGCCGGCCGCACACGCCGCAGGCGCTCGTCACGAGCGTGCCCCGGCGCGCGAGCATGCCCGTCTCGTCGTCGATCGGCGGCCGGACGCCGGGCGCGAGGGTCACGTCGATCGTGTTCTCGCGGCCCTCGTCGGTCGCGCGCCCGCAGTGAACGACGCTCGAGACGTCGCCGGCGCCGGTGATGACACCCTCGGCGAGGAGGAACCCGAGCACGAGCTCGCGATCGCTCCCCGGCGTTCGCATCGTGACGGCCAGCGTCTCGCCGGAGATCCGGATCTCGAGCGGCTCCTCGACCGCGACCTCGTCCTCGCGCGCGGTCGCGGCAGGCGAGCCGGCGGCGAGGCGCACGACGTCGACCGGACGAGTGCCGCGCGTCGTCATCGCCCGTGAGTATAGCTCTCGTCGCGCGTGCAGGGCGGCTACACTGACGCCTGCATCATGCACCTTGTCGCGGGCATCTTCGTCGGCGGTCGCGCTTCGCGGATGGGCGGCGTCGCGAAGGGCCTGTTGGTCGCGCCCGACGGCGAGCCCATCGTGCTCCGGACGCGCCGGATCCTCGAGGACGCCGGGGCGACATGCGTCCTCGTCGGAGCTCATCCGGCGTACGCGGACCTCGGTCTCGAGCTCCTCGCCGACGATCCGTCGGCCGAGGGGCCGCTCGCGGGGCTGCTCGCGCTGCTGGCGCGAGCGGGCGACGCCGCGGCGCTCGCCGTCGCGTGCGACATGCCGTTCCTTCGCGGCGAGCTCGTCCGTCGGCTCGCCTCCGCGCCGAGCGCGCCCGTCGTCGCGCCGCGCCGGGACGCGCCCGAGAAGGGCCGCGCCGTCTGGGAGCCGCTCTTCGCGCGCTACGACGCCCCCGCGGTCCTCCCGATCGCCCGCGCGCTCGCCGCGCAGGGGGAGCGCCGGCTCCAGCGCGTGCTCGACGCCGCCGGCGCTCGAGCTCTCGCGCTCGCGCCCGAGGAGGAAGCGACGCTCGCCGACTGGGACACCTTGCCCGCCGGCGTGAGTCGTGACAGCAAAGGAGGATGAAGCTCCGGATCCGCGGCGACTCCATCAGGTTGCGGCTCACCCAGGCCGAGGCCGCCGCCCTCGCCGAGGGGCGGAGCGTCGAGGAGTCGACGGGCTTCGCGCCGGGCTCGGCGCTCGTCTACGCCGTCGTCGTCGGGGCGCCGACGCTGTCGGCGAGGCTGACAGGCGCTCGCGTCGAGGTCGCCGTCCCGGCGGAGATCGCGCGGGCGTGGGCCACCGGCGACTCGGTCGGCATCGAAGCCGCGCAAGACGCCGGGCAGGGCAGGACGCTCCGCATCCTCGTGGAGAAGGACTTCGCGTGCCTCACGACGCGACCGCACGAGGACGACGCCGACGCGTTCCCGAACCCGAACGCGACCTGCTGAAACCGAGCGCGGCCCCTCCGCTCGGTCGTCGGCGCGCGCCCTCGGTGTCGCGCGGTGCCGGCTCAGCCGCGGAGCTTCTTCACCGCCGCGCCGACGTCGTTGCCGGAGACGGCCGCGCCGGTCGACTTCAGGTGCTTCATCGCTACGCCGGTCGCCTGGCCGTCGGCCTTCGCGGCCTTGATCGCCTCGTGCACCGGGCCGAGCGCGACGACGATCTCGTCCACCGACAGCTGCTTCGGGAGGAGCGCGGCGAGCACCTCGACCTCGCGGCGCAGGGTCGCCGCGCGGTCGGCGTCCGACGTGAGCGCGAGCGTCTCCTCGTTCGACTTGATCAACTTCCGGACGGCGTTGCTCGCGTCCTCGTCCGACGCCGCCGCGTTCCTCCGTGCCTCGGCGGTCTGGATCTCCGAGAGCGCCAAGCGCAGGACGTCGCGCGCGATCGTGTCGCCGGACTTCATCGCCCCAGTGATTTGCTTCTTGATGTCGTCGACCAGCACGGCGGCCAGCATCGCACGTTTCGGGCTAGGTCGCCTGCTGGGACAGCGCGCGACCTCGCTCGCGAGCCGCCGGCGTCATGCGGCGCGGTGGTCCTCTTCGATCACGATGGGTCGGCTCACCGGCTCGCGGACGCGCACGAGGACGCTGCTGCGCAGGGTCTCCGGGATCGGCTCGTCCTCCTCCTCGCGTCGCGCCTCGTCCTCCGCCTCGCGTTCCAGGTGCGCGTCCGGCGGAGCGGCGCGCGCCGTCTCTTCGCGGCGGAGCGTGGGGCGGCGGAGCGTGGGCGGCTCGGAGAGCAGGCTCCCGCCGGAGAACAGCTCGGCTCCCTGCGCGTCCGTCAGAACGATTCGGTTCGGCGTCGACATCGCGTTCTCTCCCAGAGAAGACAACGAGCTACCCGCGTTGATTCCCACGGCGGGCACCCGACGGACGTGCAGCACGCGTGCCACGTCGAGGCACGACGCAACGCCTCGATAGGACGTCGCGCGCGGCGTCGCGCGTTCGACAGCGCGTGCGCATCTTCACACCGCCGAGGCGCGGCCGTCGCGGGGAGCGACGCCGTGCGAGTGCTCGGCGCGCGCCCCCTCTGCGCCTCGTTCGCACCTCGTAGTGAGCGGCTCCGGTCGAGCTCGACCCGCCGTGGCACACGGCGTGCGCGACCGCGATCATGGGCAACGGACTTCGCATCGGGCGTCTGTTCGGGATCGAGCTGCGCATCGACCCGAGCTGGCTCTTCATCTTCGTGCTCATCTCATGGAGCCTCACCTCGCTCTTCGCGAGCTGGCACCCGAGCTGGTCCTTCGGGACGAGCCTCCTCGTCGCGATCGCCGCGGCGCTCCTCTTCTTCGGCTCGGTGCTCGTGCACGAGCTCGCCCACTCGGTCGTCGCGATGGCCTACGGCATCCCGGTGCGGGACATCACGCTCCATCTCTTCGGCGGCGTCTCGAACATCGAGCGCGAGCCGCCGACGCCTCGCGCCGAGCTGCTCATCGCGATCGTCGGGCCGATCGCGAGCATCGGCCTCGGCATGGGCATGCTCGTCGCGAGCTCGATCTTGATCAACCTCCGGGCGTCCGACGTCGGCTCGGCGGAGACCCTCGTCTCGCAGCTCGGGCCGATCGAGACGCTGCTCGTCTGGCTCGGCCCGGTGAACATCATCGTCGGGGTCTTCAACATGATCCCCGGCTTCCCGCTCGACGGCGGCCGCGTCCTGCGCGCGGTCGTCTGGAAGGTGACGGGCAGCCTCGATCGCGCGACCCGCATCGCGGGAGGGGCGGGGCAGGCGGTCGGCTGGCTCTTCGTCGCGCTCGGCCTGGCGATGGTGCTGGGCATGCGGGTCCCGATCTTCGGCACCGGGCTCATGTCGGGCCTCTGGCTCGCCTTGATCGGGCTCTTCCTCCGGAGCGTCGCCGTCGCGCACGTGCGCGGCGCCGCGGTCGACCGCGCGCTCGCGAACGTGGACGTCGATCACCTCATGCGCGTCCACGGCGCATGGGTCGCTCCCGGCATGGCTGTGCGTGATCTCGTCGACGATTGGTTCCTGCGCCACGACGAGCCCGCGTACCCCGTCATCGAGGACGGCGTGTTCGTCGGCATCGTCTCGCTCGACGATCTCCGGAAGCTTCGCGCCGACGACTGGGGCGCGAAGACGGTGCGCGACGTCATGACGCCGCGCCCGCGCCTCGTCGTGACGACGCCGGGCGAGCCGCTGTCGGCCGCGATCCGCAAGCTCGGCACGACGGGCGTGGGCCAGCTCCCGGCGCTCGACGAGCGTGGGGGCCTCGTCGGGATGCTCTACGAGCGCGACGTCGCTCGCTGGCTCCAGCTGCGCACCCAGATCCTCCGCGAGGCCGCGCCGCGCGTCCGCCACGCGTGACGGCGTGCGCTCACGCGCTGGCGTCGGGCGAGTCGGGCGAGCGGACGACCAGGACGGAGCGGTCGGCGTGGTTGACGACCTTGGCCGCCGTCGTTCCGAGCAGCCGGTCGAGCAGGCCGTAGCCGTGGGACCCGATGACGATGAGGTCGGCGTCGTGCTCGCGCGCGGCCGAGCAGATCGCGTCCCAGGCCACGCCGACCTGCGCGTACGCGCCGTCCAAGAGCTCGGGCGGGACGCCCGCGGCGGCGTCCTCGATCTCGCGCTTCGCGTTCGCGAGGAACGTCTCGGTCACTTGCGCGGGCGGCAGCGCCCAGAGGTTGGCCGGGAGCTCGGGGGGGAGGCCGACGCAGCGGAGGAGCCGCAACTTCGACTGCGTGCGGCGCGCGAGGTCGATCGCCGCGGCGAGCACGTCCTTCGCGCGAGGAGAGGAGTCGAGGGCGACGAGGATACGCTTCATGCTCGAGCAGCATCCACGAGCCGTGCCCGCCGCCGCAGCGGCGGATCTTCGTGATCTGCCCGCGCGCGGCCGCTCCGGGTGTGGCGTTCGTGCGCGTCGCGGCCGCGGTGTGCGGCGTCGCGCCCGGGGTTCAGTCCTTGGACGCGGCGCGCTTCGAGCGCTCGATGAGCTCGACCACGCTCCGCTGCACCCGGGCGCTGGAGTGTCCGAGCAGCCGTTCGGCGACCGTGGGGTCGAGCTCGATCGGGAGCGCGCTCGTGAGCGCTTGGACGGCGCTCGCCAGCACGATCTCGTCGTCGTCGGACCGCAAGATCTCGAGGAGCACGCGGCGCTTGTCGTCGGAGCGCTCGAGCGCGGCGACGACGCCGATCACGCCGTCGCGCAGCGTGGCGTCCGGGTGACGCACGAGCAGCGCGACGAGGTCGCCGACCTCGCGCCAGCCGAGCCCTCGGCTCGCGACGAGACGCTCGATCGCCTCGAGCAACCAACGGCGCACGGGCGGCGGCTCGGCCTCGTTGCTCACGAGCTCGGCGAGCGCCGGCCACGCGCTCGGCGCGCCGAGGTGCTTGAGGAGCCACGCGCCGTGCTCGCGCAGCTTGGCGTCGGGCTCGTCGCGGAGCGCGGCGATGAGCGCGCGGCAGATTGGCTCACGATCCCAGGTGCGCGCGAGCTCGAACACCGGAGCCTCGACGTCGTAGTCGAGGTGGGTGAGCGCCATCAGGAGCTCGAGCGGCGGGCGGCCTCGCAGCCAGTCGGGGCGCTCGAGGAGCTTCGTGGCGGCCTCGGCGGCGGTCGCGTCGTCGGCGAGCCGCTCGATCAGCGCGTCGCGCTCCTCCGAGAGGATCTGGACGACCGCCGACGGCTCGGGCGGACGCCCCGACGGCATCGCCGGCGGCGGGAGCGTGGGCGCCCCGCCCGCGGGTGGCGGGATCGACGGGTAGACCGCCGGTGGAAACGACGGTTGGGTGACCCGCGGCGGCCTCGCCGGCAGCGGCGGGGGGCCGGAGCGCGTCGTCGCCTCGATCCGGGCGGGCCCGTCTTCGCTCGAGACCGACGGCACGGGCGCCGGGGAGGGGAGCGGCGGCTCGGCCGCCGGGGCCGGGCTCGAGTCGACCGCCCAGTCGTCGTCGAGCGGGGGCGTCGGCAGCGGCGACGGCGCCGGCATGCTCAGCGGTCGCGCCTCGGCCATGAGCGGCGGAAACGAGGTCGATCCTGCGCCGCCACGCTTGGTCAGCGGCGGCGCGTCGGACGTCGCCGGCGCGTTGGGCAAAACGACGCGCGTCGGCGGCGCGACCGAGCCCTCGTTCGCTGGCGGTGGGGACGAGGGGGGCATCGAGCGCCAGCGCGCGAACGCCGACGTCACCTCGTCGCGGAGCTGCTTCATGCCGTCGTCGACGAACGCGCGCGCCCGCTCCGCGGCGAGGGCGCGCGAGCTCGCGCCCGCGGCGGCCACCACCGCCGACTCGAGCTCACGCTGCAGACGCACGGTGTCCTTGCGCGCGTCCTCGAGCTCGCGCTCGGCCATCGCCGTGCGCTCGAGGCTGACGTCGCGCGCGTGGCGGGTCGACTCGAGCTCGCGCTCGAGCCGGCCGATCTCGGCCCGCGCCTCGGTGACCTCGCTCCGCGCCGCGGCGAGATCGCCCTCGAGCGGCGCGACCTTCTCCGCGGCGGCCTGAGTCTCGCCGAGCGCCTTCTCGAGCCGCGCGACGTCGTCCCTGGCGCCCTCTCGTTCGCGCTCGACCTCGGCGAGCGTCTTCGCCGCCGCGGCGATCTCTTGACGGAGTCGCGCCGCTGCGGACTTGCCCTGCGAGGCCTCCTCGCGCACCTGCGAGAGCTCGGCGCTCGAGCGCTCGAGCCGCTCCTGCAGCGCGCGGAGCTCCGCCTCGCCGGCGCTCACCCTCTGCGCGTCGGTCTGCTCGCGCTTGCGGATCTCCGTGAGCTCCGCCTCGTGCGTCGCCGCGGCCTTGAGCGCTTCGTCGCGCGCCTCCCGGAGCGCCTCGCTCTCGGCCCGCACCCGGGCGAGGTCGTCGGCCGCGCACTTCGCGTTCTCGATGGCGCGCGCGAGGTCGTCTCGCTCGGCGCGCACCGCCTGGAGATCCGCGAGGGCCGCGTCGCGTAAGCGGCGCAGGTTGGAGCTCTCGTCCTCCGCGAGCTCCAGCCGTTGCTCGAGCTCCTGCACGCGCAGGTTCGCGACGTCGACGCGCTCGAACGCCTCGCTCCGCTCGCGCCGCTGGTCCTCGATGGTGCGCTCGACGGCCGCGGCCTGTTGATGCAGCTTCGCCAGCTCGCGGCGGAGCGTGAGCGCCGCGTTCGTCAAGGTGTCGACCGAGCTCTGCCGCTCGCCGGTGCGCGGGGCGGTCACCACGTCCACCCGCTCGGAGATCGGCTCGTCGTCGGGATCCGCGCGCGGATCGCGACGTGCTGCGATGGGCGGGCGCGAAGCCCTCCCCGCCGGGGTCTCACGCGCCATAGGGGGTTCGGCCCGAAGGTCGCCGCCCGTCTCGCCCCCGCCCGCCTTGTTCTCTGCCATTCGCTCGTCCCGACGTCGAGATTCGGGATCCTCCGCAGGTCGTCAGTACGATCCTCGACGATCGCCCATGAGAGCATACTCTCCCTTTCGGAAGAACCTCTCTTCGCGGCGTTCGCGGCGCGCGCGGCGTTCGCGGCGCGCGGGGTGCCGACCTGGCTGGCGCCCCGTCGTGTCGATCTCGACTCGCCGAACGTTACGGGGCGTCGGGGGCGTCGCTCGACGTCGGCTCGGCCGTCTCGGGCAGCTCACCACACGCGCCCCAGCCCAGCCCGTCGGCGCGGCAGTACTGCGTGCTGAGCGGGCAGTGCTTCTGCCCGAAGGCGTCGTAGTACGTCAGCCTGCACTCGCGGCCCGTACCGGGCACGCAGCGCGCGACGGGCGCCCCGGCGTCGAGGCTCGCGTCGTCGCCGCTCTCGACGCCGAGCGTCGCGTCGTCGATCGGCGCGGACTCGCCGGTCCCGCGCTCGATCTCGGGGCGCTCTGCGGCGCACCCGGCGAGCGCCATCAGGGCGAGGTGCGTGAGCGTGAAGCGGGCGTGTTGCATCGTGGTTCCGAGAGACACAACGGCGCGGGGGCGCCGGTGTTAAGCGGGCACCGGGCTCAGCGCAGCACGTACGTCTCGCGTCGATCCTTGGTCGGATAGAGCGAGAGCGTCGCTCCGACCGTCGAATAGCCGATGGTCCGAGCCGCAGCCGTCGGGCACGAGTCGGTCAGGGTCATCGACGTCCCGCTGGTCTCGAAGGTACCCCCCGAGAGCGTCGGATTCGCTGCGACGACGCCGCCGACGGTGCCGGTCCGCTCGCCGAACCGGTAGGTGTCCCCGGCGACGACGAGCGACTTCCGGGTCAGCTTGTCCGACCCCGCCGGTCCGCCGCTGCCGCCGCCGTCCTCGTCATCCCGCACGTCGCCGCCGGCGGCGAAGCGCGTGATCTCGGTCAGGACGTACGTCCCCGGTTGGACCGCGCCGCCGAGCGGATCGGGAGGCGTCTCGGCGCGAACGACGACCTCGGCGACGTCCTCGCCGTCGACCTCGATCGCGGAGGGATCGCACAGGTCGCCTGTCGGGCCGCCGTCGCGATCGGGCGGCTCGGACGCGGCGCCGTCGCGCGCGCCGCCGGCAGGCGGAATGGATGCGCCGCCGCTCGTCGCGGCCGGCCGTTCGTCGGCGCAGCCCGAGGCGAGGGAGGCGATCGCCACCGACGTCAGCGTCGCGAGCGTGAAGAGGAGTCGTCGACCCATGTTACTCCGACGGGATGCAGCCGTAGAGCTGGCGCCAGCTCTCGAGGACGGGAGACACCGTCGCGGTGGTGTTGAAGGTCATGTAGACGCGGAGAAACTCGCGCGATCGCGAGCCCGTCTCCTGGCCGAGGCTGAAATCGACGGTGTTCGTGTCGTTCGTCCATCCGGCCGTCGTCGCGTTCGCCGTGCCGATGCCGGCGGTCGCCGGCGCGCCCGGCGGAGGTGCCGCCGGGAGGCCGGCGATCGTGTCGGCCGTGGCTGCGCGGAAGCCGATCGACGTGCCGGGCGGGATCGTCGCTTGCCACTGGAACAGCTGCCAGACCGGTCGCGTGCCGCTCGGGCAGCTCGCCGCGTAGTCGCGTGTGAACACGACGCCGGTGGGCAGCGGCGGCGGCGGCGCGGGTGGCGGCGGCGGCGGCTCTCCGCCGAGCGTGCACGCCGTCAGCTGGAAGAACTGGTACATCAGCGCGAGCTCCTCCGACGTGAGGCCGGGCGCGTTCTGGCAGGCGGTGGGGAACACGTTCGACGAGGACGGGTACGCGCCGCCGGCGATCCGAGACTGCGCGACGTGCATGCCGTTGTAGATGACCCGTCCGCCGGCCCCGACCGGGCACGCCGGCGCGGGCGCCGCCGTGAGCGGCGTCTCGAACGAGTAGCTGAGCGACATGTTGCCGGCGGGCGTCGACGCCCACTGGTTGCCGGTCATCGCCGTGTAGGTCGAGAGGCCGCGCAGCCACTCCGTCGTGTTGGCCGGGTTCGGGTTGAGCGCGTGGCGCCACGGCTCGTCCGAGCGCATCCACCCCGCCCCCCAGTCGGAGGAGCCGCCGACGTTCGCGAGCCAGTCGCGCATGAGGACCTGCGCCGGCGTCGCGGCGTTCACGCGTCCCCGCATCGTGCTCAGCGCGCCGTTCGGCAGCGGCGACGCCCACGTGGATGTCCCGCCGAACGCCGCGATGTTGTGGATGAACGCCTCGCCCGGCCAGTGATCCATGAACGCGCGGCCGCCCCGGTTGAGCCAGTTGACGTAGTTCGTCTTGTTCGCCGCCGACTGGTAGGCCCCGGATGCCTCCTTCATCTCGATCGAGCACGGCATGACGACGACGGAGTACTCGTTCAGCACCGCGGCGGAGCCGAAGAGGCCGTTCGCGTGGGGCGCCAGGCCTGCGGTGGTCGTCATCCCCGTCGACGTACCGGTGCTGGAGTTGACGCGATAGAGCTGGATCCGCTGCGCGTCGCCGACGCCGGTGCGCCGCGAGATCTCCGCGTTGGCGATCCCGAACTTGAGGAGCGTGCACTCGAGGGCCTCGCGGTTGCCCTGAACGAACGCCGTCTTGGGGATGTTTCCTTCGGCACGGCTCTGCGGCAGCCGCGACGACGCCGCCGGGACGGCGTTGGTCGCGCACGCGTTCACGGTGTAGTTGACGGCGCGCCGCCAACGGCCCGACTGCACGACGAGCTGGTTCGGCCCCGGAGCCGCGTTGTAGAGCGTGAAGCTGCCGTCCGCGGCGCTCGTCGCGGCCGAGATCATCGGCGACCCGAGCGACGCGCAGGTGTCGCACGCGACGCCGTCGGTGAACGTGGTGAGCGCACCTGCGGGTTGATAGACCGTGATCCCCGCGAGCGGGGTCGTCCCGTTCGGCGCGTAGACCCTGCCCGTGACCCGCGTGTCGCAGGTCGTGCAGACGCCGCAGCCCGGAGCGAACGGGTTTCGCGACGAGGCGGCGTTGTTTCGGCAGCGGTTGGGCGCCTCCGCGATGTCGCGCTCGCCGGCGTTGACGACGGCCGCGTTGTCGCCGCCGGTGAACGGGCACCCGGCGAGGTTGATGCACTGGCCGGGCTGGAGGCCGCCGGCGGGGGCGGTCGTCGAGCACGTCGGCGGCCCGATCGGCGCGCAGGAGTCGGCCGGCGCGGCCGAGAGGATGTTGACGCCGATCGAGGTGCCCGCCGGCACCGCCGTCGAGCCACGGTTGCAGATGGGGATGATGCCCGTCCCGGAGTACTCGCACGCAGCGCCGATGGTGAGATCGACGCCGCCGGCGGTCGCGTCGTAGTAACCCGCGGCGCCGTTCCAGACGCACGTGTTGGTGGCGACGTTGCAGCGGAAGTCTTGCTGGCACCTGGCGTGGTCGACGACGCCGCCCACGAGGCAGGGCGCGGAGTGGAGGTTGGTCGCGCCGCAGCCCTGATCGCCGTTGCCGGTGGTCACCACGCCCGTCGGGACGGCGGACGCGTCGCCCGACGCCGCGACGTACATCCCGGCGTCGTTGACGGCGAGGCCGCCCTCCGGGTTGAGCCCGCTCGGGTCGTCGCTGTAGACGACGCAGTAGGGATCGCACGCGTTGATCGTCCCGCAGCTGGTGCTCGTCCCCTGCAGCGCCGACAAACGCAAGCTCGGGACGTGCTTGGTCGAGAGCGCGCCGTCCCCCGAGCACTCGCCCCAGCGGTCCCCTTCGCACGTCCGCTTCCCGGCGGCGCAGAGCACGAAGTCGTTGAAGTGCTCCACGACCTTTCCGCAATCGACGACAGCCCCGGGATCGTCGCACGGACAACCCTCGTTCGGGGTGGCGCAGCTCGGAGGCGCGCCCGGCGTGGGTGCTCCGCCGCTCGCCGACGCTGCGGGGCCCTCGGCGCTACACGCGACGACGATCCCCGCGATGGAGGACAACAGAACGACAGGCCCCGCGATCTTCGATAGGTGCATCCACGCTCCGCCCCCTTAGAGAGTCGTCCAGCCGGCAAACGGCAGAGCAATGACCATTCCGCGGACGGGCGGTGACGCGGCCCGCCGGTTTCCGCAACGTTTCCGACCCAAACGCCGAGCGAGTGGACGGGAGCTGGTCTAGGCCTGCGGATGGAAACGCGACCTTAGGTGCGCAAAAAAGTCAGCCAAACGTACTGTTTGCGTGATTGTCGAATTTCACGCTCATGAAATCTTTGAAGAAGTTCGACTGATCGGTCTGGAGAGAACCGTGCCGGCGCGGCGGCGCTCGCGTCTCGGCTCGGCTCGGCCCGAGGCTCGGCTCGAGGAGCCGGTCAGGCCGACCTGCGCGAGGTCGGTCAGGCCGACTGCGTGAGGAGCCCGCGGAGCTGAGCCCGCAGCGGCTCGGGGCTCCGCTCCGCACGCTCCGCGACGAGGCCGCGGTACGGCTTGCCGCCGATCGCGAGGAGCGAGCGCGCCATCGCGATCACCACGGCGTCCTGCTTCGAGAGCGCGCCGTTCGTGCGGTTCGGCTCCGACGTCGGCTGATCGCGCTGCGGGGTGAGCAGCTGCGCGAGCAGCGACACCGCCGGCTGGCGCGCGGTCGCCGACGCGTGCGCGAGCGCGAGCGCGGCCGCGGCCCGGACCTCCTCGCTCGCGGGCACGCGTCGCGTGAGGATCGCCTGGAGGCGCGGCACGAGGTGCTCGTCGACCGCGCGGAGCTGGCGAAGGCCGGCGATGCCGGCGACGCGCACGACGTCGTCTTTGCTCTGGACCATCGCGACGAAGAGGGGCTTCGCCCGTTCACCCCAGAGCTTGATGATCGAGGCGGCGGCGGCGCGGCAGACACCCGAGTGCGGCCACCGCAGGAACTTGAGCACGACGTGCCCGGCCGACTCGTCGCCGACGAGCGGCACGCAGAGGAGCAGGTCCTCCGCCAGCTCCAGCGTGGCGGCGTTCGGGGTCGCGGTGGCCGCGATCTTCTCGAGCGACGCTCTCACCACCGGCCACGCCTTCGAGCCGAAGTCCTTGAGCACCGTCACGAACAGCGGCCGGACGGCGGGGATCCGCGCGAGCTTCACGCGCGCGCCGTAGAGGCCGTACGCGCCCGCCACGCCGCCGTGGACGAGCAACCTGCGCGCTTTGTCGCGCGCCTCGGCCGGCCCGTTGAGGAGCTGCTCGGCGATCTGGACGAGGATCGCCGGATCGTCGAAGACGCGCAGGAGCTTCGTCGCCGACCACGCGCGCGAGCCGACCGCGGCGCTGCCCTCGGAGGCGACGCCTCCCATGGTGCTCGACACGCGCCAGAGCGCGTCGACCTCGCCCCGCTGCGCGAGCACACGGATCGCGCCCTCGAGCTTCTGCGCCGCCTGCGCGAACGTCTTCGGATCGGTGGTCTGCGCGAGGCGGGTGGTCCAGGCGATCGTGTTCTGGACGAGGCCGTCCGACGCCGGGTCGGCGGCCGTCGCGGGCTGCGCGGCGACGTTGCCGGGTTGGGAGGCGTGCGCGCTGGCGTAGACGGGGCCACGCTCGAGCCAGGCGGGCGCGTCGGGCGCGGCCTTCGTGGCCAGCATCTCGCCGGAGCCGTGCTCGTCGGGGAGCGTCGGCAGGCGGCCACGCGGCGCGGCGGCGAAGTCGTCGCTCGAGGGGAGCTCGCGCATCGACGGCGGCGCTGGCGACGCCTCGACCACGATGGGGTCGAGCAGCTCGCGCAGCGCCGCGCGGAGCTCGCGCATCGACTGCTGGCGGTCGACGGGCTCCTTCGCGAGCGCCTTCATGATGATCGCCTCGAGCCGCGGATCCACCGACGGCTCGATCTTCGAAGGCGGGAGCGGCGGCGTGTACTGGTGCTTGTTCAGCAGCTGCGCCGGGCGCTCCGCGATGAACGGCACCTGCCCGGTGGCGAGCTCGTAGAGGACGACGCCGCACGCGTAGACGTCGCTCCGCGCGTCGAGCTCGTCGGAGCGACACTGCTCGGGCGACATGTACTCGGGCGTGCCGGCGACGACGCCCTCGTCCTCGGCGGGGACGGAGCGGTGCAGCGCGATCCCGAAGTCGCACACCTTGACGACCTCGATCGGCCGCCCGTCGTCGTCCTGGCTCGGCACGAGCACGAGGTTCTCGGGCTTGATGTCGCGATGGACGATGCCGCGCGCGTGCGCGTGCGAGAGGCCCGCGCAGACCTGCATCATCACCGTGGCGATGCGCGTCGTGCTCAGCTGGCGCTCGCTCTCGAGCACGCTCCGGAGCTCGACCCCGTCGAGGTACTCCATCGCGAAGTAGAGCTGTCCGTCCGGCTCCTGGCCGAAGTCGATGACGCGCGTGATGTTCGGATGGTCGAGCCGGCTCGCCGCGAGGGCCTCGGCGTAGAAGCGGCGGCAGAAGTCGATGTCGCTCTGGAACGACTCGTGGAGGACCTTCACCGCGACGGGCATCATCAGCTCGCGGTGGCGCGCCTTGTAGACCGCGCCGACGCCGCCGCGTCCGATGAGCTCCTCCATCACGAGCTTGCCGCCGGCGAGCGCGCGGCCGAGCTTCGAGTCGTGTCCGTCCTCCGTGGGGAGCGGCCCGACGTGCGAGAGATCCTTCGTGTGGCTCTCGCTGAGGGTCATGCTCGTCTGCGAGCGCCGGCCCCGGACGACGCCGCCGCCATCCATCGCCTCGCCGGACGCGCGCGGCGCGTCGGCCCGCGGGTGCGTGATCTCCGCGTCCGGCATCGGCTCGATGCGGAGGGGGAAGCCGTCGTCCGTCGGCGGACCGAGCGGGTGAGCGATATAGAAGAACGGCTCCGCGTGCGGCGTGTGCACCTCGAGGACGTGTGCGGTCGCGTTGACCGGCGCCGTCTCGAGCGGGACCCAGACGCGGCCACCGCGCAGCGCGGCGGCGTCGAGGACCTCTCGGGCGCCGTCGTCCGCGAGGTCCGCGACGAGCACCGGCAGGAAGTCGTCCGGGGGGAGCGTCTGCATGGACTCGACGAAGAGGATCTCACCCTCTCGCGCGTGCGGTCAATCGCCCGATCGGTGGATCGTGCCCATTTCACTCGTGAAATGCGCCTTTCGCAGCTGCGATGCGGGGGCCTGCTCGGCGTCTGGTGCAGTGTGTCTCGGGGAGTTCTGCCCGCTTGGGGGGACGCTCACGCTGTGCCGATCGCACACGAAGCGTGACGAGATGTGTGACCTCACCCGAGGTCGCGCGCGACCGATTCGAAGCCGTGTCGTTGCCTGCGGTTTGTCGACACGCGTATCCTCGTCGCTCGCTTCGCGATTCGGAGGAAATGTCTTGATGGCGCGAGCTTTCGGCGACGTGCGGAACGATCGCAAGAACGCAGTGACGAAATTCTGTCTGGCGATGGAGGAGCACCGGCGCACCGAGGCGGGGCGCGTCCGGACGGCGCGCGAGATGGTCGACTTCTTCTTCCCGCGGGCGGACGGCTCGGCGGACGACCGCCTCTTCCTCCACATTCCACCCGAGGTCCGCGGCCCGATCGTCTCCGGTTGGGGCGTCCGCGGCGCGAAGTCCGCGATCCGCGACGACGACGACAAGGTCCGGCAGGTCGTGACCGACGCGCTCGCCGCGGGAGACATCGACGAGGCCATCTTCGAGGAGGGCGTCACCGCCCAGACGCTCGTCGACTGGGCGCCGCTGACCGATTGGTGGTCGTTTTGGCGCACCGGCAAGCTCACCGGCGTGGCGATCCAG
Source organism: Labilithrix sp. (assembly GCA_019637195.1). Classification (GTDB taxonomy): domain Bacteria; phylum Myxococcota_A; class Polyangia; order Polyangiales; family Polyangiaceae; genus Labilithrix. The sequence goes on along the minus strand of JAHBWA010000039.1, from coordinate 17,554 downwards.
AAGGCGCTCGCGGTCGGACGGGAGCTCGGGCTCTTCGACGATCGCTGGTTCTTGCTCAACCTCGAAGGGCGCGGCGGTAAGCTCAAAGGGACCGACACGCTCTGCGATACGCTGTCGAAGGACCAGATCGTCGGCTGGATGCGGAAGGTGCACGAGTCGGGCGACGGCTCGCCCGCCGGCCTCGTCGGCGCGCTCGGGTGGGAGACCGTCCTCTCGAAGACCTCCCAGGAGGCGCTCCTCTTCGCGCTCGACGCGCTCGCGCGGAAGCTCGGGCTCGTCTCGCAGCACGCGATGCCGACGGAGATGCCCGGCGGCGCGAGCGACGACGTCGCCGTCCCGGACATCCCGGGCCTCGAGCCGCCGCGGCTCGACGACGTCTCGAGCGTCCAGGTGCCGGCGGTCGCCGAAGGCGCGCTCGTCGACGCCCGCGCCGCGATGACGTCCTCGCTCGCCGAGGACGCGGGCGCGAGCTGGCCGGCCGCCGACGGGCGCGCTGCGCCGGCGCAATCGGGGACGATGCTGAGCGCCGACGAGGCGCCGCTGTCCTTCCGTGACGTCGGGGCGGACGCCGCCAAGCACGACAAGGCGAAGGCGCAGCCGCCGCCGGTGCCGTCGTCACGCAAGGGCGGCGCGCGCTAGCACGTCGCGCCGCCCGGCGGTCTCACGCGCGGTCACTCGAGCGCGATCACTCGAGCTCGGTCACTCGAGCTCGATCGCGCGCAGCGCGAGGAGCCCGGTGACGAGGGCCACCAGCTCGTCGTGCGGGAGCCCGCAGACGTCGATGAGCGTGCGGATGCTCGTCTCGCCGTCGACGTGCGCGAGCACGAACCCCGCGCGATGATCGAGCGGGAGCGTGAGCAGCGTCCGCTCGTCCATCACGCGGCGCGGGATGCAGCTCAGCGGCATGCGCGGTCGCGGCGTCGGAACACCGTCGGCCGGCTCCTCGGCGACGAAGCCAGGCTCTCGCGGGGCGAGCGCGGCGCGCTCCCGGTCGCGAGACGCTTCGATCTCGCTCGCGAGATCGAAGCGCCGGCGGAGCTGACTCGTCGCCGATTCGGCTTCGCTCGGCGTCGGAGGATCGCGATGGCGTGGGACCTTGCCGCTCTGCTTGCCGAGAGGCTCGTCGATCGTTCGTGCGCCCTTCCGTCGATCCAACGAGCCTTCCTTTGCGTGATCGAGCCGCGTCACCGACGCTGCGATCGCGCCTTCGATGATGGTCCTTACGTACCGGAGTCGTCAATCTCCCCAACGCGGTGCACGGTTTCGTTACATCGGAGACGGCACCGTTCGGTGCACGACGGGAGTCCAGGATCTGGACGGCCGTCGCCACGCCGTCGCGACGCCCGCTCGAGCGCGAGCGCGCCGCGCGGACGTCTCGCGAACGTGGGGGCTTGCCCTTCGAGGCACGACGAGGCTCACGACGTGAGGCGAAGTGCCCCAAGGCCGAGTCTCGTCCGGAGGCACGAGTGCTGCTTGTCGTTGCCACGTGGCAGGAGCGGAGCACCTCGACTCGAGCAGTCATCCGGAGAGCGGAACGACGCGGGCGCGGCTGGCCTCGAGCGTCTCGCTGGCGCCTTCGCTCCCGGAGGCCGCTCCCTACGTCGCCAAGACCCGCAAGTGGGCCCTCGTCGCCGTGGTGCTCCTCTCGTTCGTCGCCGCCGCCATCGTCGCCGCTCCGCTCTGGATCGCCGTCGTGCTCGGCATCGTCCTCGCCGTCTCCGCCCACCGGCCCTACCGGATCCTCTGCCGGAAGCTCGGCGAGCGCACGAGCTGGGCGGCGGGCCTCACGACGCTGGCCGCGGGGCTCCTCGTCATGTTCGTCGGATCGACCGCGCTAGTCGCGCTGGCCAACGAGCTCATGAAGCTGGTCGTTCACCTGAACGAGCAAGGCAACGCCGGCTCCCTCGAGGGGGTCATCGGGACGCACGCGGCCAACGCGATCTCGAACCTTGGCGTCGATACGGTGAAGCTCTACGCGTGGGCGCAGAAGGAGCTCGAGGCGGCCGCGAGCTTCGCGGCGACCACCGCCGCGATCGTCGTCCGGACCACGAGCGAGGCGCTCCTCGGTCTCGTCGTCGCGCTGCTGACGATGTACTACGTGCTGATCGAAGGCCCCGGGATCGCCCGGCGCATCGAGCGCATCGCCCCGCTCGAGCCGCGCCACACCCGCGCGCTCCTGGTCGAGGCCCGCGAGGTCGCGCGCACCGCGTTCATCGGGACGGTCGCCACCGCCGTCGTCCAGGGGGTGCTCGGCGGGATCGGCTACGCGGCGCTCGGCGTCCCGCAGCCGCTGCTCTGGGCGGCCGCCACCGCGCTCGCCTCGTTCATCCCGGTGATCGGGACGCTCATCATCTGGGTGCCGATCTCCGGCTACCTCCTGATGGAGGGGCACCCGGTGCGCGCCATCATCCTCGTCGCCTGGGGCGTCCTCGTCATCACGTCGCTCGCGGACTACGTCATCCGTCCGCGGATCGTCGGCGGACGCGGGCATGGTCATCCGCTCCTCACCTTGATCGCGCTGCTCGGAGGCATCGAGGTCTTCGGGCTCGCCGGGCTCATCATCGCGCCGATCGTCATGAGCGTCTTCGTGGCCGCCTTTCGGCTCTACGAGCGCGAGGTCCGCGCCGGAGCCGTCCCCGGGAGCGCCTCACCGGAGACGCCGGGCGCGCCGTCGGGCGAGGCGCAGGCCTCCCCAGCGCGGTCCACGCCCGCGACCTGACGGTGCGGCGATCACGATCCACTGGTGCACGTCGCCTCACTCGTCGCGGCCGCGCTCGTCTCCGCCCGCGGCTCGGTCCGAGCCGTGCTTGCCCCGATGACCCCACGATCGATCGCGCTCCTGGCGACGCTGGCGGGCTGCGCGCTCACGTCGAAGGGCGACGTGCTCGCCGTCCGCTGGTTCGATCCCGAGACGACGCGGCCGCGCCTCACGAGCGCTGCGACGGGCACGCCGGCGAGCCGCGGCCGCGCCGTCGAGCTGGGGCGCGTGACGGCGGGGGCGAACCTCCGCGAGCGGATCGCCTACCGCGACGACGCGTACGAGGTCGGCTACTACGACGACAAGCGGTGGACCGAGCGCCCCGAGGTCTACGTGCGCCGCGCGCTCGCACGCGCGTTGTTCGAGGAGCACGGCATGCGCCGCGCGCTGGGCGGCCCCGCTCCGGTGCTCGAGGTGGAGGTGCTCGCCTTCGAGGAGCTCCGCGGGCGAGCGCCGGTCGCGCGGATCCGCCTGCGCGTCGTCCTGCACGACGATCGCGACGCGCTCTTCGAGCGGACGGTCACGGTGGACCGCGCGATCCGGGCGGACGCGCAGGGGTTCGAGGCGATCGTCGAGGCGATGGCGCGGGCGCTCGACGCCGCTGGAGAGGAGATCGCCGGCGAGACCGAGCGCGCGCTCGCGCCATGACCGCGCGCGCTCGCGGCGCCGCCGTCGCGCGGCGCCGCGATTCAGGTCGGGGGCTTCTTCGTCGGCGGGATCGACGCTGGCATCTCGCCTTGCGACGTCGGGCCTGCGTGGCGCGATCGGAGCGTGCGCCGGATGAGGAGCTCGACGTCGTCGGCGTTCACCGGCTTGACCAGGAACGCGTCGGCGCCGATGGCCGAGAGCCGCTGCCACTCGCGCGGCCCGCCCGCGGCGGTGAGGACGATGATGGGCGTGCGCTGGCTCGCGTCGAGCGATCGGAGCAAGAGGGTCAGCTTCGCGCCGTCGATCTCGGGCATCTCGAGGTCGACGAGGACTACCGAGTACGGCTGGCTCTCGAACGCGGCGAGCGCCTCGACCCCGTCGCCGACCTGATCGATCTGCGCGTGCGGGAAGCGCGCGCGGAGCGACTCGCCGATGATCGTGCGCCAGTCGGGATCGTCGTCGGCGATCAAGATGCGCTCGGGCTCGCGCGTGCCGCCGTGCTCGGCGAGGAGCGCGCGCCGGAAGGCCCCCACCGACGCGTAGCGACGGTGCGGATCCTTCGCGATCGCGCGGAGGATGATCTCGTCGTACCCGGGGGGCAGATCGGGGCGGTACGTGCTCGGCGGCGCGGGATCTTGCAGCACATGCTGCGAGAGCACGTTCATGTCCGTCGCCCCGAGGAACGGCGGTCGCCCGGTGAACAGCTCGTACGCGAGGCAGCCGAGCGCGTAGATGTCGCGACGGTCCGCCAGGTCCGGCCCCTCTTCCTCGGCGAGGGCCGCCTCGGGAGCCATGTAGAGGGCGCTGCCGACGACGACGTTCGCGCTCTCGACCGACTCGAGGATGCGCGCGACGCCGAGGTCGCCGACGCGGACGCGCCCGCCGTCCTCGAGCAGGAGGTTCGACGGCTTGATGTCGCGATGCACCGTCTGCGAGGCGTGGATCGCCTCGACCCCGAGGCACGCCTGGTCGAGGATGCGCACGGCCTCGTCGAGATCCGGCGAGGTGCCCGCGGTGCGCGCGCGGAGCCAGTGCTCTACGGTGCGTCCCTCGACGTACTCCATCACGAAGTACGGCACCGTCCCGTGCTCGCCGAACGCGTAGACGTGCACCACGTTCGGGTGCGACACGCGCGCCATCGCCCGCGCCTCGTTGTCGAAGAACGTGCGCATCTCGGGGAACGCGAAGAGCTCGGGCTTGATCAGCTTGATCGCGACCCTCCGGTCGAGCCGCTCGTCGTGCGCGAGCGCGACGACACCCATGCCGCCGATGCCGAGCGTGCGCTCGACGCGGTAGGTGCGATCGACGACGTCGCCGGGCTTGAGGCCGACGGACGCCAGCGACTCGTCCACGGGACGCGCCACGACGGCGCTCACGGGAGGGTCGGGCCGCATCGGACGCGATGGCTCCTCGGCGATCGACGCCGGAGGGTCTGTCGCCATCCATTCCGCGACCGTGGGCGCGAGGGCACGGATGACGGCCGCCGGATGCGGAGCCTTCGGCACGATCCGTTCGGCTCCCGGTGGGGGAGGTGGCCGGCGTGACGACGTCGCTTCGACGAGCACCTGTGGCCCGCGAGTCTTCGCCGTCAAGACCGCTCGCCCCTCCGGACCGGTCCCCTTCATGAGAAAGCTCCTTCGCACGACCGCAGGTACGGCGCGCACCACCGCGAGAGCACGTCGCGTACCACTTCGGGTTCAGCCGTTCCGCGGTGTCGCGGCGGCGAAAAGAAGCGCGAGGGGTGCCTTCACCGCGCGCACGGCCGCCACGCGTGAGGCGGCCCTCACCACGGCGAGCTGCGGCTGAGCGCCGCGACGGATGCGGCGCCGGCGAGCGGGGACCGCCTCGTCGGCGGGAAGCCCCGCCGGCGCGCCGAGGTGTACGGGCGCGCCGCCCCGTCAGAACACGTTGAGCCAGCCGCCGAGCCCTGCGCTGACCCCGAAGTTGAAGAGCGAGGCGTCGTCGCTGCGCCTCGTCGTGGTCGCGCCCGTCGTCGACGAGATGGATCGGCTGCCCGAGATCGGGATGTTGACCACCGGCCCCACGTGGATGAAGAAATGCTCGAGCGGCACGATCGCGAACTGGGGATCGAGGTCGAGGGAGAAGAGCGTGTCCGTGCCGCGCACGGTGGTGGTCGTGTTGCCCTGCGTCTGCTCGGTCGTCGCGCTGACCGAGTAGAACCCGAAGCCGACGCGGGGCCAGAACGCGAACGCGTCGCCGAGCGGCAGGATGTATCCCACCCGCGGCGCGAGGCCGATCGCGGTCGCGGTCGGCGCGTCGGACGACTGCGTCGTCCGCGTCGTACCCTGGAGGTTCTCGTTCTCGTTCGTGCCGCCGAGCCCGAAGCCGAACGCGATCGCTGCGCCGAGGGTGAGCTGCGGGATGATGGTGACGTCGAACGCGACGCGCGGGATCGCGTGGACGTTCACCGGGACGGCGAGGTCGTCGGAGTGCGCGAGGCTACGGCCGAAGAGCAGCGAGAGCCCGCTCCCGCTGCGCGAGCGCGTCAGCTCGATGTTGTTCTCGGTCCGCGTCACCGAGGACGACGCGTAGTTGAACACCGGCACGAGGCGATCGGCGCTGAGGATGAGCTGGCCCTTCTCGCCGAAGCCGTTGGCGTGACCTGCCGCGTGCGCGTCCGAGGGAGAGACGACGACGGCGGCCGCAGCGGCGGCGAGGACACTGGCGATCCCGAGGTTTGCCTTCATGCACGCGACGGTAACGCGCAGGGGCAGCCGACCTCAAGTGCGAGACTCGAGTGGGAGATGCGCGCCACGACGTGGTCACTCGTGTGGTCAGTGCACGAGCGCCGCGCGCTCAGCCAGCGCTGAGCTTCTCGGCGACGCTGCCCACCAGCGGGCACTCGAAGTCGCGTCCTTCGAGCGCCTGGAACGCCGCGTAGAGGTGGACGACGAGGAACAGCGGGACGGCGACGCCGCAGGTAGCGAAGCTCACGATCGTGCCGAGCGCGGACCAGAGGAGCGCCTGCAGCGCCTGACGCGAGGCGTACGCAGAGCGGTCGCGCTCGACGAGGTAGACGACGAGCGGCGCGAGGAACCACGCCACGCACGTACCCGCGTGCGCGATCGCCGCGGCGACGCGCTCGCCGTGGGAGGGCCGGGAAGGGACGAAGAGGCTCGATGTCGTGGTCATGTGAGAGGGTCGCGCGAGGCTCGTCGGAAATTTCACCCGCGCTCGCCCTGCGCGGTCGGCGCGTGCTGGCGCGCCGTCGCTCGCGAGCACCTCGCGACGGCGTCGTCGGCATGACGCAGCGCGCCTCGGAGTTACATCAAGAGTGGAAGCAAATGTGGGCGGAACATTTGTCGAATCCGGGCTCGACGTTCGAGAATAAGGCTCCACAATTTACGTCCATAGGTGATGGGGATGAAGTTCGGTTCCCTGGTCCGTCGGCGAGGCCCGCGCGTGCGCCGCGTCGGGCTCTTCGTAGTGGCTGTCCTCCTCGGGCTCGCGTCGAAGGACCGGGCATCCTCCGCTTCGAGCGGCGACGAGCCGTCGCGGAGTGAAGCGCCGCGCGCGCCGTCGACGCTGGGGCTCGGCGCGAACGCTCCGCGCGCGTCTTCGCCCGGCGATCGCCTCTCGCCGTCCCTCTTGCCGGGACCGGGCGCCGACGCGAGCGGTCCGCTCGCAGCGCGCGAGTGGCAGCTCGTCCGGGGGCGCCACTGGCAGATCCGCGGGCCCGCCGGTGAAGAGCGCGCCGTGACGGACGCTCGCGAGAAGAACCGTGGCGCGTGCGCGCCCGGGATGATCGAGGTCGCCGGCAACATGAAGCGGCACTTCTTGCTCGACGAGCTCCAGATGCAGGCGTGCACGAGCTGGATCGATCGCAAGTGGCCGCAGCGCTGCGGCGAGTACGATCGCGAGAAGTGGCTCCGGCTGTCGAAGGACCTGCCGACGCAGCCGCTCCACTTCTGCATCGACCGGTTCGAGTACCCGAACCGGAAGGACGAGTATCCGCTCATCCTCGTCAGCTGGTACGAGGCGCGTGACGCTTGCCAGGTCGAGGGCAAGCGCCTCTGCACCGAGGACGAGTGGACGTTCGCGTGCGAAGGCGAGGAGGCGCAGCCCTACCCGAACGGCTACGCCCGCGATCCCGAGGCCTGCCTCAACGACCGCCCGTGGAAGCAGTTCGACGACGCGGCGCTCCGCCCGCGCGGCGGCGAGAAGGCGAGGGACGAGCTCGATCGCCTGTGGCAGGGCCACCCGAGCGGCGCGCGCCCGCTCTGCAAGAGCCCCTTCGGCGTCTACGACATGACCGGCAACATCGACGAGTGGACCCGCTCGTCGATCGCCGGTGAGCGACCCAGCGTCCTGAAAGGTGGCTACTGGGGCCCCGTCCGTACGCGCTGCCGTCCCGCGACGAAGGCCCATGACGAGTCGCACGTCTTCTACCAGCAGGGCTTCCGCTGCTGCGGCGATCCGACCTGAGCGGCCCCGCGTCCCGCGCTGCCGGGAGTCTCGGCGCGGCCGAGATCCGACGAGCCACGCGATCCGTCGGGCGAGCGGGCGTGCCGCCGTCTGCGCCCGATGCTAGCTCGAGGGCGTGAAGCGTCGGCTCTGCGCGGTCCTCACGTCGAGCGTGCTCGTCCTCTCCGCCGCCGTCGCGTGCGACGACGAGGCCGAGGGGCCGTGCAGCGTCGACACCGACTGCCCAGAGGGCATGCTCTGTCGCGAGGCGCGCTGCGGTCCCGTCGGCGACGACGCCGGCGTGCACCTCGAGGCGAGCGCGCCGGTCTGCGACGGCGACGGGCTCACCTGCAGCGTGCCGGCGACGTGCTGCTCGCAGCGATGTGTCCTCGGCCGCTGCGGCGGGGCCGAGCCCGTGACCTCGTGCCGGGGGCTCTACGAGCTCTGCGCCGACGACTGCTGCGCCGGCCTCACGTGCACCTCGGGCACCTGCCGCTGAGCCGCGTCGGTGCGTCGGTCGCGTCCCGCGCGTGACGTTCGCGCGACGCCGCGTCTCGCGCGCGCTCCGCCTCCGGTCAGAGGGCCTTGCCCATCGCGGAGTAGCCCTTGTCGACGTAGACCGTCGTGGCGGTGATCCCGCTGGCGAGGGGCGAGCAGAGGAACGCGGCGGTCGCGCCGACCTCGCGCGCGGTGAGCGCCTCGGGGAGCGGAGCGTTGGCGGTCGTGTACTCGATCATCTCGCCGATGAAGCCGATCGCGCTCGCGGCGCGCGAGGCGAGGGGGCCCGCGCTGATGCAGTTGACGCGGTGGCCGTACTTGCGTCCCGCCTCGAACGCGAGGACCCGCGTGTCGCTCTCGAGCGCGGCCTTCGCCGAGCTCATGCCGCCGCCGTAGCCGGGGATCACCCGCTCGGCGGCCATGTACGAGAGCGAGAGGAACGAGCCGCCCTTGCGCATGATCGGGCTGAAGCGCTGCACCATCGAGATCATCGAGTAGGCGCTGACGCCGACCGCCCCGAGGTAGCCCTTGCGGCTCGTCTCGAGGAGGACGTTCTTCACCTCGGGGCCGTTCGCGAGCGAGTGCACGACGATGTCGAGCACGCCGTCGCTCGCCTCCGCGCCGAAGTCCTTCTTCAGGCGCTCGACGGCGGCCTGGATGCTGACGTCGCCGTGCTCCTTGTACCGCTTGTTGTCGCGGATCTCCTCCGGCATGTCCTCGAACGTGTCGAACTCGGCGTCGAGCGGATAGACGCGCTCGAATTCGAGCTTGCCGCCGCCGGGCATCGCGAGCGACTCGTCGAGCTTCCCGCGGCGGAGCAGCGTCTGGAAGATGCCGAGCGCCGGCGGCCAGGTGCCGACGCAGACCGACGCGCCGGCCTCGGCGAGCGCCTTCGCGATGGCGAAGCCAAAGCCGCCGTCGTCCGCGACGCCGGCCACGAACGCGCGCTTGCCCGACAGATCGATGTTCAGCATGGGCGGACCATGGCGCCTCCGGGCGCTCGCCTCAACGGAAAAATGGGCCCGCGGCGTCCGTGCCCCCTCCGGTCGCGGGGCCGCTCGAACGCCGCGCGGCGGGGGTCGATCATCGGTTGGAGATCCAACGATGCGAACGCGCGGATACGGCGCGTTGTTTGTTGCAACGGCCTGCGGGGCGGCCCACGGGAGCAGCGACTCCTGAGATAGAGTGGGCGCCGAATCATGACGCACGCTCTTCGTGTTTCCCGTCGCTTCACGAGCTTCTTCGTCGCCGGTGCGCTCTCGCTCGTCGCTCCCGCGGCGCGCGCGGAGTTCCCGACCCTGGAGATCGCCATCCAGCGCGCCCGCGCGCAAGCGGTCGTCGTCGCCGACGCCGAGGGCGAGCTCGGCGCCGCCCGCGGTCAGCTCGCCGGCGCACGCGCCAGCGCGTTCGGCAACCCGTACACCGACATCCAGGTCGACCGGCCGTTCTCCAACTACGAGGGCGCGGGGCGTCAGGTCCAGGCGCTGACCTTCACGTACTTCCCGGTCGACGTCGCCGGGCAGCGCGGCAAGCGCATCGACGAGGCCGAGCGCCTCATCGAGTGGAGGAAGATCGGCCTCGTCGACGCGCGCGCGATCGCGACCGGCGACGTGGTCGCGGCGTACGGCGAGTACGTGGTGAGCACGTCGCGCGTGCGGGAGGCCGAGAGCGGCGAGAGCACCGCGCGCGAGGAGGCCAAGTACTTCCAGGGGCGCTTCGAGGCGAAGGACACGACGCTCTACGAGAAGAGCATCGCCGAGGCGGAGGTCGCGCGCTGGGTGCAGTCGCGGGCCGAGGCGGAGCTGCGCGTCGCGAACTCGCGGGCGCGCTTCGGCCAGCTCACGGCGCTGCCCGATCCCGGCAAGCCGCCGCCGAACGCGGGCCTGCTCCCGCCGCCGCTCCGCGGTCCGTGGGACGACGCGCAGGTGGCTCGCGTCGTGGATCGCGCGCCGGTCGTCTCGCGCCTCGCGGCGGAGCGGACCTACTGGGACGCGTCGATCGAGCGCTACGAGCGCGAGAAGATCCCGGCGGTGTCGTTCGAGGTCCTGGCCGGTCGCGGGAGCCAGGGCGAGGCGCGCTTCGGCGGCGGCGCGGTCATCACGCTGCCCGTCACCCGCAAGTTCCAGGGCGAGATCGCGCGGGCCGAGGCGGGCCGGACCAACGCCGCGCGCCGGCTCGAGCTCTTCCGTGGTGTCGTCAACGCGCGACTCCGGGCCGCGCGAGATGCGATCAAGTCGGTCACGAAGGCGCTCGACGAGCTCGACAAGAACGGCATCCCCGCGCTCGAGCGCGCCGTGGAGGCCTCGGTCGACGGCTTTCGAGCGGGCAAGATCGACCTGACGCGTGCGATGCTTGCACGGCGGGATCTCGCGATCGCCCGGGCCCGCCGCCTCGATCTCCTCGAGGCGTCCTGGCGCGCGTACGCCGACCTCGTGAACTTCACCGGAGACCTGCCTTGACGAGAGCTCCTCATCCCGCCCCCTCCGCCCTCGCGCTCGTCGCGGCTCTCGCCGTCGTCGGCTGCGACAGCTGCACCAAGAAGGAGTCGAAGACGCCGGCCACCCCGGGCGACGCGGCGGTCAGCGGTCCGGTCATCGTCGGGGCCGACGGGACCAAGATCCAGTCGGCCGGCGTCATCACCGAGGACCTCGCCGCGCTCGTCGGCGGCCCCATCCCGAAGTCGGGCAAGCTCAAGGCGTCGACCCCGATGGCGGTCACGTGCAAGAGCGCGGGGCAGCCGGTCAGCCCGACGATCTTCGGCATCGCGTGGGCCGACACGGACAAGGACATCGGCGCCACCGCGCATCGATGGGGCGGCAACACGACGTCGCGCTACAACCCGAAGCTCGGCAACGCCTGGAGCACCGCCAACGACTGGTTCTGGGAGAACATCGAGATCGACTCCTGGGAGAAGTTCGTCCACAAGGCCGCGGACAAGGGCGGGCGCGCCGCGATCACGATCCCGATGATGGGGTGGGTCGCGAAGGACACCGAGAGCTGCGCGTTCTCGACGAAGCTCTTCCCCGACCAGCACAAGACCGATCCGCACCGCGCTCACTGCGGCAACGGCAAGAAACCCGACGGCAAGACGCTGCTCGAGCCGCCGAAGGATCCGTCGGCGTGGCAGACGCGGATCACGCCGGAGGACGTCGGCGCCTGGGTCGCCCAGATCAAGAGCGCCGATCAGAAGCGCGGCAAGCGCGTCGTCTACCAGTACATCCTCGACAACGAGCCCGCCCTCTGGGACTCGACCCATCGTGACGTCCACCCCGAGGGGATGACGTACGACGAGCTGCTCGAGAAGACGATCGCGTTCGGCACGGCGGTGCGGAAGGCCGACCCCGAGGCGATCATCGCGGGGCCCGCCGAGTGGGGCTGGCCCGGCTACTTCTACAGCGGCAAGGACGCGAAGGCGGGCTTCCGCCTGAAGCCCGACCGCCGCGCGCACGGCGACGAGCCGCTGCTCGCGTGGTACCTGAAGAAGCTCCACGAGCACGAGAAGAAGACCGGGGTGCGCGTGCTCGACGTGCTCGACGTCCACATCTACCCGCAGGCCGACGGCGTGCAGCACGGCGACGAGGAGGGCGGCGACGGCGGCGGCAACACCGATCGCGCGACGAACGACCTCCGCTACCGGACGACGCGCTCGCTGTGGGATCGCGAGTACGTCGACGAGTCCTGGATCGGCGAGCAGAAGGTCGACGACAACGAGAACGGTCGCGTCTACCTGATCCCGCGGATGAAGGAGCTCATCGCGAAGAACTACCCCGGGCTCGGCTTCCAGATCGGCGAGTACAACTTCGGCGCCGAGCATCACCCCGCGGGCGCGGTCGCCCTCGCCGAGGCCCTCGGTCGCTTCGCCCTCCACGGCGTGAGCCACGCGTTCTACTGGACGTACCCCAAGAAGCCGAAACCGGCGTACTGGGCGTTCCGCGCCTACCGCAACTACGACGGCGAGGGCGGCCGCTTCTTCGACACGATCGTCCCGTCGAGCTCGCCGAGCGGCACGTCGCTCTATGCGTCGCGCGACGAGAGCGGCAAGAAGTGGGTGCTCGTCGCGATCAACTTCAGCGCCGATCGCCCGTTCGACGCGAGCATCGCGCTCGACGGCTGCGCGGCGCCGGCGGGGCTCCGCTCGTTCGTCTATACCGGCGCGCCCACCGGGCTGACGGGCGGCGACGCGAAAATCGAGGGGACGAGCATCAAGGCGAAGCTCCCGCCGACGTCGATCAGCGTCTTCGAGCTGGCGACTCCCTGACCGTTCTCTACACGTAGGTGCTTCGCGGTGCGGCGGCGCGGGGGCGGCGGGCCGTCCAGCGACGCTGGACTTGCGCGGTCGCGCTCATTCGCCCTCGGTTTGTCGCGCGCGTCGTGTAGAGTTCAGTGCGGTCGATGAACGCCAGGAAGCGCCTGCCCGGGGACCCGCACGACAACCCGACCCGCAAGGTCGAGTCGATGTCCTCGATCGCCGCCGAGCTGTTGCTCCAGGAGCAAGACGCCGGCTTCGACGAGGGGTCCGGACGGCGGATCCGCTCGAGCCCGCCGCCCGCGCACGACACCGCCTCTCAGCCGTGGCGCCCGAGCACGCCGCCGGCGTTCGCGGCGCCGGCGCCCGCGACCGGCCGGGGCATGCGCATCGCGGCGCTCGCGGGCGGCGCCGTCTTGCTCGTGCTGGTGACCGTGGTCGCGACGCTGTTCGTGGCGCGCTGAGCGCCCGAAGCGTGGGCGCGCCGCGCCTCGCGCCGACGTGACGGGGCTCTCAGTCGGTGACGGCGCACGCTCCCGTCGTGCCAGCGCGCAGGACCACGTTCGATACGTAGTGCGCGGCGCTGTGCTCTCCGGTGGCCGCCACGGCCGCGAAGTAGCCGCTGAACCCGCTCGACGCTCCGGAGCCGAGCGACACGCTCTCGAGCTCGACCTCTCCGTCGACGCGCACCGTGACCGCCCCGTCCTTCACGGAAGCCTGGAGCGTGTGCGGCTGACCGTCGGCGAGCCGGATGATGCGCCGCGAGGCACGGAGCGTCGTCATCGTGTCCACGCGCCGAACCGCGACGAACGGTACGGCGGGATCGCCGAGGTCGCCGTTGCGGTACGTGTCGACGATCACGGCGAAGCCCTTCGTGCCGCTCAGACCGAACGAGGTGCCCCCGCCCGAGAGGGTCGCCGGCACGCTCGGGGCGTCGAGCCAGGCGAAGCCGATCCCGTCGGCGGCGGGCGCTTGAGGAGCCACGATGCGGAGGGTGACCTCCGTGTCGAAGCGCGCGAAGGGTAGCGGCACGTTCCAGAAGAGCGCGCCCGCCTGCGTCGGCGCGTTGGGGGTCAGCTGGACGCCGAGGGCGACAGGCCCGGACGCGGAGCCGCGAAGCGCCCACCGCGGATCGAGCGGCGCCTCGAGGCCGCCGTCGCGAGGGCAGAGCGGCGCGGGGGCGACGTCCGGCTGGTCGCCGCGCGCGTCGCTCGGCGGGCGGGCGTCGGCCGGCTCGCTCGGCGCGGAGTCTCGTCCGGGCCCCGCGCCGCCGTCGCTCGCTCCTCCGCCTGCGTCGCCGGGATCGAGCGGCGCGTCGTCGACGGAGAGATCGTCGAGGCCCGTCAGCGCGGCGCACGAGCACGCGAGCGCGAGGCTGAGCGCGCAAAGCCGACGCATCCCCTCGAGCATAGCACCAGGCGCGAGGCGCGGCGGGCAGGGTGCGGGGAAGGTCCGCAGACCGCGCGGGACGTCACGCGCCGCGGGCGCGGCTCGGCGTTCAGGCCGCCTTCGCCTCGGCGCTCAGCTCGGCGAGCAGCTCGTCGAGGGCGTCGCCGAGCGATCCCGCGAGACGCGTCGGGATCGCCGACGAGTCGGCGAGCAGATCGCGAAGCTTGGTCGCCGTGGACTTGAGCGCCTTCCGGTTCGACTCGCGCTTGGCCGCGTCGCTCAGCGGGAAGAGCGTGTCGTTGTAGAGGCGCGCGACCTTCGTGATGGGGACGCCGTCGTCGAGGATCTGCTTGCGCACGTCGACGAGCGTCTCCTCGGGGATCGTGTGATCCTCGGCGGCCTTCTCCTCGACGCGCCGCAGGTAGTCGATCGCCTGGTAGCTCGGGAGCGCCTCGAGCGGGTCGCGCCGGAGCACCTCGGGGGCGCGCTTGTGGAGGAACATGTAGCTGCCCGTCAGCTTCTCGACCGTGTCCGCGCGGAGCTTGAGCTCGGACTTCGTGTACGTCTCGAACGAGTCGTAGCCCCATCGCTCCCACGACTTGTCGCGCTTCACCTCGGTGAGCGCCTCGCCGAGCTCGAGCCAGCTCGACTTGAAGCGGCGCGTGAGACGGAGCGCGCTCGCGCGCGGGGGATCGTCGGCGTGCTGCTCTTCGAGCGCCGCGAGGGCGCGATCGACGTTCGTCTGCTCCATGGTGCCCCGCGCTCTACGGGCCGCTCGCCGCGCGCGCAAGCCACCGCGGCGGGACAAGCTGTGGAGAGCTTCGCGGAGCCGGTGTGCAGGCCTTGTGGAGAAGCGTCGCGGCTCGGGCGGGCGCGCCGGCGAAGCGCCGGCCGAGGAGCGCGCGCGCGCGCGACGTCGGGTGTGGAGAGAGAAATCTCTCCACACCCGAAAGAAAGCGGCCTCCGATCCGCGGCGCGCCGGCTCGAGGACCGAGATCGCGGCTCGTCGGCTCGCTGGCGGGGACGATCGCAGGGCGCGCGTCGAAGGCAGAGTAGTAACGTTCGACCGCCATGCGCACGCTCGTCTGGTTTCGGGGCAAGGACCTGCGCGTCGCCGATCACGCGCCGCTCGCCGATGCGGCCGCGGCCGGCGAGACGATCCCGCTGTTCGTCCTCGATCCCTACTTCTTCGCGCCCGAGCGCGCGCGAGAGATCCCGCATCGGATGCAGTACCTGGTCGAGTCGCTCGCGGAGCTGGCGCGGTCGATCGAGAAGCTCGGCTCGCGCCTCGTCGTGGTCGGCGGCAAGAGCACGGAGGTCGTCCCCGCGCTCGCCCGCGAGCTCGGCGTCGATCGCGTCGTCGGCTACCGCTGGACGGAGCCGGTGGGCAAGGAGCGCGATCGACGGGTGACGAAGGCCCTCGCCGAGATCCCGTTCGATCTCTACGACGGCGAGACCCTCGCCACGCCGGGCAAGCTGCTCACCGGCTCCGGGACGCCGTTCGCCGTGTTCACGCCGTTCGCGAACGCGTTCGCCAAGGACGTCGTCGTCGGGGCGCCGCGTCGCGCGCCGCGCTCGTTGCCGCCGGTCCCGAAGCTGCCGCGTTCCGTCGTCGCGCGCGAGGTCGCGGTCCCCGTCCCCGAGGACCTCGGCATCACGCCGAACCCGCGGATCGTCCGGGGCGGCGAGGCCGCGGCCCGAGCCCGCCTCCGCGCGTTTCTCCGCGGTCCGGGCGCGCGCTACGACGTAGGCCGCGACCTCATGGGCGAGGCCGGGACGAGCCGCGTCTCGCAGGACCTCAAGTTCGGGACGATCAGCGCGCGCGCCGTCTTCGGTCACGCGAAGGAGGCGCTCGCCGAGCACCCGAAGGCGCGCCGCGCGTACCTGAACGAGCTCGTGTGGCGCGAGTTCGCCTACGACGTGCTCGAGCACCGGCCGGACGTGCTCAGCGAGCCGTTCCGGCCCGCGTGGCAGGGGTTCCCCTGGCGCGAGGACGAGGCGGGCTGGCGCGCGTGGGTCTCCGGCACGACCGGCTACCCCGTCGTCGACGCCTCGGCGCGGCAGCTGCTCACCGAGGGCTTCGTGCACAACCGCGCGCGGATGATCACGGCGAGCTTCCTCGCCAAGCATCTGCTCGTCGACTTCCGGCGCGGCGAGGAGCACTTCATGCGCTTCCTCACGGACGGCGACTGGGCCGCCAACGATCTCGGCTGGCAGTGGTCCACCGGCTGCGGCGTCGATGCGCAGCCGTGGTTCCGCGTGTTCAACCCCGTCCTCCAGGGCGCGAAATTCGACGCGCGCGGCGCGTACGTGCGGAGGTGGCTCCCGGAGCTCGCGAACCTCGGCGATCGTTGGATCCACCAGCCGTGGGAGGCGCCCGCGGCCGAGCTCGCGCGCGCCGGGATCGTGCTCGGCGAGACGTATCCGCGGCCGATCGTCGATCACGCCTTCGCCCGCCAGCGCTTCCTCGCGACCGCCAAGGGGCACCTCGGCTGATCGAAGGGCCGCGGGCGGCGGCGACGAAGCTCCGACGTGACCGTGGCGCGCGGGCCGCAGGCTGCCTACGATGCGGACATGCTCCCCGAGCAGCCCGCCTCCAGCTACGCGAACGATCCCGCGACCGCGACCGTGGTCGTCGTGACCGAGCCGACTCGACCGAACCTCCACGGCGATCTCCCGGCCCGGCTCCTCCTCGACGCGGCGAGCCACCTCGTCGGGCTCGACGTGGTCCCCGACTCGCCCGAGCGCGTCATCGTCATGCTCGGCCCGCACGAGAAGGTCTCGCGCACGGAAGAGGTGCGCGTCCACATCGAGCACGGCGGCAGCTCCTTCCGCCTCCAGGGCCACGCCGCGAAGCTCGTCACGCCGGGCGCGAACCCGTACGTGTTCTGACGCGCTCCGAGCGTCGGGGCGCGGCGGCGAGGCGAGGTGATGCGCCCCGGGCGTCAGCTCGGGCCGGGGCGGCGGCTGCTGGCGGGCGGGAAGAACGTGTCGGGGCGAATGAGAATGACGGGCTCGTTGTCGATCGTGACGACCTCGAGACCGTCGTCGGGGGAGGTCGGGCAGAGCCGCGCCGCGCCGACCCGCGAGACCGAGCCACCGACGACGATCGGGTAGTCGTCGCCGTCGCGCGAGAGCACGAGGTACGTGAGCGTCGTGGAGGCGTGGCCCGTGTGCGTGCGGCCGAGGCCCATCACGGCGGCGGGATCGAGCGCGTCCGGGCGACGCTCGGTCCGCACGGTCCACGTGGTCGGCACCGCGAAGACCAGGCCCGGCTGCGTCGACGGCAGGCGGTGCACCTCGACGATGCGGCGCGACTGCGGCAGCCGGAGCGTCACGGTGACGCCGACCTGGCGCTTCGACTCGAGCGCGATCGTCCCGCCGAGCCGCTCGATGGTCGCGCGCACGGCGTCGAGGCCGATGCCGCGCCCGGAGATGGTGCTCACCGACTCGCGCACCGAGAAGCCGGGCGCGAAGGCGAGGTCGAGCAGCGTCGAGTCCGGGGCGGCCAGGGCGTCCTCCGGCGAGAGGAGCCCGAGGGTCTCCGCGCGGCGGCGGATGGCGTCGAGGTCGATCCCGTCGCCGTCGTC
>JAHBWA010000381.1 GCA_019637195.1 Labilithrix sp. | reverse complement strand
CACGCGGATGGTGAACCTCCGCGGTCAGTTCGCGCTCATCGCGCTCGTCGAGGGCACGAGCGCCGTGCTCGACGACGTCAAGAAGCGCCTCTCCGCGGCCGCGCCGGCCATCGGGCTCTCGATCGAGTTCTCGACGCCGTCGCCCAAGGAGGCCGCGCCCGCGCAGCGCGAAGGCGTCCCGTTCCGCCTCAAGACGTACTCGATGGATCAGCCCGGCATCGTCCACCGCGTCACGTCGTACCTCCGCGAGCACGGCGTCAACGTCGAGGAGCTCGTCACGCGGCTCGAGTCCGCGCCTTTCATGGGCACCCCGGTCTTCACGATGGAGATCCTCATGCTCGTCCCGAAGAACGTCAGCGTGAAGGCCCTCCGCCACGCGCTCGAAGAGCTGGGAGAGCAGCTCAACTGCGACGTCGACATCGAGCCGGCGTGACCCGGAGCGTGCGCGTGGAGCCCGTCAGGGCGCGCAGCAGATCGTCGCGAGCTCTGCGGGGGCGACGCTGCCGGTCGGCTTGCTGTCCGAGCCGGGTTTGCAGTTCGGGGTGATCGACGTGGCCGAGACGAGCCTCGTGCTCATCGAGGGACCACCCGGCAGGCACGCGAGCGGGAGCGCTGCGGTGTTCGGGATGCCGCTGCACGTGTCGTCGTCGAAGTAGTGCGCCGTGCCGGAGCAGTTGTTCTCCGGCGCGCCGCAGGTGCAGGCGGTGCAGCCGCGGTCGTCGGCGAGCGAGCCGACGGCGACGAGCTTCTTGCTGTAGGGCCCGCTCGGGCAGGCGACGTCGCCCACGGTCGTGATGCAGTGGCGAGCCCCGAACGGGCTCGGCGCGTCGGGCGTGCACACGTTCCCGCTCGGGCAGCCGGTCCGGAGGAGGCTCGGCGCGCCGCACGCGCGGGTCTTCGCGGTCCACGGGACAGGCGTGAGGCTCGGCACCCCACCCGTCGGAGGGCAACTCCCGCCGGAGTGTTTGAAGGTGACCGCGAAGCCCGGGCTCGCGAGCTTCTGGCACGACGCGGTGAGCTCGGTCGTGCTCGCGACGCCCGTGCAGCTCGCCTTGTCATGCTGCGCGAGGTAGGCCGTGCACGTCACGCCGCTGCCGCTGGCGCAGCTGCACGCGGAGCACGCGTGCGGTGCAGGCTGCGCGAAGCCCGTGTGGGCGTCGATGCGCGCGAGCGCCATCGCGGCGGGACAGCTCGGCGTGCCGTTCTCCGGGCCGTCGTAGACGAGGAGCGGGCCGACCCAGCCGCTCGGCGGCTCGGGCACGCACGAGTGGCCCGCGGCCGGACAGCCGAGCGCCGGTGCGGGCTCGACCGAGCCGTCCAGCGCACCGTCGAGCTGCACGCCGTCACCGTCGGCCTCGCGAGCGGCGCCGTCGCTCGTCGCCGAGTCCTCAGCGCCGCTGCTCAGGTCGCTCGTGTCGAGGAGGAGCGCGCAGGCCGTGAGCGGTCCCGCCACGACGAGGGCCGTCAGCGCGCGAAGGACGGAGCGATGCGTCGACCCCACCGCTCCGATGA
>JAHBWA010000380.1 GCA_019637195.1 Labilithrix sp. | reverse complement strand
GGAATGGCTGATGGGGATCCAGGACGTCATCCGCTGGTTTCTTCCGCGCGAAGATCACTTCTACGAGTTCCTCGAGCAGCAGGCGCGGGCCGCGCACGAGGGGGCCAAGGCGCTCTCCAAGTTCTCGACCAACGGCACCACCGCCGAGCAGGCCCGCGACGCGGTCCAGAAGATCGAGCACGACGGTGACCGGATCGTCCACGAGATGGAGGAGGCGCTCGCGAAGACGTTCGTGACGCCGATCGATCGCGAGGACCTCCAGAAGCTCTCGTCGGAGCTCGACGGCGTGCTCGACCTCACCAACGGGGCGATCCGCGCGTGCGTGATGCTGGGGGTCGACAAGCCGACCCCCGCGATGGCCGAGCTCATCGAGATCATCGTCCGCTGCACGGCGAAGATCGACGAGGCGATGCCGAAGCTCCGCAAGCACAAGTACACGGAGATCGTCGCGGTCGCGCGCGAGCTCCGGAAGATCGAGAAGGAGGCCGACATCGTCTACCGCGAGGCGATCTCCGAGCTGTTCTGTTCCGAGCGGACGGGCGGACCCGTGCGCGAGGGCGTCACCGACGCGCGCGTCCTCATCCGCGAGAAGACCGTCCTCGAGGATCTCGAGAACGCCATCGACCAGTGTGATTCGATCGCCGATACGCTGGCCAACCTCGCTGTGAAGCATGGTTAGCCTGCTCGTCAGCGTCATCGTCTTCGCGATCATCTTCGACTACATCAACGGGTTTCACGACGCCGCGAACGCGATCGCCACCGTCGTCTCCACCGGGGTCCTGCCGATCCGCACGGCGGTCATCCTGGCGGGCCTCCTGAACTTCTTCGGCGCAGTCACCGGAACGGCCGTCGCCAAGACGATCGCCTCCGGCTTCGCCGACCCCGCGATCGTCACCCAGACGGTCGTCCTGTCGGCGCTCATCGGCGCGTGCATCTGGAACCTGATCACCTGGTGGTACGGGATCCCGTCGAGCTCGTCGCACGCTCTGATCGGAGCGCTCGCCGGGGCGGTGGTGGCGAAGGCCGGGGTCTCCGCCTTCAAGTGGGGCGCGCTCAAGCAGAAGGTGCTCATCCCGCTCGTCGCGTCCCCGACGATCGGCTTCGTGATGGCCTTCGTCATGATGATCGCCCTCGTCTGGGTCGTCCGGAAGATGCGCCCCGCCACGGTGCACCGCGGCTCGCGCCGGCTCCAGCTGGTGTCGGCCATGTCGATGGCCTTCGCGCACGGCTCGAACGACGCGCAGAAGTCGATGGGCATCATCACGCTCGCGCTGATCGCGTTCGTGAAGGCGGGGCATCACGAGGGCATGCCCGCGTGGTTCTTGCCGCCGAAGGGCGACGGCGTCCCGATGTGGGTCGTCCTCGCGTGCGCCACGGCGATCGCGCTCGGCACGATGGCCGGCGGCACGAAGATCATCAAGACGATGGGCACGAAGATCATCCGCATCACGCCGCTCCAGGGCTTCGCGGCCGAGACGGCGGGGGCGCTCACGATCCTCGGCGCGAGTCACTT